>JAXLUD010000012.1:0-198457 GCA_046329655.1 Ferruginibacter sp.
TGGATATTGCCGCAGATGGCAACGGTTACGCGGTTACCAATGACGGGAACCACCTCATCCGTTTTACCACCGGTAAAAAAACCGTGATCACAGATCTCGGGCCTTTAAATGATGCCGAAACCAATAAAGGCATTTCCATTCATAACCGCTGCAGCAGCTGGGGCGGTGATATGGTAGCTGATGCCTATGGCAAATTATACATTATCTCTGCCACGCATTCCGTTTTTAAAGTGGATATTGATGGCCGTACCGCAACCTATATGGGTGTTATCAGTGGCTTGCCGGCCAACTATACCACGAACGGCGCTGCCGTGGATGATGATGGTAAAGTGGTGGTGAGCAGCGCCAACAGCTACGATGGTTTCTACAAATTTGATATCAAAGACCTGGCAGCTGTTAAAATGGATGGCAGCGATAAATACACCGCTTCCGACCTGGCCAATGGAAACCTGTTGTTTCAAAAAGAAGCAGATGCTAAACGAAGCTTCGGTGTAACAAATGAATTGCCATTAGCGACCATCAACGCTGATGCTAGAATATTCCCCAACCCGGTTACCAACAATGAGTTTAAAGTGTTGTTCGATAACCAGGCCGCCGGCCAGTATTACGTAGTGGTGTCTGATCTTTCCGGCAGGAATGTGCTTTCGCAACTGGTACAGGTAAGCTCAAAAATGCAGACGGTAAATGTCCGCATAAACAATACATTGGGTAAAGGTGTTTACCTGGTGAAAGTGGTGGATGCAAACAAACAGCTGGTGTTTACCGACAGGGTGGTGATACAATAAAACTTAGACGAACATCTATAATAAAAAGGAGGCTTAGGCCTCTTTTTTTATGTTTCCGATTCATAAATATCTGACTGTGCTGCCAGTATTTCCCTGTATTTGGCAAATAGTTTTGTTTTGGATATAAACCCTTTGAACCTGCGGTTATTATCCAGTACGGGCAGGTACCAGCTTTGCGTGGCATCAAATTTTTCCATTACCGAATGCATGTTTTCTTCCTCGCGTAAGATGGCCGCTGGTTTTTTCATGATGGATCGGATGGAAATCTTTTCAAACTGCTCTGGTGAAAAAAGCTTTTGTTTGATATCATTCAGTTCAATGATCCCTGCAAATCTTTCCTTGCCATCCACCACGGCAAAAATGTTTTTTTCACTTTTTTTGATGATCTCCACCAGGTCTTTCAGTTTTTTATCAATCGTGATGCTGTTGTATTCATCCGTAATTATTTCAGCAAGGGTGATGCTGGTAAGAATATTCTTTTCTTTTTTATGTGTGAAAACCTGGCCTTCCATGGCCAGTTTTTTCAGTTCCATTGAAAAGGGTTCGTAGCTTTTTACAATAAAAAATGAAATGGAAGAAACGATCATCAGTGGTATAAAGAGTTCGTAGCCGTTGGTGATTTCGGCAATCAGGAACACAGCTGTAAGCGGGCAATACATCACACCGCTTAAAACACCTGCCATACCCACCAGGCTGAAATTGCCTACAGGAATCCTGATCCAGCCAAATGCATTGAACAGTTTTGAAAAAAAGAAGCCGAGATATGCCCCGGTGAAAAGCGAAGGCGCAAAATTACCGCCATTGCCGCCACTGCCAATGGTAATGCCTGCGGCCACCGGTTTAAACAGCAGTATCAATGCCGCAAATGCAATGATGCCCCAGTTTTCACCCAGTTTTGAAAATAATGAAGTGTTATCATCGAATGTGCTGAAGCTGGCATTGGCAACAGCCTTCACGCTGTTGTATCCTTCCCCGAATAATGGAGGAAAAACAAAATACAGCAGCATCAGTAACAGGCCACCCAGCACTGCCCGCAGGAAAGGATTCATCCTGTTTTGATGCAGGCTTGTTTCCGTTTTCTTGAAGGCGCGTGCATAGTACAAAGAAATAAATCCGGCCAGTATACCCAGTGCAATGTAAAAAGGCACATTCTTGTAATCAAAGTTTTGTTTCAATACAAAATTGAAAAGGAATGCTTCCTGCAATATGATTTTGGAGCAAAGTGCACCCACCACGGATGCAATGATCAGCGGGATAAAATAACTCACGATCGTTTCGGCCAGCAACACTTCCACCGCGAAGATCACGCCTGCAATGGGAGCATTGAAAACCGCTGCGATACCGGCCGCTGCACCACAGGCAATAAGCAATGTACGCTCCTGGTAATTGAGATCACTGATCCTTGACAGGTTAGAACCTACCGCGGAACCTGTTGCCACGATGGGCGCTTCCAGTCCTGCAGAACCGCCCAGTCCGACCGTTATTGAACTGGTTACAACATGTAAATAGGTATGGTTAAGCGGGATAAACGACGATTTTCTTGCAATGGCCCTCAGCACCATTGCAATTCCTCTTTCAATCTGTCCGTGAAAAAAACGGGCGATGATCAAAACCGTGATGAGCAGGCCTGCCATGGGAAAAAGCAGGTAAGCAAACCGGCTCAGGGCGATATGTTCTATCAGGTGCTGGAGATAATGTACGATACTTTTAAGGGCAACAGCTGCTAGTCCGGACACCAAACCCGTTAATGCGGCGACCAGTATGATCAGCTGTGCCCTGCTGATTTTCGGACGCAGGTAATGGATGATTCGTTGATAAAAAGCCTTAATCATGCTTTGCCATTGTTGCCGCATTGCAGCTTTTTATTCCTGCTGCAGCCTGCGGGTAACAAAGATAAGTGCATCAGGAACGATAAACCGTCAATTAAATTTCATGTTGCAACCTGTTTGGCTGAAATTTGCAGCCAGTAACAGTACTACTTGCAGGATATAGAACCATATTATAACTGGCGGCATTTGTACGCAGCAGAGGAAGACGAACGCAGTCCGTTTTATGGCCGCAGCTACAGTGAATTTGAATTCAGCCAGACGGTATACAATTATTATATCCACCCCCAGTGGGATGAATTTGGCAGCCGCACGCTTTATATGAAAATTTTATTTACTGACTACGAACAGCAGTACAGTATCATTGAGCTGATGGGCGAATGGAATGATGCGATTGAAAATGATATCATGACCCTGCGGCGGGAAGTAACGGATATTTTGTTCAATGAAGGCATTACTAAATTCATACTGGTGGCTGAAAATGTGCTGAACTTTCACAGCAGCAATGATGATTATTACGAGGAGTGGAGGGAGCAGCTGCAGGATGAAGGCGGCTGGGTGGTGGTGCTGGATATGCCTGAGCAAACACAGTATGATTTTAAAAAAGCAAGACTGACCAATTATATCGGTTTGCTGGAACTGCCGCAGTGGCGTACTATGAAGCCTGAACTGGTTTTTCAGCAGGTGGATAACTGGATGCTGCGGCAGCTTGATTAAAAAATGGTATCGTTTGCGTAAAAACGCTGCACAAAATATGTTTGTGTTTGATTGTGGCTTAAATTTGCTGACCAAAATTCAACATTAACTTTTGCAAGATGACCTTTAAACAGCTATTTACTTCTTCCATCGGCAAGAAGTTTACGATGGGGCTCACCGGATTATTTCTCATTTCCTTTCTCGTTATTCACTGCACTGTAAACTCCATGATCTTTTTCAATGATGGCGGTGAAATGTTTAATACCTGGGCACACTTCATGAGCCATAATTACATTGTGCGTTTTCTTGAACTGGGACTGTTTGCCGGACTTATCCTGCATATCATCCAGGGGCTTTTGCTGGTGAAGCAGAACAATGCCGCAAGGCCGGTAAAATATGACGTGAACGGTGCCAGCACCAACAGCAAATGGTACAGCCGCAGCATGGGTTTGCTGGGCACACTGCTGCTGTTCTTTTTAATACTGCATGTTTCCAAGTTTTTTGTAAATACCAAGGTGGCTTTGTATGCTGAGGGTGGTGTAAATGATGCCTCCTACAATCTTTACGAAGAAATGAAAGAATACTTTAAAGAGCATCTATGGGCGGTGATTGCATATATCGCCGGCGTGATCTCCTTATTCTGGCACCTGCTGCATGGTTTTTCAAGTGCGTTCCAAACCCTGGGCATCCATCACAAAAAATATACCCCGCTTATCCAAACAGCGGGCATGATTTATTCTGTGATCGTATGCATTCTTTTTGCTTTAATGCCCGTGGCGTTTTACCTGGGGTGGATTTCTTAACCGCTCCATAAAGTATATTAAGCTGATGTGTGCGACGCCACCGCAGCCGAACAGCGAATAAATGCTGATACCAAAAAAGAAATTAAACATTATTCATTACTAATTATTCATTATAAAATGGCTCTTAATTCAAAAATACCAGCAGGCGAAATGAGTGAAAAGTGGGAAGACTACAAAGGCCACGTTAAACTGGTAAATCCTGCTAACAAGCGTAAGATCGAAGTGATTATTGTAGGTACCGGCCTTGCCGGGGCTTCTGCCGCCGCCTCGCTGGGTGAATTGGGTTATAAAGTAAAAACATTCTGTTTCCAGGACAGTCCCCGCCGTGCCCATAGTATTGCGGCACAGGGTGGTATCAATGCAGCAAAGAATTACCAGAATGACGGTGACTCTGTTTTCCGTTTGTTTTATGATACGGTAAAGGGCGGCGACTACCGTGCCCGGGAAGCCAATGTGCACCGTCTTGCTGAAGTAAGTGCGAACATCATTGACCAGTGTGTGGCCCAGGGTGTGCCCTTTGCCCGTGAATATGGCGGTTTGCTCAGCAACAGGAGTTTTGGTGGTACACAGGTACAGCGTACTTTTTACGCTGCAGGTCAAACCGGCCAGCAATTACTGTTAGGTGCTTACAGCGCACTGGAAAGGCAGGTTGCACTGGGTAATGTAACACAGTACAGCCGCCACGAAATGCTGGATGTGGTGATGATTGATGGTAAGGCAAGAGGTATTATCGCAAGGGATTTGGTTACCGGTAAACTGGAACGCCATTTTGGCCATGCTGTATTGCTTTGCACCGGTGGTTATGGCAACGTATTTTATTTAAGCACCAATGCCATGGGCAGTAATGTTACCGCTGCATGGAAAGCACATAAAAAGGGCGCCTACTTTGGCAACCCCTGTTTTACACAGATACATCCCACCTGTATTCCAGTAAGTGGTGATCACCAGAGCAAGCTCACACTGATGAGTGAATCGCTCCGTAATGACGGACGTATCTGGGTGCCCAAAAAACAAAATGACAGCCGCAAGGCCAATGAAATACCCGAAGACGAAAGGGATTATTACCTCGAAAGAAGGTATCCTGCATTTGGTAACCTGGTGCCGCGTGACGTAGCATCCAGGGCTGCAAAGGAAAGATGCGATGCCGGTTATGGAGTAGGTTCTTCCAAACAGGCCGTTTACCTGGATTTTGCTGATGCCATTAAACGTTATGGTAAAATTGAAGCAGGTATGCAGGGTTTGGTAAATGCAGATGATGCAAAAATTATTGCATTGGGTAAAGATGTGGTGAAAGAAAAATATGGTAACCTGTTTGACATGTATGATAAGATAACAGGGGAGAACCCTTACGAAATGCCGATGCGTATTTATCCTGCCGTGCATTATACCATGGGCGGTTTGTGGGTGGATTATGAACTGCAGACCACCGTGCCGGGTTTATATGCGCTGGGTGAAGCGAACTTCAGTGATCATGGTGCCAACCGTTTGGGTGCAAGTGCACTGATGCAGGGACTGGCAGACGGGTATTTCGTTATTCCTTACACCATTGGTAATTACCTGGCTGATGAAATACGCAACCCGTCGTTACCCACCACGCATCCCGCATTTGAAGAAACAGAGAAAGCGGTAAGTGACCGGATCAGCACACTGATGAATATCAAGGGTAAGCAAACCGTGGAAAGCTTCCACAAGCGTTTGGGTAAGATTATGTGGGATAAATGCGGTATGGCTCGTAATGCAGAAGGACTGAAACAGGCCATTACTGAGATTCAGCAGTTGAAAAAAGAATTCTGGAGCGATGTGCGTATCCCGGGTGATGTGGCTGAGTTTAATCCTGAACTGGATAAAGCTGGCCGCGTGGCTGATTTTATTGAACTGGGTGAACTGATGTGTATAGATGCGCTGAACCGTAATGAAAGCTGTGGTGGCCACTTCAGGGAAGAAAGCCAGACAGAAGATGGTGAGGCAAAACGGGATGATGACAATTACAGTTATGTGGCTGCCTGGGAGCTCAAGGGCGACAGCAACTGGGAGCTGCATAAAGAAGCACTGAATTTTGAGATTGTGAAGCCAACACAAAGAAGTTATAAATAGGAGAGACGGATTGTATGATATCAGATGATGCACGGTTTTAAATCGTATTGATCATAACGATCAGCGTCAAAAAAGCAAGACGCAGATTTGAATGATTAGTATGATCAAATCATAAAAGATCATAACAATACATGTCAAAAAAAACAAAGGTTTTTATGATGAATTAGAGAAGCGATTTAAAGAACAATCATAACCATTCTAAATACTCATAATAACCAGCGCTCTTAAAAATGAAAGTTTCCGGCTTCACCTTTGTAAAAAATGCGGTAAAGTATGGCTACCCGGTGGTGGAATCCATTACTTCCATTTTGCCGGTGGTGGATGAAATGATTGTTTGTTTGGGCGATAGTGAAGATGATACGGAAGGGTTGATCAAAAGTATCAGAAGCGATAAAATCAAATATGTCCATTCCGTTTGGGACAACAGTTTGCGTGAAGGCGGGAAGGTGCTGGCGGTGGAAACCAATAAAGCCATTGCAGCAACAGCAGCGGATAGTGACTGGCTCTTTTATATACAGGCAGATGAAGTGGTGCATGAACAGTACCATCAAACCATTTTAGATGCCATGCAACGGTATAAGGATGATAAAAAAGTGGAGGGACTTTTATTCAACTACCACCATTTTTACGGCAGTTACAGATACATTGGCGATGGCCGAAAATGGTACAGCAAGGAGATCCGGGTGATCCGGAATGATAAAAATATCAAAAGCTACCGTGATGCACAGGGATTCAGGCGGGAAGATGAACGGAAGCTGCAGGTGAAACTCATCGGTGCATACATTTATCATTACGGATGGGTGCGTAACCCGATACTCATGCACCAGAAAACGGAAAATTTTTATACCCTCTGGGATGGAGAACCGGGAAAGCATAAAAAAATAACAGAAGCCGAATTTGACTATTCCAATATTGATTCTGTTACGATTTTTGAAGGTACACACCCCGCGGTGATGAAAAAATTAGTGGAAGCGGAGAACTGGGACAGCGGTATTGATATGAGCAAAAAGAATTTTAAAAGTCTTAAGCACCGGCTCCTGTATTTTTTGTGGAGGAATTTTGGATGGAGGCCGTTTGAATACAGGAATTATGTGAAGATTTAATAGTGGATTAGTTAGTTGGTTAATATAATAGTTTCAGCAATGCTTGCATAAGACAGCAAAACAGTTGACCAGTTAACCAATAAACTAATTAACCAATTAACAAAGGAAATAAAGCAATTTATTATAATGGAACATTACAACATGAACCTCACACTTAAAGTGTGGAAACAGAAAAACAGCAGTGACAAAGGTCATTTTGAAACTTACCAGGTAAAGAATATTTCGAGTGAAATGTCTTTTTTGGAAATGTTTGATGTGCTCAATGAGCAGCTGATCCGTGATGGGAAAGATGCCATTGCATTTGACCATGATTGCCGTGAAGGTATTTGCGGTATGTGCAGCATGTACATTAACGGAAAGGCGCATGGCCCATGGGCACAAAACACCACCTGCCAGCTGCATATGCGTGCGTTTAAAGATGGCGATACCATCGTGGTGGAACCATGGAGAAGCCAGGCTTTCCCCGTGATAAAAGACCTGGTGGTTGACCGTACATCATTCGACCGTATCATCCAGGCCGGCGGATATATTTCTGTAAATACGGGTAATGCGGTGGATGCAAACGCGGTTCCCATTGATAAGAAAAATGCTGACGATGCTTTTGCCGCGGCGGCATGTATCGGCTGCGGTGCCTGCGTGGCCACCTGCAAAAACGGCAGCGCCATGTTATTTGTAAGCGCTAAGGTTTCGCAACTGGCTTTATTACCACAGGGCCAGCCCGAGCGGGAAACACGTGTGCTGAATATGGTGGCACAGATGGATAAGGAAGGTTTTGGTAACTGTACCAACACCTATGCCTGTGAGGCGGAATGTCCCAAAGGAATTTCTGTGGCAAATATTGCGAGGTTGAACAGGGAATACCTGTTTGCCGGTTTAAAAGCAGAATAGAAGATTCATATAAATTAAAAAAGCCGTTACAATGTAGCGGCTTTTTTATTTATGATCGGTTTTTCGAATGACGCAGGGCATTGTCGAGCGAGTAAGGTCCGCCGCCTTCCAGTAAAAAGAACAGCAGCAGCAGGAGTACAACAATGGAAAAAAGTGTATCATCCAGGCCGGGTAAAAAAGCGGTTTGCGTATTGATAAAAAATACCGCACCCGCTACGATGGGAATCTGGAACAAAACGGATATGCGTGTAAATAAACCGGCCAGCAGCATAGTGCCGCCAAATAAATGCAGCCAGGGGATGAAAGTACCCAGCCATTGAAACTGCCCGCTGAAAACACTGTGATGCAGCAATTGTTCAATCATGGCGGTATTCCTGATAAACTGAATTCCTTTAACGATAAGCGAAAGCCCTAAAATAATCCTGAGTACAACAAACCACCGCTGGTGGTGTTTGGCACTCCACTGATGCAACTGTTGCAGGTAAGTCATAACTGTTTGTTTTAAGGTTAATAAACATTGTTTATTATGCCGGTTAAACAGGGCAGGTTACGGGTAACTGCAGCCAGTAATGGTATTTTATTTTTTCTTACGCCTGTCTTTAATGGTAAACACCCTCGATACATTGAATCCGAAATGGATATCGCCTTTGAAGAAATCTCCGGTTGTTTCAGTAATAAATGTCTTCTCCGTCATGCCGGTCGAATTGGTGAAATGCAGCTGGAATACGTGCCCGCCGGTTTCAATATCAAATCCAACTGCCAGGGAGTTTTTGGTACCGGGCAGCATATAATCCTGTCCTTCCACCAGTGATATCGGCAGCACATGATAGTATTCAATATTAAAACTCAAACGTTTGTTGAGCTTGAACCTGCCGCCTGCGCCCAGTGCAAAAATATCATTGGGATCGGTTGCGGCCTGTGCCAGGTTATAATGCACAAATGATGGCATCAGCTGTAAAGAAAGCCCTTCGCTGAATTTACGTGCAATGATGAGCTGGTGGGCAAAGGAAAGACGGGAGGTGTAATAATTCTGCCGCTTGGGATCTTCCCATTTTAATGTTTTAAGCATCACGGTCGACACTGCACTTACAGAAATGGGAGAGGAACCTCTTCCGCCGCTGGACTGGCGTAATATCTTAAACTTGCCGAATGCATCATATTGTTTTTGAAATGTGCTGCGGCCTGCACCCACCATCAGCCTGTTGGAAATACCATAGTCAAGCCCGATACGCATGGTTGCCTGGTCAAGCCCAAACAATTCATATCCTCCTTTGTTCACCATTCCAAAACGGTGTGATATCTTCAGGTCGAGCACACCGGCAGCTGCATTTTCGATCGAGTGCCCGTTGATAAGCCTCGATGTTTTAAAAGTGGCAGTGGCGTAGTCTTTTTTCTTTTCCTTCTTTGCCTCGTCTTCCAGCATCTTCATCAGGTCGTCCTGTGCATGTATTTTCAAAATACCCGTGCAGCAAAACGCCAGTGTTATCAGTAAGTTTTTCATCATTGCTGTTTTAAGAATTAACTTTTGGGTTCGTACTTGCAGTCCACGGTGATATCGATATCCTCGGAGATCTTGTCTGCCACCAGCGAGGGAATGCTGATATTATAGTCTTTTAATTTCACGGCAAACTTGGAGCTGGCCGCAATTTTTCCTGCCTTTACAGTAACAGAACCATTGGCGGTCATTTTTTTGGTTACACCGTGGAGTGTTATGTCGCCTTCAACGGTTACTGGATACACACCGTCTTTTGTAAAGTTTACAGCCGTTAAATTGGTGATCTTTCCTTTAAAGGTCGATTTTGGATACTTGGTGCTCTCTACATAGTTTTCATTGAAATGCTCTTCCATAAGCGCCAGCTGAAAATGAAAACTTTTCATCAGCACGGCAAAAACGAAGTCGCCGGTTTGCGTGTTGAGGATGCTTGACACTTCATTATTGTCGGCCTCTACTTTTTCGATAGACTTGGCCCTGGAGTACAATGATATCTTGCCGGTCTTGGTCATTTGTATATTTTGTGCGCCCGCATTAAAGGCAATGACAGCACATACAAACAGGATCATAACTTTTTTCATAGTTGTTATTTGAATTTAAGGTGAATCAGTTGTTGGGCATACCGGCATTGATCCATTGCTGGATTTTTGCGCTGGTACATGTATTGAGTTTATTGCCGCCTTTGGGCATGGCAGAAAAACCACTGGTTTGATTGATGGAGCCCATCAGCCTGCCATTGGAAGCCTGGGTTTTTACACCATTGTAAGTGTCGAGGATGATGCCCCCGGATGCAGAAACTGTATTGTGACAGCCGCTGTTACAATAAGTGTTCATCACCGGCAGCACATCGGTGGAGAATTTAGCGGCGGTGGTGGTATCACAAATCACTTTACCATCAGGATAAAGCAGGTCTGCCTTGTCGTAATAGCAGCTTTCTGAAAATGATATTACCAGTATTGCTGTCAGCAGTATTAAAAAGGTTTTCATGTTGATTGAATTTTTCCCTGTTATTAATTATTGAGTGAACCGGCTGTGATCCATTTTTTTATTTGTGTGATGCGGCAGTCAGACAGTTTATTGCCCCCCTGCGGCATGGCTATATAACCGGATGCATGCGTGATGCTGCCCACCAGCTTACCGTTTACGGCTGTAGCTTTCACTCCGGCATAAGCACTCAGGTCAATTCCCCCGCCTAATGATGATGGGTTATGACAGCCTTTGCAATAGGTATTCATGATGGGTGCAATGCCGGCATTGTAGGTAAACACCGTTGTATCGCAATCATTACAGGCATTGTTTTTAGCACCCTGCAATATCCATTTGTAAATAATGTCTTTTTGTGCCTGTGTGAAAGCGGCGGCCGGTGGCGGTGGCATACGGTCTCCGCCTGTTTTGTTCAATACTGTATACAGCTTACTGCCAGAAGGGTTACCTGGTTTCACACCACCTGTGGCAATGATATTTGCATAGGAGGTTAGGTTAACACCTTCCTTATGTGTGATGGCATCATGGCATCCGCTCATCGCACAGCTTGAATTGATCAGGGGAAGCACTTTGTTCTGGAAATACACGGTGTCTGCACTGCAGGTTTGTGTGCCACCATCCACCGGCGGATCCACCAGTGGTTGCTGAGGTATCTCATGCTTGCACGAAAAAAATAAAATAAGTAAGAACAAGAGAAGCCCTGCAATTTCAATATAATCGAGCCGGGATCTTTTTAATATATTTTGCATCTTAAAAGTGGTTTTTCAACAAGTATTGCTATTCTATTTTTTACTGCTATAACATCTTACAAGCACCACATCGGTGAGGTAACCGGTACAAATACCCTGCAGCTGTATCATACTGCCGGTTTGAAAAGCTTCCGTATTTTTTCCTTCCATGGTACAGATCACCCCGCCCATATCGCTTCCCTTTAGTGTGATTACTGTTTCTCCTTTCTGGTTTTGGGCAACAGATGATACCTCGCCTGTTACATTCAGCACTTTGTCGAGGTATTGCTTGTTGGAAGCGGTTTCATCCGTTTCATATTTTGTTACAAGATCGGTGGCGCTCACGGCCATGGCATCCGCATCCTGTACGCTGCGGTGTGGTTTATTGTACATTTTATATCCAACAACCGCAGCAGTGGCTCCGAGCAGCACAATTACCAGCAGGGTCCATTTAACAATTTTCTTTTTGAAGAAGCTCATATTTATTCGGGTTACTATGACTGTATAAATTTTGAACCAAAGTCTTACGAAAGCAGGTTTAAAACGCTGAACCTGCATTTAAACAAGCTGAACCTGTTCCAAACCAGTCGAAACAGGCCAGCTGTTTTGTCCATACCTGTAGATCCTACATCCAAAAATCTTAATCGGTGTACCGGTGACCGGCATTCACCCAGCTTGTTATGATGGCCTTTTCTGCAGCGGTAAACAAGGGCTGCGGACTCTTCGGCATCTTTACCAATGTATATGTAACTGTACTTTGATTGATCTGGCTCCACTTGGATACAATATTGCAGTCTGCATCAAAATTGTAACCTGCAGCATTGTTACCCGCTCCTATATGACAACCGCTGCCACTGCATCTTGTTGTGATCAGGTTTCTTACCTGTGCAAACAGCGGCCCGCTTGCAATCACACTTACCGTGGTGGATTGTGTTTTTGTACAGCCATTGGCGTCCTTTACCCCCACGAGGTATGTACCCGCAGTTAAACTGCTGAAAACATTGCTTGCCTGGTAGGTACCGTCGTTGATATTATAAGTAAATCCTGTTGAGCCGGTGGCTGTAACCGTAATGCTTCCGTTTGCCGCGGGTGTAACACAGGGCGTGGTGTTTACCACAGCTGTGGCAATCGTAATGTTTATATTGTTACAGGGGCTTACCGCAGTAAGCGTTACCCGTGTACTTCCTATACATCCGTTTGAATTTTTTGCCGTAACCGTATAGGTGCCTGCAGCCAGGTTGCTGAAAGTGCCGCTTGCCTGGTAAGCACCGTTGTTCAGGCTGTATGTGAAACCAGTACCACCGGTTGCCGTGGCTGTGATGGAGCCATTGCTTTGTCCGGTAGTCGGACTTACCGTAGTTGTACTCACTGTTACTGTTACACCTGCACAGGGATTGGAAGCACCCAGTGCAACTGTTGTTACGCCTGTACATCCATTTGAATTTTTCGCAGTAACCGTATAGTTGCCGGCAGCCAGACCGGAGAATGTACCACTGGATTGGTAGGCTCCATTATTCAGGCTGTAAGTAAATCCGGTGCCGCCTGTTGCAGAGGCAGTTATAGAGCCATTGCTCTGGCCGGTAGTCGGGTTCACCGTGGTGGCACTTACTGTTACCGTTACACCTGCACAGGGATTATTGGTGCCAACCGTTACCTGGTTTGAACCCAAACAGCCGGCTGCGCTTTTAGCAGCAACCGTATAACTGCCGGCAGCCAGTGCGGTGAATGCACCAGAAGACTGGAATGCTGCGCCATTGAGGCTGTATTGATAAGGTGCTGTACCGCCTGTGGCGACAGCAGTTACCGTACCGTTTGATGTGTTGGGTGAAGCGTCTGTTTTTGCCAGGGTCACTGTAATAGTTACACCAGAACAGGGATCGAATGATCCGATTTGTGCCGTGACGCTGTCGGTACAACCTGCTGCGTTTTTGCCCACGATATTATAGTTACCAAATGCCTGGAGGCCGGGAAAATAACCAGTGTCCTGGAAGGGGCCGCCATTCAGGCTGAATTTAAAGCCTGTGCCGCCGGAAGCCGAAACGCTGATGGAACCATTGTTTTGTCCCACCGTGGCATCAGTGGTTACTGCCGCAATTTTAAATGTGCCCGGAACACAGGTTACCGGTGGCAGTTCGTGTTTACAAGAAACCTGGAACAGTATAACTACCATCGCCAGGGCCACAATTACATAAATACTCCTTTTCATAAGTCTTTGGGTTGGTTGTGAATGAATAGCCTGCAGCTGGTCAGGCTGCATGGTTCTTACCGGAAAAGGTTAAATCAGGTATTGCTTTATAACAACGAAAAATTAGGCCGTATCCTGTAAAAAAACGGTAAAAACAGGCCGGAACTGCATATTGGGGAGCTGAACCTGCAGGCGGTGAGAAAGGGGATTATTCAGACAGCCATTTTCTGAAATCGTGTGCCCGGTCCAGTGCCACCACTGTGTCGAGCCGGGTGGGTGGATTCAGGCGTACAATGATGCGGGAGCGGGTATGTGCCTTCATTTCTTCAATGGCATGATGACCGATGATAAACTGGCGGTTGATACGGAAAAAATTTTTGGGGTGCACCATTTCCTCGATCTGGTCAAGGTTGAAGTCAACAGGAAAACGTTTGCCTTCATTGGTAATTACAAAATTGGCTTTGTTCTCTGTATAGAAATAAGCGATCTCGGCAATATTGAGTGATTTGATCGTATCGCCGAATTTGATGATGAAGCGGTCTTTATATTTCTTTTCGGGCGCCTGTATCGTTTTCAGTATTTCATTATAGTCGGCCGCGAATGACCGGGAGCCCTGCAGCAGCTTCAGTTTATCCACGGCTCTTTTAACTTCTGCTTTATCGATGGGCTTCAGCAAATAATCAACGCTGTTCACTTTAAAAGCCTGCAGCGCATAATTTTCATATGCGGTGGTAAATATCACCGGGCAGGATATCTTCACTTTATTAAAAAGCTGGAAACTGTTGCCATCTGCCAGTTGTATATCCATAAATACAAGATCGGGCATGCTGTGGGTTTGAAACCATTCCATCGCTTTTTCTACGGAAGAAGCGGTACCAACAATATTGGCATCGGCCACCACTTCTGTTACCAGTTTCTGCAAACGGATCAGCGCCTGTTCTTCGTCTTCTAAAATGAGTATCTGCATCAGTTCAGGTAAATTAATGGTACCATAATAATAAATTCTGTGGCCGTGCTTTTTTGGATAATGGCTGTTTCTGTTAAAAGCTTATACCGGTTCTCAATATTCTGCAGGCCAACACCTTCGCCTGCTTCTTTCTCCAGTTTATGATTGATATTGTTTTTCATAACAAGAAATTCATCTTCGGTATATAATGATATCACCAATGGTTTTTCACGGCTGATCGTATTGTGTTTTACAGCATTTTCGGCAAGCAGCTGCAATACTAACGGTGGTATAAAAGTAGATTTTTTTATCCAGGGTTCAAGTGTTTCTGTAAACTGCAGGGCGCTGCCAAATCTTTTTTGCTGAATATAAAGGTATGACTGGAGCAGTTCCAGTTCTTCCTGCACCAGTATCAGTTCTTTCTGGCTGTGCGAAGTCATTTTGCGGTAGAATGACGACAGGTGCTTGATAAGCGCCGCGGCTTCCTTCGGGTTGTCTTCCACGATATTGAGCAGTGCGTTAAAGCTGTTGAACAGGAAATGCGGGTTTACCTGGTGCTTCAGTGCATCATACTGCAGCTGGAATTTTTCCCGCAGGGCATTCTCTTTTTTGCGTACGGATTTGATGCGTTCCTTTACAAACCAGTACGTGAGCCCTGTTACTGCAAGAAAAAGTAATATTCTGAACCACCAGGTGGTCCAGAAAGAATGCCGTATGATAAAGTGGTATGTGGCAACAGGGGCATTCTCAAAATTTTCATTGGCAGAGGCCTTTACATTAAATGTATAGTTGCCCGGATTCAGCTGGGAGAAGGAGAGCAGCCTGTCGGATGTTGTTTCCCATTTTTCACTGTAACCTTCGAGCCAGTACTGAAACCGCACTTTCTCAGGGGCTTTATAATAAGCCGCAGCAATCTTAAAAGTAAAACTGTTCTCGGTGTGACTGAAATATATACCGTGTTCCGGTTCAAGCTGGTTGCCAAAAAGCTGAACGGTTTCAATCACGGCTTTCAGCGTAGTGGTGCCGAATGACGCCGGTGATGCCAGCCTTACAATACCATTCTCCGTACCGATCCATACATTACCCAACCGGTCGGTGGTGATGGAATTCAGGTTGGGTTGCTGTTCACTGAAACCCGATTCGGCGCCGATATGCTGCACGATCCCTTTCTGCGGGTTAAGAATATCAATGCCTTTTTTATTCACTGCAATGATATTATTCTGCCTGTCCACCGCCACCGATGTGATCGCAAGATCAGTAAGCCCGTTCTTCAAGCCGAAGCGGTTGAATTTCTTTTCATCAAATTCAAAAAGCCCGTCACTGTAAGTACTCACCCATATATGGTGGTTCCTGTCTTCTGCAAGTGAATAGGCCACTTTTGAAGGGAACATTTTGCCATGGTAATAATTGAGGAATACATTGTGCTCATATACCGTAACGCCTGCACCGTCAGTGGCAAACCAAACCCTGTCTTTTGAGTCAACCATGATATGGTAGATATAATCACTTCCCAGCCCGTCGCGTTTTGAATAGTTGGTATAGCCCAGTTTTTCCTTCAGGTCGTAATTGGCTGCAGCAAGATAGAACCTCGCCACACCATTCAGCGTGGATATCCATACTTCATTACCCTTGCCAGCAATGCTGAGGATATGCCCATTATCTGTAACGGCATTTTCTTTTACCGACCGGCGTTCGCCTGTAACCGTATTCATTCTGAAAACACCTTTTCCCATCGTGCCAATCCATAAAAAGCCCTGCGTATCGCGGTACAGGCAGGTAATATCAATCAGGTCTTCCGGCGGCGTGATATCATAACTGTTTAGTTTTGTGCCATTGGCCTGCATCAGCTGCAATCCTTCAAACAACCTGAAGTCGGGCGTAAACCAGAGTGTGTTATTTTCATCTGCCAGCAAAGTATGGATTTTGGCAAACGACACCTGCGGTGTTCCCATCCAGTAAGTAAGCCAGGAACCGGTGAAGCTGATCAGCTTACTGTCTGACGCCAGCCAGATGTTCTCCTCGTTATCGGCCTGAATATCGGTGATGCGTTTCATGCTGGCAGAATCCTTAAAAATATTTTTTTTGAACAGGCCCCGTTCCTTGTTGTAACAAACCAGCCCGTTTTGTTCCGTCGCTATAAAAATGGATTCATTGTCTTCAAGCAGGTCGTTTACCTGCCCGTAGGCCCAGCCTGCAGGCACTGAAACGATTTGTCTTGTACTGGTATTAAACTGTAAAACGCCTTTTGACTGTGTGCCCACCCACACAATATCTTTTTTTGATGAAGCGGTGATGCTGCGGATGATATTGTCGGGTAAACCATTTCTGGCTGTGAAAAAACCAGTCACCGGTTTCTGTTTGCCGGTGCGGATAAATGAAATGCCACGGTCTGAACCGGCAAAAATTTCACCGTTCCCGGCGAGATAGAGGCAATTGATATTATCATCACTCAGCCCGTCGCCGGTGGTTAAGTGATGCAGGTGGTTACCATCAGTATAAAAAATGCCTTCGCCTGCCGTGGCAAACCATATATGCTGGTTATGATCATCCAGTATGGCCGTGATCGTTGTTTTGGGTAAACCTTCCACAGGCGTGAACAATACCTGCTGCTGGTTTTTGATCGTGATAATGGTGCCGTTCCTGCAGCCGGCCCATATCATATCATTCCCGTCTTCTGCAAGTGCGGTGATATAAAAATTGGTATTTTCTTTTTCGCTGCCCATTCTTTGCGGCAGCTGCCCGCTGAATTTGAACAATCCTTCAGATGTGCCCGCCCATAAAAACCCATTGTGGTCTTTTAAAAGCGCTGTTGCCTTGATGGTAAGGTTCTCTTCCTCCACATCAATTTTTTTGTAAAAAGGATATTGTGCAGCGGCAGCAGCCGGCAGCAGTAAAAAAAGATATAATGCGGCTCGCAGCAGGTTCATTTTTTTATAAATTCCGCGTTGATGGTTACATTGATCTCTGATGCCAGTTTCTCATGCACGATGCGGGGGATTTTTATGTCGTGTTCAGATAGCAATACAGTAAACAAACAGGTCATTTTGATCACGCCGTTCTTTACGGTTAGGTCGCCCTGGATAATACGTTCCTGTTCCACGCCATGAACCGTAAACCTGCCCTTGGCCCTGATATTGTAAGTGCCGTCTTTTGTAAAATCATCCTCTTCAATAATATGCCCCGTGAAACTGGCGGTTGGATATTTGTCGCTTTCCATATAGTTTTCATGGAAATGTTCTTTTTGAAGCGGACTGTTAAATCCGTCAAAACTTTTCATGTCGACTGAAAATGCAAACACCCTTTTATCTGCGTCAATAATTCCCTTAAGCTGGCTGGAAGAAGCCTTGATCAGTTCCAGCTTGGCGTTGGAGTGAAAAGACAGCTGGCTTTTTTTGAGGATATATACAGTACTGGCCGGCTGCTGTGCAAATACAGTAACAGCTGGCAGCAGCCATAACAGCAGGCAATATTTTTTCAGGTGCATATACAAAAAGCAGGTGCGATTGCATAAGTACAATTATTATTCCATAATACATGTAACAAAAATCACATTCCGTATTTCGCTGATTTTTTTATCTTTGTCCTCTTGAAACGTTTTTTGGCCATACTTTGCTTTAGTGCCATCATCACAGCAGGCACCGAACTGCACCAGCTGTTAAAGCTGCCGGTGCTGCTGCAGCATTTCCAGGAACATAAAAAAGAAGAGAAGGACATTTCGCTGTTCCGGTTTATTGTACTGCATTATTTCAGTGGCAGCAAAAAAGACAAGGATTATGACCGGGACATGCAACTGCCCTTTAAAACGGCTGATTGCACCACGCTGGTGTCCACGGCAGCCCAACCCCACCATATCCAGGCAGAAAGACCAGAATTTTTTATCAAACGTTCATACCCCGCTGTTAAAAATAACAGTATCCTTCAAAGCCATTTGTCAGATATCTGGCAGCCTCCCAAAATTTCTTAATAACGATATACTGCAGGCTGAATACCGTTAATTTTATATACGGTATTACCCTGCTATTGGCACTTTATTGTGAACGCTGTTAAGAAAGAAAGATCATGCTTAATAAAATCATTGCATTTTCTATCCGCAATAAACTGATTGTGGGTATACTGGTGCTGGCACTTGTCATTTTTGGTATTTATAATCTTAAAAAATTACCGATCGATGCAGTGCCTGATATCACCAATAACCAGGTGCTGGTGATCACCCCGTCACCATCACTTGGCGCAGCCGATATAGAACGGCTGATTACATTCCCGGTAGAACAGGCTACCATCAATATTCCCGGCATTACCGAGCAACGGTCTTTTTCCCGTTTCGGTTTATCGATCGTTACCATTGTATTTGATGATAACACGGATGTTTACTGGGCCAGGCAGCAGGTAAGTGAAAGACTGCTGCAGGTGCAGGACCAGATACCGCCTTCACTCGGCGTGCCGTTCATGGGGCCGGTAACAACAGGGCTGGGCGAAATTTTCCAGTACGTGGTAAAACCCAAACCCGGTTACGAGGGAAAATATGATGCGATGGAATTACGCACCATACAGGACTGGATCATCCGCAGGCAGCTGCTCACCACACCCGGTGTGGCCGACGTAAGCAGTTTTGGCGGTAAACTCAAACAATATGAAATAGGGGTGAACTACGATAAGCTCAAATCGTATAACCTTACCATTTCAGATATTTTTTCCGCACTGGAAAAAAACAACCAGAATACCGGCGGTGCCTACATTGAAAAAGGCCCCACGGCATTATTCATCCGCAGTGAAGGGCTTGTAAAGAATACCGATGATATCAACAGCATCCTCATCAAAAGGCTGCCCGACGGCACACCGGTTTCTATTGCCCATGTGGCCGATGTAAAACTGGGTACCGCCACCCGTTATGGCGCCGTTTGTTATAACGACGAAGGTGAAGTGGCGGGTGCCGTGGTGATGATGCTGAAAGGCGCCAATTCCTCCGCGGTGATAAAAAACGTAAAAGATAAAATCACACAGATTGAAAAAGTACTGCCTGAGGGTGTGACCATCGAACCATTTCTCGACCGTACCAAGATGGTGAACAATGCCATCAGCACGGTGGAAAGGAACCTGGTTGAAGGTGCATTGATTGTTGTGCTGGTATTGGTGATATTCCTCGGCAATTTAAGGGCCGGGTTACTGGTGGCATCTGTCATTCCCCTCTCCATGTTCTTTGCCATTATCATGATGAACCTGTTTGGCGTAAGTGGCAACCTTATGAGCCTTGGAGCGCTGGATTTTGGTTTGATCATTGATGGTGCCGTGATCATTGTGGAAGCCGTGATGCACCGGCTGCATCATAATAAGCACTTCCAGGGCCTGGTAAAAATCAACCAGCAGCAAATGGATGAAGAGGTAAACCATTCTGCCGGCAAGATGATGAACGCGGCTGTATTCGGGCAAATCATTATCCTCATCGTTTACCTGCCGATCCTTTCCCTGCAGGGCATTGAAGGAAAAATGTTTAAGCCCATGGCGCAAACTGTGGCATTTGCCATCGCAGGCGCCTTCCTGCTCTCGCTTACCTATATCCCGATGATGAGTGCGTTGGTGCTGAGTAAAAAGATCAGTATCAAAAAAAATATCGCAGACAGGATCATGGCATGGCTGGAAAAAGTTTATAAGTGGTCGCTTGAATTTGCCATAAAGATCCCCAAACTCATGATCGCCTCATCAGCAGCGATGTTTATACTCGCAGTATTTATCATGACCACGCTGGGCGGTGAATTTATTCCCAAGCTGGAAGAAGGCGACTTTGCCGTGGATACCAGGGTGCTTACTGGGAGTTCCATTCCCACCACGATAAAATCCACCCAGCAGGCAGCACATATTTTACTGACGCGTTTTCCGGAAGTAGAAGAAGTGGTTACAAAAATAGGCAGCGGCGAAATACCCACCGATCCCATGCCCATTGAAGCATCGGATATGATGGTGGTGCTGAAACCAAAAAAAGAATGGACATCTGCAGGTTCTTTTGATGCACTGGCAGAAAAAATGAGCAAGGCCCTGGAAGATGTGCCGGGTATCACTGCGGGTTTCCAGTTCCCCGTGCAAATGCGTTTCAATGAGCTGATGACCGGGGGCCGGCAGGATGTGATCTGTAAAATATTCGGGGAAGATATCGATACACTGGCTGCTTATGCCGAAAAACTGGGCAACATAGCCGCAACGGTTGATGGCGCAAAAGATATTTACGTGGAAACAGTCACCGGGTTGCCGCAGATTGTGGTGAATTATAACCGGGCTGCATTAACCGAATACGGACTTTCAGTTACCGATGTAAACAATACGATACAATCTGCTTTTGCCGGCGCTGTAAGCGGGCAGGTATTTGAGAACGAACGCCGCTTTGACCTGGTGGTGCGTTTGAATAACGACAGCAGGCAGGATCTTAAAGATGTACAAAACCTGCTCATCGCCACCCCATCCGGGGAACAGGTGCCATTGCAACAGGTGGCGGATGTGCAGATCAAAGTAGGTCCGAACCAGATACAAAGGGAAAATGCACAACGCCGTATAACTGTCGGATTCAATGTTCGTGGAAAAGATATTCAAACGGTGGTAAAAGAGCTGCAGGATAAGATTGGTAAAAACATTAAAATGCCACCGGCTTATTATATTACTTATGGCGGGCAGTTTGAAAACCTGGTGGCAGCCAAAAAGCGGCTCAGCATTGCCGTGCCGGTTTCACTGCTGCTGATTTTCCTGATGCTGTACCTGGCATTTAATTCAATGAAACAGGGACTGCTGATATTCTCCGCCATCCCATTGTCGGCCATTGGTGGCGTGTTTGCCTTATGGATAAGGGGGATGCCTTTCAGTATCTCTGCCGGCATTGGGTTCATTGCATTATTTGGTGTGGCCGTGCTCAATGGTATTGTGCTGATCACCGAATTCAACCAGTTAAAAGAAGCCGGTGTAACACATGTAAGGGAACGGGTGCTGAAAGGCACCAGGATCCGGCTGCGTCCTGTATTGATGACGGCCGCCGTTGCCTCATTGGGCTTTATGCCCATGGCACTGAGCAATGGGGCCGGGGCAGAAGTGCAGCGGCCATTGGCCACCGTTGTGATCGGCGGACTGATCACAGCAACACTGCTTACTTTATTGCTGCTGCCGGTATTGTATATGCTTACTGAAAAAGATGGCGGTGGTACAAGGATAAAGTTCCCCTCACTTAAAAAATCCAGCAAAATGAAATCGGTTATACTGATCCTGTTCAGCGGTGCGGCCCTAAATGCCACCGCACAGCAAACTATTTCGCTCCATGCGGCACTGGATACTGTTATGAAACAGCATCCGGCAGTAACCGCTGCAAAACTTAAAACACTTGCAGCCAAAAATGCGGAAGGCAGTGCTTATGATATCGCCCCTGCAACAGTTACTGCAGAATACGGGCAGGTAAACAGTTATTACAAGGATTCCAAATTCTCATTATCGCAAACGGTATCTTTTCCCGTGGTGTACAAACGCCAGAAGGAAGTGTACAAAGCGGTAACGGAAACACATCTGCTCAACGAAAGCCAGGTGAAGCTGGAGCTGAAAAAACAGGTAACCAGTTTATATTACCAGATGCTGGTATTGCAGGAAAAAGAACAGTTATTGCAGCAGACCGACAGCATGTACAGCATCTTTTTGCAAAAACAGGAACAGCGCTTAAAAGCCGGTGATGCGAACATACTGGAAAAGACCGCAGCAGAATCGCAGTTGCAGCAGGTTCGCAACCAGCGCAGCCAGTTACAGGAAGATTATAAAGTGCTGCAGACCCAGTTTGCCGTATTGCTGAATACCACGGTGCAATACCGCCCTGAAAAAACAGCGCCGCAGTTCAGTTTGCAATCGGAACCTGCGGTGGCAGCTGCCGCCGCCATGCCGGTATTAAAGATAAAGGCGCAGGAGCAACAGGTGGCTGTAAAGGAAGTGGAATACCTTAAAGCCCGGAACCTGCCGCAACTGAGCGCAGGTTATACCAACCAGTCATTTGTGGGTGTGCAGAATATTAATGGAGCCGATAAATACTACAATGGTTCCAGCCGTTTTTCTGCCGGCATGCTGGGTTTGAATATCCCGATCTTCAATAAAGCGAATAAGTCAAGGATCGCCGCAGGCAGGATCACAGTTACGGCCCTGCAATCGGAATATGAAGCCCTGCTCGCACAGCAGCGATCTGTGCTGCAAACATTATTGCTGAAAAAAGATAAACATGCCGGCCTGCTGGAATATTATACAAAAACAGCGCTGCCACAGGCAAAGATCATCAATGATAATGTGAGCCTGCAACTGGCCAATGGTGCGATCAGCTACCTGGAATGGATCATGCTGACCAACCAGACCATCAGCATTAAGGCAGAATATATCAATGCCATCAGCGAATGGAATACCACGGCTATTGAACTGAACAGTTATCTAAACAATTAAAAAAAAAGCAATGAGAGTAATTTATATAAATATGATCGCCCTGCTGCTTTTGTCGGCCTGCAGCAGCAAGGAGAAAAAAACTGCAGCGGCAGCAAAAGAAACAACGGTGAGCGAAACGATGGTCACACTTACAGCGGCACAAATTAAAAATGCGGGTATTGAAACCGGCAAACCGCTGGTGCAAAACATGAACAGCACCATTAAAGTGAACGGTGTGGTGGATGTGCCGCCGCAAAATATGGTATCTGTTAGTTTCCCGCTGGGAGGTTATCTTAAATCCACGCACCTGTTACCCGGAATGAAAGTGCGTAAAGGTGAATCGATAGCGGTGATGCAGGACCAGGCACTGATACAAATGCAGCAGGATTATCTTGTGGCCAGATCGAAAGCGGGCTTTCTTGAAAAAGAGTATGAAAGACAGAAAACACTCAACGCCACAAAAACCAGCAGTGACAAAGTATTTGAGCAGGTGAGCAGCGAATACCAGGTGGAAAGGGTGATCATGAACAGCCTGAAAGAAAAACTGCTGATGGCGGGTATTAATCCTTCAGCACTGAATGAGAATAATATCAGCCGTTCGGTAAGCATCATTTCACCCATCAATGGGTATGTTTCTGCCGTAAAAGTGAATATTGGTAAATATGTGAACCCTTCTGATGTGCTTTTTGAACTGGTAAACCCGGAGGATATCCATATTGCCCTCAAAGTGTTTGAAAAGGATGTACCCTATTTAAGTGTGGGGCAAAAAGTAAAAGCCCACCTGGTGAGTAACCCCGGAAAAACGTATATGGCCGAGATCCTGCTGATCAGTAAAAACCTGGATGAGAACCGGAGTACCATGGTACATTGCCATTTTGAGAACAGTAACCACGACCTGCTGCCGGGGATGTTCCTCAATGCAGAAATTGAAACCACCAATGCCGCAGCCGTAACGGTGCCGGAAGAAGCCGTGGTACGGTATGGCGACAAACAATATATTTTTATCCAGCGCACCACCAGCCAGTTTGAAATGCTGGAAGTAAAACCCGGTAATACGGCAGGCGGAAGAACAGAGATCGCATCGGGGATGACGAATTTTGCAGAGCAAACGGTGGTTACAAAAAACGCATATGCACTGCTGATGAAACTCAAGAATGCGGCTGAGGAAGAATAAATAACAGTTATAACGGGGTGTGCCCGGCAGCAAAATGGCCTGTTTGACCGTCTTGCACAATAATATGGTAATTTTAGGCATTAGTAATTCTAAAAACTGTTGAGGCACCCCCGGAAATACCTGTTCTTGCTGCTATTGTTTTTTGTGCAGCTGGCTGCTGCACAAAAGCCGGTCATGTTATCGAACCTGCGCAAAAAACTGTTGCTGGTAAGTGATAACGTGGTAAGGGTGGATTCGATGAGCATTGTACCCCACTCGTTTTATATTGAAAATATTCCGGCCACTGCATATAAAATTGATGAGCTGGCTTCAACACTTACATGGATTACTAAACCTTCCGTGCCCGTGGTATGGGCGCATTACAGGGTATTTCCTTTCAGGCTGAACGCGGTAGTAAAGCATTACGATTACGACAGTATCCGGTACAATTTTGTAAAAGAAAATCCTTTCACCTTCAGTATTGATAAACTGCAGGGCAGTCCTTTGTTTGATTTTGGCGCCGTAAAATCAGATGGCAGTTTTGAACGCGGGCTCTCATTTGGCAACAGTCAGGATGCGGTGGTGAAAAGCAGCCTCAACCTGCAGCTGAGCGGTTATATTGGCGACAGCCTGGAGCTGAGTGCTGCCATTACCGACAATAATATACCGCTGCAACCCGAAGGCAATACGCAAAACCTGCAGGACTTTGATAAAGTGTATTTGCAGGTAAGGAAAAAAGGCTGGCAGGCCAGTTTTGGTGATATTGATATCCGGCAGGGCAAAAACTATTTCCTCAATTTTTATAAACGGCTGCAGGGTGTTGCGTTTACAACGAATAATAAACTGTCGGAAAATATTTCCAATTCATTACTGGTTAGCGGGGCCGTGGCAAAGGGCAAGTTCACCCGTAATATTCTCACGCCTGTTGAAGGCAACCAGGGCCCTTATAAACTGCAGGGCGCCAATTACGAATTGTATTTTATCATTCTTGCGGGAACAGAAAGGGTTTTTATCGACGGGCAGCTGATGCAGCGTGGCGAAGACCAGGATTATATCATTAACTATAATACCGCCGAGATCACTTTCACCCAGAAGCACCTTATCACAAAAGACAAACGCATTCAAATTGAGTTTGAATATTCCGACCGGAATTTTTTGAACTCACAGCTATATGCCAGTGATGAAGTGAACTTCGGTGATAAGTTTTTCCTGAGTGTGGGTGCCTTCAGTAATGCTGACGCCAAAAACTCATCCATCAACCAGGTGCTGGATGCAAAGCAAAAACAATTTCTTGCCAATATTGGCGACGGGGTGGATACGGCATTTTACAAAAACGCTGTAAGAGACACTTTTGCCGCCGACAAAATTCTCTATAAAAAGATCGATACGGTTTACAATACCGTGATCCATGATTCCATTTTTGTTTTTTCTGTGAACCCGCAGGATACGCTGTACAGTCTTTCATTCACGTATGTGGGACAGGGCAAGGGCAATTACATGCCATCGCAGAATGCGGTAAACGGGAAATCGTATGTATGGATTTCCCCGGATGCCAATAATACAAAACAGGGCGACTGGGAACCGGTGATGCTCCTGGTGGCGCCACGCAAACAGCAACTGGTATCGGTTGCTGGTGAATACCGTTTCAGCAATAACACAAAGCTGCGGTCAGAGTTTGCAGTCAGCAATTATGATATCAACCTCTTTTCACAAAAAGACAAGGGCAATGATAAAGGCCTGGCTGCAAAAGTTCAGTTTGAAAGCAATGAACATAAGTCGAGGCTGGCAGGAAAAAATATTTTACTGAGCACCAAACTGGGCTATGAATATGTGCAAGGCCTGTTTCGCCCGCTGGAAAGGTTGCGCAATGTGGAATACCTCCGCGACTGGAGCCTGCCCTACGAAAGCGCCCGGGCAGATGAACATATTGCCAGCGCCGGTATCAAAGCGGCTGATACAAAGGGTAATTATTACGCGTATGAAACAGTGAACTACCGGCGCAGTGATGATTATAATGGTCTCCGCCAGCAGTTTGATAACAGCACCACTGTCAAGAACTGGAAGTTCAGCAATACTGTAAGTTATACCACCACGAGCACGCCGCTGGTAAAAGGCAGTTACCTGCGGCCAACGATCGATATAAGTAAAATATTTACCGGGTTTAAAAATCTGCAGGCCGGGCTGAATTACAGCAGCGAGACCAACAAACAGTTTTCCAAAACCACGGATACATTAACGCCCTTCAGTTTTGCATTTCATATATGGCAGGGTTACCTGAAGTCTGATCCTTCGAAACTGAATAAATGGGGTATCAGTTATTTCACCCGGGGCGACTGGTATCCCATCCAATCGGGATTGAAGCAGGCCGATAAAAGCGACAATATCAATTTCAACACGGAGATCAGAAAAAATGAGAACCGGCAGCTGGCCTTAAATATCACTTACCGCAAACTGCATATTGTTAACAGCATTCTCAGCAGGCAAAAAGCAGATGAAAGTTTGCTGGGCCGTGCTGATTATACCATGCGTGAATTCAAAGGTTTTATAACGGGCAACATTTTGTATGAACTGGGAGCGGGGCAGGAGCAGAAAAGGGAATATACTTTTTTTGAAGTGCCGGCCGGGCAGGGAGAATATACCTGGATCGATTATAACAGCAATGGCATCAAAGAACTCAATGAATTTGAAATTGCCATATTCCAGGACCAGAAAAAATATGTAAAACTCTTTACACCCGGCACGCAGTATGTGAAAGCCAACTATGTAACCTTCAATTACAGCATTGGTTTAAGCCCGAAGAATATTATTAAACCAACGGCAAAGGGTTTGATGAAACTCTTATACCGTTCCAGCAGCAGTTCCAGTTTGCAGATCAATAAAAAAGACCTTTCCACCGGTAAGTTTGCATTCAATCCCTTCACGAAAAAGCTGGTGGATACCACGCTGATATCCCTTTACTCAGAACTCACCAATACCTATTTCTTCAACCGCAGCAATATAAAATGGGGATTTGATGTAACCCATCACCTGCTCAATAATAAATCACTTTTATCCTATGGGGTTGAAAGCAGGAAGATCAGGGATTTTGGCGGGAAGATCCGGTGGAATCCCGGCAGGAGCATCAATACCACCATTGCCTTACGGAACTCCAAAAACGAGCTTTTTACAAGCGGCACCAAGTTCAATAACCGCAATTACCAGATCGCATTGAACAGGATTGAGCCGGCCATTTCTTTCATGCATAAATCCACGTTCAGGTTAACGGTCAACTACAGCCTCTATAACAAACGCAACCGGATCGACTCGATGGAAAAGGCAACGATCCATGAACTGGGCACCGAACTCAGGTACACCATTCTTTCCAACAGCAGCCTCAATGCAAGGTTTACATTTAACCAAACCAATTTTAAAGCATATGCAGGCGCTGCCAATACAACCGTTGGTTATGTGATGCTCGATGGCCTGCTGCCGGGCAAAAACTATTTATGGAATATTGAATACACCCGCAGCATCGCAGGTAATTTTGAGTTGTCGCTGCAATACAATGGCCGTAAACCCGGTACTGCCAATACCGTGCATACGGGCACGGCTTCCATCAGGGCCCGGTTATAAAAAAGCGGCACCATTGCTGGTACCGCTCCCGTTTTTTATACTGAGGGTTAGAATAAGTCTATCCGAACAGGCCGCCTTTTTTAAAGCTTCTTACGCCTTCACCGATCTTGAAGCCGTTATTGTAAACTTCGATCTTGTAATCACCAGTCTGGAAATCGCTGTTTTGTTTCCAGTCAACACTGATGGTCTGGCGCTGGCCCTGTGTATAATTGATCTCCACTTTTTGTGTAAAAGCTTTTTCCTGTCCTTCCCTTGTTTTGAAAATACCTGAACCCAGTGCTTCCACCGTAACCGGACTGCCTTTTGGATCGGTAATGCAGATATAAATTGTTTTTACACCTGACTGTGTGATACGGTTTTCGTCAAGGTCGAAAGAGATGCGGAGTTTGTCAACCCTTTTTGCCGTGGTGGTTGTTTTTTCCTTACCGCTTTTTTTCTCGTTGATGCCCGTAATACTGAAATTGGAAGCGTGCAAAGTGGAGCCCACATCAATGATATCTTCTTTCTCCTTGATCACATTTTTTGCATCTTCGGTTTCTTTACGGGCTACATCACGTTCTTTAGTAACGGTTTCTTTTTCCTGCTGCAGTACAATTTTTTCGCCTTCCAGTTTTTCGATGGTGGTTTTATAACCCACAATATCATCATTCAGCGAAGCAATCAGTGTTTTGGCCTGGGCCAGTTCTTCCTTGGTGGCATTTACCTTACCCAGCAGCTGGGCAATTTTTGATTTCTTTTCAGCGATATCCCTGTCACGGGCTGTAATAACGCTGTCTTTGCTGTGCGCCATATCGGCACTCTGCGTTTTGATCATATCATAACGCATGGTGGCATCATCCAGTTCCTTGCGCAGTTCATCACGTTCGGTATTGCTGGCGGTAAGCTGGGTATCTTTTTGCTGGATCACTTCCTTGGTCTGGTTCTTGTCATAAATGATATAACCCCAGGTGCCCAGCAATGCCACCAGTAAACCCCCGGTTAATACATTGCGCCAGTTCTTTTTTTCGGGAGGAGGTGCCTGCTGGGGAGTTTCAGCAGAAGGGAAATTTTCGTAAGCCATATTGGTTGAGTTTTATTGCCAGCAAATGTATTCATTCATTCAGTTAAAAAGAATACAAATCTCCGGCGGTGTTAAAATGTGTATAAATCAATACTGCCGCATCTTTCGCCAAAATTATGCCAGCTTTTAAAATGGATTATCTTTGGCACATGAGTGCGGAAAAAATCATCAGTGAATGGAAAAAGAGCAAGTATAAACCCGTGTACTGGCTGGAAGGGGAAGAGGATTATTACATTGACCAGGTGGTGGATTATGCCGAGCATCATATACTCAATGAATCGGAAGCCGGTTTTAATCTTACTGTTTTTTATGGCCGCGATGCCGACTGGGCGGCGGTGGTGAATGCCTGCCGCCGTTACCCCATGTTTGCAGAGAAACAGGTGGTGCTTTTAAAAGAAGCACAGCATATGAAGGATATTGAAAAGCTGGAAGCCTATATTGAAAGCCCGCTGCCTTCCACCATTTTTGTTGTGTCGTACAAAACAAAAACCCTGGACAAGCGCACCAAACTGCACAAGCTTTTAAAAAGTTCGGCGGAGATATTTGTATCAGAAAAGATCAGGGATTTTAAGATACAGGAATGGATAAAAGAAATGGTGGCTTCAAAAGACTATGCCATCACTTCAAAAGCAGCCGTGCTGCTGGAAGAACATATCGGGAACGACCTGAGCCGTATGGCCAACGAGATCGACAAACTTTCCATTAATTTAAAAGGCAGCAAGCAGATCACCGAAGACGATATTGAAAAATACATCGGCATCAGCAAAGAGTACAATGTATTTGAACTGCAGGCGGCCATTGCTAAAAAAGACCTGGCCAGGGCGATCACCATCATCCGTTATTTTGAAGGTAATCCCAAGGCCGGCCCCATTCAAATGGTGCTGCCGGCCCTGTATGCCAGTTTCAGTAAAGTGTACACGGTTTTTGGTATGCCTGATAAAAGCGAGGCCGCATTAAAACCACATTTTTACTTTAATCCCGCGGCTGTAAAAAATGCGCTGGAAACCATCCGCAATTATAATTACGAAGGCATTGAAAGAATACTGCTGCTGCTGCACCAGTACAATTTAAAATCAATCGGTGTGGGAGCCAGCGGTACTGCAGACGCTTCTTTGCTGAAGGAAATGGTGGTTAAAATGATCGCCTGAGATCAGTCGATATCTCCCAGGCCATAACGGTTGCCAATTTTAAGAAAGGCAAAGGCGGCTTCCCTTGCAACAGCTTCTTTGGTATAGCGTACTTTCAGCACATGCCAGGTGCCTTCACTTTCTTTTTCGGTGATATAACCCGTGATGCTGTAAGCCGTATCGCGGTTAACGGTTTCGTTGATGCGCAGGCAGGTTTCGTCCACCCCGTTCTTTTCATCGGGTTTATTGTAGTTGGCAAAATCTTTCCAGGCCCTTTGTTTATCATTGCCGCGGTAAATGATATAGGGCGCCGCTTTGTAGAATGTGCCCAGCGAGGTGGTTTTAGGATCAGTGAAATCCACTTTTTTACAAATCTCCAGTAAAGCTTTAAATGTATTTGCAACGGCGGCAGAATCCGCCTTTGCATTTTGCCCTTGTGCAGCCATTAATGAAAATGATAAAGCAGTGAACAGTATCCAATATTTTGCAGGCATGACTTGATATTTCCCAAATTTACAAAAATGAAAAACCAACCGCCTAACTTTGTTTCAAATTGATTGTTTTATGAAAGAAGTGTATATCATCTCCGCAGTACGTACGCCCATGGGAAGCTTTGGCGGTACCTTAAAAGATTTTTCAGCCACACAACTGGGTGCCATCGCTATTAAAGGCGCTGTTGAAAAAGCCGGTATCAGTCCCGAACAGGTGAATGATGTGCTGATGGGCTGCGTGATCCAGGCTAACCTTGGCCAGGCACCTGCACGCCAGGCTGCGAAATTTGCGGGCTTGCCCAATGATGTCAACTGCACCACGGTGAATAAGGTTTGTGCCAGCGGTATGAAGGCCATTGCGCAGGCTGCACAAAGTATCCTGCTGGGTGATGCCGACATCGTGGTGGCTGGCGGCATGGAAAGCATGAGCAATGTTCCCTTTTACAGCGATAAGCTGCGCTGGGGAAATAAATATGGAAACGTGAACCTCATCGATGGCCTGACGAAAGACGGTTTGACAGATGTATATGATGGTAAAGCCATGGGCAATGCTGCTGAATTGTGCGCCAGCACCTGTAATGTAAGCCGCGAAGACCAGGATGCTTTTGCGATTGAAAGTTACAAACGCAGCCAGGCATCGGTAAATGGCGGAAAATTTGACAACGAAATTGTACCGGTTCCCATCCCGCAAAAAAAAGGCGATCCCGTTTTGTTTGCAAAGGATGAAGAGCCCTTCAATGTAAAATTTGATAAGATACCCGAACTGAAAGGTGCTTTTATCAAAGAGGGTACCGTTACCGCTGCCAATGCCAGTACCATGAATGATGGCGCAGCAGCACTGGTTTTAATGAGTAAGGAAAAAGCAGATGAACTGGGAATAAAACCCATTGCCAAAATAAAAAGCTATGCTGATGCCGAGCAGGCGCCTGAATGGTTTACCACTTCACCTGCCATAGCTGTGCCGAAGGCGGTTGCAAAAGCCGGGCTTAATATGGCAGACATCAGTTTTTGGGAATTGAATGAAGCCTTCTCCGTGGTGGGAATTGAAAATACAAAAAGGATGCAGCTGGATCCTGCAACGGTAAATGTAAACGGGGGAGCTGTTAGTTTGGGACACCCGCTGGGCTGCAGCGGCGCCAGGATCATTGTTACGCTGATCAATGTGCTGAAACAAAATAATGCCAGATACGGGGCAGCCGGTATTTGTAATGGCGGCGGCGGCGCCAGTGCCATGGTGATTGAAAATTGTTAAGGTTATCCGCCCATTAAAGAGTTACTTTGCGTCTCAAATAAATATGTTCAGTCATGAAAAAACTATTGATGGCAGCAACAGGCAGTATGCTGTTGCTGGCTTCCTTTGCACAAAAACAGGATTCGGCTTTTACAGTCACCGGCAGGTTCACCAAACTCAAAACCGGGCTGGTATATCTCACCGTGTACAATGAAACCGGTGCTAAAAAAGATTCTTCAGCCATCAGCAATGGCCAGTTCTCCTTTAAAGGCTTTGTTCAAAAACCTTCTTATGCTGTTCTGTCATTAAAAGACAAAAAGCAGGATTATTTCCAGTTTTTTGCTGAGCCGGCAAATATCAAGATCAGTGGAAATGGCGATAACCTGAAAGAACTCTCTGTCAGTGGTTCAGCTTTTAATGATGATGACCGGAAACTAAAAACACTCTTAAAACCTGCCGAAGAAGCGGAAGATAAGTTTTACAAATTGTATGACGAAGCCAAAGCCGCCAATAAACAAGCGGTGATGGACAGCCTCGATGAAGCCGAAAACTCCCTTACTGATAATAAACGCAGTTACGTGGTGTCTTTCATAAAAGCCAATCCTGCTTCGCTGCGAAGTGCCATGGCCATACAGGAACATTATGCCTATTATGCCGAAGCTGCGGATGTGGAGCCTTTATACAATACGCTCAGTCCGGCGGTACAGCAATCCGGTTTGGGCAAAGAGGTGAAGAACATGATGGATATTTATAAAAGCGTGGCTATCGGGCAGCTCATCCCCGAAATCACCCAGCAGGATACCCTGGGCAATAACCTCAGCCTCTCTTCTTTAAAAGGTAAATATGTGCTGGTTGATTTTTGGGCCAGCTGGTGCGGCCCCTGCCGTAAGGAAAATCCCAATATTGTAAAAGCTTATACAGTTTATAAAGACAAGGGCTTTGAAATCTTTGGTGTTTCGTATGATAAGACAAAGACGAAATGGACAAAAGCCATCAATGATGACAAACTGGTATGGAAACAGGTGAGCGACCTGCAGGGCTGGGGCAACGCCACATCAAACCAGTTTTATATCAAGGCCATCCCCAGTAATATGCTGCTCGATAAAGAAGGCCGGATCGTGGCCAAAAACCTCTTTGGTAAAAAGCTCACTGAAAAGCTGGCACAGCTGATGCCATAGCCTTCCTTTACTGTGCTGGCAGTGCGGAATTCTATTTGTTGGTATGCCACTGATGAAATAAATTTGCACACCTTTAGAAAAGGAACAAATAACTGATAAACTTAAATCAACAAACACAATGCGTCAAATTGCATTAAGGGAAGCGCTCAGGGAAGCCATGCAGGAAGAAATGAGGAGGGATGAAAGGGTGTTATTAATGGGAGAGGAAGTGGCCGAATACAATGGTGCCTATAAAGTAAGCCAGGGAATGCTGGATGAATTTGGTGCCAAAAGGATTATTGATACACCCATTGCCGAACTGGGTTTTGCTGCGATTGCCGTAGGTGCTGCACAAAATGGCCTGCGCCCGATTGTGGAATTCATGACCTGGAACTTTGCTGTTTTGCCTTTAGATCAAATATTAAATACCGCTTCTAAGATGCTGGCAATGAGTGGCGGACAAGTTGGTTGCCCGATCGTATTTCGTGGCCCCAACGGAAGTGCCGGCCAGTTAGGTGCCCAGCACAGCACGGCATTTGAATCAATGTATGCCAATATCCCCGGTTTAAAAGTGATCAGCGTGGCTACTCCATATGAAGCCAAGGGACTGATGAAAAGTGCCATCCGCGACGACGACCCGGTGATGTTTATGGAAAGTGAAGTGGCGTATGGTGATAAAGGCGAAGTGCCAGAAGAAGAATATTTACTGCCCATCGGCAAATGCTTTGTAAAGCGTGAAGGAAAGGATGTTACCCTGGTTTCTTTCAATAAAATGATGAAAGTAACCCTGGCTGCGGCAGAAGAGCTGGCCAAGGAAGGCATTGATGCAGAAGTGATCGATGTGGCTACCATCCGCCCGCTCGACTGGTTCACCATCCTGGAAAGCGTTAAGAAAACAAACCGCATGGTAATTGTGGAAGAACAATGGCCTTTCGCTTCTGTTTCTTCTGAAATTGCCTATCGCATACAGAAAGAAGGTTTTGATTACCTCGATGCACCCATCCGCAGGGTAACTTCTGCAGATGCACCCATGCACTATGCACCCAACCTGGTGGCAGCCTACCTGCCCAGCGTGCCTAAAGTGGTGAAAACGGTGAAAGAAGTAATGTACCTGAAAAAGTAACCTGTTTATTTTGGTATAATATTCGCAGGGTAAACAGCAGTGTTTACCCTTTTTTATGAGAAAGATTTTTTTAAACATATTGATCATCACCATTGCTTTCAACAGCAATGCCCAGCGCCTATTTGTTACCGCTTTTGGTGGCTTCAGCAATTACCAGGGCGACCTTCAGGATAAACGTTTTACCCTTGATCAGGCACACGCAGCCGGCGGGCTCGGACTGGCATACGAGATCAGCAGCAAGTTTGCTGCAAGGGCAAATTTCACCTATGGTAAACTGAGCGGCGATGACAGTAAGGCTGCTAAAAACGCTGTGAGAAACCTGAATTTCTCATCACCCATCACGGATATACATTTGGGTCTTGAATATTCTATCCTCGATCCCTATTCATACAGGCTTTCACCTTATGTATTTGCAGGCATCAGCCGTTTTAGTTTCAACCCGTATACATTTGACACCCTTGCAAGGAAGGTATACCTGCAGCCGCTGAGCACAGAAGGGCAGGGCTTTTACCAGGGCAGGAAAAAGTACCAGCTCTCCCAGTTTTCCATACCATTTGGCGGCGGCTTAAGGTTTTCTTTAAGCGAGAATATCCGGCTGGGGATGGAAATTGGTTTACGCAAAACTAATACCGATTACCTCGATGATGTGAGCACCACCTATGTTGACCAGGCCCTGCTGAATGCCAACCGCGGGCAGCAGGCGGTTGAACTTGCTTTCAGGGGAGATGAACTGAAAACAGGATTGTCTTACCCGGCAGACGGTACCCAACGCGGCAGCGCCAAAAATAAAGACTGGTATTATTTCTCCGGTATCACACTCCAGGTCAGGCTGGGCAATGCCAATAACGGCGCATCGGGTGGAGGTGGCGGCAGGTATAAAACCGGTTGTCCCACCAATATCTACTGATCTTTTCAGTATCATTCAACCTTACTGCCGCATTAGTGTTTTACATTTGTGCAATACAAATCACGAATGGCATATTCATCACTGGAAGATTGTTTACTGGACCTTGAAAAGAACGGTCAGCTCGTACGTATCAAAGAAGCGGTGGATCCTTATCTTGAAATGGCCGCCATTCATTTAAGGGTGCATGAAGCAGGCGGACCGGCGCTGTTATTTGAAAATGTAAAAGGCAGCCGTTTCAGGGCGGCATCGAATATTTTCGGCACACTCAGCAGGAGCAAATTTATCTTTCGTGACACCCTCCGTTCCGTACAGCAGCTGATCGATTTGAAAAACGACCCGGTAAAAGCTTTCAAACATCCCATCCAAAATATTGGTACAGGCCTGGCCGCCATCAAGGCCCTGCCATTGAAAAACCCGCTTTCAAAACCGGTACTGTACGAACAGATCAAACTGGCCGATATCCCACAAATTCATCACTGGCCCATGGATGGCGGCGCATTCGTAACCCTGCCACAGGTATATACGGAAGATGCGGACAAGCCGGGTATCATGCATGCCAACCTCGGCATGTACCGTGTTCAGCTATCCGGCAATGATTATATTCAAAACGAAGAAGCGGGGCTGCATTACCAGTTACACCGCGGCATTGGTGTGCATCAAACCAAGGCCAATAAAAAAGGACTGCCTTTAAAAGTGAGTGTGTTTGCAGGCGGGCCACCAGCGCACAGTGTAGCCGCAGTGATGCCACTCCCCGAAGGTATCAGTGAAATGACTTTTGCCGGTGTATTGGGCGGCAGGAGGTTCCGGTATGCATACCAGGATGGATTTTGCATCAGTACGGATGCAGATTTTGTGATTACGGGAGAAGTATTTCCTGGTCATAACAAACCTGAAGGACCTTTTGGGGATCACCTGGGCTATTATAGTCTGAAACACGATTTTCCGGTAATGAAACTGCATAAGGTATTTGCACGCAAAAATGCGATCTGGCCCTTTACGGTTGTAGGCAGGCCACCGCAGGAAGATACCAGTTTCGGGCAGCTGATCCATGAAATGACTGGCACCGCATTACAGGTGGAAATTCCGGGATTAAAAGAAGTGCATGCCGTGGATGCGGCAGGCGTTCATCCCTTGCTGCTGGCCGTGGGCAGTGAACGTTATACACCGTATGCTCCATCAAAGCAACCTGCAGAGCTCCTTACCATCGCCAACCATATTTTGGGTACCGGGCAACTGAGCCTGGCAAAATTTTTATTCATCACTGCGGATGAAGACAACCGTGTAAGCACCCATCATATCCCCGCGTATTTTCAATTCCTGCTGGAAAGGATCGATCTTAAAAGGGATGTGCACTTTTATACCAATACAACGATCGACACACTCGATTATTCAGGCACCGGGCTGAACAGCGGCAGTAAAGTGGTGTTTGCCGCCTGCGGTGAAACTAAAAGATCATTGTGTACAGAAGTGCCGCAATGTTTAAAAGAATTACAGCAATTTGAAAACCCGCAACTGGTAATGCCGGGGGTGGTGGCGCTGCAGGCAAAAAAATTTGTGAATTATGAACAGGCGTCGGCGGAGATGGGCCTGCTCGACACACAGTTATCAGCATACCAACAGCAACTCAAAAGCCTTCCTTTTTTAATTATTTGTGATGACAGCAGTTTTACAGCTGCCAGCATGCATAATTTTTTATGGGCAACATTCACCCGCTGCAATCCTTCGCATGACATTCATGGCATCGGCAGTTTTACTGAACATAAACATTGGGGAACCCGTGGTCCGCTGGTATTTGATGCCAGGATAAAACCACACCATGCACCGCCGTTAATAAAAGATGCTGCTGCTGAAAAAAATATCCGGCACATTTTTGAAAAGGGCGGCAGTCTTTACGGGAAGCTGTAAATATCAGGTTCCCTTCTTTTTGATCACAATCTGCTCGTTCAGTTTTGCAAACATCTTTTTGTAAAATGCCACAAACTCCGGGTAAAGGGCGGCACTGTAAAAAGGCCTTTTGAAATCGATCGAGATACGGATGTTGAGTACATTATCCGTTGTTTGCACCGAACGGGTAAAAACAATACTGGTATCAGGCATGATCATTGAAACATTTTCGGGGAGACCATCGTACACAAATTCGTCTGGTATGCTGTAATTGCCATAAATGATATATTCCTGGTTGTAGCCAAAATCAATATCCGACACTCGTTCATCCGATAAGAACGGGTTCTTGTCAAGATCAGCAAACATGTTTACAGTAAAATACCGGTAGTTGCCCGTACCGTTGAGGATACCGGTGTATTTTATTTTTTGTTCCAGTGGTAAAGAGTCGGCTTCCGCATTATTAACAACCAGCTCTGCCAGGTTAACACCGGGTGGCGTGCTGAAATAGGCGTTTCTGAAACCGCCCTGTTCCTTGACCCATTTTTCAATGCGCTGCCGCCTTGCATAATCGTTGCAGTTAATAATCCCGTCACCCTTTATGTTGCCTGCTGCGTCAATTTCGGCATGCAGGGCAGCCATTATTTTATATTTGTTCTTGCCTGAAAAAACATCTTTCCAAAAACCCGTTTCACCTTCTACCACAAAGCCCTGGCTGTTGGTGATTTTTTGCGGGGTGAGTTTACAGGGTGCATATTTATCGGTGGCATCGAGCACATAATAATTTGAACCTGCCGTTACAAAAGCCATCACCACGTTAAACTGCTGCAGGAATGGAAAAGCCGGGTTCACCAGCCCGTTATCCCTTGTGCTGAAAAGAATGGGGGAAGCTTTTACGCCGGCATCACGCAGCAGTTTTACAAGTAATAAATTGATGTCTGCCGCATTGCCCTCCTTTTTTTCCCAGGCTTTGGCAATACCATTGTCTGTATAAATGGCCTCATCATCTGTGCAGGCCATGACTTTGCTGATGCTGTTATAAATAAATTTTACTTTATTCTCATCACCCGAAATTGTTTTTGCCTGTGCTGTGATTGAAGCTGCGCCTGCCACCTCTTTTTCCAGCTGTTTACCAAAGTCTTCATCATTACCGAGGTCTTTTACCACATCACTCCATTTCACCCGCAGGTCCTGCACACGCCCGTCACCATAATCAATCTGGGATAACTGGAATTCCAGCCGCTGCATATAATCCTTGGGCGTGCTGATAAATGGCTCATCCTTGATGCCCGGCAGTTTGCGCATCACATAAGTGCTGTGCAGTGAATTTGTTTCAACAAAACCATTGTCCACCGAAATTCTTTCCTTAATGACTTCCTGTTTGTCTTCCAGTGAATCAATAACGGAAGGCTGCACTGAAAAACGGAATATCTGCGGGATGGTAAGCTGGTATTCGCTGTAACGCACAGGGATACGGCCCTGGAAATACCAGTCACGCAGCCTTCCCATGGTTTCCCTCTCCATCGTATACCTGTACTCGATCACGCTGCCCGGTTTTACTTCCGGAAAAGCGATGATCAGCTGCGAGTAAAAATTATTGAGCCGTTTTGTATAAATGGAAGCTTTGCCTGCTTCTGTGCGCTGTACATTGCCGGCTGCATCCAGGTTGTAAGTCCAGGCACTTACTTTTAAAATCTTTTCATCATTATTATGCCCGTAATAGGTGATTTTAACATCGGCCTGCGGGATTCCTTTCTCATTGTATATTTTCACCCTTTTCCTGTATTCAAAAATTGTTTTGAACAGTGAAATACCGGATGTGCCCCGGTCGTAATAGGTCTTGCCCCAGTCGATCAGCACTTCGGCTTCAGCACCTTTATCATAATCGCAGTCTTTTTTTTCGAGATCGGCTTTATCAATTTTACCAAATGCCGGTAATTCATTTTGTGAGGAGGCGGACAGGGAGACAGAAAGGGTTAAGGCGAAAAGCAGTTGTTTCATAATGGTGCTGGTTGAGACATATAAATTTATATATTATTTTATCAACTTGCAGCTTTGTTATACTTTTATTTCAAATACGCTTCATGAAATTTTGTATCCTGGCTGCAGCGATGGTGATCATGGCATCCTGCAAAGCACAACCAGAATTAAAGACAAATCCCGACCATAATTCGCTGCTGTGGGAGATCAGCGGCAACCATCTTTCCAAACCCAGTTATTTGTTTGGTACATTTCATCTTATTTGTAAAAACGATATACCGGCAGGCAGCCAGTTACAGGAAGCGGTGAAAGCATCCGGCGAAATGTATATGGAACTTGACCTGGATGATCCTGCAACGATGATGGGCGGACTGATGCTGATGCGCATGCGGGGTGATACAACACTCAAAACACTTTATACAGAAGCGGAGTATAAAAAAGTGGCCGATTTTTTTAAGGATTCACTGCAAATGCCCCTTGCAATGCTCAACAGCACCAAGCCTTTTTTTCTCAGCGCCATGCTGTATCCAAAAATGCTGCCCTGTAAAACCATGACAGGCGTGGAAGAGGAGCTGATGAAAATGGCAAAGGCCCATCATAAAGAGATCAGGGGACTTGAAACCATGGCGTTCCAGGCAGCAGTGTTCGACAGTATCCCGTATACGGTACAGGCAAAGGAATTGCTTCATTCCATCGACAGCCTGGCTGAATACCGCAGGTTATTTGATACAATGGTACAGGCATATAGAAGCCAGCAGTTGAATAAAATCGAGGAGCAGTTCAGCAAAACTGAATTTGGTATGGAAGAAAACCAGGATATCCTGCTCGATAACCGTAACCGTAACTGGGTGGGCCAGCTCAAAAAGATCATGAAAGCCGGGCCCGTGTTCATAGCCGTAGGTGCCGGTCACCTGGTGGGTGAGCAGGGACTGATTGCCCTGCTGAAAAAAGAAGGATATACCTTACGCCCGCTGCTCAATAAATAAAACGGTTATTCACCTAGGCTCCAGCCACTGCGGTAACTGCGTTTTACAAACTGGTTGGCTTCATCAAAATTGGTGATCTTCATAGAAGCGCCATCCCATAAAAGTTTAATGCCCCTTCCCGGGTAATCATAACGGCCGGGATTATTTTTTTGTTCTTTGCGGATATCATAACTGCGTATGGCGAGATTGCCCATGAGTACGGTTTCGGTAAGCGGGCCTGCAATGCTGAACGGGGAACTTAATGCAGCAGCTTCCTTGCTGTTATAACCTGCAATGCATGCATCCACCCATTGTTTATAGTGACCGCCGGCACCACCGGCAACCCTTGCAATAGTTTGCGGAAGATTCACTTCCTTATTCCTGGATAAAGGCAATAACCGGGGGTTGAATCCATAGGTGTCGCACATCATCTTTCCTTTTGTTCCAACAAAGATCACCCCATTGCCACCATCACCCATCAGTTCGTTCGCACCCAGTTCTTCCGGCCGCTCAGGCTGTATGCCACCATCCATCCAGTGCAGGGTGATTGATTTTTTTGCATTGCTGGCATTAAATTTCAATGTAACGGAAGAAGAGGCCGGTGCACATTCCGGGAAATAACCTCTCCTGAAAGGACCCGTATATACCGAACCTACACTGCAGGTGGCTTCAGTTGGATAACCCAGTCCAAGCACACGGAAGGGCGCCTCCATTAAATGACAGCCCATATCACCCAGTGCCCCTGTACCATAATCCCACCAGCCACGCCAGTTGAAGGGCACCACATTATCAACATAATCTTTTGCAGGCGCTGTTCCCAGCCAGAGATTCCAGTCAAGTTCTGCTGGCACAGCTGTTTTTTGTGAAGGCCATGGAATACCCTGCGGCCATACGGGGCGGTCGGTCCACACATACACATCATATACTTCACCGATAATGCCTGCATTGAACCATTCCATCAGCTGGCGCACGCCATCACCGGAAGAACCCTGGTTGCCCATTTGCGTAACCACTTTGTATTTGGAAGCAGCCTGTGTAAGTACCCGGGCTTCGTAAATATCATGGGTGAGCGGTTTTTGTACGTATACATGCTTACCGAGATGCATAGCCGCAATGGCCTGCACCGCATGGTTGTGATCGGGTGTGGAAACAGACACCGCATCAAAATTCTTATGTTCTTTTTCCAGCATCTCCCGGTAGTCTTTATAAAATTTTGCTTTGGGAAAACGTTTCCTGCTGGCAGCGGCCTGGCGTTCGTCCACATCGCACAGAAAGGCGATATCGGCCCTGCCGCTTTTGAAAAATTCATTGATATCACTTTCACCTTTGCCACCGGCACCAATACCGGCAACAGTTAAACGGTCGCTTGGCGCAATAAAACCATTGCCTCCTATAACATGACGTGGTAAAATATAAAATCCCGCAGTGGCTGCGATGGTATTACGTATAAAATTTCTCCTGGAGCTGTTCCGGGCAGCTTCCTTTTTGTATGATTTCATATAACAATGCGTTTAAAAGCCTGATTTGGGGATTTAAATTAAGGCATTTGAAATTCTTTGACAATTTTATAAAATAAATGCTTAGTTGCAAAATGACGATTTAGTTACTTACTTTTACAAAAAATATCTTTATGAAGCTTTTCGTTGCTGGCTTGCCGTATGACCTGGATGATGCAGAACTGGAAGAAATATTTGAAAAATTTGGAACCGTCGCTTCTGCAAAAGTGACCATTGATAAAGAAACTGGAAAGAGCCGTGGTTTTGGTTTTGTAGATATGCCCATTGAAGCGGAAGCAAGGGATGCGATGGAAAGCCTGAACGAAATATCGCTCGGTAAAAAGCCGCTGGTGATCAAAGAAGCGGAACAGCGCAGCGGGCCTCCGCAAGGTGGCGGTGGCAGACCAGGAGGTGGATTTAATAATAACCGCGGCGGTGGTGGCGGGTTCAATAATAACCGTGGTGGTGGAGGCGGAGGATTCAACAACAACCGCGGCGGTGGCGGGTTCAACAACGACAGGCGCCGTTATTAAACTTAATCAATATTCTTTTATATAGTTTCCGGCCCCAGTGCCGGAAATTTTTTATTCACCATTTCAAATTAAAATGCATGAGCGAAGTACAGCTTACCAGGGGGGCCATTCACACTTCCAAAGGGGTGATCAGTTTTGAATTATACGACGATGATGCCCCGGGAACTGTGGCCAATTTCAGGAAACTGGCCAGTGAAGGATTTTACAACGGTCTTACATTTCACCGGGTGATACCCGATTTTATGATCCAGGGCGGATGCCCGGATGGTACAGGCGCCGGTGGCCCGGGTTATAGTATTAAATGTGAGCTAACGGGGAAAAAGCAGCACCACGACCGTGGCGTTTTTTCAATGGCACACAGGGGAAGGAATACGGGCGGTTCACAGTTTTTTATATGCCACAACCGCAGCAATACCAAACACCTGGATGGTAACCATACCTGTTTTGGAAAAGTTACCGAAGGACTGGATGTGCTGGACGCCATCAGGGCAGGAGATGTAATGGAAAAAGTAGAAATATTCTCATAACCCGCATTTGCATGAATGATACATATGATAAACCCCGCATCTGCGGGGTTTATCATTATTAAAAGAGATTTATAAACTGATCACGCTGTTGGTGCCGCCATATTCATTGGCCACCTGTGTATCCGCCTCCGGTTCATTGAACCAGTTGGTTTCATTTACCCTGTATTTGAACTGGTGCTCAGAGTTTTTAGGTAAGGATACCTCTCCGGCAAAACTGCCGTCTTTTTTCTTCTTAAGTGCTACTGAGTTATTCCAGTCGCTGTTAAGGCCCAGCACTTCCACTGTTTCTGCATCTTCTGCTGAAAATACAAATTTAACCTTGCAATAGTCTTTGGTTTTAAAATACGTTTTTTGAATCATTGTCTTGGTTTTTTATACGTAAATCAAAAACTTACAAAATAGCATTGTAAGCAGGTGCAATTCATAAAGCAAGTGGAAGGCATCGTTTGCCAGATCTGGAGGGAAAATTCATCAAATTATAATGAACATCAGCATCAGATAAAATATCCGTCTTTTAATACCGGTTACCCAAAAAGGTAACCCATACTGTTGCTGGTGGCGGGTTACAGGTAGTCCACACGATGTTGATAACCCCCAAAAAAACAAACTCACAGGCGCCCGGCCTGTGAGTGTTATAGTTACTGTCTTAAGGGTTGGAGCCTTATAATTTCACCACTTCTGTTTCGCTTACGGTGGTTGTTTCAACCGAATTGGTATTGGCGGCAAAATTCTTTACGAAAGATTTTTTACCGGTAACCAGCGTGAAGCTTAATTCCTGTGCTTCTTTCCGCTCGATTTTGAAGGTGAGGGGCTTGTTACTGTTTTTCCAGCTCTGGCTGAACAGTTCGCCTTCGTTCCTGTCATTGATCTTGAATAAAGAAAAAGCAGCGGGTGTATTTACTTCTACCTGGAACATCAGGTAATTTTCTTCAGTTCCAATGTATTTAACTGTTAAAGGCTCCTGGGCCGCAGTTTGTGCAGATGCAACAGATGTAAAAAATACAGTTACAAATAACGCGGCGATGATGTTTTTCATGTTTTTCATTTTGTTTTAATTTAAAAGGTTACTAATTAATATTTGTTTTTACGGGTCACAATTGTCACTGGTACATAATACCATTCAATTGCATTCAATTTCACACAGCAGACATTGTTAGGATTATTCAATATGACAGGCAACGTACGGAGTGCTTTTGGCGCCTTTTGACTTTGTTAGCAATAACAGCGGGATGTTCGCTTTTGAGTGGTTATTGCTGTTTGCTTTGTAGCACTTTCAAATTCTGATGTAAAATTACACCCGGTTTAGTCGCTGCAAAAGTCCATTTTATGAATGATGTATTACAGCAAAAAAGCCAAAAAAATTGTAAAACCCTTTACCGGACTGCATTTCAGAAAAAGCTTTTTATTACTCCCAAGCATTTTTTTTGACCTGAAAAAGCGAAAAAATGATGGTTTCGCACCCAAAAAAGTCAAATAAAATCCATTTTATATAAAAAATTAGTATTGAAACGTGCATTGGTTTAGTCACATTTTTTTCACAATGTGTATTTCATTCAAAACCTACCGGCATATAATAGTAATTTTACTGAAAATTTACCCAAATGTTCCCTATCAACATTAAAAGGGCGGTGATTGCTATTGCCTGTACCATGACGGCGCTGTGTTCATTTGCTCAAAGCAGTTTTAAACTGAAGTATGAAAACTCAGCCGTTTATGCCGGTATCGAAGTGGGTGCCAAAGGCGTTAAAATGAGTGTGCTGGAGATTGGCCGTAATGCTCAAAAAAGCGGGGCTTTTAATATTTTGAAAGACACTTCAGTGAATTCAGATTTCATCAGTTTCTCACCTGCAACCACCGCTTCCACACTGGCAGCACTTACAGGGCTTTATAATACTGCTGTAAAAGAATATCATATTCCGGTTGAAAATGTATTTACTGTTGTGAGCAGTGGTGTAAAGATCCAGGCAGAGAAAGATAATAAAGTACCGAATATCGGAGAACTGGCAGATGCATTCAAAAAGAATATCGGGGAACCCAACAGGGAAGTAAATGTGGTGGATGTGATGCAGGAAGCAAAGCTTTCTCACCTGGGTATTGTACCCGAATCGAGGAGGTATACCACTTTCCTGATCGATATAGGAAGCGGTAACACCAAGGGTGGTTTCTTTCCGAACGGCGATACAAAAACCCTGAAACTGTTCCAGCTCAGCTGGGGAACAAAAAGCACCGCCAACGCAACTGATAAAAGATGTGAAGACGATAAGAGCATCGAAAATTTCAACAAGCAGCTTACCAGGGTGCTGACCAACGCCGAAAATTCCGAGATCATTTACATGGTGAATGAAAGCGGTGCTTATCCCATGAGTGATTATATCGCTTTCAGTGGCGGTATTGCATGGTCGGTGGCCACATTGATGTATCCCGAACTGGTGGGCAATTCAGTTGTACCCACCACCTATGATGAAGTGCTCAAATTCAGCGAAAGGGTGTATAAAAACCACGCGTCACTTTCTGAAGAATCGATTACAAAAACAATTACGGATAAAACACTTGATAAACTGGCCATTGGTAAAGAAGTAAAACGTGTGAACCAGGTATTTGATCAAAAATCACTCATGGCAGGCACGGGATTACTGTTAAAGATCATGCGCCAGTTTGAAGGCATTTATGAAAAGAAGCAATTTTTCCTGGTGAAAAACGGACAGGTAGGATGGGTTTCAGCTTACGTAGACCAGCACATTACTAAATAAAAGCTGTTTCACAGTTTTTGTAATTAAGCGCTATACCAGTACTATACCCGGAAATTCATGAAAGATACCAAGTCATTAACCCTTTTATTACTATCATCGGTTCTGTTCTTACTTTCTATCATCCTGCTTTGCACCTGGGGATACCAGTATTATCACCAGATCCAGGAAGATAAATCAAAATCGCAGCAGGCTGCCGTTCAGGCACAACCGGCTGTTGCGGATGATACCCGTGACTCCCTGCTTAAAATTTACAGGCAAACACTGAACAGCCTCGACAACAGGGCTGATACCGCTTATAGCATTGCTGACTCCATTAATGGCCAGCTCAATAGCAATATGCAGGAGTTTTACCGCCTGCGTGATGAAATTGCCCTGCTGTTACAGTCACAAAAACCCAATGCAGATGACCTGGTGCTGGCAAAAAAGAAAATCACGGAACTGCAAAAGAGGGTGGAGCAGCTGCGTTACCGCAATACCGATGTGGAAGCTGAAAACAAAAGACTGCGTGCACTGATCGACCAGCTCTCCGGTACCAAAAACAACTTGCCCGATAAGAATGTCACCCCGGAAGAAACCGTGCAGGAAAACAATACAAAGACCATTGCTTCACCTGTAATGAACATCAATGCGGCACCGGGTACAATTACAGCCGTAAACCTTAACCTGAATGCGTTTACCGGCGAAGACAATAATGAAACCGTTACCAGCCTGGCCACTACGGCCGGTAAACTGGTGGGTTCATTCACCGTTAAAAACAACTCAGGCAATAACAGTTTTTGCGACCTGGTGGTGGTGGTAACCGATCCTGCCGGAAGGGTGATCCAAAAATCGGCCTGGGAATCGGGTACCTTTGAAACAGGCAAAGGCAAAAGTATTTATACTGTAAAGATCCGATGTGAAACTGGCAAAGGAGAAAGCAAGCAACTGAGTTTTTCCTTAAGTCCCGATACATATCCTAAAGGCAGTTATACCATGCTGATATATCATGAAGGAAAAATAATTGGCCGTGTCACGAGGGCACTCTCATAAATGTTCCTGTAATTTTTTGCACTGGTAAGTGTATTAATTCTAAATTACAGCGGTTTTGTAATCCCCATAATTTTTTTCCATGGCAGCAAACAGGAACGCCGCAATCGGGTTTATTTTTATTACACTGTTAGTAGATGTAATTGGTTTTGGAATAATAATCCCGGTGTTACCGGGACTAATAGCCAATCTGAAAAATGTTGATATAAGTACAGCTGCTAAATACGGAAGTTACCTGACCATTGCATATGCCGTAATGCAATTTTTCTTCGCTCCGGTTCTGGGTAATCTTAGTGATAAATATGGCAGAAGACCGGTATTATTACTTTCTTTATTTGGCTTTGGCCTTGATTATATATTGCTGGCGGCAGCACCCAATTATGGTTGGTTATTTGCCGGTCGCATTATTGCGGGCATTACCGGATCAAGTTTTACAACCGCAGCTGCATATATTTCCGACATAAGTACTGTTGAGACCCGTACCAAGAACTTCGGCATGATAGGAGCAGCGTTTGGATTAGGATTTATTATCGGCCCTCTCCTGGGTGGTTTCTTAGGTCATTTCGGAGAAAGAATTCCCTTTTACACATCTGCCGTGCTCGTTCTGCTAAACTGGTTGTATGGGTATTTTGTTTTACCAGAATCATTGCCTGAAGAGAACAGGAGAGATTTTAGCTGGAAAAGGGCTAATCCTGTTGGGAGTTTAATAAACTTGTCAAAATATCAAACAGTGGCCAGGCTGATAATAAGTATGATGCTTATTTATGTTGCCGCACATGCGCTGATGAGTAACTGGAATTATTTTACAATCTACCGCTTTGGCTGGAATGAATTAATGGTTGGCTTATCATTAGGACTTGTAGGGGTAATGGTAGGTGCTGTTCAGGCGGGTTTAACACGTATTATTAATCCAAAGATTGGCAATGAAAAAAGTGTTTATTATGGTGTGGTGTTTTATGCAATAGGGATGCTCCTTTTAGGCATTGCAACAAAAAGCTGGATGATGTTTGCCATTTTACCGCTGTATTGTATAGGAGGTATTGCCCAACCTGCTTTACAAGGGGTAATTGCTGGAAAAGTACCTGCAAATGCACAAGGCGAATTGCAAGGTGCATTGACAAGCACCATGAGTCTGGCCGCAATAATAGGTCCGTTCATAATGAATAATCTTTTCTTTTATTTTACACATGATCAGGCACCATTCAGGTTACCCGGAGCTCCGTTTTTATTGGGAGCATGCTTAATGGCTGTGAGTGCGGTTATTGCATATAAAACATTGCATCCATCAAAAAATGTTCTTCAGGCATGATTAAAAAAATAACTGATTTTAAAAACCCATTTTTCATCGGCGTGGCCGGTGTGGGCATGAGTGCCATTGCGCAATACCTGCAGGGCATTGGACAGCAAGTTGCAGGCAGCGACCGTTATTTTAAAGAGGGCGAATACAACGAAACAAAAGAAAAGCTGGAAGCAGCAGGTATTGATTGTTTTGTTCAAAACGGGGATGGCATTACAGCAACCACAGACCTGGTGGTGGTATCAACCGCCATTGAAGACACAGTACCCGAAGTACAAAAAGCAAAGCAGCTCAATATTCCCTTATTAAAAAGAAGTGAAGTGCTGGCGCTGATCGCCGCCAGTAAAAAAACAATTGCTGTAGGTGGCACCAGTGGCAAAAGCACCACCAGTGCTATGCTGTTTGAAATTTTAGAATACGCAGGTATGCAGCCCAGTATTATCAGCGGGGCAGGGCTTACCCGTATCATCAAGGAAGGAAAGATCGGCAATGCAAAAGTGGGCGCAGGGGAATGGCTGGTGATTGAAGCCGATGAAAGTGATGGCAGCATTGTGCAATACCATCCCGAAATTGGTTTGCTGCTGAATATTGATAAAGACCACCAGGAAATTGAGGAGCTGATGCAGATTTTTGGAACATTTAAAAGCAACAGCAAAACATTCATTGTTAACCAGCATAACACATTATCAAGAACATTATCACAAAACAAAGCACAGGATTTTTCTGTGGACGAAAAAGACGACTGCAGGTACGTTACAAAATCCTTCAACCAGGAGGGTTTTAACATTCAATTTTCGATTGACAATGTTCAATTTTCAATTAACGCCATCGGCCGCCATAATATGGAAAATGCCACCGCTGCTGTTGCCGTGGCACACCAGGTTGGCGTAAGCATTGAAGATTGTGCTGCCGCATTAAAAAACTATGAAGGTATTTACCGCCGCAACCAGGTGCTGGGGAAAAAGAACGGTGTTTGGGTGATTGATGATTATGCACATAACCCCGTGAAATGCGCTGCTGCCATCGCATCCTGCCAGCCGCTGGCAAAAAAAGTGGTGGCCTGGTTTCAGCCGCATGGTTATGGGCCCACCAGGTTTTTACGAAACGATTTTGTAAAAGAAATCTCCGGGGTATTGCGTGATACCGACGAAATATGGATGAGCGAAATATTTTACGCCGGCGGCACCGCGGTAAAAGATATCAGCGCCGGCGATCTGATTAACGATATTATATCCACCGGGAAGCAGGCCTTTTTTTGTGCCGACCGCAACGCTTTCACCGCAACAGTAAAACCACATTTGCCGGAAGGATCTGTATTATTGCTGATGGGAGCACGTGACCCTTCACTGGAAGCATTTGCCCAATCAGTTTTCGAACAATTATAGCAAACCATATCATGAAAAAATCTGCAACACAAGGTGTCAGCATTGTATTTACATTGACACTGGGCCTTTTTATTTTCACAACAGCCAGTCATGCACAAATTACAGGTAAGGCAGATCTTGTAAATGTGCTGATGGGCACCGACTCCAAACCGTCCTTATCCAATGGCAATACCTATCCCGCCATCGGCACTCCCTGGGGCATGCATTACTGGACTCCGCAAACAGGTAAGAATGGCGATGGATGGCAGTACACGTATGGCGCCGAAAAGATCGTAGGCTTCAAACAAACACACCAGCCTTCGCCCTGGATGAATGATTACGGACAATTTTCCATCATGCCATCCACCGGTAAAATAAAATGGAAGGAAGAGGAGAGGGCCAGCTGGTTTTCGCACAAAGCAGAGGAAGCACATCCATATTATTATAAAGTATATTTGGCAGATGCCGATATCACCACGGAACTGACGGCTACGGAAAGGGCTGCTTTTCTCCAGTTCAGTTTCCCGCAATCAGACAGCGCTTCATTTATTGTGGATGCATATAACCGGGGTTCATTCATTAAAATCATTCCAGCGCAAAAAAAGATCATGGGTTACAGCACCCGTTACAGCCGCGGAAAAATGACGGGCTTTAAAAATTATTTTGTCATTTATTTCAGCAAGGCTTTTGAATTAAAGAAAACATTGTCGCAAACCAATGAACTCATCGATTCAGCTGAGGTTACCAACAGCCATGCACTGGCGGTGATCAGTTTCAAAACTGCCAAGGGCGAAAAAGTGCAATGCCGGGTGGCTTCTTCCTTTATCAGTTTTGAACAGGCGGAAGAAAATTTAAAAGAGCTGGGCAGCAACAAAAGTTTCAACGATGTAAAAGATATTGTAAAAGCAAAATGGGATAAAGTAATGGGCGCCGTGGAAGTGGAAGGTGCCACTACTGAACAGCAAAAAACATTTTATTCCTGCCTGTACCGCACCGTAATGTTCCCTAATAAACTGTACGAAGTAAATGCGCAGAAAGAAGTTGTGCATTACAGTCCGTACAATGGTAAGGTATTGCCCGGTTATATGTATGGCGGCACCGGTTTTTGGGATACTTTCCGTGCATTGTATCCATTGCTGAATGTATTGTTCCCTTCCATCAACAAAGAAATGCAGGAAGGTTTGCTCAATGATTATAAAGAAGGCGGCTGGCTGCCAGAATGGAGCAGCCCGGGTTATGCAGATATCATGATCGGCAACAATTCGGCCTCGGTGGTGAGTGAGGCGTATTTGAAAGGAGCCCGCGGCTATGACATTGAAACACTGTACCAGGCTTTATTACATGGCGCCAATAACGAAGGCCCCATGGATGCTGTGGGAAGAAAAGGGGTGGCTTACTATAATAAGCTGGGATATGTGCCGTACAATGTGGGCATCAATGAGAATGCCGCCCGCACACTGGAATATGCTTATGACGATTTCAGTATTTACCAGCTGGCAAAGGCATTGAACAAACCAAAAGATGAGATTGAAATTTTTGCAAAGCGATGTCTCAATTACAAAAACCTTTTTGATCCTTCCACCAAACTGATGCGTGGCAAAAATGAAGACGGCAATTTCCAGTCGCCATTTAACCCCTTAAAATGGGGCGATGCATTCACCGAAGGCAACAGCTGGCATTACAGCTGGAGTGTTTTTCATGATGTACAGGGACTTATTGACCTGATGGGTGGCAAAGAAATATTCTGCCAGATGCTCGACTCGGTTTTCTCCATGCCGCCGGGATTTGACGACAGTTATTATGGCGGCACCATTCATGAAATACGGGAGATGCAGATCGCCGGCATGGGACAGTATGCGCATGGCAACCAGCCGATCCAGCACATGATCTATTTATACAATTATGCCGGCCAGCCCTGGAAAACACAATACTGGGTGAGGGAAGCGATGAACCGTTTGTATAAAGCCACACCCGATGGTTATTGCGGAGATGAAGACAATGGTCAGACGAGCGCCTGGTATGTTTTCTCCGCATTGGGATTTTACCCGGTTTGTCCAACCAGTTCGCAATACGTTTTGGGCGCACCACTGTTCAAAAAAATTACGCTGCACCTGGAAAATGGAAAAACCTTTACGGTGGCGGCTGCGCAAAACAGTGACAGGAATAAATACATTGCCGCTGTTACAAAAAACGGCGCCGCTTATAATAAAACATGGATCAGTCACTATGATATTATAAACGGAGGTTTGCTCCAGGTGAGTATGACAGATAAGCCGGCCATGCAAAGGGCTGTATCAAAAGACGCCTTGCCCTATTCCTTTTCAACTGAAAACAAATAACAGCATACTGCAATTACTAAAGAATAGGGCATATGTTTCCGGTAGCCAGCAATGTCACCTGAAATGGGATACCTTGAAACAGAAAGGGCGCTGAAGAAGGTATATATTTAATTCAAACTTAAAGACCTGCGGAAAACTTATTTTTGAAATGACCGCGACACATTAATTTTATAGCATTATGCCGGCAACATTAATTACAAATATCGCTTTACTGGCAGGTGTGAGGGAACAAACAAGCCTGCTCCGTGGCCCAGCACTGGCCAATCTCCCTGTAATAAAAGACGCGTTTATACTGATCGAGGACGGGAGCATTGCCGAATATGGCGCTATGTATGAACTGGAACTGAAAGTGCCGCAACTGCCCGCCCATATCATTGATGCCGCCGGACAATTTGTACTACCGGCCTGGTGCGACAGTCATACCCATTTGGTTTTTGCCAAAAGCAGGGAAGAAGAGTTTGTGGATAAGATAGAGGGCGCCACCTATGCCGAGATCGCTGCAAAAGGCGGCGGTATTCTCAATTCGGCCAATAAACTCAATGCCGCAACTGAAGATGAACTGTTCATCAACGCATGGGAACGTTTACAGGAGCTCGCTAAAATGGGCACCGGCGCCATTGAAATAAAAAGCGGCTACGGACTTACGGTAGAGTCCGAACTGAAAATGCTGCGGGTGATCAAACGTTTAAAGGAAAAATCAAACTTAAGCATCAGGTCTACCTTTTTAGGAGCACATACTTACCCGGCGGCGTATAAAGAAAATCATGCCGGGTATATTGATCTTATCATAAACGACATGCTGCCCGTGATCGCCCGGGAAAAACTGGCCGATTATATTGATGTGTTTTGCGAAACAGGTTTCTTTTCTCCTGCTGAAATGGAAACAATTTGTAAGGCCGGACTGCAATACGGGCTGAAACCAAAACTGCATATCAACCAGCTGAACAGTATTGGCGGACTGCAATCTGCCATCGGGCTTAATGCAGTTTCGGTGGATCATCTCGAAACCATGACGGAGGATGATATTGCTGCGCTGGGTGCTTCAAATACGATTGGCACATTGCTGCCGACAGCGGCATTCTTTTTACGGATGCAGTACCAGCCCGCAAGAAAATTAATTGACAGCAACTGCGCCATTGCGCTGGCTTCCGATTACAATCCCGGTTCATCACCCGGCGGCAACATGAATTTTGTAGTGGCATTAAGCTGCATCCAGATGAAAATGCTGCCCGAAGAAGCGATCAATGCAGCCACCATGAATGGCGCCTTTGCCATGGAGCTTGAAAATGAACTGGGAAGTATCAGCATTGGAAAAAAAGCCAGTCTTATTTTTACAAAACCCATCCCATCCATTGCCTACCTGCCATATTCGTTCAGTCACGACTGTATCGAAAAAGTAATGATTGCAGGAAATTTTGCCTGAAGTAATTTGATTACTATAAAAAAAACAAATGCCGGGATTAGACAAAACCGGCAGTTGCTTTTTTATAACTGTATGTATTTGCTTTAAAATTGTTTGAACCTGTCGTGGCTCAGCCTGTCGAGCATTTCCCTGTCATCGGGGTGAGCGATATCGATGAGGGCTTTGGCACGCTGGCGCAGGTTTTTACCAAAGAGGAATGCGGTACCATATTCAGTCACCACGTAATGCACATGTCCTCTCGTTGTAACCACGCCTGCACCCGGTTTTAAAGTGGGCACGATACGGGGAACACCTTTTGCGGTGCGGCTGTTCAGTGCAATGATGGGTTTACCGCCCACACTCAGTGCAGCACCTCTCATAAAATCCATTTGTCCGCCGATACCGCTGTACTGGTATTCTCCAATACTGTCGGCACAAACCTGGCCAGTAAGATCCACTTCGATGGCGCTGTTAATCGCAATCACTTTAGGATTGCGGCGTATCACATGCGGGTCGTTCACATAATCAATATCCAGGAATGCCATTGCAGGATTATCATTTACATAATCGTACAGCCTGCGGCTGCCGAGTGCAAATGAAGTAACTGATTTATTGGGGTGAATGGCTTTTTTCTTATTGTTGATGATATCTTTTTCCACCAGTTCAATAATGCCATTGCTGAACATTTCGGTATGCACCCCCAGGTCTTTATGGTTGCTGAGGCATTTTAAAACAGCATCAGGGATGGTGCCGATACCCATTTGCAGCGTGCTGCCATCATCGATGAGGTTGGCCACATTACGGCCGATGGTCATTTCAGTTTCGCCCACTTTGGCGCCATAATCTTCTTCCACCAGTTCGGCAGAATGAAATACCATTTTGGTAAAGCGGTCGGTATGTATCATACCATCGCCGTGTGTGCGTGGCATGCGTGGGTTTACCAGCGCAATAATTTGTTTGGCATTGTCCACAGCCGAACGTGCGATATCAATACTCAAACCCAGGCTGCAATATCCATGTACATCCGGGGGAGAAACCTGCACAATGGCCACATCCAGGTCGAGGATACGGCGGCGGAACAGGTCGGGGATATCACTCAGGAACACTGGAATAAAATCAGCACGGCCATCGGCCACAGCCTGCCTTACCGGGGTTGAAACAAACAATGAATTTATATGGAATGAATCCTGGTATTGCGGTTTGGCCACTTCCACTTCACCCTTTACCGTAATGGAAACGATCTCTACATTCTTCAGCCTGTCGCTTTCCTTACCCAGTTCGTTGATAAGGTATGTGGGGGTGCAAACACCGCCATGTATAAACACACGCTGACCGTTTTCAATGATAGATAATGCTTCGGCAGCTTCAACATAGTTGTATGGATGTATCATGTTCAAAGAATTAATTTTTACAAAAATCTGTCTTTTTAAAAACCAGGCAACAGAGATTAGTCATGTTTAAACATGATTTTGATTAATATTCAAAGCGGATTGCCGAATTTTCAATGGCATCAAAGCATGGCATCTCTTTTTTAGCCGTAACGCAATCGTTCCCAAAATAAGAAACCGATTTATTAAATCCTGCTGCCGGGGGCTAATTTGTTTTTTTACCGCTGCATATTTTCAGATATTTGTCCCACCCATAACTTATAACCTATTACTTATAACTTATTACTCATCCTTTATACCACCACCATGCAGCTAATAGAATGTGTACCTAATTTTTCCGAAGGGAATGACCTGAATATCATCCGGCAGATCACCGGTGAAATAGAAAAAGTGGAAGGCGTTCGCCTGCTGAATGTGGATCCGGGTAAGGCCACCAACAGAACCGTGGTAACATTTGTGGGGGAACCAGCCCGTGTAATTGAGGCAGCTTTTCTCGCCATTAAAAAAGCCGGGGAACTGATTGATATGAGCAAACACAGGGGCGAGCACCCACGGATGGGCGCCACTGATGTATGCCCGCTGATCCCCATTGCCAATATCAGCATGGAAGAAACGGCGCAGTTTGCACAGCAACTGGCAAAAAGGGTGGGGGAAGACCTGCAAATTCCTGTTTATTTATATGAAGCCGCACAGCCCAACAAAGACCGGAGCAATCTTTCGGTGATACGTGCCGGGGAATATGAAGGTTTCTTTAAAAAGATAAAAGAACCGCAATGGAAACCCGATTTTGGTCCGGCCGAATTTGACGCCAAAAGGGGCGGCACGGTAATTGGTGCCCGCGATTTTTTGGTGGCATATAATATTAACCTCAACACCACTTCAACAAGAAGAGCCAATGCCATTGCATTTGACGTAAGGGAAGCCGGCCGTAATATAGAAGTGGATGGCAAAAAAACTAATAAACCCGGTACCTTAAAAAGCGTAAAAGCCATTGGCTGGTTCATTGAAGAATATGGCGTGGCGCAGATCAGTATGAACCTTACCAATATCAATATCACACCCGTGCATATTGCTTTTGATGAAGTGTGCAGCAAGGCAACTGCCAGGGGCATTCGGGTTACGGGCAGCGAACTGGTTGGACTGATCCCGTTAAAAGCCATGCTGGATGCAGGCAAATATTTTTTACAGAAACAGCAACGCAGTATCGGCGTAAGTGAAAAAGAGCTGATCAAGATCGCCATTAAAAGTATGGGACTGGATGAACTGGGGCCCTTTAAACCCGATGAACGCATCATTGAATATTTGCTGGCGAAGGAAGCAGAGAGCAAACTGGTGAATATGAAACTCACTGCCTTTGCGGATGAAACAGCCAGTGAAAGTCCGGCCCCGGGTGGCGGTTCCATTGCCGCCTATGTGGGCGCACTGGGTGCGTCGCTGGCAACGATGGTGGCCAACCTTTCTTCGCACAAAAAGGGCTGGGATGAGCGATGGGAAGAATTCAGCAATCATGCCGCTGCAGGTCAGCAATTGAAAGATACATTGGTAAAACTGGTGGATGCAGATACTGCGGCATTTAACAAGATCATGGAAGCATTTGCCCTGCCCAAAGCAACCGATGAAGAGAAGAAACGGCGTTCGGATGCAATACAGGCTGCCACCCGCTACGCCATTGAAATACCTTTTAAAGTAATGGAAACCGCCGCAGCCGCCATGCCGCTGGCAAAAGCCATGGTGGAAACCGGTAATCCCAACAGCGTGACTGATGCCGGTGTGGGCGCCTTGTGTATCCGTACTGCGGTGATAGGTGCGTTTATGAATGTACGCATCAATGCATCAGGGTATAACGACAAAACCTTTGTAGCTGATATTGTCGCAAAAGGCAGGGCAATTGAAGACAAAGTGATTGCTGCAGAAGCGGAACTGGTGAAGCTGGTGAATGAAAAGATCGGTTTATAAATGGAAAGTGGAGTGACGGGTACACCACAGCCTTATGGTATCAACATTGTTGCCCAAAAAAAATCGCAGTACACAGGCCACTATGGAAATTGGGTAATCTGTGAAACTGTATTGCCTGGTGGAGTTTCGGGCCATCACTGCAAACCTGGCGTATGAGTATTGCTTTACGGTTCATTCACCCATGCAATAATTCTTAGTGGCCCGCCACTGCCGTGTTTGATCTTCATTGGCAATGCGATCACATAGGCACCCTTAACCGGAAGCTGCTCAAGATTGGCTACATTTTCAAAACCCAAAATATTCTGTCCGTATAAGATTTGATGCGTTCTGAAATCTTTCGACTGGCCATAATCCACACTGGCCACATCCACTCCGGCAGCTTTTATTTTACGGGCTGCCAGCCAGCTGGCGGCATCCGGGTGTATTCCCGGGAAATGCAGTTTGGCAACGGCTTCAGCACCGCGTTCACTGGTTCCCAGGTATTTTTTCGCATCAGGGTAAAAGGCACCGTAACCGGTACGGAATAATACAATGGAGCTTTCAGGTAAAAGGCCATTTGTTTTTTCCCAGCGGGTGAGATCGTTCACCGTTACCTGGTAGTCGGGGTTTTTCAAAGCGCTGTCACGCACATCTATCACTACGGCTTCACCTGTCATGCGGTCAACGGGGATTTCATCTGCTGCCCATTTCCCCCTCGCAAAATGTACAGGAGCATCCAGGTGTGTACCGCCATGTTCTGCTGCACTGTAATTAAACGCTTCGTAATAGAAACCTCCTGCTGTAATTCCTTTGAACACTGTGTCGAAATGAAAACGGTCGGCCGTCGGCCAGTAAAGTATTTCTTCAGAAAAACTATAGGTCAGGTCGATCCACCTGCCATTCCCAAAAGGTTTTTGTGCAGGTTGTTGCTTATTGTTGTGGCAGGATAATACTGCCAGCATCAGCACAATGCATATATTTCTTAATGGCCGGAACATGGTATCAATTTTACTGTACCCTTTGAAAGTATACATTTTCATTGAAATTTCAATGCACAAAAAAGGATGCCTTTAAAGGCATCCTCCTGGTGAAAGTCTCTGTCTGAAAATATTATTGATCGATCGAGCCAAGCACTTTCTTCATGAAGTTATTGGCGGCATCTTTTTCAGGCATTCCTTCAGCGATGAGCTGGTGAACTTCAAGTGCGCCGCACATATTGCTGATAAGTTCCCCGATCACATCCACTTCTTCGGGTTTTAGTGAAGAAGCTTCAGAAGTATTTTCCAATACAATGATGGCGGCTTCAATCTGCTCAGGGGTGCAGGTTCGCTGTATCTGCCTGATTACTGGTAATTTCATTGATCAATGCTTTTAACTGTTCTTCTTTATTGGTTTGCACCTGGTTTACGAGCAACCCGTTTTTAAATGCTGCAAAAGTGGGCAGGTTATTCACACTGGCCAGCTTGCGGCTTAAAGGAAATTTTTCTGCATCGGCCAGTACAAAAACGGCACCGGGCTGTTCACCCGCAAGCCTCTTGAATTTGGGTTTCATCAAACGGCAGTTGCCGCACCAGCCTGCAGAGAACTGCACCACCACGTTGGGGTTTTCTGCAACAATTTCGGCCAGGTTATCTGTTGTTAATTCTATCATGGTGCAGGATTAATTGTTTGAAAAATATTCGGCCACACCGGCGTTGGTGGCCTTCATGGCATCCTTGCCTTCTTCCCAGTTGGCAGGACAAACCTCGCCAAATTCTTCCACGTGCAGCTGAGCATCGATGAGACGGATGTATTCATCGATATTTCTTCCTAAAGGAAAATCATTTACGGATTCATGGCGGACAATCCCTTCTTTATCGATTAAAAATGTACCACGGTAGGCGATAGGCGCACCGCTGAACGACCAGGTACGTGTTGCCGCATCAAAATGATATTCGCCACCCAGCACACCGTAGTTGAGTGCAATGGTTTTGGCCACATCGGCCACGATGGGATAGGTAACGCCTTCAATACCGCCTTTGTCTTTGGGAGTGGTGAGCCATGCGAGATGGGTTTCTTCTGTATCAGTGGAACAACCGATCACCACGGTATTCCTTTTTTCAAATGCCTCCAGTTTTTCCTGGAAAGCGTGGATCTCTGTGGGGCAAACAAAAGTGAAATCTTTTGGATAAAAGAACAGGATCACATTCTTTTTACCGATGTACTGATCCAGGCTGAAATTTTCTGTTATTTCTTCTCCGTTGATGACTGCACCTGCTGAAAAATGAGGCGCTTTTTTTCCTACTAATGCCATGTTATGTTGTTTTATATTTTACTTTTTACATCCGGGCAATAGAAAAACATATTGCTCCGGGCAATTCATACAGCGTGGCAAAAGTTCCTGGAAAAAAGAAAACCGAAATGGTTTCTTTAGTGTGCTGCAAAGTAAATGCATTTTTACGGGCTGGCGAAAAAGCCGGTCCATAAATATCATTGATATAATCTATAAAGCCATAGGCATTGCCTATTGCCGTATCCATTCCACGGCACTGGCAAGGGCATCCGGGCCGGGGGTATCATCTGCAGCCACATCAGGCTGTATCCTTGTTTTAAAGACTGTCTTATCCCGGTTGAGACAGTAAGAAGTTGCCAGCACAAAAATATTGTCGTCACTCAGGTAGAAGATTCTGTTGCCCGTAGTGAACCCACCGGTTGGTTTGCCAAAAGAACGGCTGTTGCTTTTTCCTGTAAAGCAAATGGCCATCATTTCTCCGCTGCTGGCGGTTTTATTACTGTAGAGCACGGCAATTTTTGCAGTATTGTTTTTTACATGGTAAGGGTTTGCAATGCTGATATCTTTTGCCATGCTGCTCAATTTCCAGGCTGCAATATCACCTGAAGCAGTTTTAAAATAGCCTGGTATAATATCTTCACCGATCAATGGATTCAGTCCGGCCACCATGGGCCACATATTGCCGCCATTATTACTGCGCAGGTCGATCACCCATCCCTTAATTTCATTATTCATATCCAGTTGCCGGATGGCATTATGAATACTGTTGGCAAAACTGTCGGTAACTTTTTTATCAGTACTCAGGAAGCTGGGAACTGCCAGATATGCAATACCACCATCCAGCAAACGGTAACTGAACCCGAGGTCCTGGTTTTGTTTGGCAGAATAAGCGGCAAGCGCTTTCCCGGTAGTGTAAAAAGAATGGTTATCGCCGGCCCTGTGGAGGGCCAGCATATAATAATGGCTGACTTTGGCATACGTAGTGAAGGTGTCGATATGCTGCAGGAAATCATTTTCAATATTTTCAAAATCCAGCGAGTCTTTGAAAACAGAATTTTCCCTGATCACTTTTATAATTTCCTTGCCGAGTTTTTTGGCCTGTTTCGGACTGATGTCCTGCGCCAGGCAGGAGAGCGGGAATAATAAGATGAGTAAAACTGATTTCATAACGAAGGGGTTGAGTGGATAATAAAATTGTAACTAAACTAATCACTGAAATGTTAAGCAAAATATAATCATTCGCTGATGTGTATTGCACAATTACAACCATTGCTGATTTGTGCTGTGTATTTTATTCATGCTATTTTGTATTTTCATGAAAACAACGGATTTCATTCTTCAGCTCAACCGTATTACTGCATGCAACACCGGAATTTTACCATCAGCGGATTTCATATAAAAGAACAGGTGGCAGATTTTGTGCGCCGCTACTATCCATACAATGATGCGCACGAAAGTTTTTACCCGGGCGGATTTATGCTTGCATGGGAAGACTACAGCACCATGCATGGCAATTACATGATGATCATACTCCGGTTTGATGAAAGGAGGGCGGAAGAAGGTATTGTGAACATTGAAATAATTACCGGAGCTGAACGGCGCAGCTGGTTTTCCGGTAACTGGGGCAGCGGCGACCGGCGTATTAACAAATTTACGGAGAGGCTAAGGTTATTTTGCCATGAAAAAGAGATGCAACTGAACTGATGTTTTATTACATTCATCAAACCCTCCATCACTCCAGGAATAGCAGGTGTTACTGATCCGGTTGCTCAATCCATCGCCCCCGAATCTCCGGGATAATCCACCACACCATTGGGATCAATTACGAGCGGGGAAGATGCCATATTGGCCAGTGGAATAGGGAAACGCCATATTTCATTACCTGTAACAGCATTGAACGCATAGATATTATTGGTGCCACCACCACCCACATATACAATACCATTGGCTTCAACAGGACTGGCACTGTTGGCATAAATTGTTTTTTGCCAGTAAACACTGCCGTTAGCCGCATTGAGCACACTGATATTGCCATCATCTCCCGTAATAAAAAGGCGGCCATTGTTTACAAACGGGCTGCTGGAGAAACCGGTGTTTTGCATACTTTCCCAAACCAGTGCGCCTGTACTGGCATTCACTGCATACACACTGCCTTTAATATTAAAACCGGGGAAACTGTACCAGCCGCCAATATAAACAATACCATTGTTCACCGTGGGGGAAGACATTTCCAGCGATACCGGTGTACTGTATTTCCATTTTAAACTGCCATCGGAGGCATTGAGTGCATAGAGATACCCATCGCGGCTGCCAAAATACAACACACCATTTACCAGGCTGGCGCCCGACTGGTTGATCATGGCACCAGTAGTATACTTCCATACCAGCTGACCTGTTTTCGCATTCAACGCATAAAAACTGTTATCCGAGCTGCCGAAATAGACCATGCCATTGGCAATCTTCGGACTGGAACTGATATTGGCGCCGGTGAGGTAGGTCCACCGTGGCTGACCGGTTACCGCATTCAACGCAACCAGGTAATCATCATTGCAACCCACATACACGGTACTGTCTGCAATCACGGCATCTGATTCGATACCCGTTGTGCCAAAACCATATTTCCACAACAAACGTCCGTTCATTGCATTAAAGGCATATACATTATTGTCGATACAACCGACATAAACAACACCGTCGCGGTAAGTGGGGCTGCTGTAAGCGAAAGAACCATTGCTGGTATATGACCAGCGCACGGCACCGGTGGCAGCATTCAGTGCATAAAACTTCTTATCGCCGGTACCAATATATACGATGCCTTTGGGCTGGGGATAATGTGCTTCCACCACGTATTGCTTGCTGCTGCCGCTTGCTGCGGTGATGGTATAAGTAACCGGGCTGGAAAGATCCTGCACGGTATTATTTTGTGGCGTAACAGATTTGCCTTTAAAATCAAAACTCACTTTAAGGTTTTTGATATCGGTGAGCGGCGGTACGGTTATATTGATAGAATCTTTACCGATCAGCACTTCCAGTTCGGATGGCTCCAGTATATTGCCATCAGCTTTCTTAACCGTAAAACTGGTGAATTCCCTGAGTGTATCAGGTGCAGAAGGCGGGGTAATTGTTTCCGGAACGGGATCCTTGCCGCAGCTGGTTATCCCGAAAAATACAGCAAACAGGATTACAGGAAAATTTTTCAAAAGATTGCAACGGCTGTTCCGGGTAAACATTACAGTGTTCATATCGTGAAATTGAGTCTCAAATGTAAAATATATTGCGGGTGTTTTTGAGTACTGTGCCAAATAGTTTATAACTGTGCAGGACTAATTTCAACCACCAGGGCTTCTGAACCATGGTTACCCTTTACGAGCTGCAGCACTTTACCCGGCCGGATCATTTCTTCGGTGCGGTGCGAAATATAAATAATGGCCATTTGCTTCATGGCAGCGAGTGTATTGATAAGCTGTATAAAAATGGCAGTATTGTCATCATCGAGCCCGGCAGTGGGTTCATCCAGTATGAGTAAGGGCGGCAATTTAACGATGGCACGTATCACCAGTACAATGCGCTGCTGTCCCGGGGTAAGTTCATTAAAACGTTTGCGCTGGTATTGCGGTCCGAGTATCTGCAGCCATTGCTGTGCCGTCATCTGCTGCTGTTCGGTGGGCAACTGGTACAAACCGATACTGTCAACCAAACCGGAGATGATCATATTTTCCACCGTATCATTTCTTGTAAAAAACAATGTCATGGCAGGATAGAAGTACCCGATATTTTTTTTGATGTCCCATACACTTTCGCCGCTGCCTTTTTTGCGGCCGAACAAATAAATATCCTGTCCGTATGCTTTTGGATTGTCTCCAATGATCATTCCCACCAGCGTGGTTTTGCCGCTGCCGTTAGCGCCTTTCAGCTGCCAGAACTCTCCCGGGCGGATCACCCAGTTAATATCATGCAGGATGGGCCGCTCATTATAGGATACATTTACATGGCGCAGTTCCACCAGCGGGTCGCAATCGGTGATCCATTCAAATAAATGAGGCAGCTGCTCCAGGTTAAGCTGCTGCAGGGCTACAGGGTTATTTAAAAAATCGGCCCGGTTTTGTTGCAGATGCTGCTTGTATTCCTGCACCGTCAGCACCTGCTCTATAAAGGGCAGCACATCACCACGGCGGTAAAAAATCTGTATGATCTGTATATGGGCCGCTGCTGCCGTAATGATTTTTTCCAGCGCAGCGACATTCTGCACATCGAGGTTGCCGCTCCAGTCATCAAGAATGATAAAGCCCGGCTGTTGCGCAATGAGGTATTGCAATACGGCTTTTTTCTGTTCACCGCTGCTCATGCTGCCTACGGTTTTATTGGTGGCCGTGGTTACGGGGAATTTATCATGCCGGCGTTCTTCATCAATGATCTGCTCAATGACGGAATCGTTGAATAAAAGTCCGCCTGCGGCCAGTTCCCATTGGTAACGGTTGCTGAAAACCGCCTGTATGATCTCCTGTTTATTATTGTTGTTATGCAGGTAAATGCCCGTATGCTTCATGAAACCGTAGCGTGATTTATGGCAAAACTAAGGCAATGTGTGACACTTCCGCTTCAGGGTTCCAGCTCTTTCTTCATTTCAATGGCGGGCTGCAGCGGATAATTTTTTAAAGCCAGCCGCAGGTAATCGAGTGCTTCGGGGATCTGTGAACGCATTTCATAAAAGATGGCACAGTTATAACAGGCTACCGCCGCCTTGTACCTGTCTGGAACGGCCGTTAATTGTTTTGCGGCAGCAAGGGCGGCATCATAATCCATCCTGTCAACCGCGGCAATCATACTTTCAAAACCCTTGTCGTATGTAAGCAGCGTCCTGGTTCTTGATTTTTGGCCTGCAAAATAATAGTTGAGGTAATCCTGTAAATTATCACTGCAGATGCTGAGTGCATCTTTTTCATTCACCACGATATTGGGGCCGGCAGCCAGCAACCCGCTGATCACCGTTCGGGATGAATGATAACGGGCGGTGAGCATGTCGATCTTCTTGATCATGCTGTCGTTGTTATAAAGACTGAAACGGATATCGGAAATGATATCATAAAAAGCTTCTCTTTTTTTACTGCTTAGTGAAGGATCTTTCGTCACTTCAACATGTGTCTGGCTGAAGTACACGTCCAGCGAATTGATCACAATGGCATGGGTGGCATTTTTTTGAAGCAATAAAAGCCGGATCAGGCTATCTGCATTCCCGGTAAGATTGGTGAATCCAAAAACAGGTTCTGTTGCAATACCTGTTTTCTGATGCACCCTTTTTGCCGCAGAGTCCAGGAGGTTATCTGCCAGGGAAATGAACATGGCTTCCTTGTTTTCCCTGAATTTCTTTGCATGGATATCATAACTGTTCAGGAAGATGATCTTTTGGGGAACAGGTTGCAATGTGTATACTGGCCTGGTGGAAACCATATAGGTCAGAACCCGGGAAGGAGGGAAGCATCCCTGCATCAGCAAAAAAACTGCAATGATAAACTTGGCTGTTTTCATAAGCCAGCTTTGCCGTAAAAGTAATTGTTGCATGCCGGCAGGGCCATGACGTGTATCAATATAAAGACTGACGGCAATAACTGCCATCAATCAATTCCCTTGCGCAAGGCCTATTTCAAACTGGAGTATACAATGGCTTCAAACCTGGGTTCAATATCACCATGACTATTGGGTGTTTGCTGTGTCATGAAAAGGCATACCATTTTTGCTTTAGGATCTGCCCAGTAAGTGGTGCCATAATATCCTCCCCATGAAAAACTGCCTTCATTGCGGTGCGCCTTTCCAACAGCCATACCGGTAACAACATCAAAACCCAACCCAAAATGCCTGTCGCCAAACAGGCCTTCCTTCAGCTGGTTGGTGGTCATCAACTCAACCGTGCGCTGCGCCAGGATACGGTGCCCGTTATAAATACCGCCATTGAGCATCATTTGCATAAATACCGCATAGTCGTACGCCGTGGAAGTGAGGCCTGCGCCACCAGAAAAATAACCGGTTTTCATAGCCGGGTAATCCGGATCGATATTGCGGAAAGTATGACTCCATGGAATGACCGCATGCTTCTCATCTTCTGTATATACCGTGGCAAGACGGTTTACTTTTTCGGCAGGCACCGTAAAATAAGTATCCTTCATGCTCAATGGCTCAAAAATATTTTTACGCAGGAATGCATCAAGCGTTTCCCCGCTGATCACTTCTATCAGGCAACCCAGTAAATCCGTATTCAGCCCGTACGTAAATTTTTCACCGGGCTGGTGCACCAGTGGCAGTTTGCCCAATGTCTTCATCCGGTCGAGCAGGTTATCATCAAAATGCCCCAGTCCTGAAGGGATATGATTTTTTGCATAGATCGCTTTACCCGCCTTCGTGCCAATATCTGCATAATCAATACCGGAAGTATGTGTGAGCAAATCGCGGAAACTGATCTCCCTTTTTGCAGGCACGGTTGTATAACCCGTATCGGCCTCATTGAATTTATCCAGCACAACAGGATTTTTAAATTCGGGGATATAATTGGAAATGGGTTCATCCAGCAGCAACTTGCCCTGTTCAAATAATATCATAATGCCGGTACTGGTGATGGCTTTTGTTTGCGACATGATACGGAACAACTGGTCTTTCTGCATAGGTTTTTTAGCAGCCTTATCAGCATAACCATAGCCTTTGTGCAATACCACCATATTATCCTTTACCACGATGGCCACCGCACCGGTAAGCCAGTTTTTTTGCACATAACTGTTCACCAGGCTGTCGGCCCTTTTCAACCTTTCATAATCCACATGATTGTTTTTGCCGGAGAGCTGAATGCTTTGACCAAAGCACGTGATGTTCATGAGTAAAGCAGCTATACAAAAAGAAAGCAGTCGGATAAGCTTTTGCATCGTTAACAGGTTTAGAACAGAAAGTTAGTACAATTACAGCAGCTATATTTGCAAAAAACATTTTTATGGAATTAGGTGTGGGCATGTTTGGCGATTTAAGTCATGATAAGAATGGGGCAATTCAGCCTGCCTCAACGCGGTTGCAGGAACTGGTGGAAGAGATCAAACTGATGGATGCAGCAGGACTGGATTTTTACGGCATTGGTGAGCACCACCGGCCCGATTATGCCGTGAGCACACCCGAGATCATTCTTGCAGCGGCCGCCACCGTAACAAAAAAGATCAAACTGGGCAGTGCCGTGTCGGTACTGAGTTCATCAGACCCGGTGAGTTTATACCAGCGCTTTGCCACCATCGACCTGATCAGCAATGGCAGGGCCGAACTGATGGCGGGCCGGGGCAGTTTCATTGAATCATTTCCATTGTTTGGGTACGACCTGCGTGATTATGATGCATTGTTTGAAGAAAAACTGGAACTGCTGCTGAAAATAAACAATGAAAATCCCATCACATGGAAGGGCAAGTTCAGGCCGGCACTCGACAACCAGTTGGTATTGCCCCGTGCGAAGAATGATAAACTGGATATATGGATTGCGGTTGGAGGAACACCAGAATCTGTGGTACGAGCAGCCAAACACGGATTACCGGTGATATTCGCCATCATTGGAGGTAATCCCGCCAATTTTAAACCACTGTTTGATTATTATAAAGAACTGTACCAGCATTTTGGTCATGATATGAATAAGTTCAGGGTGGGCGTGCACATGCATAGTTTTTTTGGAGCAGGGAGCCAGCAAACAGCCGATCTTTATTATCCTTTATATTCCGCACAAATGGACAGGGTGGGGCGCAGCCGCGGATGGCCGCCCTATCAAAAGCAGCAGTACGACCTGGGCAGAACGAAGAACGGGCATTTGATTATTGGTGATGCCAGCGAAGCGATTGATAAAATATTGCAGCTGCATGAAATGTTCGGACTCACGCGTTTTTCCGCACATATGGATGTGGGCGGGCCCTCGCACAAATCACTGATGCAGTCGATTGAAATTTTCGGAACAAAGATCGCCCCGGCGGTGCGTAAAGCAATTGGCTAAGCCTGAGATAACTTCGATTTTATCTGCTTCAAACATACTGATCACACAAATCTGCGTCTCTTATTTTTAGACGCTGATAAATATGATCTTTTATGATTTCATCTGCCTAATCATACTGATCATACAAATCTGCGTCTTTTCCTTTCCCTGGTTACCATTATCATCATGTGATTGAAATATTTATATTTGACAAATAAAATCATGTACCATGCGCCGCGTTTATCTCATATCCTTCCTCATCATTATAAACGTTTTGAGCTGCGAATCTGTTACTGCACAGGTTTCTCTTTCGCCTTATTTAAGCATGCTCAATGCTGCAGGTGGTTCAAAAAACATTAACCTCTTTGGTGCAGGTGCTGCGGTTAAATATAATATCCGGCAGCAACTGCAACTTGAACTGGATCTCTCTTTTTTCCCTTCTCAAAACAGTACCGAACAACCCGGATTTGTAACATTGCACTATACCAACAGCGTGGCTGCGGCCGAACTGGGTTTACAATATTTCCTGCTGAAGAGAGATGCCAAACTCAACCCGTTTATTGGCATCGGAACAGGAATCAGTATCGCCAAACAGGATCTGACCGTAAGCACCGCGTTTACAAAAAGCGACTATTCACAAAGCAACAGCGGGTTTATCGTTTCACCCAAAGCCGGACTTACCTGCACCCTGAACAATCAGCTGGCACTCCTTTTCAAAATACAATATGTTGCTGCCACTGTGGGTTCAAAAAGCAAAACCATTGGGTATACTGTTACCGGCGAACCTGTAGTGCTGGCCCCGGTAAGTTCTTATATCAAATCCGGGCTGGGGGTTACCTTTTCTTTTTAATTTTTTTTACCCTGATCATAATAATCAAATAAATCTGCGCCATTTTTTTAGACACAGATTGTTATGATCTATACGATCGCATATATCCCAATCATAATAATCATATAAATCTGTGTCTCTTTTTTTGACGCTGATATGTATGATCTCATTCGCATGAATCAAACCCACCATATTAAACCTGCGTTCCGGTTTTTTCTTTACATTTAGGCATGTTAAAAATCATCACTGCAGCAACAGGAATGATCGCTTCCTTCAACTGCACCGCACAAACCATCCTTCACAAAACCGAGCCGGTTCCTTTCTCTCAGGTCAATATCACAGATCAGTTCTGGAAACCTAAAATCGACAAAGTGGCCACCACCACTTTATCTGCCTGCATTTATCAAACCGAAGTGGCCACACCACGCATCCGCAATTTTGAAAAAGTGGCCCGCAAAAAAGGAGAGGAGCATGAAGGAATTTTTTACGATGACAGTGATGTGTTCAAGGCGCTGGAAGCAATGGCCTATTCACTCAAAACACATCCCAGCACCGAAATGGAAAAGAAATGTGATGAATGGATCGATAAGATCGCCGCGGCTCAGCAAGCCGATGGCTATCTCAATACCTGGTATACATTAAAGGGATTGCTGGACCGCTACACCGATATGAGCATGCACGAGGATTACAATGCCGGCCATATGATCGAAGCAGGTGTTGCTTATTTTAATGCCACCGGCAAAAGAAAACTGCTGGATGTTTGTATCCGGTGGGCCGATCATTTCGACGGGATATTCGGCCCGGGGAAACGCAACTGGGTAACCGGTCACCAGGAACTGGAACTGGCATTGGTTAAACTCTATACGGTTACAAAAGAAGAACGGTATTTAAAACTGGCCGACTGGCTGCTGAGCGAACGTGGTAAAAAGCTGGCAAAGGGTTATACCTGGACTGACTGGAAAGACACGGCCTATGCACAGGATGTTTTGCCGGTAAAACAACAAACACAGATCACGGGGCATGCTGTGCGTGCCATGTACATGTACACCGGCGCGGCAGATGTGGCGGCACATACCGGTGATACAGGTTACATGAAAGCCATGAAAACGGTTTGGGAAGATGTGGTGTACCGTAACATGTATATCACCGGCGGTATTGGATCTGCAGGCAGTAATGAAGGTTTTTCTGTAGACTATGATTTGCCCAATGAACAGGCTTATTGCGAAACATGCGCCAGCGTGGGTATGGTTTTTTGGAATCAGCGAATGAATGCCATGACCGGTAATGCTGCATACATCGATGTGCTGGAACGCAGTTTGTATAATGGCGCACTCGACGGACTGAGTTTGAGCGGCGACCGGTTCTTCTATGGTAACCCGCTTGCCTCCAAAGGTCAGCACCAGCGCAGGGAATGGTTTGGTACTGCCTGCTGCCCGGCAAACATTGCGAGGCTGGTGGCTTCACTGGGCAATTATATTTATGCAAAATCTACAGATGCGGTTTACATCAATCTGTTTGTTGGCAGCAATACAAAACTGGATGTGGCTGGCACCAGCGTGGATATTAAAATGGAAACCCAATATCCCTGGAATGCAAAAGTGGCCGTTGCTGTTGATCCGGCAAAGACCACCCGGTTCAAATTGAATGTCCGCATCCCCGGATGGATTGATAACAGTGAAAACAGTTTATATACCAATGCTGAAGACGTGGCAGACAGCACCATGATCTATTACATCAACAACAAACCCGTTGCGGTTACAGTTGAAAACGGTTATATCGTGATCGACCGTAAATGGAAGAAAGGCGATGTGCTGAGTTTTGAATACAATATGCAACCCGAACTGGTAAAGGCACGCAAGGATATCAAACAGGATGAAGGCAGGGTGGCCATACAGTATGGTCCGCTGGTGTATTGCGTTGAAGGCGCCGACAATAACGGCAAAGCCTGGAACCTGGTGGTGCCACCCGGAACAAAATTTGAACCCCTGCAGTATAAAGTGCAGGATGAAAATATTACGGCACTCACAGCCGATGTGCCGGTGATCACGATCGGTGAGGACGGGCTGACTTTAAGAACCGAAATAAAAAAGATCATTGCCATTCCATATTATACCTGGGCCAACAGGGGGAAAAATGAAATGCAGGTATGGCTGCCCACCAAAATCACCAACGTCAAACTGAATTACTAAGATGAAAAAAACGATTGTTTTTTTTGCTGCCTGCTGTATTGCAAATCTTGTTTTTTCGCAGGTAACAAAAGCGCCGGCCTACCCGCTTATCACACACGATCCTTATTTCAGCATCTGGAGTTTTACTGATAAACTGAATGAAAGCACCACAAAACACTGGACGGGTAAAGACCATTCTCTCATTGGTATTTTAACGGTGGATGGAAAACCTTATAAATTCCTTGGCGCCATACCGCAGAAGCTGCAGGCCATTTTACCCGACGGGGATGAAAAAGGATATGACTGCACATTTACCGAAACAAACCCTGGTACCGACTGGACGGACATCAACTATGATGATTCCAAATGGAAAAAAGGCAAGGGCATGTTTGGTACCGCTGATGTAGAGCCGCAAACCACCTGGAAAAGCAGGGATATCTGGACAAGAAGGGTGTTCAATATTACTGATACTGCATTAAACGACCTGGTTTTAAAATTAAAGTACGATGACAATGTACAGGTATACCTCAACGGAGAAAAAATCTATACGGCAGGCTGCTGCGCTGCCAATAAGGAAATAGCATTCACGCCAGCCATGAAGCAATTACTGCGAAAAGGTAAAAACCTGCTCGCACTCTATTGTGAAAATACAGGCGGCCAGGCCTATATCGATGCAGGTATTTACAACCGGCTGCCGGCAATACCCATCACACAGGCCACGCAGTTGAGCACGGAGATCACTGCCACCAAAACAAGTTACCAGTTCAGTTGCGGCCCTGTTGCACTTACGGTTGATTTTCTGTCGCCGCTGATCCCGTCGGATGCCGACCTGCTTTCAAGACCGGTAAGTTTTATCAGGTTCAGCATATCTGCTGCTGCAGGTGAAGCACACCAGGTAAAATTATTTTTTGATGCATCAGCCGATATCGCCAAAAACAAACCGGCAGAAAAAACCACCACGCAGTTTTATAAAAAAGACGGGATATTGTTTGCAAAAACAGGCACGCTCAGTCAGCCCATATTAAAAAAGAGAGGTGATGATGTGCGTATCAACTGGGGTTATGCCTGCCTGGCCGTAAAAGAAAAAAAGGGAGTGCGTTTGCAGCAGCCTGTTACAGAAAATGCCGGCAGTGCAGCCCCGGCCATGCTAAGTATCGATTGTGGCAACATCAGCGGTACAACTTATGAGGAAACAGTATTGATGGCTTATGATGATCTGTATGCGATCAATTATTTCAACCAAAACCTGCAGGCATGGTGGAAAAAGAATTTTGCATCGATGGAAGCACTGATCAAAACCTCTTTTGCCGAAGCGAAGAAGATTGCGGCCAGCTGCCGGGAGTTTGATGCCCAATTGTATAGAGACGCGGTATCTGCAGGCGGTGAACATTATGCTGCACTTTGTGTGCTGGCCCTCCGCCAGTCGCTGGCAGCACATAAACTGGTTCGTGGTCCGCACAATGAACTGCTGTTTCCCCAAAAAGAAAATTTCAGCAATGGATCTATATGGACAGTGGACGTTACCTATCCATCCGCCCCGCTGAGTTTGTTGTACAACCCGGCGCTGCTGAAAGGCATGGTGGAACCATTGATGTATTACAGCGAAAGCGGCAAATGGAAAAAACCATTTCCTGCGCATGACCTGGGAACTTATCCCGTTGCAAACGGGCAAACCTATCCTGAGGATATGCCCGTGGAAGAAGCCGGCAATATGATTATTCTTACTGCAGCGATTTGCAAAGCAGAATTCAATTACAAGTTTGCCCTTAAACACTGGGATGTGCTAAGCAAGTGGGTCGACTTCCTGGTGAAAGACGGTTTTGACCCCACCAACCAGCTATGCACCGATGATTTTGCAGGTCACCTGTCACGTAACAGCAACCTGTCGTTAAAAGCCATCGTGGGTATTTCTGCATATGCGCAGATGGCCATGCACCTCGATAAAAATGATGAAGCCGCCAAATACAATGAAATCGCTAAAGGGTTTGTACCGCGATGGATGGAGATGGCCGCAGATGGCGATCACTATTCACTTACGTTTGACAAAAAAAATACCTGGAGCCAGAAATATAATCTTGTATGGGATAAACTGCTCAACCTTGGATTATTTCCGGATGAAGTGCACCAAAAAGAGATCCGTTATTATTTAACCAAACAAAACATTTTTGGTTTGCCGCTCGACAGCCGCAAAACCTATACAAAATCTGACTGGATCACCTGGACGGCCACCATGGCAGATGATAAAAAGGATTTTGAAGCACTGGTGGATCCTGTTTATAAATTTGCGATGGAAACGCCGAGCAGGGTACCGCTGGGCGACTGGCATGAAACCACCGATGGCAAACAGGTCGGGTTCCAGGCACGCAGCGTGGTGGGCGGCTATTTTATAAAAATGCTGGAGGAGCAATGGAAATTGATCAAATGACGGCTTAATCCTTTTTGAATTATTAAACATTTTGCAGCATACCCGTTTTTTATTCTCACAGCCATACTCGTATTGCTGTATACGGATGCAGGTGCACATGATGGCCCAGTTCCAAAAAAGAATATCCATATCACCCTGCAATCACTGCCGCAACTGCCTGCAGATTCCACCAGTTGTGTGATTCCATTCAGCCGTGCTGGTAACCTGATTTTATTAAAAGCAAGCGCCGATACCACGGCTGGTAATTTTATCCTGGATACCGGCGCACCTGGACTTGTACTCAATCTTACTTATTTCAGGGATTATGCTGCCGTGGCCGATCATGGAGAAGAACAAAGCGGCATTACCGGAGGCGGCGCAGCCGTGGTACGCACCGAAGTAAAATCCCTGCAGTTTGGCTGTATCACCACCTCCAATACCGAGGCAAACCTGCTCAGCCTGGGTCACATTGAAAATCTAAAAGGCGTTAAAATACTGGGACTGCTTGGTGTGTCACTGTTCCGCCAGTTTGAAATGATTATTGATTATGAAAATAACCTGCTGTACCTGCACCGCTTTGGAAAAAAAGACCGGCTTACCTACCTGAGTCCGCATTTGAATAATGGAACCTTATTTACCACGGTACCCTTTGATATGTGGAATAATAAAATTGTTACCAGCACCATACTGAACGGCAAAAAAATCCGCCTTATCATTGATTCAGGTGCAGAATCCAATTTGCTCGACAGCCGTTTGCCGCAATCGGTATTTGATAACGTGGAAATTTTAAAGCGTATCAAACTCAATGGCACGGGTGATAAAAAGGTGGAGGCCCTGTATGGCAATCTCAGTAATCTTTTTATTGGCGGCCAGAACACGGGGATCTTGACGGTGATCATCACCAACCTTGAAAAGACCTGCCTGGCCGATAACAGCTGTATTGACGGGATTTTAGGATTTGATTTTCTCTCATTACATAAAATAGGATTTAACTTTGTAACCAATAAAATGTACATCTGGAAATGAGGCGTCAAGAAAAACGATATCCTGCTTACCCATTGCCCGGGCGGTGGTTCCTGCTCTGCCTGCTGCTGTTTGTATCTTATACAAAAGCGCAGGTGCCTGTAAAATCCTATTCAGTAAAAAATGGTAAAATGTTCATCGCACTGGGAAAAGATATTTCAGCAGCCAGCCTTGACAGTTTTATCACCAAGTATGAATTGTCTGATCTCAACCTGCCTGCGTTTGTAAAAACCGGCATCACCGATTCATTGATCAGGCTGGGCTGGAAAGTGGATATCGACAATAAGGAAGTGCTGGTGATCAGCAAACCCCTGTTCGGGGCTGATAATATCAACAACCCGGCAGAACGCATTATCATCACACAAAAAAGCAATGATGAAATACCTGCGCCTGCAAACCAGGTGCATTTTGGTGTAAATAAATTCAAAAACAAACCGGCTTTTGAAGTAAGAGATTCGGTGGTGCGTTTTTTCTTACGCGGACAAACCACCGCTTCAAAAGTGATGCTGGCAGGATCATTTACCAGCTGGGGGCAGGGAGTGGTACCCATGATAAAGACTGACAGTGGCTGGCAGGCAGATATAATACTGCGTCCCGGCAAACACCTGTATAAATTTATCATCGACGATAACTGGCGGATTGACAAAGACAACAGCCTGGTGGAAAACGATGGTATGGGCAATGACAATTCAGTTTATTTTAAAACCAATTACAATTTTACACTGAATGGTTATGCGGATGCAAAACGGGTTTTCCTGGCAGGCAGTTTTAACAACTGGCAGGAACGGGATTTGCCCATGCAGCGGACTGAAGCAGGCTGGATGCTTCCTGTGTACATTTCTGAAGGCACCCATACTTACCGTTTCATTGCAGATGGAAAATGGCTGTCCGATCCTGCCAACCCGGATAAATTTCCCAATGAATACAACGAATATAATTCGGTGATACGGTTTGGCAATCCGTATCTTTTCAAACTGGATGGTTTTACCAGCGCAAAAAAAGTGGTGCTACTCGGCTCGTTCAATAACTGGAATGACAACGAGCTTTTCATGACCAAAACCGGCAGTGGCTGGGAACTGGCATACACGCTGGGCCCGGGAAATTATGAATACCGTTTGAAGATTGACGGGCAGCTCACAGAGGATTCCCTCACCAAAGGAAACCTTTCGCTGGTGATCGATCCCAATTTCACCTTCCGTTTAAAAGGATTTGATTCGGCACATATTGTTTGTGTTGCCGGGGACATCAATAACTGGAATGCCTCCTCATTTAAAATGCGCAGGGAAGGAGATGAGTGGATATTCAATGCACATCTTAACAAGGGCAAACACCTGTATAAATTTGTGGTGGATGGCAAATGGATACTTGATCCGGCCAACAAATTATGGGAACAAAATGAATACAGCACCGGTAATTCTGTGCTTTGGTTTGAAAAAGAATAGTTCAATACAGCAGCATGGAATTTGAAACTTTCTCCCGCTCTTTACAAAATCCCCTGCCACCAGGTGATACCAGTATTTACCTCCAGGCCATGTGGTATGACGCAAATGGCCACTGGGATAAGGCCCACGATATTGTTGCAGAACTGCATGACCGCAAAGCCTGCCTGGTGCACGCATACCTGCACCGCAAGGAAGGCGATTTGGGCAATGCGGCATACTGGTACAGCAGGGCTAGTAAAGAAGTACCTGCCGTTTCCTTAGAACAGGAATGGGAAGGCATCACAAAATCCCTACTATAATTTTATAACCTGATTGTAATGCTCATAGCAGGCTGTGCCCTGGTGATCATTTCAATGCTGTAGGGCAAAATACCATAGTTAAATTACCTGTTGGATATTACCACTCAAATAAAGACTGTCAATCACCATACTAACTGCTTTTGACTTTGGGCCAGACAGTAGGGGATTGCAGACCGAACTGCAGTTTGTGATATATTTGTGCCATGAGAAATATTTTTTTTACAGTTGCACTTATCCTGTCTTGCAGTGCTGTTGATGCACAGGTGAGCATACCTGCTGATTCAGCCAGCAAACATATTGGCGACAGTGTTACGGTTTGCTCAGCCGTATTCGGAATAAAAAGCCTCGAAAAACTCACTTTTATAAACCTGGGGGCTGCCCATCCCAATTCCCCGCTGACCATTGTGATATTCAGCAAAGACCTTGGCCATTTCAAAGCTACACCTGCCGAACTGTACACCAATAAAAAAGTATGTGTTACAGGCAGGCTGGAGGCATTCAGGGGCAAGCCGCAGATCGTTATTACAAAACCTGAAGAGATCGTTGTACAATGAGGGCCGCTGCTGTAAATGAAATAAAGGAAGAGCTGAAACACCTGCCTGCAGATAAGCTGGTTGCATTATGCCTGCGGCTGTCGCGTTTTAAAAAAGAGAATAAGGAGCTCCTTACATTTTTACTTTTTGAAGCGCATGATATACCCGGGTATATTGCATCGGTAAAAGCAGAACTGGATGTGCAGTTTGAAAATATTAACCGCAGCAGTGTTTACTTTGTAAAAAAATCCCTGCGCAAAATGCTCCGCACTGCGGCCAAATATACCCGCTACAGCGGCGATGCCGTGGTGGAAACAGAACTGCTGCTGCATTTTTGCAGGCTGGTGAACAGTATGGAAAAAAATGTTACCGGCAATACCGTGGTCATCAATATCCTCCAAAACCAGTATAAAAAGATCAGGGCAGCCATTGGATCCATGCATGAAGACCTGCAATATGAATACCAGAAAGAAATGGATTCCCTGCACTGACCGTTCCAGGCAACATGACATTCAAACAGCAGATACACCATCATTTCCTGCAACTGGTAAATAATAAAATCAACCAGCTGCAGCAGGTACTCCATGACCTGAGGGAAAGTGGCGCCAATGAAACAAAAAGCACCGCCGGCGACAAATATGAAACCGCCCTTGCCATGCTGCAGATCGAACAGGATAACACCCGGGCACAACTGCAGGAAGTATTGCAGCAAAAAGCGGTATTACAAAAGATCGATCCCGCCATCAGCACCGTGGCCGTTGTAAACGGAAGTGTTGTAAAAACAGGACAGGGTTATTTTTTTATCAGTGCCGCACTGGGCAAGGCCGAGATCAGCAACTGCACCGTTACCGCACTTTCGTCTTCATCCCCGTTAGGGAAACAGTTCATGCACCTGCAGAAAGGAGACAGCACCCGTTTCAACAACAGGGAATACACGCTGGAGGATATCCTGTGAATACCTGCCAGCAGCCCCGGGGCACCTGTGCGCCCGGGCAACGGTTTTCGGGCTTCTTATTCCACCGCGGTGGATAATGGGCAGCATCATCTTCAATGCGGATGATGTGATTGCACTGAACTATGTTTATTAAAATAATCTACTGCAATAAAAAATGCCCCTTACTGCAGGGGCATTTTTATTTTATGCCTGCATTGCGTAAAAACCTCCCGTAGTTTTCCATCATACATCGTATCAATCCCCGTGATTTTTACGGTTGATATTTTATACAGTTGCTGTGAATAAAATTACCACAATGGGGTATTTCACCAATTCAAAAAGCTTTCTATATTGTACACTCAACCTCCTTTTTTAACTAAACTAAATGAACATGAAACAAATTATCAGGAACGCTGGTTTGTCTTTGTTACTGGCAGGTGCATTTGCCAGTTGTAAAAAAGTTTCTAACGACGCTGACGCAACAGGATTATCGCAGGATGAAAAAACGATGATCGTTGCGGCCGGTTTCAATGGCAACTGGGCCGAGAAAACCGCTGATGGTTCTTACCTGATTGAAGGTGACATGCTGCTTACTGCGGCACAATTAAAAGAAATGGCAGGCAATTCACCTGCGCATGAGCTGGTTGTTGCGAACACTGAACATTACCGCACCACCAACATCGTAAGCACACCTGCCACCGGTCAGCGTATCATTACCGTAAGGCTGGGATCTGGTTTCCCTTCTTATTACTCTACGGGTTTAGACCAGGCGCTGGCACGTTACAACAATCTCAATCTTAAGATTGCCTTTCAGCGTGTAACCTCTGGTGGCAATATTGTGATCAGTGGCGCCAACCTGGGCACGTCAGGTGGCGGCTGCATCCTGGGACAGGCTTCGGGTTTTCCCACTGCCAGTGGTAACCCTTCCAGTGGTTTTACTTTAAGCACCAGCAGCTGCGCCACCAGCTACCTGAATACCGCCAATAAAGCGGATGAAGTGATGGCACATGAAATTGGCCATTGCATCGGTTTCCGTCATACTGATTATATGAACCGTTCCAGCTGCGGACAAAATGCAAACGAAGGTTCTGCAGGTGTGGGCGCAGTTTGGATCCCCGGCACACCCACCACGGTTTCCGGTTCATACAATTCATGGATGATGGCATGTACCAATAACAATCCTGCTTTCAGCAGTTCAGATGGTACTGCACTGAATTACGTGTATTAATACAACGCATATGATTAAAAATCCCTTTCTCACCAGGAAGGGATTTTTATTTTCTGTATAGCGGCAAATAACCTTAATTTTATTTTACTATCAGCGGCTGTTTTTGCATGAACATATTTACCGATTTGAGAAAAAGGATTTTTAAGCAACCAGTAACAGTAATGGTATTACTGCTGGTATATGGTACCACGAATGCCCAGCAGCCAGCAGTAAGAGAAGATGCTTTTACAAAATTTGCATCCCGCCAAAACAACCCCGTTAACAGTTATGAAGTATGCCGCTTTAAACCCGGCAGTATTTCCCCGCTTCAGACAGTGCGGATACTGGATGACAGCACGGCCATCCTCAGCCGCAACCAGCTGATCCAAATAAAAACGGGAATATTTATCAGCGCTCCCGCAAATGACCGCTGGAAATTTTCACCCGCGGCGGAAGCCTCCCCAGGTACAAAGCCAGGAGAGTATACCATTATCGTTACTGATCCTGCAAATATGATTCCGCTACTGGAAAAACTGGAAGGCCTGCGCATAACAGGAACAGATGCACTTTCAAATGCAGTAATGGTGGAATGCAAGCCTGCCGTGCTTCTTCATAAAATCGCACCGTTACCCGCTGTAATATTTATTGACCTGAAGCAAAAAGCACAAACGGAAATTGGCATCATCGGTTACGACCGCAGTTATCATGGTATCAATGCCGTAGATTATCTTATCCCGGGCGCCAATGGTAAAAACAGGGCAGTGGGCGTGAAGGAACAGCAGATGCAGGTGGCCGACCTGGATATTTATAAACGGGTGCTGCCATCTTCCATTGCTGCATCCTCCACCGATAATCATGCCACCGTGATCGCATCCATCATCGGCGGTGCCGGCAACAGTTTTTACGATGGCAGGGGTATTGCCAATGGCTGCAGTTTTTTTCCAAGTTCTTTCTCCAATTTATTTGCAGATGATATTACGGTCCTCAACGCAAATAATGTTGCTGTCGAAAACCATTCATACGGAACCGTTATCCAGCAGTTTTATGGCGCCGAAGCGGTGAGTTATGATGCACAAACCTGGCTGAACAAAAATATGCTGCATGTTTTTTCTGCCGGCAACAGGGGCAGCCAGTTTGCCACGGATGGTAAATATGCAAATATTACCGGCTTCGCCAACCTTACCGGTAATTTCAAAATGGCGAAAAATATCATCACCGTGGGAGCCATCGACAATAAAGGTATTGTAGGTGCTGAAAGTTCTGCCGGTCCGCTTTATGATGGCAGGATTGCACCGCAGCTTACTGCCCTTGGTCCGAATGGCACATCAGATGCCGCCGCAGCTGTCAGCGGCACCATTGCGGTGCTGCAGCAGGTATATGCCGACAGTAACGGACAGGCATTGCCGGCAGCAGCGCTTATAAAAGCAGTTTTATACAATACAGCGGATGATATTTACACAAAGGGGATCGATTATAAAACAGGGTACGGACTGCTGAACAGTTATGCCGCGGTTAAAACCATCCAGCAAAAAAAATATGATGGCGGTTCCCTGGCAGCAGCACAATCATGGATTAAAAACATGGTGGTTCCGGCCAATATCGCACAGCTGAAAGTAACACTGGCCTGGACAGATACCAGCAGCGCTGTCAATAACAATAAAGCACTGCTTAATGATCTTGATCTCGAAATCATTGAAACAGGTTCAGGAACGGTTTACAAACCCTGGGTGCTGAATGCGGCTGCCCAGGCAGATTCACTTGTAAAACCCGCCACCCGTAAAAGAGATTCGCTGAATACAGCGGAGCAGGTAAGTATCCAGCTGCCCGCGGCAGGCAATTACCAGGTAAAAGTTACCGGCACTTCAGTGCAATCGGCAACGGTGCCTTTCGCCATTGCCGTCAATGCCGATACACTCAATACATTTTCTTTCACCAACCCGCAGCATGCATCAGATGCCAACCGCGAAGAAAACCCGGATATTGTCATCAAATGGAAAACATTTGTGGCCGATACCAACACCACCGGAAATTTATTCATCAGTTATAATAATGGCAGCAGCTGGCAGCTGATCAAATCTGCCCTCAAAATTTACAGCAACCAATACAGCTGGGCCATTAAGGATACTGCCAGTACTGCACTGTTTAAAATGGAAACACCCTTTGGAAGTTTTTTTTCTGCCTCCATTATACTCAGTAAAGTAACAAGGCCGGTGGTGGATTATGTTTGTGCAGATTCATTCAGGCTTTCATGGAAAAAACATGTGTATGCCGGTGGATATAAAATATTCACGCTGGCTGACAGTGCTTATTTAAAACCCATTCTTACTGTTACCGATACTTTTGCCGTATTTAAAAGAAACAATTATCCCAACCTGGTGTATGCTGTTGAACCAATACTGACCAATAATTTACCTGCAATCCGCAGCCTGGCATTTGACATTACATTACAGGGCGTGCAATGTTTTTACAAAACACTTTACTATAACCTGCTGGATCAGAACAAACTTGATCTTGTACTCGAACTGAGCAATGCCGCACTTACCGACAGTGTTTCATTTGAACAGGTGACTGGTAACGGGCAGCTCATTAAAATTTATGGCTCCCAAAAAACATTGGCCGCAACAAATATCTATCACCAGTTAACCGAAATGCTGGATGCCGGCATCACGTATATCCGTGCAAGGATCAGGCTGCAAAACGGGGTTTCCGTATATACGGATATCATACAGGTGCTCACAACCGGGTCTGGCAAAATCCGTTTTTATCCCAATCCGGTTAGCCGCGGAGAACAGTTGCATTATGTACTGCAACAGGGTCTTCCGGCTGACAGCCGCCTGCAATTATTTGACATCAGCGGCCGGATGGTGCGGAATATGGCATCGCTGCCAAACAGCATCAATATCAGCACACTGTCGCCCGGCATGTACATTTATAAACTCATGCAACAGGATCGTACCGTAATCGAAACAGGCAAACTCTTCATCCGGTAAAGATTTTCCGGCACTCTTGGCTTAGTTTTTGTTGCTCATACACAAATCCTTTCTATGAAAATGGCTGTTCACTTCCGTCTGTATCTTTCCTGTCTTGCCTTTAGTATACTTGCATCATGCAGTAAAAAAGCGCCTGATGCAGCACCTAAACCCACCGGTGACAATGGCACCGGTGGAGGTGTATCCTGCAGCGCCACCAAAGCCGCGGCAGAGAATATCAGTCTTTTCCCCGCAGATAATCCATGGAATAAAGACATAGCTGCTTCACCCGTTGATCCATACAATACGCAGATCATTGCAGGCATTGCCACGCCGCCCGTCAAGGCCGATTTTGGCAGCGGTTTGTGGAATGGCGCACCTATTGGAATTCCATACGTGGTGGTTTGCGGCAGCCAGCCCAAGATCCCCATCAACTTTACTGATTATGGTGATGAAAGCGATCCCGGTCCTTATCCCATTCCGCTGAATGCACCCGTAGAAGGCAATGGCAGCGGCGACAGTCATGTGATTGCGGTGGATGTTGAGAATAAAAAACTCTACGAATTATTTTATGCGAGGGTGAATGGCAGCCGGTGGGATGCATCATCCGGTGCTATATTCGATTTAAATTCCAATACCATGCGGCCTGAAACATGGACTTCAGCCGATGCGGCCGGATTACCCATTTTCCCGGGCCTGGTTCGATATGAAGAAATATTAAAAGGAGCGATCGATCATCCCATCCGCTTTACACTGACCAGCAGTAATGTGAAGCCTGCATATATTTATCCAGCAAGACATAAAGTGAACAGCACGGGCGGAACATACAGTCTGCCTTTTGGTGCCAGGATCCGTTTAAAAGCAAGTGTTGATATCAGCACCTATTCTGCCACCAATCAGATCATATTACGTGCTATGAAAAAATATGGACTCATACTGGCCGATATCGGCAGCAATCTGTATATCAGCGGTGCACCCGATGAAAGATGGAATAATGACGACCTGCGCAAACTGGGTCAGCTGCATGGCAGTGATTTTGAAGTGGTGAAATTCAATTAATCATTTCCTTATGAGCGGCCCCCTTCATAACTTTATACCCGGAAACAAAGTATGAACAAGGAGCAAGACAAAATTATCGTCGGGGGAAATACCATCGATGCACACACCCGGTGCATCCATTATCATTCTGCACTGGATATCATAGCCATTAAAATGCCCTGTTGCAACACCTATTATCCCTGCATTGAATGTCATAATGAAACAGCCGGACATCCCGCAGCAGTATGGCCCGGCACAGCATTTGACACCCCTGCCATTTTATGCGGCCAGTGTTATAATGAAATGACCATTGCTCAATACCTTTCCTGCAATAACCAATGCCCTTTTTGCGGTGCAGCTTTCAATCCCAAGTGCTGCAACCATTACCACCTGTATTTTGAACAATGAACCTGCAGCCTTTTTTACAAAACGAACTGGTTACCGCAACCCCGTTGCAGCAAAAAGATTTTGAGGCATTGTATGCTGCCGCCAGCGACCCGCTGATCTGGGAACAGCATCCCAATAAAAACCGCTGGCAGCTGGCTGAATTCACCAATTATTTTAAAGGAGCGATGGAAAGCAGTGGTGCTTTTTTGGTAACTGATACAAAAACAGATGAAGTAATTGGAAGTTCGAGATATGTAGATGACAAACTAAAAGGAGAACTTTCCATTGGGTATACTTTTTTTAAACGCTCACATTGGGGCACAGGGCATAACAAAGCCCTGAAGCAGCTGATGCTCGCTCATGCATTTCAATATACAGGCATTGTGTATTTCTATATCGGTGCGGTAAATAAACGTTCGCAAATTGCCATAACCCGTATCGGCGCCCAAAAAATACGGGAAGAAGAAACCGCCTATTACGGCGAAGCGCCTAAGCTGGATTATATATATGCCATCGAAAAAGACGGATGGATACAAAAAACACACCGTTGATCCATCTCTTTTCTCTTCCTGTACATTAAAACAGTATTTTACAGCCCTAAACTATTGACATGAAAAAACAATTTTCTATTGCCATATTACTCGCCTTTGTATCCTGCATTGCCTTTGCACAGGAACCGGTTGACATGCAGGTAATGCAAAAAATCAAAGACGAAGCAAAGAACCATTCGCAGGTGGCAATGATCGCCCATAACCTCACCGATGTTTGCGGCCCCAGGCTTACCAATTCACCGGGATATAACCGGGCGCTCGACTGGGTTACGGATATCTGCAAACAATGGGGGCTTGCGAATGCAGGCCGTGAAGCATGGGGTGAGTTTGGAAGGGGCTGGAGTAATGAACAGGGAACGCTGGCAATGAAAATGCCTTACTACGAAAACATCATTGCATACCCCGTGCCCTGGTGCAAGAGCACCAAAAAATCCACTACCTGCGAACTGCTGATGCTGGATGCACTGGATTCTGCCAGCATTGATAAAATGGGGGATGCCATAAAAGGAAAGATCATCATGATAAAACCCGGCGGTACTGCCATACCGGATGCATTCAAGGCTTATGCCACGAGGTATGGCGACAGCAGCCTGGATCATATCACCGATAAATACATGGTGGGAAGAAAAGAAATGGAAGGTTTTTTACCCTTTATTAAAAGAGATTATTACACCAAACTTTACCTGGAGAAAAAAGGCGCCGTGGCGCTGATATTAAGCAGCAGGGGCTCGAGAGATGGAACTGTATTTGTAGATGGCGGAACCGGTTATGCTAAAGGGTATGCTGCCACATTACCAGAAATGAAAACAAGCCGTGAAGATTATTTACGTTTGACCCGGCTCTTACAGGACAATAAAAAAGTACAACTCGAAATAAACCTGAAGAATAAGTTTTACGATGATGATCTGACAGGTTATAATGTGGTGGCAGAAATACCGGGAACTGACCCGGCTCTAATGTCCCAGGTGGTGATGCTGGGCGGTCACCTCGACAGCTGGGCCGGCGGCACAGGCGCCACAGATAATGCGGCAGGATGTATCGCATCACTGGAAGCCATCCGCATTTTAAAAGCACTGAACATACAACCGCGCCGCACCATTCGTATCGCATTATGGGGCGGGGAAGAACAGGGATTGTATGGGTCATTCGGTTATGTGAAAAAACATTTTGGCGACCCGGCCGATATGAAACTTACACCCGAACAGGCCCATATCTCGGCTTATTATAACCTCGATAATGGCAGTGGTAAAATCCGCGGCATCTATACACAGGGCAATGATGCGGTAAGGGAAATTTTTAAATCATGGCTGGCTCCTTTTGCCGATATGGGTGCCAATGGCGGCGTAACGCTGAGCAATACGGGCAGTACCGACCATATCAGTTTTGATGCCGTGGGTATTCCCGGTTTCCAGTTCATCCAGGATCCGCTGGAATATGAAACCCGTACACATCACAGCAATATGGATACTTACGATCATCTTTCCATTGAAGACCTTAAACAGGCTGCAGCAGTAATGGCCGCTTTTGTGTATAACACAGCCATGCGTAACGACCTGTTACCACGAAAGCCATTACCCAAAGCAGAAAAATTTGTATTTGATTTTGATTTCCCGTTATAAATAAAAATGTCAGCCTGGGCTTGTCGATGGCGGGTTGCAAAAAACCAGTTTCGGCAAGCTCACCTGGCAATGATTTTATCAGCAGCATTTCCCTTTTATCGTATCACCCTTTTTTCAACACCTTCGTTTGTAATTTTTACGGGTTTGATAAAACCGTTTGCATCAAAGTACATATGCTCAATACAGGTTTCCCTGGAATTGCCATCGGTTTCTTTCAATGGGCGGCGGTGATAAATAATATACCATTCATCCGTTCCGGGAATACGAATCACAGAATGATGACCGGCGCCCCTGGCAATGGCGGGGTCCTGCTGCAAAATTTTACCAATACGTTTAAACGGTCCGAATGGTGAATCACCGATGGCATAAGCCACACAGTAATCGGGGCCTGTCCAGCCGCCTTCACTCCACATAAAATAGTACTTACCATTGCGGATGAACATAAAGGGGCCTTCCACATAACCATCCGGTGTGATCTCTTTAAAAGTGACCGTATCTTTTATCGGAACAAAGCCGCTGAAATCATTATTCAGTTTGGCAATATTGCAATGTCCCCAACCGCCATAGATCAGGTAATAAGCACCATCCTTGTCTTTAAATGCAAACTGGTCGATCGGTTGTGCGCCATTATAAAATGCGGGCACCAGCGGCTTTTGTAAATGATCCCTGAATGGTCCGGCCGGGTTATCCGCCACTGCCACACCAATGCCGCCGTATTCCTCGTTGTTTTGAATATCATTGGCACCAAAGAAAAAATAATAGCGTCCTTTCTTTTCAACCACCGAAGGCGCCCACATGGCCCTGCGTGCCCAGCGGATAGCCGCCGTATCTAAAATGCGGGGATGTTTGGTCCAGTGAACCAAATCAGGGGAGGAGAATGCATCAAAAAACACCTGCTTGTTGTATTTGTCTGAATAGGTAGGATATATCCAGTATTGTTTTTTGAAAATGGCTCCTTCCGGATCGGCATACCAGCCTTTGAATAAGGGATTGCCGGAGTAAATACTGTCAGTATTTTTTTGTGCACCCGCAGTCATCACAGAGACCAGGCTGCCAAGGAATAAAATTTTTCTCATGAGGTTTCTTACTTCCATTTAAATGCATAATAGGTGCAGCGCTGATCACTGCCATTCGACACACCATGCAGCTTGCCACTTTCTGCAATAAAAAAATCACCGGCAGTTCCCTTAAAATTTTTCCCGTCAATCATCATTTCCACCACACCATCTGTTACCAGGATGATCTCTGTTTCCGCATGCTGGTGCGGCGCATGACTGGGCCCGGCTTTGGTGAGCGTGGTGGTATGCATTTCAAAGCGATCACAGGCTGCCGTGGGCCGGTCGAAATATTTACGGGTGCCCTTGCCATCTTTTTCGGTATACAACAAGGTATCGATACTATACACATGTGCAGCGCCGGCCGCTGTACTGCGTTCTGTATTCATGCCTTTATGGCTGCGGAACTGGAACACGTAATAAGTGAGCGGCCCGTTACCTTTATTTTCCACCGACTGCATGGTGCCCGGCGGTATCAGCAGCACACTGCCCGCATTGATCACACTGGTTGTTTTGTCAATGGTACATTGCAGGGTGCCTTCCGTAACAATGATCAGTTCTTCAATATCTTTTTGGGCATGTGCCGGTCTTGGCACAGCACCTTTTTGCTGCGTGGTAACATGTACTTTGAAATATTCAAATTCAGTGGTGGTTCCTTCAGCCATTTTACGGGTTTCACGCAGTTCGCCTTTTGTAACCGGGCTTTCGCTGAAATGAAACACACCATAACCAACGGGTTTCAGTTGTGCAACGGCACAGTTGAAAACAAGCAGGGTCACCAGGGTCAATATATATTTCATACAGGCAATTTAAAACCTAAGTTAGTTTTTTAATCACGGTTAAAAAATAATCGCTAATATTAATCATGGAAAAAATCAACTGGGGTATTATTGGCTGTGGTGATGTAACGGAAGTAAAAAGCGGTCCCGCATTCAATAAAGTGCCGGGTTCATCATTGGTGGCCGTCATGCGTCGGGATGCGGCCAAAGCAGCAGACTATGCAAAAAGGCACCAGGTTCCCAAATGGTATAGTGATGCAAATGAACTGATCAATGACCCGGAGGTAAACGCGGTTTATATCGCCACACCGCCCGGCTCACATGAAGCCTATGCCATCGATGCCATCCATGCCGGCAAACCGGTTTATGTGGAGAAACCCATGGCTCTGGATGCAGCCGCAGCAGAACGCATGACAACAGCTGCCGCAAAAGCAGGTGTAAAATTATCTGTAGCACATTACAGGCGGGAACAGCCTTTGTTTAAAAAAATCAAATCCCTGCTGGCTGCAAATACCATTGGTGAAGTAAGACTGGTAGAGCTGAGCCTGTATAAAACGCCCTTTAGTAAAGAGCAACTTGAAAACCCGCATTTTGCCTGGCGGGTAAATCCTGCATTATCCGGTGGCGGACTTTTTCACGACCTGGCGCCACACCAGCTGGATATCCTGTATCATTTTTTTGGGCCGGTAAAAAACGTAAAAAGCTTTGCCTTCAACCAGGCGGGCCAGTATGCAGCGCATGATCTTGTTTCCGGAACGATGCTTTTTGAAAACGGTGTCGTATTCAATGGTTCCTGGTGTTTCAATGCGGCGGCTGGCAAAGATACCTGTGTGATCACGGGCAGCAGGGGAGAAATCCGTTTCAGCATGTTTGATTATACGCCGGTTGAAGTAACTGCCGGCGGCATTCATTCCGCTTATGCTTTCGAACCGCTGCAGCATGTACAGCAGCCCATGATTGAAGCCGTGGTAAATTTTTTCCTGGGAAAGGGCCCCAATCCCTGCTGTGGAAACGAGGGCACGGATGTGATGCGGCTGGTGGATGCGTTTGTTTCGGCAGAAGGAATCACCACAGTTTCGTAACTTTAAAATAAAAATGTCACGGTATAATATCTTCCTGGGTTTATTCATTGTATCAACCCTTGCAGCCATCCTCTTCTTTATTTTTTATATACAGGCCATTTTCGGATTTGCTTTCAACGATCATGACTATTTACGCAACAACCGTATGCCATGGGAATTTTTTGGCAGGATATTTAACCCGCAGGTGGTGTTTTCCATCATTGTGGCCAGTATCACCAGTCTTGCATACCGGATCATGGGCATTGTAATGGTGGCGAAGAACAAAACGGTATCCGACGGCGAAAAAGCACTCTGGATCGTGGGTTTTGTCATCATGAGTTTTGTTACCTCCATTGTTTTCCTCATCATGGCCAGGGGAAGAAAATTTGCAGACTGATCTTCTGAAGTTTTACAAATGCAGTTTAAAATAAAGGGCGGCATTCACCGCCCTTATTTTTCTATCAGAGGCAGCAGGGTTTTGATATCGAATGATTCCATGAAACGGTACATATGATAGGAGCCACCCTGTACTTTCAGCGCTTCTTCCTTATCATAGGTGATGTATGACCTGGTCTGTGGCAGCACACAACACAACAGCTGCACGGCTCCTTTTGATAATTGTTTGTTCCAGTAAAGCGGGTTGGCCCTTACCAGCTGCTGGTCGGTTTTTTGCGGGTTAATCTGCGAAATGGAAGCCACACCTCCAAAATAAGCAGGTGCTTTTTTATCTGCGGCACTCAGCCCGGCGTATTCTGCTTCCAGCATTTGCAAACTTATTTTTGAAGCGATCTCGTCAGGATCATTTTTGTAATAGTCGATCCAGATGGCATATGCTTCATCAACTGTAACAGGCAGCCAGTAATCGGGCCTGGCAGGATTGTAAAAAATGATCTTATCATCACCGTATACATCGATCCCCGGCTCAAGCATTATTTTTTTTCCGGGGGTATGAAACAATTCCCGCATTTTGATTGTGGCGTTTTTCCATTTCTCAAAATCAAAACCGGGTTTGCAATCTTCTTTACGCGGCCTGTTCACAATATAATCAGTACTGTTACCAAACGGCCTGATGTCATTCACCATGATATCCCAGTGCGGCGGTTCAATATCCCAGCGGCCTTCCTTACCGCTTTTTTTATACAGGCTCCAGGTATGAAATTCAAAATGAATGATGGAAGGGATACCATAACCCACTTTTACATCACAGTTTTGTGCAAAGAATGTTGGCATCAGGTCAAAGCCCTTTAATTCTGAAAGCACAGGGTTTTTCCTGGTTGCATCCACTATGCTGTTCAGTTTTTTGTAGTTCAGTCCTGTTTCTGTTTTTGTAAAACCGCAGTCAAAATGGGTATACACACCCCAGTCAACCACTTTGCAAACACCCTGCTTGTCGAGCAGTAATTTTGAATCCTGTGCAAGCAGGCTGTTGCAGCAAAGCAGGAGGGTCCACAACATTTGTTTTTTTATTTTACCCTTTTTCATATCCATTTTTTATTCCAGTTTAACTCCGATACTTCCTGATGGTTTGGCACTTAAACCAGTCATCACCGTATAGCTCACGGCAGAAGAAGCACTCGCCTTGGCCGGTCCCCAGCCGGCAGAAACCGACATTTCAGATTTAAATCCCACATCATCCACTTCCATATTATCCGAAACGGTTACCTGCACACCGGCCTTGGCTCCGGCACTGATGATACCGGCATCACCTTTTACACCCAGGCCTAAAAAAGCGGTGGTGGTTTTCTTTACAAAATTTCTTTTTACAGAAGTGGAGATAATTTCGGTACAACCGATCTCCACGCTTTCACAATCGAGCCCGAGCTCGCATATCGCAACGGAGAATTTTATTTTACCGGGTAAACCGCATTCGGCTCCCTTTGGATTTTTTTTCTCTGTTGGTCCGGGTTCAGTTGGCGCAGGGTTTACATAAACCGAGCAATCGGTGCCGCAATCGTTGTGTACAGGAAACAGAAATGCCTGCGGGTAAGCGGCATAAGTATTTCCAAGTATGGTTAGTGCCACCCGGCGGATTTCGTAAGCATAGATCCTGCTCCAGTACGGACTTTCAATTTTACTGTACCACTGCCCGGTGAAAGCATACAGGTCGTCCAGAATTTTTTCCTGGTTTTTCTTTGTTTCGGTAAAGGCCTGCGGAAACTTGAGGTATAATGACTGCAGTTGCTGGTTGCATTCATTCGCCGCAGGACAATCATTTACGCAAAACACCCGGCGGCATTCTGCGATACAGGCCTGGTCGGTACCGCAATCATTGGAGCAGGTAATAAAATTCTTCACATACAGTTCATGCTTTTTCATGTATACCTGCATTACTTCAAACATTTGTGATTTGATATCATCGAGTTTCTTGTCGTACTTCTTAAATTCCTCCGAAGACTGCCAGTGAAAAAATTCAGTGATGCAATCCAGCGCCATGCGTTCATTGGGAAAATCACGCAACACGACATTGGGTGGCAGCTGCGGTACTTCTTTGTGGATTTTTACAAAGGATTCCACAAATGCGGTGTTGACATCCATATACGATTTATAGGCTTTTACCGCGGCTGCATAACCGCCGCCTTCCATCCAGTCGGCCAGCACAGAGATCGTGGGAAAATCCGGCATTTTTATTTTATTATCATCCGGAACCAGTGGCGCCAATGCATCTTCGGGCCTGATATTATTCTTTGTTTCATTCCAGAATGACTCTTTAGTGTCGGCCGCTTCAGCCTGCTGCTGCAGATAGTTGAAATTTGCAGCGGCACTGCTGTAACTGCAACCAATATTTTTCACACCTGCAAATAATTCCACCAGCGCATCCTTCAGCCTGTTTTGCTGAATATAGAGTTCACAAAGCGAACTGTGTGCCTGCCCGAAACCGGGATTGTACTGCAGCGCTTCCTTATAATATTTTTCCGCTTTAACAAAATCATGCAGTTCAAAATAACTGTTACCAAGCTGTGTAAGTATTACCGGGCTTTGTGCATAGATTTTATTGGCATAAAGCAATACGGGAACTGAAACTGCCACCGAGTCAATGGCACGGAGGTAGGCCCCGAAATTGTTAACACAAAGTGTATCGCCGGGTTTTGATTTTACAGCTGCTGCGAGGTATACACAGGCAATATGATGTTCGTTCCCGAATGTAATCAGTGCACCGCCAATCGCGGAAAGTTTCCGTACGGCTTCACTGCTGAATGTGTCTTTCACTGCTGATTTCATATCCTGGTCAAAACGGCTTTTCTCCACCACGGTGAGCTTTGTATAGGATCTTTTATAAAAGCGGCCGGCAATATTCAGTATGCTTTCTTTTGTGATCGCTTCCTTCACCTTAAAATCTGCCGGCTGATTTTTTTTTGCCGGAGGCTGCAAACGCGTCTGCATTTGCTGCTGCATTTCTTTGCTTTTGGAAATAAGCTGCTCCTTCATCCGCATCACTTCCGCTTTCGACATTTTTTTATTGGGGTCGATATTGATACCCATTTTTTTCAGTTGCTCCATCGCCTGCTGCTGGTTGGCCATTACTTTTTTCATCATATCGGCCTGCTGCTTTTTATACAGGTTGCTGTCAGCCTGTGCCAGGCAATGGGCGGCTAAAAAAAAGGAGAGGAGCAGGAGGATGAAAAGCTGCCATCCTGTATACTGAAAGCGGGCTGTATGTCTGGTCTTCATATAATACTCCTTTAATTAAAAAAACAGGCCCCCGGAAAACCGGGAACCTGGTATGACTGAAGGGTTATAGTTTAATGAATTCCACCCTGCGGTTAAGGGCTTTGCTGGCAGGATTGTCGTTGCCTGCCACTGGCTGACTTTCGCCCTTGCCATCGGTTTCGATCCTCGCCGCATCCATATTGAATGTTTTCACCAGTTCTGCTTTCACCGCTGCAGCCCTGCGTTTGGAGAGATCAAGATTATCGGCATCGGATCCGTCTGCATCGGTATGTCCCACAATTTTTATCCGCACACCGGGATTTTCGGTGAGCACATTGGCGATCTCTTTCAGCGTGCCGTATGATTCCGCTTTAACCACATCCTTGTTCACATCAAAGTAAACGCCATAAGAAACGATCTTGCCTTCGGTGATGAGCTTGCTCCGCATATCGGGTGCCGCGTCGGTAACTTTTACATTGGAAATATAAGCGGCGCAGGAAGCCCCGCGGTACAGTTTAAAACAAAGCCTTTTGAACTGGCTGCCATCAAAAATATTGGTGGGTATATCAATTACCTTGGCGCCTTTATGATAGATACGCACCCGGCGGTTTTGCACCCAGATGATCACATGGTTTATTTTTTCAGGCTCCACAAGATTTACGGTGGACGTACCCCTTAATTTTTCATTCACGCCTTTTTTATAACCAATGGTTTCCCATAAACTGGTGGCAACAAGAATATGGAGACCGCAAATACCGGGATCCCCATTTTTATCCATTTCACTGTGTGCGGCTTCACCGAATAAATTGATGTCAACCGCATAACGGCCGCCTTTCTTTTTCGGAACGATGTCCATTTCCACAATAAAGTTTTTAGGGAACTCAATGTCTTTCATCAGCCAGTAATTGCCTTCTGTACTATTGAGGTTGAGCCAGTGACCCGGTGCAATACTGAGCGTATTCACTTCACCGGCCACATCCGTGGTCCATAGTGCAGGGAAATCTCCCACAGCGTCCTGGCTGAAATCATCAAAGAACAGCACACGTTCGCCGGGCACAAAATCATAATTGGAAAATGACTGCAGGGGTGCGGCAGGATCTTGCTTTACTGCATTGTTATCGGTATTCGGTTTGCCCGTGCTTACAGTTTTATCATCTTTCTTCGGCGCATTGGAGGGTTTGCCGGTAATACTGTCCAGCACCTGGTCGGCTGCTTTGTCCACCGCTTTGTTCACCCTGTCGGCCGCCTTGCGTTCGAATACTTTTTTGGGATTGATGATGATTTGGGAGAAAGCCTGTCCTGCATTGAAAACTGTAAAAGCAGCAAGACAAACCAGGATATTCCGTTTCATAGTTGTGCTTTTGCACAAGGTATCAGCACTTTGCAAGCAGCAGAATGATGGCCGTCAAAGTTTATATTGACTGTGGTCAAGGCAATGCCTACACGTCGTTTTCATCAAAAGAGAGATGCAGGTTTTTAATGGTGGCCTTCACTTTACGGTAAGTTACACCGGCTTTATCCAGCATGATACGGGATGCTTTGAACACATCCGTGCCTTCATATTTATCCGAGAGATAGATCACTTCGCTGATGCCCGATTGTATGATGGCCTTGGTGCATTCGTTACAGGGGAAAAGGGCCGTATAAATCTTACAGCCTTTCAGGTCCATACCGATATTGTTAAGGATGGCATTCAGTTCGGCATGGCAGATATAGGGATATTTTGTTTCGAGAAAATCGCCTTGTTTTTCCCAGGGAAATTCATCATCGCTGCAGCCGATGGGCAGGCCGTTATAACCGGCACCCACAATTTTATTTTTATCATTTACGATACAGGCGCCCACCTGTGTGTTGGGATCTTTGCTGCGGCAGGCGCTCAGCAGGGCCACACCCATAAAATATTCATCCCAGGAAATATAATTCTGTCGCTTTTTCACCTGAACTGTTTAAGGGCTACGAATGTATGCAATTCTGTTAAAACACCGGCGCTGCCAGCTTTATACTGTTTGCGCCAAATGCTTTTTTAAACCGGGCAGCAGCGCTGGCCGCGGCTTCATTTTTTTGCTGCAGCAGCAATGCCTGCTCCAAACCAAATAAGGCCCATCCGTTTTCCATATTATATCCCAGGTCTTCATTGAATACCTTTTCAGCCCGTACGCCGTCTTTATTAATCAATAAGGCATTGCCCAAATATTGTTTGGGATTCAGCAGCCAGTCGCGTGGTTCGTTGTACACCATATTGCTTTCTGTTGTAACGGCTTTTTCAAATGCAGCAATTGCTGTATTGATATCCTTTTGCTTAAGGGCGATCGTACCGGCCAGTAAATTTTCAGCAACTATCGCACCGTCAATAGCAGGAGAAAATGGTGTGAAGGGAACTTGCAGCGAACTATCTTTCATCAGCTGCCTTAATAACTGCAGTTCATGGTTGGCCTCAGTTAGCTGCTGCGAAGCAGCCTGCGCCATTCCTCTTCCAAAATGCCAGAGAAGGTTTGCATATACCTGTTCAGCGGCAGGTTGTGGTATTTGCAACAGCTCGTTCCATTTTCCAAAACGAACATATACCATTACTGGTGTCATATTGATATATTGCACATAACTGCCCATCGGTGCCGGGATGTCGAGATAACCGGGTTGAATGCTTTTACGGGTTTCCATGGCAGCATGGATGGCCGTTGTATAATCACCCAACATCATGGCATTGTTGGTCTTCATGTGCAGGTTATGGATGATGTATAAAAAATCTGCACCGGTAACAGGAGCATATAAGGGAATACTGTTTTGATAACTGTTCACCGCGTTTGTATTCACCTCCACGCCCTGCCGGTACCAGCCTGCACGCAGGAAAATATGCGAGGGCATATGCACCAGGTGTGATAAACCCGGGTTGGTTACACCCAGTCTTTTGGCACTCGGCAATGCTTTGGCTGCAAAGGGTGACGGTTCCATCACATGGATATAATAATGATTGGCACCCGGGTGTTCTGGAAATTGTACCAGCAGTTCTTCCAGTACTTTCCTGATAGGCGGCGTCCATTCCTTTGGAGTACCGTTGGTATTCCAAAGGTCCCAGGGATGCTGCAGCATCATGGCATCCGCATACAAAGCCTGTGCATCTGCATTGGCAGGAAACTGTTGTGCAATGGCCTTCATTTTATCTGTGTACTGCTGGTTGAGTGCGGCACGGGTGGCATCTGCGGAGTCGGCCGTGTATCGAACAGACATGGCAGCGATCAGTTCTTTTTCAAAAGCTGAACTGCCTGCTGAAAGTTCGGTTGCTTTCTTTACTGCGGCCAGGGCTTCCGGTGAGGCCCGGTAACCAAAATCATTGATATTGGGCCCGTAACCCAATGCCTGCGCCCAGTAGAGTATGGCGCATTGCGGGTCGAACTTTGCCGCCTTTTTAAAGGAGGCCATCGATTCGATGATATGAAAACCATAATAGCAATTGATCCCCTGGTTAAAATAAAACTGTGCGCTGTCATTGGCGGTGGAGATTTTCCATTTGTATTTCCCTGCACCGGGTATGGGCGGTATGTCCAGCTCGTCGATCCATTGCTGCAGTTGCACCCAGTCGGGCCGGCAGCTGATGATGTTTTTCTTTTTAAACGCAAGGATATCTTTTGCCCGGGGCTGGTGTTGCTGAACACGGAATGCGAGGGCAAAAAACAGTGCGGTTACTGTACAAAGCAAAATGATGGTGCGCATATGAAAGGCTTAAGGTGCAGATAAGATACAACAGCTTTTCCTGTATTCAAATACCGGGAGTGAAATGTTACGAATACTGTGGATGTAATTATTATTTCAGCGCAATAATAAACTGCTTCCCCGCAATGTAACGGGCTGACCGTTTGGAAGGCTGTAATGCAATTCCCAGGCATATACACCAACTGGCTGACGGGTGCCATTGAATGTACCATCCCATTTAAAACCGGCACCTGATTTAAACAGGCGCTGACCATAACGGTTGTAAACGGAGAATTGCAACTGGTTTACTGTACCGGTATTCAAGGGCCCCAGCCAGTCGTTGATTCCATCAGCATTGGGCGTAAATACATTGGGCACTGCGATTGTGCAACTGGCGTTCACTGTAACAAGTTTTGTTATGGTACTGCTGCAATTATTATTGGTTACGGTTAACGTAACAGGATATTTTTTTTCAATGCCGGTAACGGGATAAAGTACTGCCGCCGGTTGCTGTAAATTACTGGTAATACCGTTACCAAAATCCCAATACCAGCTGCTGGCTGCAATACTGGTATTTGTAAAGATCACCGGTTCTGCCGGACAAACTGTAACCGGCACCATAAAATCAGCCCTGAGTTTATTACGGATGAAGAAACCTGTGGCCGCTGTTGCCGAACAAACACCATTGCTCACTACCAGTTCAACCGGTTTTGCGCCTCCGGAAGTATAATATTGCACCCTCTGCTGATGCTGGCTGCTGCCGTTTTCAAAGGTCCATAACCAGCTGCTGATCCCGTTATTACCCGGATTTGAAAACACCACCGTATCAGTTACACATCCTTCTTTGATACTGATACCGATCTCCGCATTCACCGTGTCTTTTGTTGTAAAAGAAATATAAGTTCCTTCGGGAGTGGCCATACCACAGGCATCCAGCAGTGTGTTGCCATCACTTCCTTTTTGTAAAACCAGTTTGTAACTGCCATTGGTATAAATGGGGCGGGAGAGCAGGATCCCGATCTTATGTGTGAATCCATTGTTATCACAAACCGCCGTTGCACTGTTGATAGTAACTGTACCGGTACCGGTGATGTTAAAGTCTGTACCATTGGATGCAACAGAAGCACACCGCACCGGTTTACTGAATAAAATGGTGAGTGAACCCGGTGCACAACCTGGTGTTTGCAGACTGTCCAGCGCTGCATAGGAATCAACGCGAAAAGGAATTTTTGTACCGGCCGGAACCGTAATACCGCAATTATCCATCAACGTATTGCCATCTGTGCCGTTTTGCAGCAACAATTCATAAGCGCCATCGGGCAAGGCATTGCTGAAAGTAATCTTGACGGAATCGGTAAGGTTTCCTGCCGTACAATTTACCGGTGTTACGGATAAGATCGTTCCGGCAGGCAGTATGTTAAAATCAGATCCATCGGCCGCAATGCTGCTGCACAATATTTTTTTACTGAAGCTCACCAGTATTTCTTTATTATCACAGGAAAATGCTCCGGCTTTGATTACCGGGGTGCCGCCATTACTGATGATGGCCGTACCGCCGCCCACCGTGAGTGTATAACCCTGCGCTGCATTATCATTACAACCCACCATCAGCAGGTAATCATGACCGGCAATGATGGACGGCATATTACTGAATGTGGGCTTATCACCCAGGAAGGGGTCTGACCGGCATTGTATATAATTCACCCCGCCGGCCCGGGCACCTGTTGCGCCATAACTGCCCGACCAGTTACCTGTTATAATAAGTGTTTTGTCGCGGAAAATATCGTCGGGATTATGCCCGGTGATATCAAACAGCTGCCAGTTATAATCATCCCGTTGATAAACCGGCGCAATATCGAAGGCCAGTGTGCCGCTGCCGGTGCAGGTAAAACGGTAGTAAAACGGATTGTTATCACCGTAATTGGTATGCTCATTGGTACATCCCGGAACATAAATACTGTTATTACGGCATGGTTCCACGGGAGACTGAATAAAAACGCCATTGCCACAAACCTGTTTTGCAGTTGATGGTGTTTGCCCTGGCTGCACACAAACCTGCCCCTGTAATTGTACAGTATGAAGCAATAATACAAAGCAAAGTAATCGTACAGCCATGATGGTCTGCTAATGTAAACAATAATTCAGGTAAGCAGCAGCGGATCACATCTCAAATTCCCACACGGTGCGGTAGCTGCCATGCTGTTCCACCCAGCTAAGAAAAGCACTGTAGAATTTATCTGCCCCGATGGTGGCGCTGTCGCCAATCACCACCAGCCGTTCTTTTGCCCGGGTAATGGCCACATTCATCCGGCGGTAATCCTTTAAAAAACCAATATCGCCATCCTCATTGCTTCTTACCAGTGACACGATGATATTTTCCTTTTCCTGTCCCTGGAAACTATCGATGGTACTGAGCCGCAGGGTTGCCTCCAGTACTTCTTTTGCCGCTGCCACCTGGCCTGAATAGGGTGAGATGAATGCAGTATGCGCCGGATCAAAGCCTTCTTTTTCCAGTAATTGTTTTACGATCTGCAGTTCACCTTCATTTTGTAAACTGATCCCGTCGGGCCCGTGTTTTTCCTGGTAACCCGAACCTGCCGTGTCAATAAATGTGAGGTGCACTCCCGTATTGGTAAGGTGCTTGGCCGTTTGGAGTAACCCTTTATAGAAATAATGACTGCTGAAACCGGCGATTGCCGCACGCATACGGTATTGAATATTCAGCAGGTGAACATGTGCGGTATGATTGATGGCCACTTCCAGTATGGAATTATTGAAACCGAGCAGGGCTGCTTCGTTGCTTAACACCGTGGGTGGCAGCTGCCAGTGATCACCGGCCAAAACTATTTTTTCCGCCAGGGGAAACACACACCATGCCAGCGGCTCAATACACTGCCCGGCCTCATCCATCACCAGCGTGGTAAAATGCTGGTTGCTGATACCGGCATCATACAGCCCGATGGGTGTGCCCGCAATTACCTGTGCTTCGGCAAATAATTTTTCTTCATTGTAAGCCTGCAGTTGTTTTATCTCACTGCGGATACTTTTTACTTCTTTAAACAGCAGGTTGCGCTGTTCCCTTTCGGCCTTACCAAAACTGCGTTTGTATTTTAAAGCCATCTTGCGAAACTCTTCGGCACGAATCTTCAGCTGTTTGATCTCCTTTTGCTGTTTGCTGTTGCTGAGCCTGCCTTCTGGCGTGTGCGCAAAAATTTCACTGTCCACTTTGGTGGTATTGCCCACCCGCAGCAGGCGGATATTTTGACGTATCAGTCCTTTGGCGATATTATCCACGGCCGTATTGCTGGGTGCTGTCACCAGTACTTTTTCGCCAGCCGCCACTAATTGCACAATGGCTTCCACCAGCGTGGTGGTTTTGCCCGTTCCGGGCGGACCGTGCACAATGGTGAGCTGTTCATTTTGAACAATGGCATTTACCGCCTGTTGCTGACTTTCATTTAAATTTTTATTTCGGAAGGAAATATTGTTATTGACAGGTGCTGCAACCGGAGCAGTTTCATTAGTATTATGCAGTTGTTCAAATAATGTATACAGCGGTTTATTTTGTTCCAGTTCGTTCAGCACCTTTTTCATGATGCTGGTGGTACGGGTATCGGGCGCCAGTTTGATACCCACACCGTCATCTTCAATCCAGTCGGGGAAATCGGGTGCAAAGAGGCGAAACTCACCATTGCGGCCATCCAGTCCTAATAAGACGCCTTTTACCGGCTCCTCACCGGTGATAAAACATTCAATGGCGGCACCATCACGGAACATAGTGGCTTCGGGCGGAAAGCTGAGTTTGAACGTGATCTCCGGGTAATCAGCATAACCAAAATTCTTTTTGGTAACAATGATGGGGTGGAGGGCCAGGCCTTCGGCCTTCAATTGCTTTAAAGTATGCTGCTGGTCGAGCTGGTAACGGCTGGCCTGTTCCTTTTCTTCAAGCGCCACGCATTGGAGTAACTGTTGGATCTGTGGGTGCATGGGTGCAAGATAAATTTTTATGTTTTACCACAGAGTGCCACGGAGGTTTACACAGAGATGTTCAAAGATTGAACACTGCCGTAAACTTCGTGCGACTTTATGGAATTACATCACTTACCTGTTTCAAATGCACCAAGGTCTGGTGCCTTGCCATTAAAAGGGAAATCGATCTTCTTTCCTTTGTCGATAAACTGGCTGCCGCTTTGTAATTGCATAAAACCGGTATGGGGCAGACTGCCATCGGGCTTGCGGGGAGCTGTAAGTAATTTTTCATCCAGGCTGATGAAATCAGATTCGCCAGCCTGCAGGTTCATATCGAAATAATTATTGCTGTGCGTGCATTTGTCCAGATCAGTTTGCTGTATTTCCCTTCCGCCTTTGTAACCAAGATTGTTATACAGGATATGATCAAAGCCGGGCACATCCTGGATGGTATCAATGAGCCGGTTGAGCATATTAAAATTGCATCCATTGCGGTAAGCCGAATTGTTATACCAGTTGCTGCCGCCGGTATGGTGATTGGAATAAAAACCATTGGCCTTGTTGCGCACGGCCAGGCAAAATTGGATAGTATTACGCGGAACCGGGTTGGGGATTTCATTGCCCAGTTTTTTCAGTCCGTAACCGCCACTTTTAAAACCATTGCCATCACCTTCACTTACAAAATCTTTATTAAAGCCATTGTAAAATGCCCAGCAATGATCAAAGGTTGTGGCTTCTGAGGCATTGATAAGATCAAAACCATCATCGCTGTTGAACCAGGCCCTGCATCCACGAAACACATTATTCTTACTGCCAGCACGTGGGTGACAACCAAAGCCATCTGTATTGCCACCCCTGCCGTTTTCTGAAAAATAATCCCAGTTATTGTAAGCATCACAATTCAGGATGAGGTTATTGGAGCCAGCGAGTAAATAAAAACCTATCGCCATGCCATCGTGCATTACCAGCTGCTCGTAAATATTATTGCTGCCGTGGTTTTCAAAGCACTCCGACTGTGTATGCCCTTTAATCGTTACCTGCACACCTGTTACTTCAAACCCTTTTAAATGGATATATGAACCCGTTACATAAAAGGCCGCCACACGGAGACCTTCCGGTTTAACCGCGGTATAATCAAATACGGGTGTTTCTCCGGGGTAATTGATATAGCTGATATATTTTCCGGCCACACCGCTTTTATCCAAATAACTAATGCAGGCATAGCCTCTTTCTTTTTTGGAAATATTCGCTTCACTCATTTCATATTTGCCGCCGCGGAGAAAGACTGTATCTCCGGGTTGCACCACCGTCTGCGCTTTTTGTATGGTGGCAAAGGGAGCGCTTACGCTGCCGTTATTATTATCATTGCCATTGGGTGCTACATAATAGTTGTTTGCAGCTGCAAAAAGAAACGATGCAGTAAATACAAGCAGGAGTGAGGAAGCTTTTTTCATACAGCAAATTAAAGTGTACTGCAAAATACAGGATAGATGATATGCACCGTCCTGCGGTATGCGGTTGCTGAAGCCAGCATTTTAATGTACACTTATAAATTGTGCTGAAACCAGGCGGCAACTGCGTCATTTGAAAGACGCCGCCTGGTACCAACGGCGCAGCAATTGCAGGCCCTGGTTGATGGAGCCTGATTTTTTGAAATAATAATGGTGATGAGTTGCAATGGGCTTGAGGTTTCCCGATGGTGGGAGACCCAACGGGGGCGTGCTGGATGGGGAACAGCAACGGAGGCGGAGGTCATTGTTGGTATGCGGCCAGGCTTTTGTGGGGTGGGGTACCAACAATGATTGCGGTGGCCCGTGTTTTTGTTGCGGTTTGGTTTACATAACGTGGTTGGTACAGCCACCCGCTTGCTAACCCTTCGATACCAACCACTGCGTTGCGGTATACCAACGGCGGCGGAGTATCGATGACATGCACCGTCCTGCGGTATGCGGTTGCTAAAGCCAGCATTTTAATGTACACTTATAAATTATTCCCAAGCCATTGTTGGTATGCGGCCAGGCTTTTTTGGGGAGGGGTACCAACAATGATTGCGATGGCCCGTGTTTTTGTTGCGGTTTGGTTTACATAACGTGGTTGGTACAGCCACCCGCTTGCTAACCCTTCGATACCAACCACTGCGTTGCGGTATACCAACGACGGCGGAGTGCTTTTTCGTATGCCACGAACCAGGGCGGAGAATTCCGTCCGCCGAAACAAAAGCTTGGATATGTACTGCTGCTGATTGCTACAACGTCCTGCCCTAATTGCAGCAATACTTTTGTTGGGCGTTCGTGCATCTCGTCTACGTTATTAGTTTGTGAGTTAATTCGATTTTCTCTATGTCATATACTTCCACTTTTATACATTCAAATTTTGATGGATTAAAAATTGCAAGGTTATAACCCTGGGGATACAATGAACTTTGAAATTCAACACCGTCAAAACCAATAGACTTAATAAATTCAGAAAGATATTGAGTTGGAAGATAGTCTAACTCATTGTCGCTTCTCCTTCGTGGCTTAGATAGCTCCTGTTCCAATTTTGTAATGAAAGGTAGATGGATAAGAAAATCTTCCAATTCACCCTGTTCTGCAAGAAATATTGGGTCGTAGGTATCGCCTCGCAAGTTAATTACTCTTAAATCTTCTTTTAATCTAAAGGAACCTACAGATACGTAATCAAAAAGGGAAGCTCTTGCTTCATAAAGAGTTGTTTTTATATCGTTGGCAATATATAAGTAAGAAATTCCTAAGGGATTCGCCCTGCCAGCTTTTGCCTTTTCTGGTGGAGGGTTTTTCATTTCACCAATCTTAAAGCCAGTGCTATTGTCAGATATTCTAGCTCGAAAATATTTTTTTCCTTTTGGTATCTGCCTTTCATATCTATTTAACAATTGCTCCAGTTTTGATAAATCCAAAGCGTTCTGTATATGGAATCGATTAGTCGATTTGATTTCTTCTGCAAATTTCTCCCAAGAGATTTGCAGCGGCTTTACTTTTGTGTTCTTCGTCTTATTGTTTACAAGTTTCAACGCTACTTTACCTTTAAACAGTCTTTTGTATTTATTAAAATCATCTGCAATTATTTCATTAAGCAGTTTCTTTCTGTTTACACTAATTTTATTCGAAAATATTTTTCCCTGAAAATCTAATTCAATTTGTATTTCAATTGAAGCCCCATTTTTTGAATTAACTTTATATAGGTCAAAAATGTTTTGAAAAAACAGCGCAAGTTCTTTTGGGTCATAAATTGAAATATTTGTAGTCCCGCAAAAGTCGCAGTCTCCAATAGTCACATTACTATTAATAATGTCCTTTAGATATGAACTAGAAAAGCATTCAGAACAACAATGCATTGCTTAAATTAATTTTAGTACAACTTCAATGTGGTTTAATATTGAGAGCTTCTTAATTGTACCTAGCCCGGGAAAGTGTCCTGAATCATATAATTCCTTGAAGGAATCAACAGCAGAAGTTTTAAATTTTTCCGCTATGCACCACGAAACTAATTTTTCTAACGCTTCTTCAAATTTTCCAGCCACATCTGAAGTGTCGTCATTTGAATCAGAAACAAAGTGCTTCACTTTAATTTTATCAGTTGAATCTGAGTAAGATAAATGAATTGCTACCGCATACGGAAGAAAACCACTTTCAGAATAATTGTCCCCTATTGTAAGAAAATCTGAAAATCCCACGAACCCATCCTTCTTGTAAAAAATATGTTCTTCTGAAAAGTCAGATTCATCGTAATGTTTATAGTCTGAATTTTTTTGTTGAGAAGAAAAATAATCGTCTAATTCAACTATTGTAGAAGAGTCAAAATTTCTGTAATATCGCCTGCTTGTTTTACCAAAATGTACAACATTATATTTAACTGGGATGGCAGAACTATAATCACTTACTATATCATCTATATTTTCGTAAGTCGCATTGTGAATTAGTGTCAAACCATGAAGGATTAAATCGAATTTTTTTAAAGTAGTTATTAAATTTTTGTGATTTTCCTTCCCAGACAAAATAATGCCAAGTTGAAAGTTTTTATACCCACTTAACTCTTTACTTAATATTGTAAGTATCGAAGAAGTTGAACCTTGCAAATCACCAACTTTAGGATTAATGATAACAGTAAAATTTACATTTTTGTTTTTTAAATCGTTAATAGTTGTTTTAAAGGTTGTTGAGTCTTTAACTGGTTCTATTATTGGCGATACTTTAGTTTTGTTTTTTGCTAACATCCCGCTGCCTTCTCTTAAAGCAATTAGTTCAAACTGTTTGCCACGTAAATAAGGGAAATACATTTAGATAGTTTTGTGAAGAAATGTATGTAAGGAATTGTACTCTTGTTCGGAGAAATCGAGGGTGTAACAAATTTGTTTTAGCTCGAAAGGTGTTTTTTCAGACTCTAATAAATCAGGGCATTTAATTTTTCTTTTTTTCAACCTGCTGAAAGTCAATTTTTGAAATTCTGTTACTTCTATTGATGAAATCAAGTCAAAACAAGCTCTAAATATTTTTGTGTTAGGCACATCAGGGATGTAACCAAAATGGTTCTTAACAATATCTAAGTATTCAGCTTTCCTTAATGTTTTAAATATTGTCAAGTGATTAAAAAAAGGATTGTTGCTTTCGGCTTTTTTGTGTTCCTTAAAAGTATTACGTTGCGTAAATTCAATAACTCCTATTGTAGAATTTGAATAATCAAGTAGCAATTTGTCGATGAACTTAGAGCTTGTAACTATGTAAACCAAATCAGCAAATTGCCTATAATCACTAAGCTGTTTTTCAAGTTTATCCAAACCGTCTAAATCTGTTTTTATTTCAAAAATTCTTACTGAACCATTTAAGAGAACGAAATCAGCAATAGAATTACCGATTTTAAATTCATTAAATACAGAAGTTGTCGACAAGCTGTATTTTTTTAACAAGTATTGGTTCAGTAAGTTATTTTTATAAAAGTATTCACTTCTATATTCATTCTGAAGCTCCAAATAAAGACTTCCCAGAACTTTTTTAAAGGTAGCGTTAGCAGTTTCTTTTGAGCAGTGTTTTTTTAGCTTCCTTTCAGTCAACTTATAATCATTCTGTCTAACAACTTTATTGAAGTTAGACGTAGTGAAGATTTCTGATAGACTTCTTAGACTGTCAATATTTCTATTTACCAATATCATTAGTTACAAAAGTAGTCATTTTTAAATTCCTTAATCTGCTCATATTCAATACCTTTTCAGCAAAGTGTCAAAAGAATTGAGGTGTGTAATTGCATGACGCCCAACTAGTAATTATGCGCATGTTTTCAAATTTTTAAACTTTGTACAAATATTTGTAAGTCTCTTAAAATTATCCACTCAAAAAAATAGCGCAACCCCATTATTAAAAACATGGTTGCGCTATGCAATTATAGTAATAGCATACGGTTTTCTTTTGCTGGTAATTTTTCAGTAACCGGGTTTTAAAATACAGGATTCAACATCCTGCCATTTAAAGATATGTCATGTTTTTTATATCTAAAAGAGAAATTAAAATATTTTCTATTTTATTTTTAACACCTAAAATTGTAGCACCACCATAAACAAAAACTGCCGCATCATTCCATGCGGCAGTCTTTAAAAAATATTTTACCTGTTTTAATTCCTCCCATCCGGCACCACCTTAATCACATAATCCTTTGGTGGCACTGCGCCTTTCAAATTGCTTACAAAATAATCCCACCTGCGGCGCATCATGTAATTGCCGTCGGCTGCATATCCATGACGTGCATTGGGTATTACCAGCATGTCAAAACTTTTATTGGCTTTGATGAGGGCATCGGCTACTAAATATGTATTGTAGGGCGGTACATTGTCATCCAGTCCGCCGTGCACCAGCATCAGTTTGCCTTTCAGGTTTTTGGCATTATTGGGATTGGCCTGCTTTTCATAATTGTCCTTATCCATCAAACCGATATAACGCTCCCCCCAGTCGTCTTCATAATTGCGGTTTTCGTGGTTGCCGCTTTCGGAGATGCCCACTTTATAAAAATCAGGATAGTTGAACATGGCAGCGCCCGTGGCATAACCGCCGCCGCTATGGCCCCATACTCCCACATGATCCAAATCCATATAAGGATAACGCTGTGCCATTTGTTTTAACCCGCTGATTTGATCGGGCAGGGTATTCTCAAACATATTGCCATAGCAGATATCGTGAAAAGATTTGGAGCGGTTGGGATTGCAGCTGCCTTCGAGGGTAAATACCACAAAACCGAGTTCGGCCAGGGCCTGGTGATCCTGCCGGCTGGTGGCAATAAAATCCCAGGAACTGATACTGCCGCCCTGAGGACCGGGATAGATATAATTGATCACCGGGTATTTTTTATTGGGATCGAGATTAGAGGGAACATACATGATGCCATACAGGTCCCAGTTATTGTTCACCGATTTTACGGTAAAAGGTATGGGCGCTTTCCATCCGGCGGCAGTAAGACGGGTAATATCCGCTTTCTCCAGCACTTTGATCAGCTTGCCCTTCATATCACGGAGCTCGGCTACATTGGGCACGGCGGTTTGAGAGTAATTGTCTACAAAATAATTGCCGTCCGGTGAAATATCCACGCGGTGGTTGCCATCGCCCGGTGTGAGGAGCGTGATATTCTTTCCGGCAAAATCCACCTTGTACATATAATTATGATAGGGATTGCGGCCGGCTTCCTTACCATTGGCTTCTACATAAATGGTTTTGTTTTTGGCATCGAGTTTTAAAATCCTTGTCACCACAAAATCGCCCTTGGTAATTTGGTTTTTGAGTTTTCCGGTGGTGGCATCATATAAATAAAGATGTCCCCAGTTATCCCTTTCGCTGTACCAGATGAATTCGTTTGTTTCAGAAAGGTATTTCCAGTTTACCGCACCCTGGCCGCTTTCATATTGTGTGGCCACAGTTTCTTCCATCACCACGCGTACATCGCCGGTGGCAGCGTCTGCAATCTTAAGTGTGGCTTTTTTATGATCACGAGGGGTAGACACAAATGCAAGGGTCTTGCTGTCGGCGCTCCATTCATTATCATCAAAACTGCCGGTGCAGGCAATATCATCGCACAACGTACCGCGGCGGTCATCGGCGGGTGTTTTGAGCCTGGTTATTTTTCCTGACTCCACTTCGATAATCACCCGGTGTATTTTGATAATTTCCTTATCGGTGGGCAGGGGATATTTCCATTGCTGCAGCTCGGGGGCACCTACTTTTGTTTTTACGAGGTACATATCATTTACATGGCGCTGGTCTTGCTGAAAAGTGGAAAGTTTTTTTGAATCCGGCGACCATAGTACAATGGCCCGGTCGGTATGTTTCCAGCCGGCATTATCGGTGGCATAGCCAAAATCCTTAACGCCATCGGTGGTAAGGGCGGTTTCCTTTCCGCTGGCTTTATCCCGCAGCCAGAGATTCCAGTCTTTGATAAAAACAGATTTGGTGCCATCGGGCGATAATACCTCATCACGTCCGAATCGTGCGGATTTGGGTTCTGTGTAATTGGGCAGGAGGGTTTTGAGGTTGGCTGCAGCGGTGCTCTTGCCATCTTTCGCATTCACCAGCACGTATTCGGCGCCGGTGGCGGTTAAAACCTTGTACCAGAATGTGCCATCGGGCATCCAGTTGGGCGAAACGTTGGCCCGGTCGATATATTTGGCAAGGTTGCCACCCAGCATATTGGCAGCTTTCTGGTAATCCTGTTCTGTATAAACCTGTTGTGCACCGGCATGGTATATGCCTGTGGCGGCAATAAAAAGCGCCGCCTTAAAGTATTTCAGCATAGTGTTTAGTTAAGAAAATGAAGGTACATAAACTGCCGGATTTTGCACTTTCGTATAATTTATCTATTTTAAAATCCGGTTTTGAACAAAGGGGAGGACAGACTCACCAAAAACGATTGCCCATGTCATTTTTATCAACTATTGATGCATCTACCATCCAGCAGTGGATTGCTGCCAAACTGGAACCCACGGCAGTGGAAAAAGAATTACAGTCAAAAGGTTTTGATGCCACCGCCATTGCCGAACATGTGAAAGCATTCCGCAAGGCCCGCAACGCCAAAAAGCTGGCAGCCGGGATGGTGTATATGGCCATCGGTGCATTTTTGGGCTTTATCAGCACCCTGCTTACTATCTTCAATCCCTTCCCCGATCTGTATAATTATATATTGTACGGGCTCACTTCCTTATCGGTGCTCATCATCTTCTGGGGACTTTACCTGGCCTTTGAATAAACGGCAGACCCAGTTGTATTTAATTAGCAGGAACTTATAGTTTCTTGCTTTTGCGCATTTTCATAACTGATAATTCTCATTTTCCGGGTTAATGCAAATCATGTTACCGCAATATTGGCGACACTAACTTGCTGCCATAAACTTACAAACACTAAAATATTTTAGCAACATGAAACAGGAATACTGGATTAACGTAAAACATGTAGATAACCGCCTGGTGATTTACCTGAACGGCGAAACTATCTGGGATAGCGGTATTGTACATGGGGATCCCGCAATGGACAAATATATTGAGATCACCAGCCTGTTGCAGGAGCACCAGGGCAATCACAGCGAACTCATATTTGAAGGCTTTAACGATTCATACGACGCTCATGGAGACAAAGGCGAATTTGATCCCTGGCATTTCAGTTACAGGGTTTTCAGGCGCATTGTAAATGAAGAGGAAGTTATAGAAAAAGATATCCTGGTACCCTATAATGAAAAACACGTTTCAAATCCCAATATCAAGGCTATTGAAAATTCTTACCAAATCGTAATGAAAGACGGGCTGTATAAGGTAGTAGCTAACTCCCTGTCACAAAATTTTTATAAGTAGCAAACCTGCTACAGTTGTTTTGGTTTGATGATTGCCTGTAATATGAAAAAGGTGCGTTAACATTTTCTCATTTGTGTTGGATGCTGTGTATAAATGCGAGGGTGCTTTTATATGCAGCATTCTTTTTTTAAACCGCTTAAATGGTTTGTTATGCAAAAGATCATTCCTTTTTTATGGTTTGATGGCAAGGCTTATGAAGCCGCCCAGTTCTATACTTCCATCTTCAGCAATTCAAGAATCACCAGTACCATTCCCGACCCCGGAGAAAAATTACTCACCGTAACCTTTGAACTCAACGGGCAGGAATTTATTGCACTGAATGGCGGCCCCGTTTTCAGTTTCACAGAAGCCATTTCATTTTTTATCAGCTGCGATTCGCAGGAAGAGATTGATGAAAAATGGGAAAAGCTTACCGCAGATGGTGGTAAAGAAGGCGTAAGCGGGTGGCTCACCGACAAATACGGCATTTCCTGGCAGATCATTCCGCCGGTAGTGGCAAAAATGCTTTCGGATAAAGATACTGCAAAGGCCGAGCGGGTGATGGAAGCCATGCTGATGATGAATAAGATCATTATTGCCGATCTGCTGGCTGTTTATGAAGCCGAACCGGTAACATCGGCCCTTTGATCCCCTGCAAGTTTGTATTTTTACTGCTCATCTATTTTAAAGTCTGATGAGCATTTTATTTTCAAGTCCGGCCATTTCGATTGCAGCAACCACAGATGCTGCTTCCATAACGTATTTACTCAACAGCGCCTATCGCGGCGAAAGTTCTAAAAAAGGGTGGACCACCGAGGCACACCTCATCGATGGGAATACCCGGAGCACCGAAGCAGAAGTGCAGCAGGTAATGAAAAAGGAGGGAAGTGTTTTCCTGAAACACACCGGGAAAAACGGTTCCATTACCGGTTGTGTGAACCTGCAGTTACAGCAGGAAAATTATACCTGGGCATGTTTGCTGTTACACCCGAACTGCAGGGAGGTGGAGTGGGTAAAAAATTATTAATGGCTGCGGAAGAATATGCCGGCAGCATCCATTGTAACTGCATCTTTATGTCGGTAATTACCCTGCGTGCAGAACTCATCAGCTGGTACCAGCGCCATGGTTATACCGATACCGGTAAAAGAATTCCATTTAATGAAGATGGCAAATCGGGCAGGCATTTACAGCCCCTTGAATTTATGATACTGGAGAAAACGATTTCTGCATAAGTTCCCCGATATTTACAGGCATGAAACAACTCTTTGCTTTTTTGTTCGCCTCCTTATTTTGTTCAGCCATTTCAGCCCAAAAGATCAGCATCCCCCGGATCAGCGGCACAAACCAATCGCTCGACGCTGCCATTCCTGTGATAGCAAAACAGGTGATCCCCCTGTACCGGGAAGCTGAGAAAGCAGTATACTGGGATAATATGCTTCGGTGTAAAATGACTGCAGGTGATTATATGGGTGCTGTGCAGGCCATCGATTCAGTGATTGCAGCCTATAAGGACGACAGCTGGGAAGGCAACCCGGCACTGGGCATACAGTTCAGGACTTATGCACTGGTTAAAATGAATGCGCCCGCAGATTTTGAAAAAATGTTTACTGATACGCTCAGCGCTATCTTTAACCGGCTTCCCGAATCGGCCCGCAGTTATGCACCCCAGTTTTTTGGTGCCGATACGGCTTCGCTTTTCAACAACTTGTCTGAGCAGGTTAAAAAACTCAGCAACAAAGACAGTATTTCACTCGATGCCGCCATTGCCCTGCTGCGTACCTATAACTCATGGAATGTATTGCGGCATACACAGCAGCTTGCCAATAATTTTTTTGATGCGGAAGATGATAAAAAATATATCATTTCAGAAAACCTGCTCTTGCCCGGCAGTAACGGCGCAAAACTTTCTGCCGTGATCGTACGGAGCAGGAAACAATCAGCCCCTGCACCAGTCATCATCAAATACAATATTTATGCTGGCGCGGGAGATAAGGCAGCGGCGAAGATCGCTGCTGAAAAAGGGTATGTGGGCATTGTGATTAATACCAGGGGGAAGCGCAACAGTCCGGATGCCATTGAACCATTTGAACATGATGGGGCTGATATGTATGAAGCGCTTGACTGGATCAGCAAACAACCCTGGTGCAATGGAAAAGCGGGGATGTCTGGCGGCAGTTACCTGGGCTTCAGCCAGTGGAGTGCCGCAAAAAAATTGCACCCTTTATTAAAAACAATTGTGCCACAGGTATCAGTAGGCATCGGGGTGGATTATCCACTGCACAATGGTGTATTCATGAGTTATATGCTGCAGTGGATACACTTTGTAACCAATAATAAAACCACCGACCTGGCCGAGTTTACTGATAAGGCAAAATGGGACAGCCTTTTTACAAAATGGTACCGGTCGGGCAGTGCATTCCGCACACTGGACTCACTCGATGGAAGACCCAATGCCATTTTTCAGCGCTGGCTGCAACACCCGCAATATGACCGTTTCTGGCAAAATATGGTGCCTTTTGAAAAAGAATTTGCACAAATCAATATTCCGGTACTGACCACCACGGGTTATTTTGATGATGACCAGCGGGGTGCATTTTATTATTTCATACAGCACCAGCAATGGAATAAAAATGCAAATCATTATTTGCTGATGGGTCCGTATAATCATGCCGGTGCACAGTCGGCCGCAGCGCCGGTGGTGAGCGGCTATACAATCGACTCCGTGGCCAATATCAGCATTGATGAACTGGTGTTCCAGTGGTTTGATCATATTTTGAAAGACAGTGCAAAACCAGCCTTACTCAAAGACAGGATCAATTACCAGGTAATGGGCACCAACGAATGGCGGCATGCCCCTTCACTTAGTGCCGTAAGCCATGATGCCCTGCAATTTTATTTGAGTGAAGTATTTTCCGGCGAAGGTTTTAAACTTACCGGCACCATGCCGGCACAGAAAAAATTCATCACGCAGGAAACCGGGCTGGCGAACAGAGATGATATTGACCTGCGGGAAACCATGTATCTTGACAGCACTATTAAAACACATAACAGGCTGCGCTTTGTTTCGGCGCCGTTGCAAAAGGATATGATCATGACTGGCAGCATCTCAGGCGAACTCCATTTCATTACCAATAAAAAAGACCTTGATATCGTGGTGGAATTATATGAATGGACGCCCGATGGCCGCTACTTTCTCCTCAGTAATTCACTGCAGCGTTCATCCTATATAAAAAACAGGGCGCACAAAACACTGCTGCAGCCCGGTAAGGAAGAAAGCCTGCCTGTATACAATGCATTTTTCACCAGTAAAAAAATCAGCAGGGGCAGCAGGCTGGTATTAATGGCAGGTATCAATAAAAATCCCGGCTGGCAAATCAATTATGGTACCGGTAAGGATGTAAGTACAGAAACCATGGCCGATGGCAAAGAACCTGTGATCATTCAATGGAGTAACCGGAGTTATATTAAAATCCCCATCAGCCGATAGTATATGCCTGAATCATTTTCATTGATTAACTGGGTGCTCATTTTCATTGCAGCCTTTATCATCGGGCTTTCTAAAGCCGGTTTAAAAGGCATCGACATGATGAATGTAACCATCATGGCCATCGTATTTGGCGGCAAGGCTTCCACGGGTGTGGTGCTTCCCTTGCTTTGTGTGGCTGATATCATGGCCGTATGGTACTATAACCGGCATGCACAGTGGCCGCATTTCTGGAAACTGCTGCCCTGGATGGTGGTGGGAATTCTGGTGGGTGTGTTTATTGGAAAAGATATTGATGAAGCTTTGTTCCGCAAGATCATGGCCATCATCATTGTACTTACTGTGTTCATCATGCTCTGGCTCGAAATCCGCAAAACGCCCTTTGTACCGGAGAATATATTTTTTGCGGCGGGGCTCGGACTGATATCCGGCTTTACCACCATGCTGGGCAACCTGGCCGGTGCTTTTTCCAATATTTATTTCCTGGCCATGCGGATGGTAAAGAATGATTTTATCGGCACGGCAGCCTGGCTGTTTTTAGTGATCAATTTATTCAAGCTGCCCTTCCAGGTTTTTTACTGGAAAAACATCAATGCCGCTTCGATTAAAACGGACCTTGTATTGTTGCCGGCACTTTTGCTGGGATTCTGGACAGGCATAAAACTGGTGGCGAAAATTAAGGATGAAGGTTACCGCAGGGTGATATTACTGCTCACACTTGCCGGTGCCATCGTGATCTTCCTGAAATAATTACCTGTTAATAGATGCCCGGTTCATACTCTTTGTTACGGGGTACAATATGATAGTAGGTGTTGGTGATCTTCCGGCCGTTTTGCAATACCATGTCTGCAACCACATAGTAACCGTAAATATAGTCCAGCAGCGTTTCCTTTGTCAGCAATTCAGCCTGGTAACCGTATTCCCTTGGTTCAAATAACAGCGAACTGTAAATACTGATGCCATTGGCCACTTCAAGTGGATTGGTATTAAATCGTCCGTATACTTTATAGCTGATACTTTTAAAAGACGGAGGCGTGCCATTTCCATGATACACCAGGCTTACCTGCAGCCCGTTTTCATTTTTTCCAGCCGGCATGCTCTTAAGATATATATCGCCTGCCTTTACATCCGCACCATCACTGGCACCGTTACCCAGTTTGATCTTTCCCTGCTTGATCACCAGCAGCCGCTTTACGAATAAGCGGTGATAATTAAAACTCAGCCAGCCATAACCGCTGCGGCCCCAATCCTTGCCCCAGCTGTTTTTGATAATAAAACCACTGTTGTCGTATCCCACAATACTTACGGCATGCCCGTCGCGGAAAAGGGTATCGTTGTAACCATTGTATCCTTTGTATTGCACATCGCCGTTGATGGCATCATCTTCAATATTGGGGTTGATCTTTTTGGCGGCGGCATAGGTAAGTTCCTTTCCATTGATCACAAAACGGATCACCGCATCCGGATCCATTTTTAAAATAGCACTCCCCCTGTGTGCCGACCAGTAATCGCTCTTGATAAAATAAGATACAGGAATATTTTTCACCCCGGCGTCAAGTTGCTTTTTGATATACTCCACATCCCTTGCCTCTCTAAAAGTTTTGTAGGTGCAAAAATCTTTCTCCAGTGTATAGGTAAAAGTGCGGTCACTTAAAATATCATCCAGGGTGGTTCCGCTGATATCGGCGGTATAAGCGCCAAAACTGGTATTGGCATTTTGCCAGAAGCCCATATAAGGATTGTAGGGTAGCTGGTCTTCCCGTACCGTACCACGGTCATTGAGTATTTGAATATAGTCTGCAAAAGTGGCGCCTTCCTGGTAAGCATTGGCCGAGTCATTACTGAACATCACAGCCTTCGCCAGTGCATAGGCATGCTGTTCGCTCAGGTCGTTGGGAAAACCGGGCAGCACTTCCATGGCGCTTAGCAATGAAAAGGCCGAGCAGGTGCCACGGTTATACTGGCTTTTTACGGGGCTCTGGTAGTTAATATAATTCACCTGTGCCATCGTGGCGGATGCAGTAAGGCATAGCAGGACGAGTGTATATTTCATGCTGAAAGGGTTTGCTCAAAACTAATCAATCGTGCCAGTTCCCGCATACCTGCACCAAGGTATTTTTAACGTATGTTTGTTTTGTGGCTGACGAAAATCATGGCCCGTGCGGCGTTTTATTGGGTATTTTGTAACATGATCAGCCGGAGAAAGTTTACTGCCTTTTTTCTTGCAGCCATCTACCTGCTGCCGGTTACACCCGTGGCTGAATTTCTAAAATTCCCGCAACTGGTGCAGCATTATTTTGATCATATATCAGAAAATGACCAGCACAGTTTTACTGCGTTCCTGTTTCAGCACTACTTTATTGAAGATGGTACCGATAAAGATGCCACAGAAGACAGCAGGCTGCCTTTTAAAAGCGGCGACCAGTTGCTCACCAGCGGTTTTGTTTCGGTTGATCCGCCACAACCCGTAACGGTGATGCCGGTAATCACAACAGGTTCAGAAAAAAAATATACCATTCACCAGGATGACCGGCTGCCCGACCAATACCCGGGTACGGTATGGCAGCCTCCCCGCATCAGCTGAAGATCAATTTGTATTTTATTTTTTAAACAATTCAATTTTCAGCAATGAATACAACACATCTTCATTTGCTGCTCAATCATTTCCCCATCATCGGAACATTGATTGGCAGTACTTTGCTGCTATGGGGCATACTGCGCCGTGAGCAACAGTTAAAATCGGCAGGGGCCTTCATACTTGTGGCCATGGCCGCAATATCATTTCCCGTATATTTAACAGGAGAGCCTGCAGAAGAAACCGTGGAAGACCTTCCCGGTGTTTCTGAAAAAATGATCTCCCTGCATGAACATGCCGCCACACTGGCCACCTGGCTGCTGGCAGTTACGGGCCTGCTTTCTGTAACAGCGATTGCAGCCAGCATCAAAAAAAGCACCAGGACCGGTTTGCTGTTCACGATTGCTTGCATAGCATCGGTACTAAGCTTTGCAGCCATGGCACGCACGGGATATTATGGCGGGCAAATAAGGCATACGGAATTAAACGGAACATCTGCATCGCCTGCAGGCGAAAAAAGCAAGGATGCAGGGGAGGGTTCAAAGCAAAAAGAAAAAGATGATGACGACTGATTTTTAAACCGGTGGCGGCAGCGTACAACTGCCGCCATTTTTAAACATTAAGATGAATACAAACAATCCATATAAGGGACTCACAGACGAGGAAGTGATCAAAAGCCGCAGCAGCAACGGCAGCAATGTGCTGGCAAATGGTGAAGAACGTGTTTTCTGGAATGTGATGAAAGAAGTGGTGACCGAACCCATGTTTATTTTACTGATTGCGGCCTGCGCCATTTATTTTGGTGTGGCGGCATACAGGGAAGGTGTGATCATGCTGGTTTCGATCTTTATTGTTGCCGGTATTTCTTTTTTCCAGGATTACCGCAGCCGCAATGCCATCCAGGCGCTGAATAAATTATCCACGGCAAAAGCCACGGTAATAAGAAATGGTATGGCTGCAAAAATTGATTCGGATGAAATTGTGGTGGATGATGTGTTAAAGATCGAGGAAGGAGAGATCATCGGTGCAGATGGCATCATTTTATCCGCCAATGATTTTTCCGCCAATGAATCCATCCTTACCGGTGAATCATTTGCCGTACACAAGAATAATGACAATTACGAAGTGTACAAAGGCACACTGGCCAACAGCGGCAGCGCTTTTGTGAGGGTAACCGCCGTGGGCAAATCCACTAAATTTGGAAAAATCGGCCAGTCCTTACAGGAGATCACCGTGGTTAAAACGCCGCTGCAGCAACAGATAAGCGCCTTTGTAAAAAATATGGTCTGGATCGGTGCCGTGGCTTTTTTGATCGTGGTGGGCTTTAATTATTATCACACAGGAAACCTGGTGCAGTCATTCTTACAGGGACTTACCCTTGCCATGAGCATTTTGCCGGAGGAAATACCTGTGGCCTTCAGTACATTCCAGGCGCTGGGCGCTTTCCGCCTGCTCAAAAACAATATCGTGGTGAAGCAGCCGCAATATGTGGAAACACTGGGATCGGCCACCGTGATCTGTACCGATAAAACCGGTACCCTCACACAAAACAAAATGAGCATTGCTTATATCTATGATATGGCAACGGATGATTCAGTACCCGTAAAAAACGGGGAAAATATTCCGGCAAAATTGCTGGAGTTTGCCATGTGGAGCAGCGAGACCAGCCCTTTTGACCCGATGGAAAAAGCCATTCATGCATTATACACAGCAACGGCAGCCACAGACAAACGCATACAATTTGAACAGGTGCATGAATATCCGGTAGGAGGCAAGCCGCCGATGATGACACATATCTTCCGTAACAGTTCGGGCGAAACGGTGATCGCGGCCAAGGGTGCACCCGAAGCTATTTTGTTACAAAGCAACCTGGACGCAGCCGCCGCAAAAAAAGTAGCGTTGCAATCTGCCAATTATGGCCGTATGGGCCTCCGGGTTTTAGGTGTGGGCAAGGCTGCCTGGCATGAAAATGAATGGCCAATCACGCAACATGAATTTGTTTTTGAATTCCTGGGATTGATCGCATTCCAGGATCCGCCCAAGGAAAACAGCCGGCAAACCATTCAAACCTTTAATGATGCAGGCATATCCGTGAAGATGATCACCGGAGACTATGCGGATACCGCCCTTGCCATCGCATCACAAACCGGGCTGCAGCACAATGGCCATATCCTCACCGGTAAGGAAGTGATGGAACTGGATGAAACCGCTTTACAGGAGCTGATCAGACCGGTGAATATTTTTGCGAGAATGTTCCCTGAAGCCAAACTGAAAGTGATCAATGCACTGAAAGCAAATGGAGAAGTGGTGGCTATGACGGGTGATGGCGTGAATGATGCACCGGCATTAAAAGCCGCACATATTGGTGTAGCGATGGGACAGCGGGGCAGTGAAGTGGCTAAAAATGCGGCAGCGCTTATTTTAACCGATGATGACCTTTCGCATATGACAGATGCGGTGGCACTGGGCAGGAAGATCTATGATAACCTTAAAAAAGCCATCCAGTACATCGTATCCATTCATATCCCCATTATTCTCATTGTTACCCTGCCGTTATTACTGGCATGGAAATTCACCGATATTTTTTCACCCGTGCATGTGATATTTCTTGAACTGATCATGGGACCCACCTGTTCCATCATTTTCGAAAATGAACCCATGGAAGCAGGCACCATGCTGCGGCCGCCACGCAAACTCAGCAGCACATTTTTAACCTTCCGGCAATTGCTGGTGAGTATTGTACAGGGACTGGCCATAACCGCCGGCTGCCTCGGCATCGGTTATTATTATATGCAAAGGGGAGAAGACAATGATATGGTGCGGACCGTGATCTTTATCACATTGCTTTTCTGCAATATTTTTTTAACACTGGTCAACCGCTCATTCCGTTACAGCATATTTACCACGATGCGCTATAAAAACCCGCTGGTATGGCTGATAACAGGCATTACACTACTGCTGGTTGCGGGTGTTTTGTATGTGCCCTTTATCAAAACCCTGTTCAGGATGGATACCGTGCTGTATATAGATATTGCGTATTGCGTGCTTACCGCCATTGTTTCCACCTGCTGGATGGAGATCGTAAAAATTTTCCGCTAAGGCAGTCTCAGGATAAAATTGAAAGGGGTATAACTGCAGGTTATACCCCTTTTTTAGTGCCCTGATCCGGGATTGATTCCAGAAGGCGTGTAATTATTTCCATATTCTGGAATAATGGCACGGCTCAAAAAATATAAAGAGTTAGTTTTCAATTCCTTTTTCGCTTGGCACAACAATAGTAATTATACTGGCATAAAAATCGTAACTCATGAAAACAAAATTTTACTTCTTTATCACCGCAGTTGTTATCATCCTGGCTTCGTTAAAAACAAAAGCCCAGAACAACACACCCGATTCAGTATTTGTAACAGAAACTTTTGGTGCAGGCAACAGCAAAACTTCTTTGCCTGCCGGACGAACCACTTATGCATATAATGGTTCAAGCAGCCTGAGCGATGGCGATTACATGATCTACAAAAGAACCAATGGCCGCCCTGAATGGCACGATGCCCCGGATCATACCGGCAACACCAATGGCAGGTGTATGGTGATCAACGCGGGTATGACTGCAGCTGAATTTTATAAAGACACGGTTAATAACCTCGTGGCCAATACGAGCTACAGTGTTTACCTGTACATTATGAACACCAATACACTCGGTACCTGCGGTGCTTCAGCCCTGCTGCCCAAACTGCAGTTCATTGTTGAATATTACAATGCTGCTACTTCCAGCTTTGTTCAGCTTACCACCATCACAACGCCGTTTATTCCACAGGCTTCATCACCAACATGGCTGGTGGCTGGCGGTACCTTTATCAATCCTGCAGGCAATACCACGGTGCGCTACAGGATCCTGAATAATTCAGCCGGCGGTTGTGGCAACGACCTCGCTATTGATGATATTACATTTGCAAGGGCCAGCAGTATCCCCTCAAATCCGCTTCCTGTAACGGGCATGCAGTTATCAGCCGAAGTAAATGGCACAGCGGCCAGTCTTAAATGGCAGACTTACACTGAAATGAACACCAGCCATTTTATTACAGAGAAAAGTATGGATGCGCTCAACTGGTCAGCAATTGATTCAGTAAAGGCGGCGGGATACAGCAGCAGCACCAGAAATTACAGCAGCATTGATTATAAAGCAGGCCAGGTAAATTACTACCGTATCAAACAGGTTGACCTTGATGGCCGTTATACTTTCTCCAATATCGTAAGGGTGAATGTTACAGAAGCGGTAAATGCAAAAATTTATCCCAACCCGTTTGTAAGCCAGGTGCAGCTTGACCTTGTTGCAACCAATGCACAAAAAGCAACCATTGGTATCAATGACATGCAGGGCAGAAGGGTGGTTTCAAAAATCTGGTCTCTGTCAAAAGGAAGCAACAGCAATGTGATCAGCGAAGTAAAACAATTACCCGCAGGCATGTATTTCATCAGTGTTACCGCACAGGATGGCAGCATATTATTCAAATCATCCATCATGAAAAACTGATAAACAGGTCCTTTCCTGAAACCTGAATAAAATTCCAATAACTGCGAAGAAGTAAAGCCCGTAACCACAAGTATAAAATATTCATGAGTAACCAGACCCTTTACCAGTATTGATGAAAAACTATTGTTCAAGCATGAGGGGGCTGCCATAAAAGGCGGCCCCCGTTTTTTATCATTTACCCGGCTGCTGTAAATCATGCGGCAGGTGCATGCAATGTTTTATTTTTACAAATATTTTTTTTATCATGATCCTTACTGTAACACTCAACCCCTGTATTGATAAAAGTTCTGTTGCTGAAAAACTAAAGCCTGAAAGCAAGCTCCGCTGCAGTGAAGTGGTGAATGAACCCGGCGGTGGCGGCATCAATGTAAGCAAGGCCCTGCAAAAACTCGAAACAGCTTCTGTGGCCTTGTTCCCGGCCGGCGGGCACAACGGCAATATGCTTTGTTCCTTACTGCGGGAAGCGCATATTGTTTTCCACGCAGTGGATACCAAGGTGGAAACAAGGGAAAACTGGGTGGTGCTGGAAAACAGTACCAATAACCAGTACCGTTTTACATTTCCCGGTCGCGCCGTACAGGAAGAAACCATCATCACAATGGTTGACCAGGTAAGAAGTTTTACGCCTTCATTTGTAATTGCCAGCGGCAGCCTGCCGCCCGGTTTACCGGATTATTTTTACGGACTGATCGTGAAGAATGCAAAATCTGTTGGCGCCCGCTGCATTGTAGATACCAGCGGACCAGCGTTACAGGCGTTAAAGGGAAGGGGCGCTTATCTCATTAAACCCAATATTGGAGAACTGTGCAAGATGCTGGATATAGAATGGCTGGATAAAGAGGAAGTGCCTGCTGCTGCGCAACAAGCCATTCGTGATGGTTTTGCCGAACTGATTGCAGTGAGTATGGGGCCAGAAGGAGCATGGCTTATAAGCGCAGAGGAAAAACATTTTGCCGCCGCACCAAAAGTAGAAAAAAGAAGCACCGTGGGGGCAGGTGACAGTATGGTTGCTGGAATGACCTATATGCTGCAGCAGGGGCGCACACTCAGGGAAGTGATCAACTTCGGGGTGGCATGCGGAAGCGCTGCCACGATGAATGAAGGCACACAGTTATTTAAAAAAGAGGATGCCGAAAGACTGTACGCATCAATGGAGTGATACGGCTGCTATTTTAGTTTTGTAAACTCGCTGCCATTAAATATCCTGGCCAGGTTCATATCATTTGACTTTTTCCATTCGGCCAGCTTTGTTTCTGATACGATACGCCAGAAATTTTTCTTTTTCATTTCTGTGTAATCATGGCCCTGTACGAATACGCCTGTTATATTGTTGCGCTGTTTAAAAGAAATCGTGACCGGTTTTCCTGTCACATCACCTGATTCTACAAATTTTTCAATGAGTTCTGCTGTCATAAAAATGATTATTGATGCATAAAATAAACTATAAGCCCCGGCTCAACCAGGGCTTATGTATTCAATTACCAGCTTTTTGAATAAGAGCTGCGTTGTTGCCTTGCAGGTCTTTCTTCTTTGGGCCTGGCTTCAGTTACTTTGATAGTGCGGCCATCAGCTACTGATCCGTCCAGTTCTGCAATTGCCTTTGCAGCAGCTGCATTATCCGGCATTTCCACAAAGCCAAAGCCTTTGCTGCGCTGTGTGAATTTGTCGGTGATCACTTTTGCTGAAGTTACTTCACCATACTCTGTAAAAAATTCCCTTAAGTCTTCATCTTCTACGTTGAAGCTTAAATTTGAAACGTAAATGTTCATTTAAAAAAATTGATAAATAAAAAATCTTGAGATAAAAGGCAGGTGTAAATGGAGAGGCTATAATGACTGCAGAATAATTGCTTAACAAAAAGACTTTCGCTTACAAGATGCGATATAAACTCAAATTAACGGCGTAAAGATAGGCTATTATGCCTTAACTGCCTCATTTATTTTAAAGTTAGAGGCTAAACCAGTAATTGAGCTTAAATACAAGTCCGCGGTTCCTGTTTTTTAAAAAGGGACTGTTGAAATAGTTATCCGTATATACTACAAAAAGATCACTCATGGGTTTAAAGCGCCATTGCAGTCGGCTGTTGATATTAAAATTATCGGCCTGTGTATTGTACTGCAGGAAGGTGGTCCAGAATAAATTATTACTGAAATTGACTTCGGCCCGCGGCGAAACCAGGAAGAGGGATGTTTTGCCATATGCACCCGGGAAACGCAGCTCATCCTGCTCAAACTCCACGCCGAAATTGCCCCAGGGCTGGGCACGGAATTTAAGCGATGCCGTGTACTGCTGCAATGTGCCGTTGTAAAAATTACCGGCAGCTACACCGGCCCCGAAAACCAGTTTCTTCCTGTTATCAGAACTGTATTTTGTTTTGTAAAAAGTGTAATGGTATCGGGCAACGGGCAGGGGAGTACTGTCGGTAAATGATATGGGAAACATCAGTTGCAGGTCGGCATTTGAAAAACCCGCCGTGAACTGGGATGTATTCTTGAAATTGATGGAATAAGCAAAATCATTGTTCCGTTCATTAAAACTGCCGTTGGCATTCCAAACGATAAATGTCTGTGATTCGAATACATGCGAATTGATATTCCCTTTCTCCGGTAGTATTTTAAAAGTGCTGCTGTTGAAAATATGCTGGAAACCCACCCGTATACTGGTGTCCCGGACGGCATCATAATTTTCAATCCGCTGTACAAAACCCATATCGGTATAGTAATTCACACCCACAAAATCATAGTCGGTAATGGATGAAAAAATACGGCTGTTATATCCAAAGCCGCCATTCAGGTAGGTATCCTGTCCCTTTACACCGTACTTCCATGATTTGTGAAACCCGCCCCAGGCATTCCAGGTATTGTCATTATTCTGGTAAACAAACTCAGTGCCGGCATTACGGCCATAACGGTCCAGGGGATGGGCCAGTTTTTGCTGTTCGTTCAGCAAACCTTCCCTTCCAAAATAATAGCCTTTAATTACAGAACGCTTGAGCAGCCTGTGGCTGGCAGATACCGCTGTATAATTCTGTGCCGCAAAATCTCCTTTTGCGGCCGTTTGTATATTCATGAGACCAATCCTTGTTTTATCATCCAGGTTTCCGGTGAGCCGCAGCCCTGCAATAATCGGTATCCGGTTGCCGTCCTTATCCAGCCCGATGGTTCTTGAATAAAATGGCCTGATAGGTGGTATGCCATAATTGGCATACAGGTCGGCATTTTCTAAAAAAAATGTTCTGCGCTCGGGAAAGAAAATATTGAACCGGGTAAGATTGGTTACCTGCTTATCCACTTCCACCTGGCTGAAATCGGGGTTTACAGTGATATCAAGATTCATCTTGGATGATAAGGCCACTTTTGCATCAAACCCGGCATTGAATGTGGCTTTCATCTTTTCATTGTCTTCCTTATTCCTGCTGATACCGCCCGTGCTGTAAGGGATGAACGCGATATTTTTTTTAGGCGTGGGGGGAGGCACATCCCAGCTGAGTGCGCCGGTATACCCAAAATCGAAAAAATTGAGGTTTACAGGCACCCTTGCCCAGATACTGTATTCATTGTTCTTGAGATCGGCCCTCACAAAATTGATACCCCATAATTTTTTACCGGCCGCATAACGGAGGGTTTTAAAAGGAATAGCCATTTCTGCCACCCAATGATCTGCATGCCGCTTTGTTTGTGAAAACCATTTATTGTCCCAGCTGAAACTAAGATCACCATTATTGGCATTCAGCAGGTCTTCGGTTTGAACATTGTAGGGGTTCACTGCAAAGAAAAAACCATTTGTACGGCTGTTCAGCGGATCGAGCACGATACCAACACCATCACTGGAACCGGGATCACTGTCGCGTTTTAAACTCTGTATCACATAATAACCGGTATCATAACAAACAAAGGCCACATACAGGTTATTGGCATCATAGGTCATCCGCACTTTTGTTTCCCTGCGTGCAGCCGCAGTGTCGGCAGGATAAAGCTGCCAGAAATTTTCTGCAACGGCAGATTGCTTCCAGCTGGTTTCATCCAGTTCACCATCCACCTTAATGGCGTCAGTTGATTTATGTATTGCAAGACGGTAAATCTCATGATAGCGGGTGATATCAGGCGCCTGGGCGTGTAACAGAACAGCGCAAATACAAAATGATATAGCAACAGCAGTTTTTTTCAGCATACAAAGGAATAGCGCTGTAAAATACAGTCATTTTTCTTTGCCGCCGTTGAAATTTGTTAAACCGCCTGTATTACTGACAGGCGGTTCTCTTTAAAATCAGATTTTTGGCAGCTTATAACCGTTGTGGTAAGCCGCAGTGAGGTATTTTTTATTGATGCTTTTTTCAGTAAACCTTCCTGTCTGTTTATCCCAGTACAATTTTTCACCGCTGCGGAATGCAATATTGCCCATCTGGCTCAGCGTGGCTATATCCGATGCGGCCTGTATGGGACATCTGAGATCTGCCACCTTTTTACTTCGAACCACACCAAAGAAATTTTCCATATGCTTGTCAAGCCCGCGGTCAACAGAGGGTTTTCTTGCAACGGTTACTTTTTTATCGCTGCGGCTTTCTTCCATCACTTCCCATCCGCCACGGTCCAGTTCCAGTGTGCCGTTGTTGCCAATAAAGGCAATGCCATGTTCTTTACGGAAAAGGCCGTTTTCAATACCGATGGCATGATCCCATAATAAGTTAAAATGATCAAACTGGTACATCACGCTCATGGTATCCGGTGTTTCCTGTGGAGAATTGGGGTCGGCAAAATTGCCGCCAATGGAACTGATGGTGGTTGGAACGGTGGCATTCATCCCCATGAGCGCATAATCCAGCAGATGCACCCCCCAGTCGGTCATTAAACCCCCGGCATAATCCCAAAACCAGCGCCAGGTAAAATGAAAACGGTTGGCGTTGAATGGCCGTTGTGCTGCCGGTCCGAGCCAGGTGGTATAATCCACGCCGGCAGGCACGGCACTGTCGGCTACATAAGGCAAAGGTTTTTTCCAGCCCAGGTAACACCACACTTTTACTGTACGGATATTGCCCAGCTGACCGGTACCGATGAAATCCAGCGCCTCCCTGAAATGCTGCTGGCTCCGCTGCCATTGCCCGGCCTGCACCACGCGGTTGTAATGCTGCTGTGCCTGCATCATGATCCTGCATTCCTCAATAGAATTACCCACGGGTTTCTCCACATAAATATCTTTTCCAGCCTGGCAGGCATGCACCATTTGCAAACAATGCCAGTGGTCAGGCGTTGCAATGATCACCGCATCCACATCTTTCATGTCAAGTAAGGCACGGTAATCGGCAAAGGTTTTTATGGCAGCTGTATTAACATTCATTTTGGCAAGCTCGCCCAGTCTTTTGTCAATAACATTTCTATCAATATCACAAAGGGCCACCAGGTTTACACCGGGTACTTTTAAAGCAGCCTGCAGGTTGCTCCATCCCATACCATTCAGCCCGATCACACCAATATTTACCTGGTCGGAAGGGGCTATGCGGTTTTTAAAAATGGCGAATACCTGGTTATCGAGAGCCGAGGCCAATAGCGAGCCGGCGGTGAGTAAACCTGCCTGTTGCAGGAACTGTTTGCGTGTTGCCATATTTAATCGTTATTGCACTAAAAATAAGACGAAAAACCATTGCCCGCCGCTGTTTTTTTTGCCGGCCACGTAGTTTTACGATTATTTTTCTGCTGTAACTACGATAGCGCCGGGTAATTTCAGCGAACAAAAGAAAGGGCAATTCTGCTCTTGTACAGCGATAGTGCCGGGTATATCTTTGTGTCAGAAGTTGATTGATATGTTACAACATTCAATCAAAACAATCCAACGATCCTGTTAAACCAAAGAAATTCCAATTCCAATACCAACGAAAAACCGGTAACAAAATCCAATATCAGTCAACTTCTTTTTCTTTTACCTCTTAAACTGAACAAAATTACCGGGCACCCGAAAAGGATGCCTTTTTTGTTTTATAAAAATAATGGGGTGTTTTCAAATAAATGAGCCGGTCCGGGCGTTTTACAGGTACCATTACCTTGTAAAACTTGACCTATGAAACGCATCATTTGTTCACTGGCAATCCTGTTCAGTCCTTTTATCGTTTTCAGCCAGGATATCTCCGGCCTCTGGAAAGGCACCATTTTTAACGATTCCACCAAACAATCCCTGCCATACGAAGTGTATATCACCAAAGAAGGTGGTAAACTCAGCGGCTATTCCCATACCTGGTTTGTAATAAGCGGCCAGAAATGCTATGGCATTAAAAAAGTAAAAGTGCGGATCGCAAAAGATGGTAAAGTGATCATCCAGGACGACGCCTTACTTGTGAATAATTATCCTGTGCTGGATAAAAATGTTTACCAGCTGAATGTACTGGACCTGCAGCAATCTGGTGAAGAGGCAGTGCTCGACGGACCTTTTGCCACCAACCGCAGCAAACAATACGGTGAACTTACCGGGCATATCAATATCAAAAAAGTAAGTACAGCCAGCGAAAGTGCCCTGATGCAGTACCTGCAGCGCAATGCCGGTGAAAACGGGATAGCAGCCAAATAAAGATCATGCAATCATGAACATAAAAAATGCCGGGATGATTTTGTCCCGGCATTTTTATTTAACAGCGTTTTCCTGCTAATCCTTTTTTTCATACACCAGCACTTCCACACGCCTGTTCTTCCATTGTACCAGCGGGTCTTTCAGATCAGCCACCGGCATGGTATTACCATAAGAGGCCGTGAACACCCGTTTTTTATCAATATAGAAACTTTCGATGTATGCCGCACAAACAGACACCCTTTCCTGTGAACGCTTAAAGTTGGCCTCCGCATTGCCGGCATTATCGGTATGGCCTTTGAACAGCACCACCAGCTTGCTGTTGGCCTTCATCATTTGCACCACCTGGCTCATTACATTATAACCCTCTGCACGCAAGATCGATTTGGCGGGTTCAAAGTATATGATGAAACGGGCCGTATCCGGTGTGGATGCTTTCACGGTATCCAGCACAGGAGGGCAGCCATTGTTTTCGGTCACACCGGCCACATCGATACATTTATCATGATCGTCGTCGATACCATCCCCGTCTGTATCCGGTACCGGGCATCCGTTGTATTTGGCTGTACCTTTATGACCGGGACATTTATCATTTACATCCAGTATGCCATCCCCATCAGAATCTTTGGTACTGTCTGCCGCAGTAGGAATATACGGCACCTGTTTCACGGGCTTTTCCTTTTTCACATTGCTGAACAGGGTATAACCTGCATTGATGCCAATGGTTTTTAATTTATGCTGTACTGATTTTTGCGGATCCTGGTAATAATATCCCAGCGGGATGGTGGCACTGGCCCAGAGTTTCAGTTTATTCAGCTCCACACCTGCGATAAAGGACCAGCCCAGGTGCATCCTGTTATAGGAGCCGGGGGTATTGCCCACTTTCAGGCTGGAGTTTGATCCGCTGACTGCGGGCATACTGCTGCCAAAAAAACTCATGCTGGTACTTTCTTTACCAGAAAGAAAAAAGGAAGCTTCCGGGCCGGTGCCTGCAAAAAAACTGTTGTGGGGGAGCTCTTCATATTCCTGTCCGAATGCAAACTTCTTTACCAGCAGCAAACCGAGCATTCCATAATTAAGCTGCTGCTTATAGGAAGAATCCTTCACCGTATTGGCAGCCCCGTTACTGTTGCTCATTGCATAGGAAAATCCCTTGCGGCCGTAACTGAGATTTGCAAATGCCGAAATGCCTGACTTTGTAATGCGTATGTCTGCCTGCAGGCCACCCCAGAATGCGGCACTCCCCGAATAACGGTCGTAATCATCGGGAGAGTAGGGAAATTTGTAAAGAGATGTTTTACCTGCGCCGGCAAAAAAACCATATTTGTTCTGCGCCATAACCACCGAAAGCAGCATAGTAAACCATAAAGTAATCAATAATCTGGCAGGCAGATACTGTGGCATACAGGAAGTTGTTTTGCTTTGGTTAAGTGGGTGCAAAATAGTAAATAGTTTGTAAATGCTTCGATTGTTTAAAATGGACGGTTGATAGATGATTACGGGAATTATTAAAAACATACCCAACCTTTTAAAACAAGACCAGCATCCTGTTACTAAGGTTGTGTTGAAAATTTTCCCGGAAAATTTTTCAACAGCAGGCATCCGGAACCCGGCCATTCACGTTTCTGTTTTATCAAAACAAAAGCTGGGAAATTGGGTGGATTAATGTAAATTTAAAACAAATTCAGCAGCGTGCGGGGCAGATCGTTACAGTACCATAAGATTGCGCAAAAATGCATAAAGCAGGCATGCTTTACGGCTGTATTCTTTTTTTCTTTTCATATTCTTTTCGCACAGGACTGTCCGCCAAATATCGATTTTGAAAAAGGCAATTTTAATGGGTGGGTATGCTATACCGGTAATGTGATCAATGCGGGTGGCATAAACCAGATCAACCTTACACCTTCTGGACCGGTTGGCGGCAGGCATGATATCATATCCGCATTCCCGGGCGGGGGAGTAGACCCCTATGGCGGCTTCCCGGTGAACTGTCCTAACGGAAGCGGTTATTCCATTAAGCTGGGCAATACAAGTGGCGGTGCTGAGGCCGAAGGCGTGTCTTATACATTTACCATTCCTGCCAGCCGCAATGAATACAACCTTATTTATCATTATGCCGTGGTGTTCCAGGACCCCAACCACCAGCAATACGAACAGCCACGGATGGAGATAGAGATCACCAACGTTACAGATAATAAAAGAATCGACTGTTCTTCTTTTGCATTCTTTCCTTACGGAACACCCTTGCCTGGTTTTAAACAATCGCCCAATCCCGGCAGCGCCACACCGGTTTGGTACAAAGAATGGTCGGCTGTTTCCATCAACCTGGATGGCAATGCCGGTAAAACGATCAAACTTTTTTTTAAAACAGCCGACTGCACCTTCCGCCGGCATTTTGGCTATGCGTATATCGATGTTAATTCTGAATGCAGCAGCAAGCTTGAAGGTGCCAGTTTCTGCCCGGATGATACCGTGGTAAATGTGATCGCACCTTATGGATACCAGTCATACCAATGGTACGACCTCGGCTTTACCCAGTTACTGGGCTCACAGCAAATACTCAGCTTTACACCGCCACCCGCCAACAGCATGACAGTTGCGGTGATCGTAACGCCTTATAACGGCTATGGCTGTATTGATACTTTGTATGCTGATATCAGGAACGACCTGGTGGTTACGGCCAATGCGGGCAGGGATACTGTTTCCTGTAATCATAACCCGGTCCCCATTGGGATGCCGCCTGATTTGGGTGTACGATATGAATGGACCCCGGCCACAGGCTTGTCAAATGCCAGTTCATCCAACCCGCTTGCAGCGCCTGATGTAACAACACAATATGTTTTATCGGCCCGGAGCAAGGGGGGAGGCTGCCTGCAAACAGATACAGTTGTGGTAACAGCATCCCTGGTGGATAATAAAATTCAACTGGAGGGCAAACCTGAGTTTTGTATTGGAAGCGGCGATAGTGCCGTGCTGGTGGTGCAGGTGGCCGACAGTATCCAGTGGTATAAGGATGGTGTGGCCATTGCCGGTGCAAATGGTACCCGTTACAGGGTTACAAGCACCGGTTTATATCACGCAGTGCTCTTTGGCGGCAATGGTTGCAGTCTTACAACAGTGGGTCAGCAAATTAATATTGCCAGCGTGCCAGTGGCTTTGTTCTCGCTTTCATCCAGCCCGGATCAGTGTCTTTTTGGCAACCAGTTCATTTTAAAAAATAATAGTTCCAACAGCGTTGGAGATATGGTATATAAATGGATCATGGGCGACGGAACAGAGCTCAGTACCAGGGATGTGACTTACAGTTACAAAAAAGCCGGTGTATATACGATCCGGCTGGTGGTGAGCAGTTTGAGTATTTGTGCCGACAGTGCGGAAACCACGATCATCATTCACCAGAATGCGGTTTCATCCTTTGCTGTAGAACCCACCTGTATCAATTTACCGGTAACGCCTGTGAACAATACAGTTGACACGCTGGGATCACCGCTGCATTATTTATGGACTTTTGGAAACGGGCAGACATCCACTTTAAGGAATCCGCCGTCACAGGTATATCCAACCGCGGGTAATTATAAGATCACGCTTGCTGTAAGTTCAGACAGGTGCCCGAATCCACAGCATATTACCACCCAGACATTGCTGGTGGATAAACCCAAGGCCGCCATCGCTTATCCTGTTGTGTATGCGGTGATCAACCTGCCGCTCGACCTGCAGGCCAGGAGTTTTGGTGGAAATGTGTTATGGAATCCCGCTACCTTCCTCGATAAACCCAACAGCTACAACCCGGTATTTAAAGGAACGGCAGAGCAGTTATATACCATCGATATTACCTCTAAAACAGGTTGTTTAACCACGGATACCCAGTTGGTTAAACTGGTTAAAAGCATCGAGATCTATGTACCATCAGCCTTTACACCCAATAACGATGGCAAGAACGATATACTGAGACCGGTGATGTTTGGTATCAAAAAACTGAATTATTTCCGCATTTATAACAGGTGGGGCCAAATGTTCTATCAAACTTCCGATACCGGAAAAGGATGGGATGGTTATTTCCGCGGGGCACAGCAGGAAATGCAGACACTGGTTTGGGTGGTGGAAGGTGTGGGTGTTGACGGAGCAGTGCACAGCAAGAAGGGCACCACCGTTTTGATAAGATAGTTCCATGCAGGCAAGACGGGGAAGAATTATTTTGCTATCGCTATTTTTACTTTCTTGTTCTTGATCTTCTGGTCTTTTATCAGCTGCAATACTTCACTCACTTTGATTTTTTTGATTGCCACAAAAGAAAAGAAGTCTTTGACTTCGATCACGCCAATATCTTCCTTTTTCAGTTTTCCTTTCTGGCCAAAGAATCCAACTATATCCACTTTATTGACTTTGTCTTTTTTGCCGGCAGCAATAAAGAGGGTGCTCCATTTGGGTTTTTCAGGCAGCACAGCGGTTTTCGGTAATGCCAGATCGGTTGCGTGTGCCGAAATGTATTCGGGCAAAACCTCACCATCACTGTAAATAACATAAGCCGTTCCGCTGGCTTCCATACGGGCTGTACGGCCATTGCGGTGCGTAAAAATATCTTCGCCGCCAGGTAAATGATAATGGATGATGTTGCGGATATTCGGAATATCAAGTCCGCGTGCCGCCAGGTCAGTCGTAACCAGGATGGAAGACGTTCCATTTCTGAACTTGCACAGGGCTTCATCACGCTGCTGTTGTTCCATACCACCATGGTAAAATACGGTAACGATTCCTTTTTCTTTCAGGATGGAATTGGTGCGTTCCACCGCATCACGGTGATTGCAAAAGATAATGGTGGAGCGGTTTCCCAAAAAACAAATCAGCCTGAAAAGCGTTTCTGCCTTGTCTTTTTGCTCAGAAAAAACGGTTTTGATCTCCAGCCGTTCTGCTTTCTGGCTTTCTCCGGGTAAATAGTCAAGCCGCAAAGGCTGATCCAGCCCGACAAAACCGGGCACATCCGCAATAGCTGTGGCTGAAGTAAGTATCCTTTTATCCAGGCTTTTCAGCTCGCCGATTATAAATTCCATTTCTTCCACGAAACCCAATTCCAGTGATTTATCAAATTCGTCCAGCACGAGGAGGCGGATACCGGCAGTTGAAAAATTATTCCGCCGGATATGATCGGCCAGCCGGCCCGGTGTTCCAATAATGAGAGCCGGGCTTTCAATTAAATTGGTTTCCTCAATTTCCCGCTTATGACCGCCATAGCAAACCGTGGCTTTATAACCTGTTTGCATTTTTCGCCATACATCGTCAATCTGCAGCGCAAGTTCACGACTGGGGACGATAATAATCGACTGAACAGTCTTTACATCTTTCTTAAGAGCGTTAAGCACCGGCAACAGGAAGGCAATTGTTTTACCGGATCCTGTGGCAGATAAAAGAATCATGTCTTTACCGCTTTTGCCAGCTTCAATGGAAGCCTGCTGCATTTCATTCAGCGCCTTGATCTTCAGATTGGAAAGAATGGAATTGTAATTGGTTTGCATTGCCGCAAAAGTAGGTTTTGTATTGTTTAGTTACACTCAGTCTTTTTCTGCGTTTCAAAGTTACGATTTTCTACTTATAATGCTCAAAAATGTTATGTTCAACAGGTTAGCCTTCTGTAAGTTGCGTGCTTTTCTGCGTTTATTTTTTAAGCGTGCGGAGCATTGCACCGGCAGGGCAAATCTGTATTTTATATGACTTTTTGGATAAAAAAAATGGGTGTGCAACTTATCATTTAATTTTATTATCTTTTACGCTAGGTATGATAATAGGCAGAGGTCTATATATATACTTGAGCAAAAAAAGATAAATATGTCTATAACAGATTTTGCTATACCAGCTCTAGCTTTAGCTGTAATACTTACTGAGGTATTTGTTGATGGCAAAAAGATAATAGAAAATAAATCTGAAGGTGTAGAAAAGGAAAACGATTCGTGGAAAACAAAGAAAAAATACATATTGATTACAATTGGAATAGCTACTTTCTTTTGCTCAATATGGTCTTCATGGAATAGTTCAGATGTAAGCAATAAATTACAAGAATCACAAGATTCTTTGTTGGTTAGTCAACATAGAGTAGAATCAAGCCAAAAGGATTTGCAAATTGAACAACTGAAGAATAGTATAGCACAAAAAGTTATGAGTGATAGCCAAAACTCATTAATAAATAAACTTTATGTTGACGACAGCACAAATTCATTAAATTTTATAACGAGATTAGATAGGTTAAAAAAATCAAGAGATAGCCTGATTCGTGTCCATAATGTTAAGCCGGTACTTGATATTTTACCAAATAATCTTCCAATAATTAAAAGGGAATATTACAGCAATAAGGATGCTTTATTGGTCATTGTAAGTCAGGTAATTCCTAATACTGTAGCTACAAATGAATATGCCCAATTTAAATTTATTGGCATCAAGGGACATGATTTAATAGATTTAGGTATAACGCCATTTAACAGTAAGGAGAATGTGTATCATCCTCAAAAGGATGGTGTATTTGCAGTAGGAATCAATATGAATAAAGATGACTATAAAGGGTTTGATTTATATCTATGTTTAAAAGTTGATTACACAGATTTAGAAGGTGAAAAACAAAATCCACTTGTTCGTATATTCCCAATAACTTTAGAGTACGACAAAAGATTTAGACCAGAATTTGGTATTACGTATGACAGATTGCTTGCTTACTTACAGTCTGTTAATTTCTTATAAAACACAATCTTCTCCATAATCTCCGCACGTGGCGGTGGCAAAAAATAAACCTCAAAAGCACCTGTGCGCCTGTTTACACATAACGTGAATTATAGGACTTTTTGAATGCCTTCGACTGGCCAGATAGGGATTTATCAGGGAACCGCCAAAGGACAAGCGATAAATCCCTATCTGGCCGGTCGGTGGAAATTAGAATATTCAAAAAGTCCTATAATTAATATTATGTTAAGTAAGAAAAAGAAACGCATAATATTAATAGTTAATTGGTTATTTAACATTCAGTACGATATTATTCAGTTTTAAGAGCGAGACCGCCTCCTTTCCTGCGGGGCTATTTCGGGTTACAGGATTTTGGAGGATTGTTTTCAAAACCCTGTTTGATTGCAGGAGGAAATTTCTTTTTTGCGCCGCCAGTGATTTGTTCTTTATATCAGCGGCCAGGTTCCGGTAGGTTTTTGCGAGTAATAAATTTGCCGCGGGCCCCATTTGCTTTGGTGCAGTCTTTATAAAATTTTCCAGGCCAGCCACCAGCTCCTTTTTGTAACGGTCCGCTGCAGATGGCTCTGAACCGGTCTTTCTCTGATCCCATATAATATGAAACAAATCCCGGTAATATGCAAGCTGTACTGCCGGGTCTGCCTGCAATTCCTGTGCAAGGCTCCTGTATTTTTCAAATACGGCCTTATAGTCCTCCTGATCCCGTAACCAGTCAATCTCGAGCAGTTTAAAATAGCTGGAAGCAGGAAAAACCTGGTTCGCCAACTGGAGGTATTTATAGAAATTGACTTCGTCCCGCTTTCCCTTGTAATAAAACACCATCCACTGGAAAACCTGTTCATACTTTGCTTTAAAGGGCTCGAAAATGAAATTATTATCGATTATTTTTTTACAGTAAATTATTGCATCTATTTCTTTATCAGCATAAATAGATGATTTTGCAAGAAACATCAGGTTTACTGTATCCACCGGAGTTTTGCCCGCATCGAACCCGGCAAGAAGCTGCCAAACAGCTGCCGCTTTTTTAAATGCAGCCAGCGCATTTCCGTATAGCTCGCGTTCCCGGCGTTCTGCCGCGGCATTAAACACGACTATTCCCTCCAGGTTAAATTGATCAAACAGATCATATAAAATCTGGTATCTTCCGGACCTTAAAGCGCTATCAATGAAAACCTTATCGGTTTCAGCACCGTTTTGCAAAGCCCGGAAAGCCTCCCATCCAGCATTTGAAGCAACGGCCTTACTGGCCGGGTCCCTGGCAATGGCGGCATACACTTTAGCCTTTACTAAACTGGCAGCTGCAGTTTTATCCAAATAAAAAGCACTGTCTACCGCTTCTTTAGCAGCATGAAGGTCATTTACAGAAATTAAATACTCTATCCTATTGAAAGATTGAGCATTACAGAAATTTAATAAAAATAAAAAGCCAATACAAGACAGTATTGGCTTTTTATTGAAGATAAATTTTATCATTTACTGGTTTTCAACAGTATCTGAATCTGATTGCTGTTCGTTTTGATCAGTATCACCCGTTGCTTCATTTTCTGATCCTTCTGCTGCCGACAAGTCTTCATTTTCCTCTTCTTTTTCTTCCAGTTGGGTAATGGCAGCAATGGCGTCATCTTCATCCACGCGTATCAGTTTAACCCCCTGCGTGGCACGCCCCTGTTCACTGATCTGGTTAACCGGCATACGAATGGTAATACCCGATTCGCAGGTGATCATCAGGTCTTGCTTTTCGGTTACATCCAGTAACCCAACCAATCCACCTGTCTTATCAGTTACGTTGATCGTTTTTACACCCTTACCACCGCGGTTGGTGATGCGGTATTCTTCCACGGCAGTACGTTTTCCATACCCTTTTTCACTTACAACCAGTATCGTGCGGCTCTTGTCTTCACGGTTAACGCAGGCCAGTCCTACCACTTCGTCTTTATCATCATCCACTTCAATACCAGTCACGCCCTGGCCGCCACGGCCTGTGCTCCGAACCGTTTCTTCAGGGAAACGGATCGCACGGCCACTTTTCACGGCCATCATGATCTCGCTGTTACCGTCGGTCATACGGGCAGCCAGCAACTGGTCGCCTTCGAGGATCGTAATGGCATTGATGCCGGTTTGCCTGGGGCGGCTGAAATCTTCCAGGTCTGTCTTCTTGATCATTCCTTTTTTGGTACAGAGTACGATATAATGGCTGTTTACAAAATCCTTGTCCTCGAAATTCTTCACATCAATGATCGCCCTCACCTTATCGTCTGGCGTAATCTGCACCAGGTTTTGTATGGCCCTTCCCTTGCTGGTTTTATCGCCTTCGGGGATTTGGTAAACCGGCAGCCAGAAGCATCTTCCCTTTTCTGAAAAGAACAGCAAGGTATGATGTGTGGATGCTACAAAAAGATGCTCGATATAATCCTCATTGCGGGTGCTGCTGCCTTTGGCGCCACGGCCACCGCGTTTTTGCTGACGATATTCTGAAGCAGAAGTACGTTTGATATAACCCAGGTGGGAAATGGTAACGACCACATCTTCTTCCTCGATCAGGTCGATCATCCTGATCTCATCATCCAGGTAAGTGATATCCGTACGGCGCTTGTCACCGAATTTATCCCTGATCTCGGTCAGCTCATTTTTAATAATATCAAACCGCATGCTTTCATTGGCCAGGATTTCCTTCAAATGCTCGATCAGTTTCATGATTTCGGCATGTTCTTCCCGGATCTTCTCAATTTCCATACCCGTAAGGCGCTGCAGCCGCAGTTCAAGCACTGCTTTGGCCTGTATTTCCGACATACCAAACTGTGTAATGAGCCCTTCCTGCGCAATGGCCGGTGTGGCAGAATTACGTATCAGGGCAATCACCGCATCAAGGTTATTCAATGCAATGATATAGCCTTCCAGTATATGCGCCCTTTCTTCTGCTTTTCTCAGTTCGTATTTGGTACGGCGCACCACCACTTCATGGCGGAAATCCACAAACTCCCTGATCAGTTCTTTCAGGTTCAATGTATGCGGCCGTCCTTTTACAATGGCCACATTATTGATACCATAGGAAGTTTGCAGCTCAGTATGCTTATACAGTTGGTTAATCACCACCTGTGCCACGGCATCCCGCTTCAGTTCCACTACAATACGGGTACCTTCCTTATTATTACTTTCATCGTTTACATTGGATATGCCTTCAATTACTTTCTCCGCCGCCAGTTCACCAATCTTGGCCGCCAGTGTATCAATATTTACCTGGTAAGGGGTTTCATAAATCACCAGTTTTTCCCTGCCACCCGTACCGGTTTCAATATTCACTTTACCCCTCAGCACCACGCGGCCACGGCCGGTATGCATTCCGGCACGCACGCCTTCAAAACCATAGATCGTACCCCCGGTTGGAAAATCAGGACCTTTTACATAGCCAATCAGGTCATCAATTGTAATCTCGTTATTATTGATATAGGCAATGCAGGCGTCGATCACCTCGGTAAGGTTATGCGGCATCATGTTGGTGGCCATACCAACGGCAATACCACTGCTGCCATTCACCAGCAATTGGGGAATCCTTGTGGGGAGCACGGTCGGCTCTTTCAGGCTGTCGTCAAAATTCAACTGGAAATCCACGGTATCCTTTTCAATATCCTCCACCATGGCCTCGGCCAGTTTCTCCAGGCGGATTTCAGTATAACGCATGGCCGCCGGGGGATCACCACCCTGGCTGCCGAAGTTACCCTGGCCATCCACCATCTTGTAACGCATGTTCCAGTCCTGCGCCATACGCACGATCGTATCATAAATGGCAGAGTCGCCATGCGGATGGTAACGTCCCATCACATCCCCCACGATACGGGCACTCTTCTTATAAGGTTTGTTGCTGTTATTACCCATTTCATTCATGCCGAAAAGTACCCGGCGGTGAACGGGTTTTAAACCATCCCTTACATCGGGTAATGCACGGCCCACAATCACGCTCATGCTGTAATCGATATAAGAGGTCTTCATCTGCTCCTCAATATTTACAGGGATGATTTTGCCCCTGTTATTGGGATTGTTGTCTTTGAGTTCTTCGTTATTTTCCATATAATTTCTGCCTGAAAAAACAGGTCTGCGAAGTTAATCTTTTCGAAGGGCTTTTCATTGGGCAAAAAGGCCTTTTTCCGTGTTTATTTGTGCACATTTTAAAACCCGATGTGGAGAAGATTATAAGCTTATTTTTAGACCGGGCTGAACATCGATTGGGCAAGCAACCGATGCAGTCATTTTTTACCCGCATTAAAAACTTTATCTTGCCAAAAATTGTTTATTGTGAAAACTATCCTGCTTTTTGGTGCCGGTAAATCGGCTACCGTACTCATCAACTACCTGGTTGCTGCAGCTGCAGGCAATGACTGGAAAATTATTGTTGCCGACGCTGATAAAAAACTCATCGAATCCAAAACAAATAATGCACCCTGCACAGAAGCTGCCGTGCTGGATATCACCAAAAACGAACAACGTGCCGCCCTGGTAAAGCAGGCTGATATCGTTATTTCCATGATGCCCCCTTCCCTGCATTTTTTAGTGGCACAGGACTGCCTGGAATACGGGAAAAACCTGTTGACAGCTTCTTACGTGGATGAGCAGACCAGGTCGCTGGCAGCAGGCATCAGCGAAAAGCAATTGCTTTTTCTTTGTGAAATGGGACTCGACCCGGGCATTGACCATATGAGTGCCATGCAACTGATCGATTCAATCCAGGCTGAGGGCGGAAAGATCAGTTCCTTTAAAAGCCATTGCGGCGGACTGGTGGCGCCGGAAAGCGATGACAACCCCTGGCATTATAAAATCAGCTGGAATCCCCGCAATATTATCATGGCAGGAAGCGCCGGGGCCGTTTATAAAGAGAACGGGAAACTGGTTCAAACCGAATACCATGCTGTATTCGAAAACTGCCAAACGGTTGCATTCCCCGGCCTCGCCCCGCTGGCCTGGTATCCCAACCGTGATTCAATGGGCTATATACCGGTTTATAAACTGGAAGATGCCGGCACTTTTATCCGTACCACGCTCCGCTATCCCGCATTTTGCCGTGGCTGGGATTACGTGGTGAACCTGGGACTGACCGATACAGAAGACCATGACAATATCATTGATTGCGAAACTTACCGCGACTGGCTGGAACGCAAACTTTATATCGTGGAGAGCAGGGAAATGGACCTGGCTGAATACATCGAATTGTATGTGCCCGAAACGTTCGAAAAAGAAATCACTGAGCTGTTTGAATATTTAGGCCTGCAATCAGGCGACAAACTGCCCAAATCAGCACAATGCTCCGCCGATATCCTGCAACAGGTTGCTGAAACAAAGTTTGCCATGCAGCCCGGTGACAAGGACATGATCGTAATGCTGCATGAGATTGATTATACCAAAAACGGGCAGCAGCATTTTGTAAAAAGCGCCCTGCTGGTAAAAGGCGATGATAACCTGCATACGGCCATGGCGAAAACCGTGGGCCTGCCGCTGGGCATTGCCGCCAAACTTATCCTGGATGGCCGCATTGATTTAAAAGGCCTGCATATCCCCACACATCCTGCCATTTACAAACCCGTATTAAAAGAACTGGAGCAGCAGGGCATCGTGTTTAATGAAACTGTTACACATGGATAAATTTGCATTCAGCATAGAGGCCGCAAAGGCTGCGCTTGAAAAGGAAAGCGGCCACCCGTTTACGATACTGATGCAGCATGGCACGATGCAGCTGGAATACTTCGCTCCGGATAAAACTGACATGCAAACACCCCACCGCCAGGATGAAATTTATGTGATCGCTTCCGGCAGCAGCGAATTTCACCGGGATGGCGCAACCATCACCTGCAAAAGCGGTGATGTATTGTTTGTACCTGCAGGCATGGAACACCGCTTTATCAATTTCAGCAGCGATTTTGCCACCTGGGTGATTTTTTATGGTGCCGATGGCGGCGAAAAATCAGGCGGTTAATAAATTACGCAACTCCTCCACTCCTTCCGTGGCCGGTTTTTCAATAATGGTAAGATTGGCATACCTGTTTATGGCCGGTATTTTTTTATCAATGATGAACTTGGGAAGATAACCGGGTGCGTAATGCAGCAGCGAAGCCGCGGGGTAAACCTGTAATGACGTGCCCACCACTACAAAATAATCCGCCGTTCCCAATACACGGATGGCCGTTTCCATCATGGGCACGGGCTCTTCAAACCAAACAATATGCGGCCGCAGCTGTGAACCGTTTTTATCTGTGTCGCCCAGGTTGATATCACCCCGGATATCATAAATGCTGTGTGCATCATCCACGCTCCGCATTTTAAATATTTCACCATGCAGGTGCAGCACTTTGCTGCTGCCGCCCCTTTCGTGCAGGTCATCGATATTCTGTGTGATGATCGTGACATTGAAATCCTTTTCGAGTGATGCCAGCCCGGTATGCGCCGCATTGGGTTGCGCCGCTGCCACATCCCTCCTGCGCATGTTGTAAAAATCCAGTACCAGCTGGGGATCCTTCATAAAAGCACGGGGGGTGGCCACATCTTCCACTTTATACCCCATCCACAAACCATCACTGTCGCGAAATGTTTTCAGCCCGCTCTCCGCACTGATACCAGCGCCGGAAAGCACCACAACATGTTTTTTGTCCATGGATCAAACTTACATCTTTTGTGCGGCAACTTTTCCCGCCCGCATGCGTTTCCATATTACAAAAACCACGCTCACTGCCAGCAACAAGGGCCAGATGGATAAAAGCGCAATGAATAATTCTGCAAACCAGGAAGCGCCACTCCTGAATGCGTTTGCGGTACGGCTTCCCAGGCCAGGATTTTCATCGGCAGGCTGGTAACCGGCAGCTGGCTGAAAATAAGTAAGGTGAATGGTACTGTAGGCTGCCTGGTTGGATAAATAGCCAATACGGCTGGCCGCGGATTCTATTTCTTCCTGTATGCCATTGATCTCGTTCTGCACTTTAAGCACTTCTTCCGTATTTCTTGATTCTTTTAAAAACTCAAGATATTTCTGGCGCACCTGTTTTTTTGCTTCCAGTCTTGAACGGGTATCCACCACTTCACCCGTAACATCCTCGCTGGTGATTTTTCTTTCCAGTACTTTATTATCGGTGCCCGGCAACTGGTTCAGCATATCTTCAAACTGCGGCACCGGCACTTTAATGGTGATCACATTTTCGGCTTTTTCATTGGTAAGACTTTGTTCCTCCTGTGCGGTATAACCGCCAAACTGTTTTACGGTTTGGTGCACTTTTTCAGAGAAGGATTTAAAATCTTTCACTTCCACTTTTAAATTTCCGTTCTTGATGATTTTTTTATCCCAGTCGGGTTTTGATACCGCTTGCCTCAATACCGGCGCAGGTGGCAATGTAGCTGAATCAGCTGCGTATGGCTGACCATTGGCAGTAAAAGGAATTTGCTGCTGATCTTCTGAAGGCGGGGTCAATGTTCCTTCCGGTTTTTCAAGCGGGGCTAGATCACTGACAAGCGATTTATTGGATTCACTTTTTGTTTTGCCATAGTTACAGGAGGCAAAAAAAAGAACAGCCGTGCACAGCGCACAGATAAATGTTGTTTTCATAACAATGAGTTTGATTGATGAGATGCTCATTGATACGCTTTGCACAAAATATGTAACCGCCTGTAAAAGTTAAAGGAATTACAAAGAAGAAAGTTTGTTGAAAGCTGGAAACTGAACAAAGAAAATTTATTCCCCCGCCAGCTCCATGATGATCTTCCATTCTTCCGGCTTAACCGTTTGCACGCTCAGACGGCCCAGGCGAACGAGATCCATATTGGCAAGACGTTTGTCTTTTTTTATGGTATCCAGGGGTACGGATTTTTTTAATTTTTTTACCGGTTTGAGATCAACTGCCACCCAGCGCTCATCTTCTGTGGTGGGATCGGGGTAGGCTTCTTTGATCACTTTGGCAATGGCGACGATCTCCACCCCTTCATTGCTGTGATAGTACAGCACTTCTTCTCCTTTTTTCATTGCACGGAGATTGATACGTGCTGCATAATTACGTACACCGCTCCAGCAGGTTTGTTTTTCTGCCACCAGCTGGTCCCAGCTGTAAACGGAAGGTTCTGATTTTACCAGCCAATATGCCATAACAATGAATACTTAATAATTAATAATGTGAACTGTGTAAACAACGATCAAATGTAGTGATATAATAAATGCGGGCAAAGATCAGTACCGATATTATCAGCCCCGGTAAAAAAATATTTGTTTTGTTAAATCCGCTGTTTCCCTTTCGCCGTAAGTGTTGGTGTCAGTTGCCAAAACTGAGATAATCATTCATCAAAAAAAACACTAACAATGAAACGGAAAAAATTATTGTTTGCTGCAACTGTTGCAGCGGCATTTGTAACCGGTGGTATTCTGTATGCAGCAGACCATATTGATACTCCGGCTGTAACCAATCAAACCACGGACATCACTGACCTGTATGTATTTCGTGCACAAGACCCGAACAACCTGGTATTTGTTGCCAATACACAAGGGCTTACTTCGCCTGCAAACTCTGCCGCATTAAAGTTTAATGAGAACACTGTTCTTGAATTCAACATTGACAAAACAGGCGATAATGTAGAAGACCTGGTGATACAGTGCAAGTATGATGCCGCCGCTAACAAGATGCAGGTTTATGGCCCAGTTGCGCCATCAGCCACCGGCACCAAAAGCAAACTCGAAGGCAATGTTACTGCGGATGTTGCTGTAACTGCTTACGGAAGCGCTGCAGTAACAGGTACAGGCAGCAGCGGCATTAAAGTATTTGCAGGCCCCAGGGACGACCCGTTCTTTTTTGACCTGAATAAATACAAAGCTATTTTAGCCGGTACCGCATCTGGTTTTGCAAATCCCGGTACCGACACATTTGCCGGCACCAATGTATTAAGCGTGGTGGTGGAAGTACCCAAATCGCTGATCGGCGCTTCGGGCAATATCAATGTATGGCTTGAAACAAAAAAGAAAATTTAATTCAATCAACTTTAAAATTATTACAATGAAAACAACCATAAAATTATTGACCATCCTAATTGCCGGCAGCGCCATTTTCAACTCCTGTAAAAAAGATGACGCCCCTGCTGCCACGGTTTATTACGATCAGCAGGACCAGATGGCCCGCCCCGCAATCAACACGGTGTTTGTTACAGCGGCGGCAGATAAAGATGCCTTCAATACAACGGTGCCATCAGCACAGAATGCGGCATTTCAAAGCAAGTTTCAAACCAGGTTACTGGCGTTGAACCCGGGTTATACCACCAATGCCCTTGGACAATCGGCAGCTGCATTTACAGGTTTATTGGCTACAGATGTTTTGGGTGTGTCCACCACGGGGCCCACTACATTTTTTGACGGTGTTCCTGCAAATACATTAAGCGGCCGGAAATTAGATGATGATGTAATTGATGTTGAGCTCCTGCTGATATTTGGCGGTTCAACCGGCACCAGTAACCCCGGGCTTACAAAAGACAATGTAAACAGCAATGATAAAGCTTTCTCTTCTTCATTTCCTTATTTAGCCACTCCCTGGTAACTTGTGCAGTTACAATAACTGAGCAATGGCGGTGTAAACACCGCCATTGCATTTAAATACTAACAATAATCATTTCGTAACAGGCGGCAAGTCATATTTCGCCGTAAAACCTGCAGTATTTTTATATTTCAAAGCCTTACTCCCGTTTATGAAGCACCTAAAATCATTTTGCAGGGTTCTCTTTGTAGCCATTGCAGTACTGCTTCCCTTTTTAACAACGGGGCAAACGATCATCAAAGGCAAAGTGATTGATGTTAAAAGCAGGCAACCATTGGATGCGGCTTCAGTTATTATCAATGGTGGCACAGGTGGTAAAGCGATCACTGATGATAATGGAAATTTTATTATCAGGGTGCCTGGAGAAACTGCAGATATCAGTGTTTCACATATCGGGTATAAACCTTTTAATGGTTCGGGTGTAATAAAAACTGATCTTATTATTGAAATGCACCCGGATGTTTTGAAACTGGATGATATCAGGGTTGAATCTTCGGCGGCAGCAAAATTCAGTTCAGTCACAAAAGTTGACCTGGTATTAAAGCCTGTTAAAAATACGCAGGAGCTATTACGCATTGTACCGGGTTTATTTATTGCACAGCATGCCGGTGGTGGCAAAGCCGAGCAGATTTTTCTACGTGGCTTCGACTGCGACCATGGCACTGATGTAAAAGTAAGTGTGGATGGTTTGCCAGTGAATATGGTAAGTCATGCACATGGACAGGGATACGCAGATGCGCATTTCATTATCCCGGAAACCATCAGCAATGTTGACTTTGGCGCTGGCCCTTACTATACACAGCATGGAAACTTAAATACGGCAGGTTATGTGGCGTTTTCCACATTTAGAAGTATTCCTAAAAGTTTAATACAAGTGGAAGCCGGCCGTTTTAATACCGTACGGACGCTTGGACTGTTTGACCTTATCAAAAAAAATAAGGATAAGCAAAGCGCCTATATTGCGGCGGATTTTAATTATACCGACGGACCTACAGAAAGCAAGCAGACTTTTAAGCGCTTTAATTTATTTGGAAAATACAATATCAGTGTCACAAACAGCACACAGCTAACAGCATCCGCAAGTGCTTTTAAAAGCAACTGGTACGCCAGTGGCCAGGTGCCGGACAGGGCAGTACGTACCGGCATTATAAACCGTTTTGGCAGCATTGACCCCAGCGAAGGCGGGAACACAGAACGCTATAATGTAAACCTGCAGACCAGCACACAATTAAAAGGGAATACAGCCTGGGAGAACCAGGCGTTTTACAGCAGGTATATTTTCAGCCTCTATTCTAATTTTACTTTTTATTTAAACGACCCTGTTAATGGCGATGAAATTAACCAGGCTGAACATAGAAATATTTACGGCCTGAGCTCAACGATAAAACACCAGTATTTTTTTGGCAATACGGTATTGAAATCTGCTGCAGCAATTGGCTTGCGTTACGACGCAACAACAGGCAGCAGGCTTGCTCATGTGGTGCAAAGAAAACTTATTGATTATGTTATGCTGGGAGATATTAAAGAAGGCAATGCATTTGCATTTACAGAACAACAGTTAACAACAGGGAACTGGTTTTTTAATGCGGGCTTAAGACTGGATCATTTTTACTTTTCTTATGCAGACAAACTGAATATCACACAACCGTCATCTCAGCAAAAGGCTATAGTAAGCCCCAAGCTGAATGTTCAGTATACGGTAAACAAAAATATCCAGTTCTATGTAAAGGGAGGTAAAGGGTTTCACAGCAACGACACCCGTGTAGTGGTGTCCAGCAGCGGAAGAGAGATATTACCTGCTGCGTATGGTGCCGACGCGGGAATAATTGTAAAGCCCCACGCTGCTTTATACCTGAATATCGCTGCATGGTATTTACACCTTAACCAGGAATTTGTGTATGTTGGTGATGAAGGTGTTGTTGAACCCAGCGGCAAAACAAAAAGACAGGGTATTGATGTGATTGCACGTTACCAGCTCGGCAGGCATTTATTTGCCAACTTCAATTTCAATTTTACCAAACCAAGGACCCTGGGAGAACGCAAGGGAGCAGATTATATCCCACTTGCCCCAACAGTTACAAGTACGGGTGGTTTATTTTACAAAGCCGCAAAAAAACTCAGCGGAAGCATCAGTTACAGGTATATTAAAAACAGGCCGGCAAATGAAGACAACAGTATTGTGGCCAAAGGTTATTGTATTATGGATGCAGCAGCGAATTATACAATGTCCCGTTATGAAATTGGTTTTTCGCTGGAAAACATTTTGAATTCAACATGGAATGAAGCCCAGTTTGCAACAGAAAGCAGGCTTAAAAATGAGGCGGCACCCGTAACAGAACTTCACTACACTCCCGGAAATCCTTTCTTTATAAGAGCAAAATTTGCGGTGTTCTTTTAAATCCAGTTGCGGCATAAATCCGTAAGTGCAGGATATGTATACTTCCGGGGCCGATAAAAAATTTTTTGCATCTCTACTGCTTGTTTTATTTTACAGTGCAGCTTTTGCACATACCGCCGTTATTGATACGGGCAAATTAACTACGACCGATTCGGCAATTCTTTATTTAAAACTGGGTTTTACGCATATTCTGCCGCTGGGCTTTGATCATATTTTATTTGTGCTCAGTTTATTTTTGCTAAGCCCAAAATTAAAACCGGTGTTATTGCAGGCTACCGCTTTTACCGTGGCGCATACGGTTACACTGGGTTTATCAATGTACAAAATCATTACCCCGCCGGCTTCGGTGGTGGAGCCCTTGATCGCAGTATCAATTTTGTTTGTTGCGGCAGAAAATATTTTTTCCCAAAAAATAAAAACAACCCGGCTGGCGGTGGTATTCCTTTTTGGCCTGGTACATGGCATGGGCTTTGCCAGTGCGCTTGGGCAACTGGGACTCCCGCAAAACCGTTTCTTCTCCTCCCTCCTGCTGTTTAATATTGGCGTGGAGCTGGGCCAGGTAACGGTGATACTGCTGGCATGGCTGCTGCTGGCAAAATGGTTTGGCAGCAAACCCTTGTACAGAAAATACATTGTTATCCCTGTTTCGGTTGCAATTGGCATGATTGCGTTGTATATGCTGGTTACACGTATATCATTTAAAAAAGAAGAAAGCGCCATTATACAAACTGCCATGATTGAAAACACCATTCAGCAGTATAATGACAGCAGTATAAAGAAAAATGAAGCAGAAGTTTCATTCTGGAAAAACCGGGTGCAGCCCAACACTGCAGATTATACCAACAGCATGCGATATGCCGCAGCCCTGGTACAGCAGTTTCATATAACTGGAAATATTGCAGATCTTGAACGAAGCGACAGCGTTCTGTTATCAGTCGTTAAAGTTTTTAAAAAAACTGAAGCGGTGCCTTACTTATCCTTATGCAGCCATGCCATTTTGCAGCATGAATTTGTGAAAGCAGATTCATTTTTAACCATTGCAAAAAAAATCGGATTAAAAAAATACGATGCGGCTGCAGCCGGCTTTGATGTAAACTTTGAATTGGGACATTTTGAAAGTGCCTTGCTTAACCTGAACCAAATTAAAAAGACCAATGATTATGGTTACCAGTTCCGCTGCAGCAAACTGATGCATTATAAAGCCGATCCCGATTCTTCCATCAGTGCTATGAAAGCGGCATATGAATTGGGAAGCCCGGATGCTGCTTTGCAACAGGCTGCACTATCCAACCTCGGCGATTTATATATGCATACCGGTGAACTTAAAAAAGCAGCTGATTGCTATACGCAGAGTATTGCAAAAAACAAATCAGACCTGCACAGTTTTATGGGCCTTGCATGGATCGCTTTACTGCATGAAGGAAACGATTCGCTGGCTGAAAAAGTGCTCCGGTTTACTGTAAGTAAAACAACATCTGCCGAACCATTGTTTAAACTGGTGGCCGTTGCACAGCAACGAAATAATAAAACTCAGGAACTGGCGTTTGCAAAAGATTTTGAAAATGCAGTGACTGACGTACGGTATGGAAATATGTACAATAAATACCTTGTCTGGTTAAACACGGGTATATTGAATAACACAAAAAAAGCCGTGAGCATTGCCAAAGCTGAACTGGATAACCGCAACACACCGCAAACCCAGGCCTGGTATGCCTGGGCATTGTTTAAAGACGGGCAGCAGCTGGAAGCACTCAATGTGTTTGAACAAAAAGTATCAGGCAAGCCTTTGGAAGCACTGGAACTATACTGGATGGGAAAACTGCTGGAAGCAAATGGCAAAAAAGGGCCAGCGGGGCAATATTTTTATGAGGCCGCTAAAAATAAATATGATTTGAACCCGGCGATTATCGCAGACCTTAAGAAATCAGCCGTGTTGTAAATTATTCCCAGCCGCTTGCCAGCACATCCGCGATATGCATGGTGCTTAACGGTAAATTTTTTCCTTTGATATAACCATCGAGATGCATCAGGCAGCTGAGGTCGGTGGAAATAATGGCTTGAGCGCCGGTCTCCATCGCATTACGTGTTTTCTGATCGGCCATACCGATTGAAATGGCATCAAACTTTACAGCAAATGTGCCGCCAAAGCCGCAGCAGGTTTCATTATCCTGCATCTCCACCAGCTCCAGTCCTTTTACATGGCTGAGCAGCTTTCGTGGCCCCTGTTTGATCTTGCATTCACGCAATGCGGCGCAGCTGTCGTGGTAAGTGGCTTTTGTATGAAGTTCGGCTCCGAAATTTTCAATCTTCAGCACATCGGTAAGAAATTCGGTGAACTCGTAAATGCGTTTGGAAATATCTTTTACCTGGTTGTGCTGGGAAGAATTGTCAAACAGTTTGGTATAATAATTCCGCACAAAACCCACGCAGCTTGCACTGGGGGCAACGATATAATCCGCCCCTTCAAAATCCTTTAAAAATTTACTGCAAACAGCCCTTGACTCATCCCAGAAACCGGCATTGAAAGCTGGCTGGCCGCAGCAGGTTTGATTGGTATTATAATGCACGTCGCAGGTGGCTTTCTCCAGCACTTTTACCATATTGAACGCGGTTTGCGGGTATAGCTGGTCAACAAAACAAGGTATAAAGAGTTGTACTTTCATTGCTTTTCATTTTTCATATAATCTTCCAGTCCCAGTTTTTCATCATTCACCACATCATATACTTTCATCTCCAAAGTTACCGGGTTTACATACAATCGGTGCCAGGTTTCAAAACGTTCCGGGCCATTATAACCGGCCTGTACCATCCATTCTTTTTCTGTGGAGTCAATTAAAAAAGCGATCCCGCTTTTATGATGCGTGACCGAATCAACCTGGTGGCCGGCCTGTATGATAAAGGGCAGTTTTAAAATACTGTCCAGCACTTTATCTTCCCTGCTTTTTTCTTCCCGTATGATTGGCTGCTTCGCAGCGGGCTTGTCGTTTACCTCAGCCCCAACAGGCACAGCAGCGCTGTTTTTTTCAGGGTCATTACAGGAAACGACTGCGCTCACAACGAGTAATATCAGCCAGGCTTTTTTCAAAGACAGATCATTTTTAATGCAGTGATGGCAGCTTCTTCACCCTTATGGCCATGTTTGCCGCCCAGCCTTTCATCTACCTGTACCTGGTTATCCACGGTAAGCACACCAAAAATGGCAGGTACGGGCAACAGGAGATTCAGCTGCACCACGCCGTCGGTAACGGCCTTGCACACATAATCAAAATGCGGTGTGTCGCCACGCAGTACACAACCAAGGGCTATGAACGCATGGGGCTTGTCATCTTTGTATTTATGCTGTTCCCAGTATTTTTTAATGGCAAATGGAATTTCAAAAGCGCCGGGGACCGTAATGGTTTTATAAGCCACCTGCTGTTCCTGCAGTATTTTAACTGCTCCGGCTTCCAGCTTGTCAACTGAAACTGCATTCCATTCGGTACGCACAATTACAACACAGGCATCCGTTGGTAACTGGATGCCTGATGTGTTATATAAATTTGATGAATTAACAGACATGTAAGATAGTTGAAGGATCCGTTAATCGGTTAACAGCCATGGGCCGGTTATTCAAATACGCCGTGTTTGGCGAGGTATTTGTCAACATCGAAATCAATACGGTTATTGGTAAAGAAATCAGGAGTGATCTCTTCCTTGATCTGTTTCAGGAACACCACCGCGTCAGCTGATTTACCGGTAGCTTCGCAAAACAGTGCCGCTCTTGACAAAGCCTGGAAACGGGTGCCTTCATCTTTTGAAGATGCCACATCGATCGCTTTCTTATAATTGCTCAATGCCTCATCATTTTTCTTTTGTTCAGCATAAGCATCACCGAGCATGCGGTAAGCCGCACTTTCAATTTGTGAGGCACCATTGCCGTCAAATTCTTTCAGGTGCTTGATGGCTTTATCAAATTCTTTCAGGTGCAGGTAGCAGGCGCCCGCCATATAATTGGCCAGGTTGGCAGCATTGGTACCGCTGTAAGATTTAATGATCGTGAGTAAACCGGTTACTTTTAATTCACCATCAGCACCGCCATTGAGTACGGTACCAACAGAGTCTTTACTGAAACTGCCTGCCTGTATGATTTTACCAAACAGTTTTTCTGCCGGGAAAAATGCCTCGCTGGCTTTTTGCTCCTTGGGAGCCACGATAAAGGTTTTATAACCATACCAGCCGCCGATCAGTAAGATGATCGCACTGCCCACGTAAATTACCGGCTTGCTGAATTTTGCCCAGAAATCTTTTGCTTTCGCCACCGTTTCATTGGTTTCAACCACCTCGGGCTGAACTTGCTTCTCTGCCATCGTTAAAAAAGTAAAATATTAAAAATTAAAAATTGGTTCTTAGTCAACTATAAATGGATAATCCTGCTGTACATAAACATCTTTCAGCAGTTCATCATCATCCGGCCAGGGACTTTCTTCTGCAAATTTCACGCACTCTTCCACTTCATTTTTAACCCGGTCATTGATCTCTTCAATCTCAGCCTCACTAACTTTATACTGCTCTGTAAGCACTTTCAGCACATGATCAATCGGGTCTTTATCCTTGTATTCTTCTACTTCTTCCTTACTCCTGTATTTCTGCGGGTCACTCATACTGTGACCTTTATAACGGTATGTTTTAATTTCAAGTAAGGTAGGACCGCCTTTTTCCCTTGCCCTGTTCACTGCTCTTAAAACAGCATTGTGCACATCTTCCGGGCTCATGCCATCCACCGCATCAGCGGGCATATCATAAGCATCGGCCAGTTTATAGATATCAAGTGTTTTACTCGTTCTTGCCACTGAGGTACCCATCGCATACTGGTTGTTTTCACAAATGAAAACCACCGGCAGGTCCCACAGCATGGCCATATTAAAGGTTTCGTGCAGCATACCCTGGCGGGCAGCGCCATCACCAAAGAAAGTCAGTGCCACATTATTGGTACCCCTGTATTTTTCAGCAAATGCCAGTCCGGCACCTGTACCAATCTGGGCACCCACGATACCATGTCCGCCAAAGAACCCATTCTCCACACCAAAAAAATGCATACTGCCTCCTTTACCTTTGGCACAGCCGGTGGCTTTACCAAAAAGCTCGGCCATGGCAGCCTTGGGAGAAATGCCTTTGGCAATACCCAGCGCATGACAACGATATGCGGTGATAAACTTGTCTTCGGGTTGTGTGGCGGTCATACAACCGGCAGCAACCGCTTCCTGGCCAATGTACAGGTGGCAAAAGCCGCGGATTTTCTGCATACCATACAATTGTCCCGCTTTTTCTTCAAACCGGCGCAGGAGCAGCATCAGTTCGTACCAGTATAAATAAGTTTCTTTAGAAAACTTTGTAGCCAAGGTTAATAATTTTAGGCGGCAAAGATAAGGGAGAAAAAGCAAAAAGAAACACCGGAAAACCAATCAAAGCCAGCCAATTCTGCAGGTTTTCAACATTTATTTACCCAGGACAGAAAATTTGGGCGGGCAGGCACATGAAAAATCCGCTTTATCACCTTACAAGGGTCACGGTACCTTTAAAGTCAGATACCGTCCCGTTCATCTCCTTCAAAGTAATAGTATATACATAAGCATTTCGTGGCTGGTCTGTTCCCTTATACGTGCCATCCCAGCCTTTCAGGAGATCGGCAGTTTCAAATATTTTTTCCCCATAGCGGTTAAATATTACCAGCTTATATGCTGCAACATCGATGGTTATAGAAGGCCTGAAAACATCGTTCAATCCGTCATGATTAGGGGTAAATGCATTGGGTATGCTTACAGGGATACAATTCATATTTCTTATCAGTACAATACTGTCTGTTCCGGAGCAATTGTTCTTATCGGTAACTGTAAGCCAGTACTTTCCCACTCCATTCAGTAAAATATTTGCAGTTGTACTGCCGGTACTCCACAGATAGCTTTTATAACCTGGAATGGATAACTGCAGGCTGCTTCCAGGGCATATTATTTTATCTGCAGGCAAAAAATGAACCGGGAAGGTATCAATCTTCAGTACAGTGAGTGTATCAGTTGCCCTGCAATTGAATGCATTGGTAACAGTTACCCAGTATTTGCCTTTTGTATTAACTGTATAACCGGATCCGGTGCTGTTATCCTGCCATAAATAACTGTTGAAAGAACCGGGAGATATGGTTGCAGCGGCATTGACACATAAATTTCTGTCGGGCCCAAGATCGGGTTGAGGATTGGGATGCACCACAAGTGAGGTTGTTATAATAGAATCGCAGCCCAGTGAGGTTTGCAGTGTATCTTTATAAATACCGGTTATTGTTTGATTGGTTCCTCCTGCAAAATATGTTTCACCCTGGCAAATAGAAACATTGACTGAGTTTGCTTTAATCGGGTTAACAGTCAGGTATAATGTTCTGATGCTATCACAACCATTTGCAGCCCGGAGTGTGTCGTTATACACACCCGTTGCGTTATGACCATAATAATATTGCCCCTGACAAATTGAAGCAGTTACAGCAGAATAGGATTTTGTATTTACAGCCAGGTACAATGTGCGTACACTATCACAGCCATTAGCTGCTGTGTATGTATCGGTATATACTCCCGCAACTGTATGCCCTGCATATTGCTGGCCCTCACAAATAGCCGCGCTGATTGTTGAAGCTGTTGAGTGATTAATTGTAAGGTTCAGGTTCAGTATACTATCACATCCCCCTGCTCCCATAAGTGTGTCGCTGTAAATACCACTTGAAAAATATGTATTTCCCTGCCAGGAAAAGCTGTTGCAGGCTGTAACAGCAACATTGGAAACAGTAGCATTCAGGGTCAGATTCAGGGTTATGACGCTGTCACATCCGGCAGTATTATTGATTATTTGTGTATATACTCCGCTGGCCACATAAATATGTCCGTTCAATGTGTAGCTGTTACAGGCCGAAGCAGTAATCAATGAGTAGGTAGCAGTATTGCATTGACCCATTTTATAGAGATAAATTGTTTGTCCGCCAATAGCATTAAAAGTAAGCGGGTTTAAAGGCGCATTAAAGGTAATAGTGCTGCCAAAAATACCCGAAGCATATATGTTTCTTCCTGCATCAAGACACATAGCCTGGTTACTTCCGTAGTAACTTGTTTGCTGAGCCACAACCCACACATATTCTACAGAAGGTGTTAGCTTGCATACATAAGGTAAGGAATAGTATTGCGAGGATATGAGAAAAGTTCCCGGCCCGGGATCAAAATCTGCAATACCGATAAAATAACCGGCAGTATAAATATTCCCTGCAGCATCTGTATTTAAATCATTCAATTTAAAAGCATAGTTTGGCCCGGTAGGCTGAAGTATCATTGCTCCTGCATGAACAAAATCACCATTAGTATTCAGCTTTAATACAAAAACACCAGAGTTGGGGGCGCTCAGATTATAAATGGCTGGTCCGGGATCGAAATCTGCTGTTCCTCCGAAATTGCCTGCCGTTATTACATTGTTGTTACTGTCAATCGCTATACAGTTACTCTCGTAGGCTGTGGTGCTTTTTACCCAGGTTAAATTCCCTGACGATGACAATTTGCAAATAAATGCATCCCCATTTGATGAAGCTGAAGTTAAATTATATACACCGGGGCCAGGATCAAAATCGGCAACGGATTGAAAGTTTCCTGTGAGTATGATATTACCAGCTCCATCGATTTTGCTATCCCTGCATTCATCTGAACTGCTGCCACCAATTTGTTTTACCCAAATAAGATCTCCGTTGCTATTTAAACAGGCTACAAAAATATCCCCGAAGCCAAAAGCGTTTAAATTATTGATCCCCGCACCCGGATCAAAATCAACCGTACCGGAAAAAACACCGGTAACAATAACATCACCGGTATTATTAACGGCTAAAGATTTACCAAAACTCCCCAGGGATGAAGTGCCCTTAAATTGTTTGGCCCAAATGAAATTTCCGGCAGCATCAAGCTTTGCAACGAAGATATCCCCGACTGTGCTACCGGCAGTAAGATTAAATACCCCCGTTCCGGGGTCAAAATCGACCGTATTCTGGAAAGTACCAGTTACATACACATTGTTTGAGTTATCTAAACATACTGCGTAAGCCTTTCCCCCATAAAGAGAACTTCCCTTAAATTGCCTGGCCCAGATAAAATTGCCGGAAGAATCAGTTTTGGAAACAAAAATGTCATAATTAAGCGAACCTGCTGTTAAATTAAAAACTGCGGGACCCGGATCAAAATCAATTGTGCCTTCAAAACTGCCCGTTGAATAAATATTACTGATTGGGTCTGTCGTAATAGAATAGGAAATATTTTCATTCCCTGGTCCACCATTTACCCGGGCCCATTTGAAAACAGGCGGTGCTGTTTGGCAAAATAGCTGGCTTACCAGGGTGATCAAAAGTAAAATCAGAACGGATTGTCGCATTTATTACTGACTTATCTGCAAGAATATTTCTGCAGATAAAGATAGGCCAATTATTCATAATATCACACTATCGCACTTTGCTTATCTTGCATCGCAGATGCTTACAATCTCCAACATTAATATTACTCAATATAAAAATTATGATTTTGCCGCCTTTGCCTTTAATCAAAGGGTGATTGGTATTTGCGGGCTCAATGGCATGGGCAAGACCAACCTGCTGGATGCCATCTATTACTGCTGTTTTACCAAAAGTTATTTCTCCGGTACCGAAAGCCAGAATATACAGTTCAATGCTGCCGGTTTCAGGCTGGAAGCGGGTTTTGAAAAACAGGGGCACCTGCAAAAGCTGGTCTGTATCAACCGCGGCAATGCCAAAAAAGAATTGCTGCTGAATGATGTGCCTTATGAAAAAATGAGCCAGCATATCGGGCAGTTCCCTGCAGTAATGATCGCACCGGATGATATTGAACTCATCACCGGCGGCAGCGAGGAAAGACGCCGCTTTATGGATACGGTGATCAGCCAGCTGGATCCGGAGTACCTGCAAAAACTGATACAATACAATAAGGTGCTGCAGCAGCGCAACAGCGCTTTGAAACGTTTTGCCGAATCTGGCAAAACCGATCTCTCCCTGCTGGAAGTGCTGGACGGCCAATTGCAGCAACCCGGCAATTATATCTTTGGCAGCCGTAAAAAATTTATGGAACAGCTGCTGCCCCTGGTGCTGCAGCATTGCAAACAGATCGCAGGCAGGGATGAACAGGTGGCGCTGCAATATGAAAGCCAGCTCAGCCAAACCGGTTTTGAACAGCTGCTGCTGCAAAACAGGCAGAAAGACCTGTTGCTGCAACGCACCAATGCGGGCACACATAAAGATGATATCAGCATACAGCTGAATTTGCAGCCCTTTAAAAATATCGCCTCGCAGGGCCAGCGCAAAAGTTTATTGTTTGCGCTCAAGCTGGCAGAATTTGACATCCTCAAAGCCGATAAGGGTTTTGCACCTTTATTGTTTTTAGATGATGTGTTTGAAAAACTGGATGACGAACGCATGCACCAGTTATTACAGCGGGTATGCTGTGATAATGACGGGCAGGTATTTATCACCGACACCCACCAGGAAAGACTGGAAGCGGCTTTTACCGCCCTGCAGGTTCCTTTCCAGGTTATCTGCCTGTAGAATATTTTTTCGTTGTAACTTGTCACCACTAAAACCATACAGCAACATGAAGTTATTTTCCCTGATCCTTTGCAGCCTGGCGCTTACGGTACAGGTTTCGGCTCAAAAAACAGCCAAACCAGCCGCGAAGCCCGTGGCAAAAGCCGTTAATAAGCCTGCAGCAACCACGGCCGCAGCCAGCACGAAGACCTTTCCCAATGGCATTACCATGAACATAAAGGGTTTTAAGGTTTCAGAAGCAGCATTGTATTATGAAGACGGCAGCAAAGTGGCCGAAGACAATACCATTGAGCTGAACCAGAAAGTAATTATGTATGCCGTGATTGATGGCGGCTATAAAGTGGTGGGTGGCAAAGTATTTCCCGGCAGCAGCGAGCGGATTGTGCTGAGCAATGGTTATGAAGTGCTCAAGACCGGCGATCTATTTGCAGATTATAATACCGGCGTAAAAGCAGAAGACGGCAAATATATTTCGCTCAAGGCGATGATGACCCAGATCGATGACAAATCGATGGAGATCACCGTGAGTTTTAAAATTTGGGATAAGAAAAGTACCAGCAATATAACGGGTTCCTATAAACTGCATATCAAATAAGCATGGGGGAAATTTCATTACAGGATGCGATACAGCAGTTTCTGCAAAAAAGCAGGCTGAAAAGCGGCATACAGGCTGCCCGCATTGAAGAAGTATGGGAACAGCTGATGGGCAAAACCATTGCAAAATACACTGATAAGATTCAAATCATCAACCATACGCTTTTTATAAGCACCTCCGTGGCGCCTTTAAAAAATGAATTGCTCTATCAAAGGGATATCATCCTCCAGAAGGTGAATGAGGCCATGGGTGAAAAAATTATCAGCGAAGTGGTGATCAAATAAAAAGAGAAGTCAAGTTTTAAAAACTTGACTTCTCTTTTTTAATACACTATAAAAACCGCCGGCACCGGCCGCTGCCCTTCCTTATCACTTACTTTAATGGTGGGCTTGCCATTGATGAGCATGCAACTGCTGCCGCCCCCGTCTAAATTCAGCGCTTCCACGCAACCTACATCTTTTAATAATTGCGCTTCCTGCACCAGTGTGGCCCCTGCAGCATCAGCACTCCTGCCCTGAATCACCATTATTATTAACCGGCCATCGGCTGTATAGCCCATACAGGTCCGGGGATGCTTATCCGTCAGCCCGTTTTTCCCGCTGAATTTGAGTTCTTCTTCATTGCTGATTTTTATCTCTCCATTTTGCAGCACCACGGGTCCTCCGCCTACAGCCGTTTTCATTTTCCACCTGTTGCCGGTAAGTGCTTTGTAATTACGATGCCGGATGCTGGTAAAACTGTCCCTTTCCACCGTTACCGGAACTTCGAAATAATAGGGTTTTTTAAAACCGGTATCGGCAAATAACCAGGCCACATCGGCCTTTCGTTTTTTACTGATGCCAATGGCACTGCCGACCGGGTGCCGGTAAGTGAACGTATCTTTTCCGCGGGCAGCAATGGTATGCACATTATAGCTCACCAGCCGGCCGTCTTTGATCACCGCATTCAGGTTCTGGTTTTTATCAAAATTGAAAAACGTGCAGTTCACCACCAGTAAAGGTTGCTGGTTCTTTTCAAAAAACTGCTGTGGCGTGAGGCGGCGTTTGAAAGTGGTGTCGGCCGTAAAGCTGAGTTTTTTTTCCTTCAGCACCGCTTCGGCATAGAAAGCAATAAAGGGCTTATTGTCCAGGCTGTCTGTCGTTTTATACACATGAAATCCTTCGGGCAGTTTACCGAATGTACTGTCCACCCTGGTCCATTTTACCTGTGCCACCGCCGGCAGCACCAGTACGGCTGACAGTATTACCATTATTTGTTTCATCCGTTTTATTTGTCCTGTAAAGAAAATGCAATTCATGCAATTCACTCCGTTTTTTCAGCAACTCACTCTTTTATGCTTTTACCGCCGGCTGGTATAACAGAAACTTGTACTGCATTTGAACACATCACCTAAAAATTATCACCATGAAATTATCAGCTATGTTACTCACTGTAATCTGTATGGCCGCGATGGCCAACAAGCTCCATGCACAGGCACCCGAAGGTTTTGTAAAAGGTTCCGTTACACTCGGCAACGGCAGTATTGTGAGCGGTTATGTAAAAGAATCCATCAAAAAAAACGCGGCCATCAGTTTCGCCGATGAAAAAGGCACTAAGCTGCAGTATGACGGCAGCCAGATCAATGCCGCCACGGTGGATACGGTAAACTATCTCTGCATTAAAGGCGATTTTTTTAAAACCATTTGTACCGGCAAAATCTGTTTCCTGCAAAAAGCAAGTGATGCTTCCAACAAAGCATCCTTTAACGGAACAGAAGCGGTATTTACTTCAGGCACTGCAGGTAAAATCGGCGATTATTTTGCCTACAGCAATAACCAGCTGACGCTGCTCACCAAAAAAACGGTGAATAAATTCATCAGCGAACAACTGGTTTCCTGCAATGCAGCGGCAGAAAAAGCAAAGGCTGTGAACGGCGATATTCCCGCACTGGCCGATGCCGTTGCCATTTACAATAACAGCAGCAAATAAACACACCGCCATGAAAAAACTATTGACACTTTTTATCGCTGCATTGGCAGCACTTGCATCCGCTGCGCAACACAATGCATTTACACAAACCATCAGGGGAACTGTTGTTGACGACCAGTCGGGCAATGTGCTCAGCGGCGTAACGGTTTCCATCCAGGGATTACAGTCATCCATCACAGATGTGAACGGCGTTTTTTACATCCGTAAAGTGCCGCTGGGCAGGCAAACCGTGGTGGCAAGCATGATCGGTTATGAAAGCGCTGCTGCGGCAAATGTTGAAGTTACTTCTTCCAGGGAAGTGGTGCTGGAAATACGCCTGAAGGAAAAAATAAAAAAACTGGATGAAGTGACCGTTACAGGCGGTAAATCAAAACTGAAAGCGCTGAATGATGCCGCCCTGGTAAGCGCCAGGCAGCTGAGTATTGATGAAGCCTTCCGCTATTCGGGCACCCGGAATGATCCCAGCCGCATGGCACAAAATTTTGCAGGTGTGAGCGGCGGCAATGATGCAAGAAATGATATCATCATCCGCGGCAATTCTCCTTCTGGTGTTTTGTGGCGCATGGATGGCATCGATATCCCCAACCCCAACCATTTCAGTACGCTGGGTTCAACCGGCGGACCGGTAAGCATTTTAAATATCAATACCCTGAAAAATTCTGATTTTTTAACCGGCGCTTTTCCTGCACAGTACGGCAATGCGCTGGCGGGGGTGTTCGACCTGCGCATGAGAAACGGTAACACAGACAAAACAGAGTTCCTGGGCCAGATGGGCTTCAATGGTTTTGAGTTTGGTGCCGAGGGTCCCATTAATAAAGCATCCAAATCATCTTACATGGCTAACTACCGTTATTCCATGGTGGCATCACTGCAGAAACTGGGATTAAAATTTGGCACCGGCAGCGCCACGCCTTACTACCAGGATGGCAGTTTTAAAATCAACCTGCCCACGCAAAGGACCGGTACTTTCAGCCTGTTTGGTTTGGGAGGAGAAAGCCATATCCATTTTCCGCCGGCCAGCCAGGACAATGATAATCTCTATGCTTCCAATGATGGCACTTTACGCAACCGGAACTTTAAATCGCTTACAGGCGTAACCGGGTTAACACACCAGTATTTTTACAACAGCACGGCTTCCTCAAAAACCACCCTCGCGGTTTCGGGCTTCTCTTCAAAATATGAAGAAGCGATCATTGAAACCGGCAAGGCAGACAAGCAGGCTTTTTACAGGAAGAGTGAGCAGGTAAAATATTCGCTGAGTCACAGCTTCAACAAAAAATTCAGCGCAAAGAACCAGTTGACCGCCGGCTTTACCGCAGACATTAACCGGCTGACACTGGTGCAGGATTATATCAAAGACGGCGATTCTGTTTTGAGCAATCTTTTATACACGCATGAAACAGCTGTATTGCTGAAAGCATTTTCAAATTTCAGTCACCGCTTCTCCGATAAGCTGTCATCCAATGCCGGTTTGTATTACCAGCAGCTTACCCTGAACAACAGCAGCAGCATCGAACCAAGGTTTAATTTGAAATACCAGGTCAGTCCGGGCCAGTCGCTGGTTTTTGGAGCCGGGCTGCACAGCCAGACCCAGCCGCTGGATGTATATTTCTACCAGTCAAAAAACAACAACGGCACGGTGGCTTACAGCAATAAACAACTTGATTTTGTAAAAAGCCTGCAAGGTGTTTTGGGATATGATGTGAACCTTACAAAATATTTCAGGTTAAAAACAGAATTGTACGGACAGTACATTTACAATGCCGCGGTGGAAAGCATTCCTTCTGCCTTCAGCATGCTCAATGCCGGCAGCTCATTTGGTTTCCCCGATAAAACCGGGCTGGTGAACAATGGCAAAGGTTATAATTATGGAATTGAATTAACAGCAGAAAGTTTTTTGCACAAGGGGTTGTATTACCTCCTCACCGTATCAGTATTTGAATCAAAGTACCGGGGCAGCGACAGTATTTGGCGTAACACGGCCTTCAACAGCAATTACGTGGTAAATGCCCTGGGCGGAAAAGAGATCAGGATCAACAGCAAAACCAGTTTCGGTATCGATACCAAATTCACCATTACCGGCGGACAACGTTATACGCCTTTTGATATGGCGGCATCCAAAGCGGCCGGTTATGTGATTTACAAGGAACAGGAAGCGTATGGCCTGCAGCATGATACTTACCTCCGCTGGGACCTGAAATTTTCCTATGTGCGCAATCTCAGGAAAATAACACAGAAATGGTATGTAGACCTGCAAAACCTTACCGGCAGGGAAAACATTTATATACAAACACTCAATCCAAAAACGGGTGAGGTGAGCAGGATCAACCAGATGGGTTTCTTTCCCAATATCAATTACCAGATAACTTTCTAAAATATTAACTTTACCGGGTGCGTAAACACAATTGCCATATTGGTTTTAACGACGGGCTGCTGATGATTACCGGCATCCCGGTACTGGCTTTTATCATTCCCATTGTTTTCTTTAATTGCCGGTTTAACAAACCGCCTTATTTAACCTGGGACAAATACCTGGTAACAATGGGTATCACTGCGGCCATCTGGTTGGGTTGCCGCTACATCATGATCTATTGCCGTAAAAGATATCCCGCTTTTAACGAGGTAAGGAAAAGAATCTGGATACAGTCGGTCTTTATGCTGGTATACACCGTATCAGTCAATATGCTGCTGGGTCGGCTGGCACAAAAAACTTTTGAAGATGAACATGTGTCCCGTTCACAGACAGACATCTGGATACATTCCAACTCAGCCGTTATCTTTTGCACCATTATGGTGATTGCGGTGTACGAAAGCATTTTCTTCATGCACCAGCTGAAACATTCTGTGGAGGAGACCGAACACCTGAAAAGGGAAAACCTCAATGCACAGCTCGACGCATTGCGCACACAGGTAAATCCGCATTTTCTTTTCAACAACCTCAACACCCTGCTCTCACTCATTCCTGAAAACCCCAAACATGCGGCCGATTTTGTACAGCAGATGAGCAAACTGTACAGGCATATACTGGAAGTAAAGGACGAAAAAAGTATTTTACTGAAAGACGAACTGGATGTGCTGAAAGCCTATGCCTTTTTACTGCAAACCCGGTTCGGCAATAACCTGCAGGTAAGGATTGATGTGCCGGCAGAAAAACTGCAGAAACGCATTGTGCCCCTCTCCCTGCAGCTGCTGATGGAAAACGCCATCAAGCACAATATCGTTTCCGGCGACCGGCCACTGCATGTGCATGTGTTTACCGATAACGGCAGCCTGGTGATCAACAATAACCTGCAGTTAAAAAAACAGGTATCCGAATCCACCGGTATCGGCCTGGATAATATCCGCAACCGCTACAAACTCATTGGTGATAAAGAAGTAAAGGTTACAGAAACTGAAAACAATTTTACTGTCTCCATTCCTTTAATTGAACAATAACATGAAGGTAGTGATCATAGAAGATGAAGCGCCCGCTGCCGGCAGGCTGGCAAAATTACTGCAGCAAAGCGGCAGCGATGTGGATATTGTTAACCGGATCGACAGCGTGGAAACTGCCGTAAGCTATTTTAACAACGCTCCCCTGCCCGACCTCATCTTTATGGATATTCAGCTGGCCGATGGACTGAGCTTTGACATTTTTGAACAGGTGCAGATAAAAACACCCGTAATATTCACCACTGCTTTTGACCAATATACCTTAAAGGCCTTTAAAGTGAACAGCATCGATTATTTACTCAAGCCTATTGATGAAAATGAACTGCAGCAGGCATTGGATAAATACCACGAGCTGCATAAAAAACAATCTCCCGATTTTTCGGAAAAGATGATGCGGCTGATGCAGGAGATGAACAGTATAAAGTACAAGGAACGCCTGCTGATAAAACGGGGGCAGCAACTGGGTTATTTAAAAACAGCCAGCACTGCTTATTGTTTTGCCGATGGCAAGTTGTGTTTTGCGGTTGATTTTGACGGCAACAAATTTTTGCTCGAAAATAATTTAGGCCAGCTGGAAGAACAACTGGAACCGGGTGCTTTTTACCGCATCAACCGGCACCTGCTGGTGAATATCGAGGCGGTAAAAAAAGTGCATACCTGGCTGGGCGGCCGGCTTAAAGTGGATATTTTACCCGCCACCACGGCCGAAACCGTGGTGAGCCGCGACCGGGTGAATGGTTTTAAAGAATGGCTGGGCCGTTGATTACTGCTTGAGTATTTTATGGATCAAAATATCATTGAACAGGGCCGGTTCTTCCTCGGGAACATTGTGCCCTGAATTTTTAAACCAGAATATCTTTTTCTCCGGCGCACTGAAATTATCATAATACACCTGCGTGATCACCGAAGGTACCTGCCAGTCGTTTTTACCCGCTAAAAAATATACAGGCAACTGCAGTTGTTCCACAGTTGAAAAATCTGCGGCAAACATATCTTTTTCAAAATGACGGGCAGAGAATTCAAAACCCTTCATCCAGTCGTAGGTTTTGTAATCCTCATACGCATTCATGGCTTTTTCTTCGGCCGCATAGGCGCTGTCATTGAAAACATCCCCCTTGTACTTGCTGATGAGTTTCGACTGCTGCATAAAACAATCCAGGTCTGACTTGCAGAAGGCGGTGTCTTTATTATTCAGTTTTGCGAGTGTATTCAGCGTGGCCGTATCATTGACTTTTTTAGCCTGTTCGGCCAGCCACTCCCTGGCCACCTGCGTGCCCTTGCTTAAACTGATCACCTGCGAAATGGCGATATAAGCTGCGTAATCATCCGGGTATTTTTGCGCCAGTTCCATCCCCACAATACTGCCCCATGAAAAACCTGCGAGGTAAATACTCCGGTCGTTACCGAATTTCTTTTTCAGGTAAGCCGTGAGTTCGTGTGCATCATTCACCACCTGTGCCAGCGTCATATTACCGGGGTTGGGATTATGCATGTATGATTTGCCACAGCCACGCTGGTCCCATGATACCAGCACAAATTTTTTAGTAAGATCGCTGTTGAAATACCGTAAGAATGGTGTTTGCGGCCAGCCAGGTCCGCCGTGAATAAAAAGCAATACCGGAGCCGCGTCATTTTCCCCGGTGATCTCCACGTACTGGTTTTCGCCACCCAGCAGCAGCATGGATTTTTCTTCAATCTTATTACCGGGTGGTTGTGTTCTTGGATTGCATCCGGCCGCCAGCAGCAGCACGATGAATAATGAAAAATAAATTTTCATCAGCAGCATTTATTTGTTGAGGATAATATCAGCCCTGTGCTTTTTCTTCTTTCCACCTGGCAATGCCATAACCGGGAATCACATGTTTTTCACTGTGATAGCTGGAACGTACAAGCGGGCCGCTTTCCACGTAATCAAAACCCAGCTGGTAACCGATCTCCCTGTATTCGGCAAATTCGTCGGGATGCACAAACCTTGCAACGGGCAAATGTTTTTGTGTGGGCTGCAGGTACTGGCCAATGGTGATCACATCCACATTGCTTGCACGCAGGTCTTTGAGTGTTTGTATCACTTCTTCTTTTTCTTCTCCCAGTCCGAGCATGATGCCGCTCTTGGTACGCACGCCGCCATCTTTCAGTATTTGCAGTGTTTCCATGCTCTGCCAGTACTTGGCCTGTATGCGCACCTGTTTGGTAAGGCGTTCGGTGGTTTCGATATTGTGGCTCACCACTTCGGGTGCCGCGTCAATCACACGCTGTATATTTTCTTTCTCGGCTTTGAAGTCGGGGATCAGTGTTTCCAGCGTGGTGGAAGGGTTCAGCGCTTTCACCGCTTTGATGGTATTGTACCAGATGATGCTGCCACCATCTTTCAGTTCATCCCTGTCAACCGAAGTGATCACCGCATGTTTCACCTTCATCAGGTGAATGGCTTCTGCCACACGCTGCGGCTCATCCCAGTCCACCTCCAGCGGGCGGCCCGTAGCCACATTGCAGAATCCGCAGCTGCGGGTGCAAATATTTCCCAATATCATAAAGGTGGCCGTGCCCTCTCCCCAGCATTCGCCCATATTCGGACAGTTTCCGCTCTCACAAATGGTATGCAGTTTATGGTGGTCAACCAGGTTGCGTACATGTTTGTATTCTTCCCCGATGGGCAGCTTAACCCGCAGCCAGTTGGGCTTTTTGGGTTTTTCCGGCACCGCGTTTACAACAGGTAATTCGTTCATATTTCAAAAATGATAGGCAAAGATAGGCCGATTGAAGGAAAATCGGGGCCGCCGCTTTGTCAACGGACGATGAATAACTGCCAACCTTACTGCCCGCCTGACTTATGCACGGCGATATGATGATTGGTGTACATATATGAAAAGCGCTCCCGGTTATTGGATAGCTGGAACTGTATCACACCCGATGGCTCCTGCGGCATATGGCAACCGGTGCAATCTTCTTTCAGCAGTTTTACAGGCACGGTTTTTAAAGTGCAGAAAGCTGCCGTGTTTTCGGCATGACAACTCATACACTTCGCCGAGTAAAATGTATGTTCGCTTGCAGCATTTGTATGCGGACTATGGCAGGTAATACAGTTTAAATTATTGCTGGCGGTATAGCATTTGCTCTGCAGCAGCAAAGCATACTGATTGCCATGCACATCAATTTTTCCATCACCACTGCCTTCTTTGAAATAATCAGCGAGTGCATCGCCGGGTTTGAAGAGAAAGCGTGGCTTTAGTTTTTCCTTGTCATTGCCCGAATGACAGATGGCGCAGGCATCCAGCTTTTGCTGGTTGTTCAGGGATGCGGCAGTAACGATGAACGCAGGCTTTTTTACCGCAGGATTTTTAAGATGAAAATTCACATGCTCAGCGGCAGGACCGTGACAGCGCTCACAATCGATCCCCATCACCAGTGTTTGAGGGTTCATTTTTTCAAGCGCCATTTCATAACCCGGGGTGTTTGCCGTGGCGGTACTGGCAGCCTCTCTGCTCTTAACATAGGAACTGTGACATTCAAAACAGTTCTTGCCGATCATGCGGCTGAATTCGGGCGGGAACATGATGGAGAAACCGGGGCTGGTTCCCCAGTTCTGTACCGAAGTATAGTAAGATACCGGCAGCTGGTACACATTGTCATCTTTCCAGTAAAGACAGGTCTGCCCCTTGCGGTTTCCAAATGCGATATCAAAGCGGCGGGCCAGCACTTCTTTATTGTTTTCGTACAAAACCTGGAACAGGCCGCTGTCGCGTTTTTCAAACCGCACCTGCAGGGATGAATCGTATATAAAAACATTTTTCCCGGCACTGAAATTTCCCAGCACCGTGGAATCATCCGCTGTTGCCGTGGCTGCAAAATGGGCGGTTTGAAGATGTGATGCATAAGCCTGCTGGTGACATTGTTTGCAGGAAGCTGTCCCCGCGTATGCCTTGCCACGGGGATCAGTGGCCGCAACACCATCGTTCACACACTGCGAGGCAGTAATCACACAGGCCAGGAGCACTGCCACCGTAAAAAAATAATGCAAGCCGTTTTTCATCACCGTAAATGTATTCATAAAATCAACAGGAAGGCTTTTATTAATATCTTCATTCTTTAAAAGATCCCATGCCGGCTGTTTTTAAACAAATCATTACTGTTGAAGAAAAGCATATCGACCAGCTTGGTCATGTAAACAACCTCGTTTACCTGCAATGGGCATCCGCTGTCAGTAAAATGCACTGGGAGCAGCTGGCAGATGAAGCCATGCGTGCCCCTTTATTATGGGTGATGGGCCGGCAGGAAATTGATTACCTGAAAGAATTAAAATTGGCACAGCAGGTACGTATTGAAACCTGGGTGGCGCAATGTGAAAAGCAGAAATGCTTCCGCCATATTTTGTTTTATGATGACGGGAGGAATGAGCTGGCGGCAAAGGCCCTTATCACATGGGTATTGCTGGATGCGGCAACAAAAAAGCCCATGCGCATCAGCACAGGGCTTGTACAACTTTTTGAAGCAGGCAGCTGAGAAAATTATTTACGCCGCCCGAATACGATGGATACATATGCTGAAAAGAAAAACTGCTTTTGTTTCAGGTACAGCATCTGCGGTATTTTTTTAGCGTAAAATTCAGCGGTCAGTCCAACCTCCAGGGCACTCACCAGTTCATTCATCCTTCCATAGTCGAAGCGCACAGCCGGTTTTACATAGGCACCCGGCGTTATTTTCGTATGTTTCCAGCCGGTGGTAAGGCTTGGCCCGGATACTGTTTGATCTGCATCTGCATTGATGAAATAAAGACTGTCGGGTGAATCATAACGCACCCACACACGCTCATTGTTTTTATCCACCTGCAGTTCGTAGGGCCGCAGCAATCCAACAATCAGTCCGCCGCCCACATTACCCGTAATACTCACCCCGTTTTTATTGCTTTTATTCCCCAGAAGTATTTGCTGCTGCACACCCAGTTTAACAGGATAAAAATAATTGATCTTCCCGTAAATAATGGGGATCGAAAATTGTGCAAAATTAGACTGCTTCTCTTCTTTCTGATGCTTGCGTTCGCCGATCTCCAGCTGGTAAAGCAATGCTTTCTTCACTGATTTTGACCGGCCCATTTCAAAAAAAGCGCCGTATCCGTCGGTATTCAGTTTGAGCCCAAAAACAGAATGTTTATGATAGGCGATCACACCTTCCTCCTCCTGTTTGATCAGCGCATCGATGCGTTTGCGCTTTTCTTCTTTTTTATCACGGCGGGTATCTTTTTTGTACTGGGCAGCAACCGTAAAACTTACAGTCATTGCGGCAAGCATCCATATTAATTTCTTCATGTGTACTGTATTGCTTATGTAAATTTATGTAAAAAATGCTTTGCTGTTCTTTTACATGATATTTTTGCAGGAATAACCGCTTATTTAACAAAACATACCATCCAAATGACCGCAACCGTTGTTTACAAAGGCCAGTTACGCTGTGAATGCACCCACCTGCAAAGCGGCACCGTGATCGAAACAGATGCGCCCACTGATAACCGTGGCAGGGGCGAACGTTTTTCCCCCACCGATACTGTTTGCATGGCGCTGGCCACCTGTATCATCACCACCATGGGCATTAAGGCTGCCGATATGAATATTGACCTTACAGGTACAAGAATCGATGTAAAAAAACATATGGTTGCCGATCCCCGCCGCATTGCACAGATCGATATAACGCTGCATTTCCCGGCAAGCCTGCAGCTGGATGAAAAAGACCGCAGCATTTTACAGCGTGTGGGCGACCACTGCCCGGTAGCCAAAAGCCTGCACCCGGATATCAGGCAAAACCTGGTGTATCATTGGGGATAATTCAATTTTTCCCTGCGGGAAATTGTTTACCACAAAGACACAAAGGCACAAAGAACAGATTGATGCAATTCAGCTAATTAGTCTTCCCACTCCGTGACGTTGTGCCGCTGTGAGACATCTTACTTTACTGCAAAGTATTTTTTTTCCCTGCGGGAAAGGGTTTGCCACTAAGGCACAAAGTCGGGATGATTTTCTTCTTCAGCAAGAGACCAACTCCGTGACGCCGTGCACTGTGAGATATACCACCTACTGCCGCAATAACTGGTTCCCAATTGCGCAGTCAAGACATCTTTTTTCATCGCAGTAATGATGCTTTAACTGGATCAGCGCCTGCGAGTCGTATGCACTCTTAATAGGGATGCCGGTTTGCAGGAATCCGTTGGTTATACTGTTTTTTTCTGCAGCAACTGTATCCAGCCATTGCAGGGCTTTGTTCCTGTACCGGTCTTCATTTTGATAAGTCCCATAGGCAAACAGCATTACAGCAACCGTATTGATGAGGATATTGTCCGTCATCTGCCGGCCCAGTGTTTTCTTTTTAAAAGCCGATGCTTCATCAAAGTTGTAATGGTAATGCCAGTAATCATTGGCCGTTATATCCAGCAGTTGCCGCATCTCATTTGCTTCATTGCATTCCCGGGCGCTGGCAAATAAATGCTTGCTCCGGTGCACCAGCATGGCCAGCTGTGCCAGCCTGATGGTGGGAAAATTTGCCGGCCGCATCCGCAGGAAAAAAAGTGGCTGCCCCGCCTGTTGCAACCCGTATTTTGACTGCAGCATTTTATATTCCCGTTGCAGGAGCCGGGGATAATCTTCTGTAAAACTGTTTTCCAGCAAGCCCGCCTGCCCGAATAATAAACTCTCGATCTGAATCAGCTGCTGCTTGTGTTTTGCCAGTATGTTCAATGGAATGGACCGGGCAATTTTTTCAAATGCCGTACTGTTCACTGTTGCGCCAAAATTCTTTGCCAGCATCCACCAGAAACATTCTTCCCAGTGGTGGTTGTTTTGTTTGAGATATGCAAATACCTGCCGCGATTTCTGCTGCAGTCTTTCCACCAGCATTCTTTCTTTCCAGGAAGCGATCACCAGGGCGCTCACAGCAGGCAGCTGTTTTTCGCAGGCGATAAAATGGCTGCCGGTCATCATGCCGCTGTATTTGTCCAGTAACAGTTTGGAAACGCGGTGATGCAGCACGAGTGTTTGAAAAGGCAGTTGTAACGAAACATCCTGTTCCCATACCACATGCAAAATGATATTCCGGTAATTTTTGTCTTTGCTGTGCTGGTGATCCGTCCAATGGGATGCATGCACATGCAGTTCGATATGGCCCGCCCAGGTGGTGTTGCCGATCCTGATCTTGGCATCCAAAAAATCAGGCCCCTGGTTGCTGTTGTACGTGCCGGGATGAATTACCTGTAAGGATTCTCCTTCTTCAGTAAATAAGTCAGCCTTGTTATAATACTGGAATTGCCAGATAAACTGGAGCAGGCGTTCGTTCATAATGGTACGGTTAGGGGTTGGTAAATCGGGTGACTGGTTAATTCGTTAATTAGTAGACCAATTAGCCCGTTAGTGCTTTTAAATATACAAAAAACTCCCCAGTCAATAAGCAGGTTCATGGTTCATACAGGCAACAATTTTGAAAACGCCCTGCCAATTAACCGATTAACTAATTAACCATCTAAACCATCTTCCCCAACGCCTGCACCACCCTGCTCACGGGCAATCCCATTACATTGTAAAAATCGCCGGTAATGGATTTGATGCCCACCACCCCGATCCATTCCTGTATGGCATAGGCTCCGGCTTTATCATAGGGCTTGTATTTATCCACGTAAAATTCAATTTGCTCGGCTGTTAAAGCGTGAAATGCCACATCCGTTACATCTGCAAAACTGGTTTCTGTATCACCTTTCACTATCACCACACCGGTGATCACTTTATGATGGTTGCCGGATAATTTGGTGAGTATCTGTACCGCATCCGCCTTGTCTTTCGGTTTGCCGATAATCTCGTTACCCAGCACCACGATGGTATCGGCGGCCAGCACTGTAACAGCGTTGCCGGTTTGCTTTTTTACTGCCAGCGCCTTGTTACGGGCAATATGTACGGCGATATCTGTTACCGGTAAATTCTCCGGGTAAGATTCATCGGTTTCCTGTACGATAATATCAAAAGGCACTTCGGCCCATTCGAGCAGTTGTTTACGGCGGGGAGATTGGGAGGCTAAAATTATTTTCTGCATAATAAATCTGGAAGGAAATAAACCCGGTTAGCCGGCATACAAACGGAAAAACAACATCGATAAAATACCCGCCAGCATCACCAGCTTTACGACTGTGCTGAGCCGGTGGTAATCTTTTGGCTGCTGTGCCCGGTATAATTGCCTGAGCAGCCATAACAGCGGTGCAATGATTGTGATCACGCAGTACAGCACGCTCCACCACCAGTGCAAATGCAATGCATAAAACTGTATCACCACCAGTGCGCCGGTAAGCACCACGATCCATACCGCCACAAATACCTTGCTGGCAGGCACGCCCCAAACAATGGGCATGGTACGGCAGCCATATTTCGCATCGCCTTCCATATCTTCCATATCTTTCACAACCTCCCTTACCAGGGAAATGATAAATGCAAAACCTGCATAGAGTACCGATAATTTGAATAACCTTGACACATCAAACTGGTAGATCACCACCGGGCCAAATTTGATCAGTGATACAAAGCCTGCCAGGTAAATAAAGAATACCAGTATCACCCAAGCGGTGAGCAATGAAATAATAATATTGCCAATAAGCAGTTTTTTCTTGAACGTGGTGGAATAAAACCATAACAGCACCACGCAACCGGTATTGGCAAAAGCGATGGTCCATTTTCCCTGCTTTACAGCGATGTAAAAACCGATGAGTATTCCTGCAAGTGATAAACCCCAGTGCCAGATGATGGCCCATCTTCTTTTTATTAATTTTTCAACCACCAGCTTGTCGGGTTTGTTCACCCGGTCGATATTCAGGTCGAAATAATCATTGATGATATACCCTGCTGCGGCTATCAGCACAGATGATAAGGAGAGCAGCACTAAATATTGCAGGTTATGACGTAACAGGCTATCGTTAGAAGGCGGTGTTATTAATGAGGATGCGATACCATAACAAAACAACAACTGTGTAACCACAATAAACACCAGGTTAGGCCACCGGATAAGGCGCAGGAATGCGGTTACTAATTTCATTGTCAGGTTTGAGTGCCGAAGTTAGCAATAGAAACGAAAAAAATAAAAAAGCAGTATTTAAGCTGAAGTAACAGACACATCAATACTCCAGTCGCCATTGAGTTTGAGTACTTTTTCAATCACATCCCGGCCGCAACCCTTACCGCCTTTATAGGGGGAAATATATTTGCAAATGCTTTTGATTTCGGGCACGGCATCATCGGGGCAAACAGGCAGTCCGCATATTTTCATCGCATCATAATCCGGGATATCATCGCCCATGTACAGCATTTCATCCAGTGACAGCTGGTGGTCTTTGGCGTATTGCTGCAGCACTTCTTTCTTATTATGGATACCGAGGAACACTTCTTTCACACCCAGTTTGAGCAGGCGCATCTTCACCGCTTCAGAAGTTCCGCCGGAAATGATCACCACATGATAACCTTTCTTGACCGCCAGCTGCAGGGCATAACCGTCCTTGCTGTTCATCACCCGTACCAGTTCCCCATCGGGCAGCACGATCATTCCATCGGCAGCCAGCACACCATCTACATCAAATACAAAGCTTTTTATGGGTTTGAAGAGAGAGAGGACGTTCATTGGTAATTGGTGGATTGATTAATTAGTTTATTGGTATATCATTTCAATAAAAGTTACCGCTGGTTGCCATGAACAATGATCCATGAACCATCAACTATCAACCATCAACTACTTCTGGTTATCCCTCCATTCATAGACCCAGGTGCTCTGGATCATTTCGAGGTGACCTTCATTGCTTTCATCGGGTTTGCCGGCAAAATTGGGAATTTCCAATACCCATTTATGCAGATCGGTAAAACGGATACGGTATATTTTTCCTTCATTGAAATCATCACCAAAACGTTCATACAGCTTCATGGCTATATCTTCATAATCGTTCCAGTGAATGGGGAGTTCGAAACTCATGGTTGGTTGGTTAATTAGTTAATTGGTTAATCAGTTAATTGGTGGATTAGTTTACTGGTTAATTGAAAGCTGTTTATTATAATGGGCTTGCCACTGATAAACTAATTAACCAATTAACTGCTTTATTCCCCCAAAAACTGCGTTTGGTCGGGCAGCGTTACCACAATTTCGCCGGCTCCTTCCTGTAACACACACTGGCAGCCCAGCCGCGAATTGAGTTTGGGATTTACCGCCCTGTCAATAAAATCCTCTTCCTTGTCACTCAGTTCTTCCAGGAACTCCTCTCCTTTTTCCACATATAAGTGACAGGTGCTGCAGGCGCAAACACCGCCGCAATTATGATGAAGATCGATATTATGCTTCAGTGCAACCTCCAGTAAACTCTGGTCGTCTTCCACGTTGTTCAGTGTAACCGGTTCCAGTCCCTTCTGTTCAAAATTAAATGTTATCGTATACATGCCTGCAAATTTCGGGTTGCAAACCTACTCTAAATTACTAATAAAGGAAAATTCTTCTGTGAACTTTGTATCAATCACCCCATAAAGTTTGTATACTATAAAAGGTTTTACTATGTTTACACACCCCAAATTATATATTATGAAACGTTTTTTTGATGCGCTCACCATACTGGTTACAGTGAGTGTGCTCCATTCCTGCAGCAACGGCGAAAGCAAGGCGGGTGATACGGATAAAAAAGCAGATACACCCGCGGCAAAAAAGGCCGATACACCTGTTGCAAAGACCGAGCCGGCCAGCAAGCCCGCCATCATCAACATCATAGACACGCTTACACCTAAAAGAATGGTGCTTTGCATCAAAGACAGTGCCGCCAGCTTTGAACGCATCGGGCCCAAACTGGGTATGATATACGGTGTTAAACTGGCAGAAGTATTGAAAAAAAATAACCTGAAAATGGATGGTCCGCCCATGGCCTGGTACCGTGGCAATAAAGCGCCTTTCTTTTTTGAGGCTGGCGTGCCCGTGGCAAAAAGACCTGCCAAACTCAGCAATGGTGCTTTTGTAAAGGAAATGGCAGCCGACAGTGCCGTGGTGGCGCATTTCTACGGTCCTTACAATTTATTATCCCAGGGTTATGATGCGCTGAACGAATGGCTGAAAGATGCCAAAAAGAAAGCCAGCGCTGCGCCTTTCGAAATTTATGTGGGCGACCCGATGGATAAGGATGGAAAAATGATTGATCCCTACAAAGTGCGTACGGATATTGTATTCCCCCACCACTAACCACTTATAACTTATTACTTATAACTTATTACTTATAACTTATTACTTATAACTTACTACTCCTCAGGGATTCATAATACTGTCCGTCATCTTCAGGTAAATGTATTTAAGCTTGGGATGGGCCGCCAGTATTTTCAGGTGCTTATCGAGCGTAAATACATCATTGCGCAGGGCGGGCCCGGTTTGCATGGATTTAGGCGGGTATTTAATGATACGCTCCGTGGTTTCTTTTATCAGCGGGTACAGCAGTTTGAAATCTAAATTTTCCTGCTGGCAATAGGCTTCGGCCAGTGTGTACAGGTGATTGGTAAAATTATTCACCACCACGCCTGCCACGTGCAGCCTGATTCTTTCATCATCGGTGGTGCGGCGTACATCAGGTGATAAGGTTTTTGCAAAGTTTTCAATGGCCGTCATGCTTTCATCATTGTTACCATCCACCAGTATGGGAATTTCGGGCATATGGTTCATTTCTTTGCGCAGGCTTTGAAAAGGATACAATACCCCGTAGTTCGAAGAAATATTTTCCAGTACATTTTTACTCACCGACCCGGCGGTATGTACAATGAGTTTGTGCCCCAGGCTGAAGGATTTATTCAGGTCGAATAAAATGCCATCGGTAATGGCTACAATATATATATCTGCTGAAAGATCGGTTTTGCCCTCATAGTTATCATATGCGGCGCCCAGTTCTTCGGCTAGCTTTTTGGCGTTTTCGGTATGGCGGCTCATTACCTGGATGATCTTATGTCCGTTCTGTTTACACAGTCTGCCCAGTACGGTGGCTACATTGCCTGAGCCGATCAGTACAATATTCATAACAGTATCTTTGTGCGTAATTATGAAACGAAGTCAAAGATTAAAAATTGTTTTTATCAAAACAAAATTTAAGGTGACCGGACTGTTTTCAAAACAGAAAGCAGCGGAGCAGCTCTTCACTGTTTTTTGCACGCCCTATGGCACCACTCAACGTAGCGGGGAGCCGAAGGAAGCCGAGGCGCTGGCGTTTACACTGAATGGTAAAAAGATAAGGGGACACCGCTGGAACCATCCGCAGCCGAAGAAAGCGCTTATCCTGCATGGCTTCAGTTCTGCAGCATATAAATTCGACCGCTATGTTTCGCCGCTCGTGAAAAAAGGATACGAGGTGTTATCATTCGATGCGCCGGCACATGGCAGCAGCGGGGGCAGCACGGTGAATGCGGTGGAGTATGCAGCGATGGTAAAAAAGGTAATTGAACTGTACGGTCCTGTTCAAAGTTTTATTGCACATTCTTTCGGGGGCATTGCGATCACCCTCACGCTTGAAAGCATGGCACATGATGCCGGCCATAAACTGGTATTGATCGCTCCCGCAACTGAAACCACCTCGGCCATTGAAAGCGCTTTTACCATGTTTGGGATAGAGGATGCCGGTGTGCGCCAGGCTTTCAACAGGATTATTGAGCAAAAAGGCGGGCATGGCCCGGAATGGTTTTCGATACGGCGTGCAGTAAAAAATATCCGTGCAAAAATTTTATGGCTGCATGATGAAGAGGATGATATGACACCGCTGAGTGATGCATTAAAAGTAAAAGAAGACAACCATCCCAACATACAATTCGTTATTACAAAAGGACTGGGTCACCGCAGGATCTATCATGATGCCGGGGTAAAAAAAGCAATCGTTGATTTTTTATAAAACCGCTAATTAACCGGCCGTTTTTTTAAAATAAATTTTGATTTTTCAATTTTAAAGTAATATTGCAGTACAAAATTGCGTTACAGCAGCCTGTTGCAGACTTACCTTTAACCGCCTGGAACATTGACTGACACTGCGTTTCAGGGCTTTATTAAAAATAAAATTTGTAAAGCAACATAATGATATACAGCTGAAGTGAGTGACACAACGATGCTGAACCGTGATATTAAAGTTGGTTACATAAGCCTTCGCTAAAGCTATGGCTTAAACATAAAATAAAATAATGGCAAAGAATTTACTGATAGTGGAGAGTCCGGCGAAAGCAAAAACCATTGAAAAGTTTTTGGGAAAAGACTTCGAGGTGAAGAGCTGCTTCGGGCATATACGCGACCTGGAGAAAGCCGATATGGGGATTGATATCGACAATGATTTTAAACCCAAATACATTGTGTCGCCCGATAAAACAAAAGTGGTGAATGACCTGAAGGCGATCGCAAAAAAAAGTGAAGAAGTATGGCTGGCATCGGATGAGGACCGCGAAGGAGAAAGCATCAGCTGGCATTTGGCAGAGGTTTTAAAACTCAATCCTAAAACCACCAAGCGTATTGTTTTTCACGAGATCACCAAACCTGCCATACAGGCCGCGGTGCAAAATCCGCGTTTCATTGATATGAACCTGGTAAATGCGCAGCAGGCACGCCGCGTGCTGGACCGTATTGTGGGTTTTGAACTGAGCCCGGTATTGTGGCGCAAGATTGGCATGAGCGGCGGACTGAGTGCCGGCCGTGTGCAAAGTGTGGCGGTAAAATTAATTGTGGAGAAAGAGCGTGAGATCAACCAGTTTACCAGCACCAGCAGTTTTAAAATTGATGCCCTGCTGGCCGCAGATGAAAACGGCCGCTCCATTACATTTAAAGCAGAAGGCGGTAAATACAATGCCGAAGAAGATGCAGCCAAATTTTTGCAAAGCTGTATCGGTGCTAAATACACCGTTAAAGACATACAGGTGCGCCCCGGTAAACGCACGCCAGCCGCACCCTTCACCACATCCACCCTGCAGCAGGAAGCCAGCCGTAAACTGGGTTATGGTGTAAGCCGTACTATGTTACTGGCACAGCGCCTGTACGAAAGTGGTAAGATCACTTATATGCGTACCGACAGTGTGAACCTGAGCGAAACCGCGAGGGAAGCCATTGTAAAAGAGATCGGCAAAAGCTACGGTGAAAAATACATACAGGTACGCCGCTACAAAAACAAAAATGAAGCCGCACAGGAAGCGCACGAGGCCATCCGCCCCACATATATGGAAGACAGAAGCGTGGATGACCCCGAACTGAACCGCCTGTATGAACTGATATGGAAACGCACCATCGCCTCGCAAATGGCTGATGCGGAACTGGAAAATACCACCGTTAAAATAAATATCAGCACCAACCAGGAAGAACTCACCGCCAGCGGGCAGGTAATAAAATTCGACGGATTTTTAAAAGTATATTTTGAAAGCACCGATGACGAAGACAGCACCGATGATGAAAGCCGCCTGCCGAATTTAAAAAATGGCCAGCCGCTCGATTTTAAACAGCTTACCGCCACCGAACGTTTTACCAAACACGCCGCCCGCTATACCGAAGCCAGCCTGGTAAAGAAACTGGAAGAGCTGGGTATTGGCAGGCCCAGCACCTACGCCCCCACCATCAGCACCATTATTAAAAGAAATTATGTTGAGAAAAAAGATAAGGAAGGTGTAAAACGCGACTTCCGTATTTTAAAACTCGCGAATGATAAGATTAGTAAAGTAACCGAAAGCGAAAACTACGGCGCCGAAAAAGCCAAACTCTTCCCTACCGACCTTGGCCTGGTGGTAACCGATTTTTTGAACCAGCACTTTGATAAAGTGATGGACTATGGTTTTACCGCCGAAATAGAAAAAGAATTTGATGATATAGCCGATGGCAAACTCATCTGGAACCGCATGGTGGGTGATTTTTACACTCCGTTTAAAGAAGGGGTGGATCATACACTCGAAAATGCGGAGCGTGCCGTTGGCGAACGCAGCCTGGGTGTGGATGAAGCCACGGGCAAACCGATCATGGCACGCATGGGACGTTATGGCCCGATGGTGCAGCTGGGTGCAGCTGATGATGAGGAGAAACCGCGTTTTGCCAAACTGAAACCGGGGCAGAGTATTGAAACCATCAGTTTAGAAGAAGCATTGGACCTGTTTAAACTCGGCGAACCGCTGGGTGAATACGAAGGACAGGAAGTATCGGTAAATGTTGGCCGCTTTGGTCCCTATGTAAAGCTGGGCGACCAGTTTATCTCCATCCCCCGTGGTGAAGATTTAAGCGCTGTTGACCTTGACCGTGCCATTGAACTGATAAAAGAAAAGCAACTGGCCGACGCCCCCATTGATACTTACCAGGACAAACCGGTTACCAAGGGCAAGGGACGTTTTGGTCCGTTCATCAAATGGAACGACATGTTCATTAATGTGCCGCGCCGTTACAATTTTGATGCGCTCAGCAAAAACGATATCAAGGAACTGATTGAGGCCAAGATTGAAAAAGAAGCCAACCGTTACATACAGCAATGGCCTGAAGAAAAGATCTCCATCGAAAATGGCCGCTGGGGCCCTTTCCTCCGCTTTGGCAAAAAGATGATGAAGGTTGTTGGGCAGGGATCCAATGGCAAATACACGGCCGATGAACTCGCTGTAATTTCCCTGGATGAAGTAAAAAAGATGATTGAAGCGCAGGATCCGAAAGCGTTTGAGAAGAAGACGAAGGCGGGAAAGTCTGCAAAGACGGCAAAGACGGGGAAGACGGCTACAAAAGCTGCGGCGGCTAAAGCGCCTAAGAAGACAGCGGTAAAAAAGGTAGCTAAGAAAGGCGGGAAGTAGGGAGTGTTAAGTTGTAAGTAGTAAGTAGTAAGTAGTAAGTTTTAAGTAATAAGTTTATAGGTATATAAGATGATGCCCGTTCTGTAGAGCGGGCATTATGTTTTTGCTGGTTCGTTTAGGGATAATTGCTTAAAGAAGGACAGTATTGTTTTACCGGCCTTGGTCAATTAAGGCTGCGGTCTGTCACATATAGAAGCTGCTATGTTTGGATTTGGGAAAAATGAACAGTCAGTAATAACCTTCCATCCCATTCAGAATCCGGTATAAATACAGCTTAACACCCACAAAAAGAAAACTGCCAGGATGATTGGATGAAAACTGTCTTTCGGATTCGATCCGTCCACCCTCCTACGGCTTCTCCCACCGAACATTTCAAAAAGCCAGTCCCCAGATTCCTGCTGCCTAGAGAAAAGTCTTCTCACATAAACAAAATCCTTAAATTGCATTTGCGAAACCCTTTTTATATCAAAAACTGTTGCGCATATTTTTTTAACCCATTCGATACAAGCAGCTTAAAAATATTTGCGCAAGTTTTGGGATTGGGAAAAGCTTCGCATATTTAAGAGTTGTGCGTCATGCGTTTGAACACTCTACTAACAACCAACCAAAAATAAATGGCAGACAATACAAAGGAAGAACATCTTGATAATCCGACAGATAATCAATCGGAAAATCCACCTGATGTAATTACCCCTACAGTTGACACAGAAACTATTACCCAAAATCAAGAAACTGAAAATATGGAAGTACATCATCATGCCCACGACCCGGCAGTACCTCATCATAAGAAAAACTGGAAATCATATTTCTGGGAATTTTTAATGTTATTCCTTGCTGTATTCTGTGGTTTTTTAGCAGAGTATCAGTTAGAGCATAAGATTGAAAGAGAAAGAGCGGAAAAGTATATGTATGATATGGTTGAAAATTTAAAATATGATACCGTTAGATGTAACAGAACTTTAGCAGCAAATGTATTGAAGGGAAAGAATCTGGATTCTTTAAGAGCCGAAATTGATGAAGCAACTCATGGCAAAATCAATAGTAATCGTTTGTATGACTTATGGTTTCGAACTCAAGGTTACAATATAGTTGTGTTTAATAGGGCGTCAATCACACAATTAAAAAATTCAGGGAATTTACGTTTGGTGAAAAATGATTCACTTTTAGAAGCAATGATTGATTATTATGACAGGAAAATATTTGCTTGCGACAATTCAAAAGACGGACTGGAGGAAGTTTCAAAAGACCTTAATAAAATGAGCCTGCAGTTTTTTTATTATGCCCCATTTGATGAACTACTTAAAATCGAAAAACAGTTTGGGCAATCACTTCCTGATACAATTACAGAAAAGCAAAGACAGATACTCCACAGCAATTCACCGTTAACATTATTAAATACAGATCCAAAAGCATTTAAGTTATTATATAATCAAATTGCATCTAAAGAATTAAGCCTTAAAAGTTATAATGCCTTTATTCGTTGGACAAAAGAAGCTGCCGAATCGCTTATTATTCAGATAAAAACTGAATATCACTTTTCAAAGTAGGCAATGTAAAAGTAGCTAAAAAAAGCACGAACGCACAACATTGGTATTGCCAATAGCGGGGCTGGACATTGGAGCAATCAGCAGCGGTAGTTTTGTTGTACTGCGGTTAGGGGCTCGACGAATATAGCCCAGCTTTAGTTCTTAATATTTAACTTTATCAAAAAGCCAGGCAGCGGTTCCGGCGGACGGAATTCTATTTCCCCACCATCGGCAATACCTGCTCGTTGTACGCAACTTTTATGACACAGTACTCTGAAACATATTTTGAAATTTTTGACGGGGGCGACATAATTAGAGTTGAACCATATCAAGCCATTAAGTATGACTCGGCCCTTGATTGGGACAGGAATTGGATTAAGACCAAAGTAACTATCAAGGGAGGTGCATTTAGCGGACAATATGTTGCAGACTTTATGACGACTGACTTTGAATTATTAAAGAGAGATTTCAAAAAGCTTGACAAAGATTTTAATGGGACAGCAAAATTTGAACCTTTAGAAGGACAACTTAAACTCAATATTTCAGGTGACGGGTTAGGACATTTTGAGGTAAAGTGTATTGCACAAGACCAACCAGGTATTGGTGGGACACTTTCATTCATATTATCTTTTGACCAAACAGAACTTGCACGACTAGTAAATGAACTTGACAAAATAACAAAGGCATTTCCTATTTCAGGAGACATGACATTAAAAAATGAGTGACCAAAGCTGCCTACAACATGGGGTTTGCTGCTATGCTGGCTGACGAATAAATCCTCATCTTTTGTTCCCTATCAGCGGCAGTTTGCGCAGACGGAATTTTATTCGGCTTTAGTTCATATCTTCAACAGAAGTAATTGTATTGGGCTGCAGTTGCCGAGCTGACGTAACACAGAATCCCAGCACAGCAGCAAGCCCTGAACGTTGGGTTGGGCGCAACTTCCTTACAAAAATCATTTTCTTCAAAAGATATGAGACTCGTTTTATGTACCCTTTTTTCTAACCTCCTTTGCATCTTGTGGCAATGACCCCATAAGAGAACCGCATTCATTAGTTTACATATAATTCCACTTTATTTAATTCCTTAGCGGGTAAAATTCTAAGTCAAAAATCAATATTTGAAATGGATGATTTGACCAGGTACTTCAAAAAAATTAATGAAATAAATGCGCTATTCCAATGGAAACGAACCGGGAGATACTCTTTGTTCAGATCTATACGCTGTACTAGATTCGATGAATATTGACAAAGCTTTAGTTTTTGAGCTTAAATCAGGTTTAGAAAAGACGACTTTGAGAGAATTTTATAAGTCGAATGATTCTATACTATTCCGAGTTGACGGTTTTCTAAGTTCCTCCTGGGGCTTCTTTTATTCAAAACGACCACTTACAAATTCATCTTCTTTTTTCTCTTTAAGGGGTACTCAATTGAATATGTGGGAGACTTAGATAGCAATTGGAAGAAGGTTGCCATTCGTCCATAGGTATGCGCCCAACAAGGGTTTAGCAAAATTAGGGCTTGACCAGCAAATCTTCAGCTCCAGTTCGCTAATCGTCTCCTGTTCCGGGCTGGACAATCTTCTCCAGGCAGTTGTGCGTAACTTCAAAATTTAGTTCTAAATTCAACTTCGGTTCCGGGCGGACAGTTGGAAAATTCCCCAACTTCGCTAAGCCTTGGCCGTTGGCTGTAATTTTAATGACACACTTCAGTACTACATACAAAGACAAAGGTGGTCAAGAAATTTCCTATTTTGAAAGCGACGGTTCAATACTAAAAATAGAACTTCGAGGCATTCAGTTTAGTGGAGCATCATTTGACTATCTTGGAACTTTTTTAGAGCACTTGGAAGAAGCAAAGAACTTGTTTGACCTGAACGAAAACAAATGAATTAACAAGCTGTGAAATGCTTGTATGTATTCCAATAAAAGTTAGGCATAATGAAAACTTAATTGACACCACATTGAATCTTGAACTCATTATCGGTGACAGTGAGTTTCCGATGACTAAAAAGTTTTCAATTAACGTTGACAATAAAGACTTCAATATTATTGACGACGATAAAATGGCAATGTTTTTTGAGTCGTTGTTAATTTCATTACAAAAGAAAATTCCGCTTGATTATAAAATTAACTCTTGCTTGTTTTGTGCTTTATCACACTATTCAGTTTACGGTTCAGACAAATATGGGACCCTTATCTGCTACAAAGAATTAAAAGATAAAATTTTATCCGTTAATAATAAAAGTGACTTTGTAGATTTGACCGACAATAAAGGATTTAATGTGCAGGAGACATTTTATTGTTCTGAATTTACTGAAATAACTTCTGGACAATGGTTATACAAAGACACCATTTGACAAAACTACAGCCAACAAAAAGTTTTGCGTCAGTGGGGCTTGACAATTGTTTCTTCAGCAGTTGTGCGCAATTCAGCTGTGGTTCGGCCAGACAATTTTCTAATCAGCTTTTTGTGTTTTTTTCTTTAACTTCAACTTAAACAACTTTAACAGGCTTCAGTTCCAAGGCGGACTGTTCAACTTTTCCCCCACCGAACGCAAAACTTTGCACGTTGGCTGTAATTGTATAAAACCTCAAGCTTCATAGTTTTTTCATGAAAAAAAGCTTTACATTTCTCTCTTCTTCTTCTTTAAGCATACTTTCAATCATATATATTTACTGTCTTTATCAACATTCAAATCGCTAAAGAATATTTACGTGTTGATGCTAAAACAAAAGCCTTATTTGGAATCAAAGAACTACTTCAATTTTCTTATCAATATTATGTAGCACTTTTAGGAATACTTGCTTTACTCGTAGCTCTATTTTCTTTAAAAAGAAATCCTAAAAAATCGACTTGTCCCCTCAGCGTCATTAGTAATTCTATCTGTGGCATTGGTATTTCTTCGTATCTGGAGAATCTGCATTTAACAACTACAGCCAACAAACGGTTTTGGGCAAGTGTGGCTGGACAAACAAATTTCAGCTAACTGCATCTCCTGCTGGTCTTCAGTTCTGGCTTGACGTTCAATTTGCTACTAGTTCTTAACTTCAACAAAACAAAAAATAATCAGCAGCGGTTCCGGGCGGACAGTTGGAAAATTCCATGCACACCCGTCTTAAAGCCGCCGACGTTGGCCGCGTAAGCCGTTGCAGGTGTGGCGCAAAGCCGGGCACTCGTTTTCCAAATTTGTTTTGTAGCTTTTTTAACACTGCTCGGAAAAATAATCATCAACTTTTGTTCAACTCCCAGCTTTTGGTCTCTTAACCTTTTAAGCTCTTTTGGTTTTATGGCCAGCGGCCAACAATGGTTTGCCAAAATACGGGCTAGACAATTTTAGCATTGACTTTTGGTTCGCTCATCTGCTTCGGTTCTGGGCAGGACAATCTTCTCCAGGCAGTTGTGCGCAACTTCAAATTTTAGTCATAATTTCATCTTCAGTTCCGGGCGGACAGTCGGCTAATTCCCGTACTTCGGCAAGCCTCGAACGTTGGTAGCAATGCAATGACAGTACTTAACGACATAACGAAACTTGACAACTACGAAGACGAAGACATCTTTGACGTAGTTCTAAAACTTGAAAAGTCATTTGGCTTAAAGTTTGAAAAAGATGCTTTCTATAATGTCCAAACATTTGGCGACCTCTGCGACATTTTTACAAACAGTCTTCAAGGAGATAATTCAGACGACTGCACAACCCAACAAGCATTTTATAAAGTTCGTAATGCAATTGCAGCGACTCAACTTATAGACGCAAACTCAATAACCTTAGACACCAAATTGCAAGACATCTTTCCAAAAGATAATCGCAGACAAAAAATCAAAGAACTACAGGACGAATTAAATATAACCCTGAAAATCTTGGACATTAAATCTTGGGTGGGTTGGACAATATTTATTGGCATTGTTGCTTCGCTAATTACATTTTTCTTTAAGTGGCAGTTTGCTATAACAGGTTTATTGTTCTTTACTGCTATTGGCTGGACTGCATATAAATTCTTTGCAAAAGAGTTTGAACTTACTACAGTGCGACAGTTGACAGAAAAACTTGTCACAGAAAATTACATTGACGTTAGACGGAAAAAAGGGACAATTAACAGGCAGGAAATTTTAAAGTTAATCATTGACACATTTAGTAAAGACCTTGACATAGACAAAGCATATTTAACAAGAAACGACAAATTTAATTGGGCGACATAGAAGCACTGCTACCAACATCCGGTTTTGCTCAAGTGTGGCTGGACAATCTAAACTTCAGCATTTTTGCATCGCCAAGCTTTGGTTCGGGCTGGACAAACAAATTTGAGCTTTAGTTCTTAACTTCATCTAAACAAAAAAATCGGCAGCGGTTCCGGCAGACGGAATACTAATTCCACACCTGCGCAAAGCCCTGCACGTTGGCTGTTATTTTATTGAGACACTTCCTTTATGAAAACTGTAATACAATTAATTCTCTTGACTTTTGTTTTAACCGCTTTCAGGACAGACATATCTATTATCATAGATAAGGAAGAGGCTCAAAAAGCATTTGTCATTTTGCAAGACATTAGAAAATATCCGAACAAGTATTTTCAACAGCTTCACTTTGACAAAGACCTGAAAACTTCAACAGTACAATTACAATGGAATGACACATTAGCAAAAGTTGCCGAAGCCAAAGCTTTCGACATGGCAAACAGAAATTACTATGGACATGTTGACCCTGATGGATTCGGAATAAATCATTTCATAAGCAACGCTGGATATAAACTAAATCCGAAATGGACTCAAACAAAGGGTGACAACTATTTTGAATCATTAACTGCAAACATTACAACTGGTGAAGAAGCTATCAGAAATTTAGTGAAAGACAGTATAACACCATCTTTAGGACACAGAAAGCATTTATTAGGACTGGACAGTTGGAATTCATCATTGACAGACGTTGGTATTGGCTTTGCGAGGAGAGACTCTGGCCGTTTGTATCAAACTTATATTTGCGTCATTATCGCAAAACATGACTGGTAAAAACAACAGCCAACAAACGGTTTTGGGCAAGTGTGGCTGGACAAACTAATTTCAGCTAACTGCATCGCCAATCTTTTGTTCCGGGCTGGACATTCAATTTTGGGCATTAATTCTTATCTTCAGCTAAACAAAAAATCGGCTGCAGTTCCGGGCGGACAGCTGGAAAATTCCACACCAGCCCAAAGCCGCCGACGTTAGCGGCAAGCTTAAACAGACATTAATTTCAAATGAGAATACTGTATTTTCTTCTATTCCTTCCCTTTGCTTTAACAGCACAGAATAATACTGTGGACTTTTCGTCTGCATTGACAGTTATAAATTCTTTTGACAGTACACAAAAGGTAAAATCAGTTTTTCCTTTTGATGATATGTCCAGATATGACTGGAACTACCTTCCACCCACTTTAATCCCAAGAAAAGGTGTTTGTTTAAAAGACTTAGACAGTACCCAAAAGGCGAATATTTATGCCTTAATTAAAGGTTTTTTAAGCGACAAAGGGTTTACAAGAACAAAGGAAATAATGGATAACGAGTATTATTTAAAAGAGTTAGAGCCCAATATTATACATCGGATACCTGAAAATCACTTTATAGCATTTTACGGCAATCCAGAGAAAGATAGCGTTTGGGGATGGAAATTTAGTGGACATCACATAGCTCTTAATTTTACAATAGTAAACGGCAAATTAGCATTCTCACCAGTTTTTTTTGGAGTATATCCTGCGGAAATAAAAGAAGGGCAAAATAAAGGAAGGCGAATAATAAAAGACGAAGAAGATATTGGCTTTGAATTAATAAATATGCTTACAGCCGAACAAAAATTTAAAGCAATCTTTCAATCTAAATCATTTAACGACATTGTTACTACAAACTCTATTCAAGTTGGACCACTTGACCCTGTTGGTATTTTAGCTAATGACATGTCAGTTGAACAAAAAAGTGTTTTAAATAAGTTGATTGCATCTCACCTCTCCTCTATGCCTACCGAAATTGCAGAAATGAGGATGAAGCGGATTGTATCGGAAGATTTTAATCAAATAAGATTTGGATGGGCAGGAGGCTTGGCAAAAGGATTACCACATTATTACAGAATACAGGGAAAGATTTTTTTAATTGAGCTTGACAACACCACACACAATGCAAATCACATACACATAGTATGGCGTGATTTCAATGGTGATTTTGGTATTGACCTTTTGAAAGAGCATTATAAAAAAAGCAAGCATCATCGTAAATAAGACTTTGCTTAAGTGCTTTAGTCAACAAGCCAGCCGCTAACATTGGTATTGCCAATAGTGGGGCTAGACATTGGAGCAATCAGCAGCGGTAATTCTGCTGTACTGCGGTTCAGGGCTTGACCTGCAAAGCCCAGCTTTAGTTCTTAATATTTAACTTTATCAAAAAACCAGGCAGCGGTTCCGGGCGGACGGAATACTAATTCCCCACCATCGGCAATACCTGCCCGTTGGGCGTCATTATAGCAAGTGTTTAAAACCCAAAAGACTTAATCATGGTTCAATTAAATAAAATTGCGCCCGTCTACCTCTTACTATTTTTTTCCTGCTCGCAACTCCCATCGACAGACCAGAAAACTCAAGAGAAAAAGGATTCAGTTAGCATAACGGAAAATACCCATGACCTCGCTCCACTTTCCGACTCAAAAGACATTATGATAGAAAATGAAACCTATAACTTAACTATTACTCAATATCCACCTAATCAAGTATTCAAAGACCTTGCCATTATAATTTTAAAAAAATCGAATCAAATTGTAGTGTCAGATTCAGTATCTTATAAAACTTTTTCGGACAGCTTGCAAAAGCTAAACATTAATTCTGGGGTCCAAATGTCCGTTGTTTATGATTTTGTAAGATCTAATAGGTTGTACTTTCTGGCAACCTTTAATTCACAAAAAGCAAATACAACTGATACCATTCACTTTGCGCTTTTTTATCGAACTAACAAAAAAGGGCAACTAACTTACTGGACACAATGAAGCAAGCCTAATTAACGAACGCCCAACAAACGGTTTTGGGCAAGTGTGGCTGGACAAACTAATTTCTGCTAACTGCATCTCCGGTCTTCAGTTCTGGCTGGACGTTCAATTTTCAGCTTTAGTTCTTAACTTCAACTAAACAAAATAATCGGCTGCAGTTCCGGGCGGACAATTGGAAAATTCCACACCAGCCCAAAGCCGCCGACGTTGGCTGTAATTTTAATAACCTCTCAATGACAAAGCTCATCATTCCTTTATGCATTCTGATTTTATCAACCCCAGGACTGGCTCAAATAAAACAACAAATTTGGACTGCCGCCGACAGACAAAACTTAATTGTTGGGTTGAAAAACTCACAGTCTAAAATAGCGCAAGAAGTTGAAGGACTCAATGAAAGACAGATGACTTTTAAGCCTGACAGTAATCAATGGTCAATTGCGGAAGTAATTGAACACATCGCAGTTTATGAAGAACTTTTATATTGGGACCTTTTAAACAACCAATATACACCAGAGAGACCTGAACTTGTTGACTCAGTAAAAGGTATTGACTCTACAATGTTAGCATATGCTACCGACCCAAACAGGGGACAAGCACCTTTTGCAGTACAACCAATGGGACGTTTTCAAAAAAAGGCAGATTTACTTATTTTCTTCAACCGTTACCGCAATGAAGTAATAAAGCTGATTGAAGAAACCAAGGTTGACTTCAGGCTACACTTCATATTTAGACCAGCCGATTGGGGAGTTTGGCACATAAGAGACCTTCATCAATATACTTTACTTTGGATTGCTCATACAGACCGCCATCTAAATCAAATAAAACGAATTGAGAATAGTCCAAAGTTTCCAAAATAAAAACTACAGCCAACATTGGTATTGCCAATAGTGGGGCTGGACATTGGAGCAATCAGCAGCGGTAATTCTGCTGTACTGCGGTTCGGGACTCGACGAATAAAGCCCAGCTTTACTTCTTATTATTTAACTTTATCAAAAAGCCAGGCAGTAGTTCCGGCGGACGGAATACTAATTCCCCACCATCGGCAATACCTGCTCGTTAGCGGTAATTTTAGGGCGACACTGCAAACTTGAAACGAATGTGCATATAATCAGACAGCAACAAAAAACAATGAGCGAAGACAATTTATATCTACTTTTTTGCTACCTGATTTTTGGGATGATACTTTGTGTTTTGGCAATTAGAAGCAAAAACAGATTAAAAACGGTAATTGTCAATTTGGTAATCGCAGGACTTTATAGCGGACTGCTTTTATACAACTATACATCTAACAGTTCAGGCGGTTCAAGACTTGTTTGGCTAGTCTATTTAATGGTAGCAATTGGGATACATTGGTTAATTAATGTAATTGGAATTGTATTGACTTTTACAAACAGTTACACACTAAGAAATAGAACAACATAGTGAAGCAGACAATTTGCATATTGACATTAGCTTTAGTTCTTTTAGGTTGCAACAACCTGACAGAAAAATCAGTTGGCAACTCAACTAACACTATAACCGCTGACAATAAAATAAAACTTCATAAATTAGAGAAATTGTTTGTGCTTGGTGACTTTGATGGAGACAAACAACAGGATACAATATTTCAACACAATTATTCAAGACTAACAAGAAAAGAAATTGAAAATTCACCTGACCCATTACAAAATGATTGGGAGACAGTTGCAAAATGGTATAACGAACAAGATGCAGACTTATACTTGACTTTAAATAAAAACAATCAAGACACATTACATTTAGGTACTGCACAAGGGCTTTATTGCCTTTTAAATATTGGCGACAACAACGATGACAGGAAACACGAAATTGCTTTAGTTATTGACTATTTAGATTTTAGCAAAGTGAATAGTTGTAAAATATATTCGTTGTGTGGCAAGAAATGGACGTTATTAAAACAATTTGGTATTCACGAAAGCTCATTTGACTTTACTACCCCAAAAGCTCCAATTTTTAACAAGATAAAAGACTTTTTAGAAAGGAGAAATGGGAAATGGGTTTACAAAGACTACTCACAAGACAGCTATGAAACGCAAGAAACTGTCAAAAAAATGATGGAACTGAAAATTGAAAAATGCAAATAGAATTACCGATAACAATCGTCTATGAATAAAAGAAAATTAATTTTAATAATCGTTATTATAGCCCTTACTGCTGTTATATACGGCATTTATAGTTTTTACTATATACTACCCACAGACAAAGCAAAACCACAAATTCAGACTTTTTTAGACAAAAACTACAACCACAAATTCAAGATTATTAATATTGAAAAGGATTATTGTCCAGACTTATTTCACCAGCCTTGGGGCTATAAACTTACATTGAGCGATACTAACAATATCGAATTTGGCAACATTCGTATAGAGTTCAATAAATACCAAAATAATTGGATAACCTATGGTGGTATAGACATTGAAAAAGAATACTTAAAAAAAGTCAGATTTAATCAGGAGGGTTTGCCAAACAATTATTTTCAATATTTCCCTACATATGAAAAAGAAGGAAAGTTTATCAAGGATAATAACACAATTGGCAAAAAACATTTAGAAGCAATAAAGCAAGTACTGAGTTATTATAAACATAAATGGAAAGAAGTTGAAGGGCAGATTTTCTACGAAGGAAAAATTGACGATGAACTCTTATGGAATTATACAACCAAAGCAAATGACAGCATTTGGCTTTCAACACATAACTAACAAAAGATTACAAGTATAGAATAATACAAAAGGAAACTATTGAGATTACTACTTCAAATATTCACATTGTTAATTTTAACATTGACTGTTCAAAGTTGTGCGACATTTCCAAAAAGTTCAGCTAACCAAAATAAATTAACAGAAAATAACTTGACACGAATAAATGGTCAATACAAAATAAGGGCTGAAAATGACAGCTTTATTGTCAACATTCACATTGCCTATCATAATGCTTTTGAGAAGTTTTATAGAGGAAAAGGGCGTAGTAGCAAAGACACAACTAAAATAGACGATTTGGATAATTATTCGTTTGAAATAAAGCTACTTGGAAATAAAAAAATAGAAATTACTTGTTTGAAAGACAAAGTATGTTTTAGAAAATATACACTTGACTTTAAATTAAAAAATGATGGGTATGCTTATTTAAAAAACAAGAATTTTAAAACTTCAGGCATTCCATATCTCTTCGGTGGTATTGACATAAAAAAACTTCGACTAAATTCTATTGACAATTATTTAGTAATAGAAGAAGTTTATCATAGTTCAGGTGCGACACTTTTAATTTTCGGAGACTCAAAAACTTGGAACTATATTAATAGATATGAACGAATTGAATAGAAAAACTACCGCTAACAAACGGTTTTGGGCAAGTGTGGCTGGACAATCTAATTTCGGCTAACTGCATCGCCAATCTTTAGTTCCGGGCTGGACAAACAATTTTCAGCTTTAGTTCTTAACTTCAACTAAACAAAAAATTCGGCTGCAGTCCCGGGCGGACAGTTGGAAAATCCCACACCAGCCCAAAGCCGCCGACGTTAACGGCAAGCCAGCCGCGGGCGCAAAGCCGGGCAGTTATTTTTTCAATTTTATTGCGGAGTTTTTTTTCTTACTTGAAGGCTAATCATCAGTATTTTTTCATAACCCAGCTTTTGGCTTTTTAAATGCGACGGCTCATTTTGGTTTTATGGCCAGCCGTTAACAAACGGTTTTGGGCAAGTGTGGCCGGACAAACTAATTTCAACTAACTGCATCGCCAAGCTTTAGTTCTGGCTGGACGTTCAATTTTGGGCTTTAGTTCTTAACTTCAACTAAACAAAATAATCGGCTGCAGTTCAGGGCGGACAGTTGGAAAATCCCACACCAGCCCAAAGCCGCCGACGTTAACGGCAAGCCAGCCGCGGGCGCAAAGCCGGGCAAATATTTTTCAATTTTATTGCGGAGATTTTTTTCTTACTTGAAGGCTCATCATCAGCATTTGTTCATAGCCCAGCTTTTGGCGTTTTAAACTTGCAAGATCTTTTGGTTTTATGGCCAGCCGTTAACAAACGGTTTTGGGCAAGTGTGGCCGGACAAACAAATTTCTGCTAACTGCCTTTCCTATCTTCAGTTCTGGCGGGACGTTCATATTTCAGCTTTAGTTCTTAACTTCAACTAAACAAAATAATCGGCTGCAGTTCCGGGCGGACAGAATTCTAATTCCACACCTGCCCAAAGCCGCCGACGTAAGCTGCAATTTTAAACGACACTTCAACTACTATGGGACTTGACATTTTAGTTTGTTTTGATAACAACGACGAAATTTATTCAAGCGACTATCACGACGAAAAGTTTGACCATTTTCATAAGCACAGCCTTAGCAGAACATTTTGCAATCTAATGTGCAGGAAAGATGCTGTGAGTGGAGAACCAGAGCTCGACCAAATCGGCAGAATAACTTCAGTTGACATTTCTCCAATTTATGAAATGGAAAATTATGGACACAGTGAGGAACTTGAGTTCTTTCTTGAGACCGCAGAAACAGAAGAGCAAAGACAAAAAATACTTAATCTTGACAAAGCAAGTAAGGAAAAATTAAAAGGCAACATTGACAAGGTTATAACTACTGTTGCAAAACTAATCGACAAACTTTCCCAAATTGACAACCTTCCAAATTTGCTTAACGACAATGGTTGGGATTCTCTTGAAAATCAAATTTACTTTGCAGACTTTAACAAAGACAAAGGACAAGGTTATATCAGCAATAATTTTGGGCAGGACTTAAGAAATTTAAAAAGGTTCTTGGCATATGCAAAAGCTAAAGGTTCGACAACGGCATATTTCAACTACGGATGACCAAAACTGCAGCTTACAATGGCTTAGCAAAATTGGGGCTTGACCAGCAAAGCTTCAGCTTCAGTTCACTAATCGTCTCCTGTTCCGGGCTGGACAATCTTATCCACGCAGTTGTACGCAACTTCAAAATTTAGTTATAAATTCAACTTCGGTTCCGGGCGGACAGTTGGAAAATTCCCCAACTTCGCTAAGCCTTGGCCGTTAGCGGTCATGCCAGTGGACACTCTACGAACGATAAACACACTTGCCTGAGAGGCTAACTTTTCGTAAATTCGTAAGGTGAAAAAACTCAAAAAAATAGGACTTGATTTTGAAGTTGACAAACTAACCAACTCGATTGAAAATGTAGTCACTGGCGACAGTTTTGCTACTGAAGTTTCAATCGTTACACTTGGCGACCTAAAAAGCATAACAAAAAAGAACAAGTGGCAATTTGACTGGAAATTTGAATATAAGCAGCCTGAGAGAGAAGTTTACAAGTTGACAATTGTCAACAATCAGCAAATCACTCAAGGGATTATAAGCCTTGAAATCAAGCCGGATCATGTTTATATGCATCTTGTTGAAAGTGCACCATTCAACAAAGGGAAATCAAAAGTTTATGCAGGGGTTCCTGGGAATTTAGTTGCATTTGCTTGTAAACTGTCGTTTCAAAGAGGACACGAAGGAAATGTATCGTTCTTTTCAAAGACACAACTTGTGCAACACTACATTGACAGTTTAGGCGCTATGCATGTCGGTGGGAGGATTATGATTATTGACACAATTGCAGCTTTAAAATTAATTGACAAATATTTTCCAAAATGAAGAGCAAAGCAAAAGAATTAGACGTAGATTTTATCGGCGGACAAAATAATCCACTGACAAAAGAAGAACAACTTTCAATAAGTGCTTTCATTAAGCAATTGAAAGAGAGCCGAATCAAAAAAACAAGACGCAGGGCAACAAAATCAGCAAAGCAATTCGCCTGACAAAAGGCACGAACCGCTAACATTGGTATTGCCAATAGTGGGGCTTGACATTGGAGCAATCGGCAGCGGTAATTCTGCTGTGCTGTGGTTCGGGGCTCGACGAATAAAGCCCAGCTTTAGTTCTTAATATTTAACTTTATCAAAAAGCCAGGCAGTGGTTCCGGGCGGACGAATATAAAATTCCCCACCATCGGCAATACCTGGCCGTTGGCTGTAATTTTTTCAGACCTCATTTCTTATAATTAACTATGGGACTGTTCGACATCTTTAAGAAAAAATCAAACGAGCCAATATTAAACTATGACCCTGTTCAAATAGTTGAAAAGTTAGACGAATTGGGTTATTTCAAGTATGCAGCATCAAGCGACATACAGGAAATTAAAAGCGATTTAGTTGTCTCGTTGACAAAGTTGAATTATTTGGGTTATGTTTCATTTGACGAAAGCCCATACAATTCAAAAGATTATAGACATTATCATTTTGACGGTGAAGACCTATTTGAAGAAGGTGGTTTTATTTGGCAACTTGAAGCAATGAAAACTTTGTTTGAAAAAATGGAATTCAAGATTGACATATCGAATCATATTGAAGATTGGGACAACGAAAAAGGATTAAATCACTTCGTAACTCTGAATGGGAAGGAGTATATAATTTTTAAAAACTTTAATGATTATGGCTGGGGCGAAGCAGCTCAACGATTCGCAGAAATTATCAACGAGCAACTCGAGTTACAAAATAAAGACGAAAGACTTTATCTTGTTAATGGGGGCAATGACGGGAATGCAGTCTATCTGACTGACAAACAGTTTGCATTATTAGACCCAATTTTAAAAGGAACAGACCGACCATTAAAAGTTGAAGATTGGTGTAGAGTCAATCAAGTGGACATGCAAAACTACAGCCAACATGGGTATTGCCAATAGTGGGGCTTGACATTGGAGCAATCAGCAGTGGTAATTCTGCTGTACTGCGGTTCGGGGCTTGACGAATAAAGCCCAGCTTTAGTTCTTAATATTTAACTTTATCAAAAAGCCAGGCAGCGGTTCCGGGCGGACGGAATTCTAATTCCCCACCATCGGCAATACCTGCTCGTTGTGGGCTATTGCACCTCACGAGAATCGAACCTCTTTTAAAATGAAAACTCTAAAAATCGCCATACTTGGAATTATCTTATCCACGATAATACTTTTTATTTTTGCGAATCAAGTTGAAGGCGGTGACACAAATGCTGTACTTATGTATTTTGTTGTCTTTTTAATCCCAACAATTCTCTTAGCAATCTTAAACGCTTTTTATTTATCCTTTATAGACAAATTCATAAAAGGTGCTCTTAAAATAGTATGCGGACTAATACCAATTTTAATACTGGCTATTCTTAGTTTTCAAAAAAGTATGATCTTCTCATATTTTGACGGTGACCCATCATTTCTTACAATGGTGAGTGCAATTGGACTTGGCATTACAACTATCGTTTGGGCTTTTAGCACAATCAAAAGTACCGCCATGTAACAAGAAACAGCCCACAACATAGGGTTTTGCGGCAAGTGTGGCTTGACAATCTAAACTTCAGCATTTTTGCAAAGCCAGGCTTTGGTTCCGGGCGGACATTTCAACATTCGGCTTTTGTTCTTAACTTCAGCTAAATAAAAACATCGGCAGCAGTTCCGGCAGACGGAATACTAATTCCACACCTGCGCAAAGCCCTGAACGTTAGCGGCAATGATTAACACTCTACTTTATGTCGGATAATAGCTTAATTACAATATCAACTTACCATGAGTATCTTTTAGAGGCGATTGTTTCATTGCAAGAAGGATTAAGTAGAAAAGGCATAGAAGGTGAAATTTTTTCTAGATACTCATTTCTTCTAATTTCAAATTCTTTGGAAGCAGCTGCAAATGCACTTTTATTGAGTCTAGATTTTGAAAAAGATTATTATGAAGAGCTTGAGAAGCTTGGCACTCTGACAAAGTTCAAGACATTTTGCAAGTTTAAAAATAAAACCCTTCCAATAGGTGATATAAAATTTGCAAGAATAAAGGACATTATTTCATGCAGGAATGAATTTGTTCATCCGAAGCCTAAAAGAGTAGATTTTATTTTTGATAAAGGCATAAAAGATTATGCTTATAAAACCATTAAGACAAAAAACAGAAACTATCCTTTATATTTTAGCGAAATCAAACCCCTCCATGTCTTAACAGCATTAGATGATGCTTTAACGTTTATTGCGTGGATTTGCTTTGACATATGCAAACTGAAAATCAAAGAAGGTGCATTGATGCTTGGATTTGGCTCTTGTTCATGGACAGGCGACATAACAACGTTAAGCTTAGAATATAATTTGTCCTTGGATCAAAGATCTTTTGGCAAGTCGAAATGAACACTGCCGCTAACAGGGAGTTTGCTGCTATGCTGGCAGACGAAAATATTCTCAGCTTCAATATCGCTATCAGCCCATATCCAGCCGACGGAATTCTATCAGCATTTGTTGTTATCTTCATCATCAGTTTTTCAATCAGCAGCGGCTCCGGGCTGGACATTAAAAAATACCAGCACAGCAGCAAGCTCTGGCCGTTAACGGCAAGCCAGCCGCGGGCGCAAAGCCGGGCAACCACTTTTTCAATTTTATTTCGAAGGGTTTTTCTTACTTGGAGGCTAATCATCAGCTTTTTTTCATAGCCCAGCTTTTGGCGTCTTAAACTTGAAGGAACTTTTAGGTTTTATGGCCAGCCGTTAACAAACGGTTTTGGGCAAGTGTGGCTGGACAATCTAATTTCGGCTAACTGCATCGCCGGTCTTTTGTTCTTGGCTGGACAAACAATTTTCAGCTTTAGTTCTTAACTTCAACTAAACAAAAAATCAGCAGCGGTCCCGGGCGGACAGTTGGAAGATCCCACACCAGCCCAAAGCCGCCGACGTTGCCTGCAAGCTTAGAGACAGTTCAAGAATTGCAACAGAAATAATTCAACTTGACAGCGTAAATTTATTGGAATACACTTTTATTATACTTCTTATCTTATCAGCTTTAAGCTTAATCTACTTTAGCTGGAAAGCTATTTCAACTCGTAGACCAAAATACATTTGGGGTTTACTTATCTCAGCAATTCCTTTACTTTCAACAGCTATTTTTTTGTGGATAATATTCTCACCTTACAGACAAATTCATGCTAACGACAAGGATTATTTTGGCGAATATGAACTTTCCCAAGTAGAAGGACATACTAAAAATGTGAATTTCGGCAAACTAAAATTACGACTATCTCTACATAAGGACTTCACATACAATTTGACAAGTTTCGATGAAAAAGAATATCCTTCGAGTGGCAAGTGGAAAACATGTTGGACAGACATTTGTCAATTTGGGTTTAATTATGACAATACAAATCGCTTTTTTGCAATAGATGTAACTGACGACTCTGTTAAATATTTAAAACTACACAAAGTCGCAACCTCTGACCAATACTATCTTGTTTTTAAAAAATTAAAATGACAACAAAAGCCAGCAGGCAACAAACGGTTTTGGGCAAGTGTGGCCGGACAAACAAATTTCAGCTAACTGCAGCTCTGGTCTTCAGTTCGGGCTGGACGTTCAATTTTGAGCTTTAGTTCTTAACTTCAACTAAACAAAAACATCAGCAGCGGTTCCGGCGGACAGTTGGAAAATTCCACACCAGCCCAAAGCCGCCGACGTTATAGGCTAGCTGGCTTTTGGACAAAATTGGCAGCTCAGTTTTCGATTGGTTGGCAGCAATATTCTCTTAATCTTTTTGCGGTTGGACACTTTCCTAAATGCCCTGGCAAAAACACGCAGCTCCTCTCCTTTCCGTTTCACTACTTGGTGGACGGCTTTACGGCATTCGACTCAAAGTTCATTCGGCTGGGCTGCAATTACAGGTTTTAGTTGTGGCAGCCTTTACTTTTGGGTGCCTTGGGCTTCGGTAAGTTGTGCAAGCTCTCATACTTTTCGGTTGGCTTGGCCGCGTAAGTCTTAGTCGCTGCGCTTTTCGGCTGGCCTTACAAGTTGCGGTTTCTTTCGAGTTAGTGGCAATCCGCTGACCAACGGTTGGCCGCCTTTAAATCTCACAGTGCTGTTCAGGGCGCTCCCGGTCGCAAAGTGTAATTACATGCGCAGTTATCGGCAATGCGTTAGCCTTACAGTTTTACATTTTTTGGCATCGCTTTAATTTGTTGCATGTACTTCTTTTGAATTCGCCAGCTTCTTAGACTGTAGTTATTTCATTCGTTCTTAAAATCGGAGCTTCAGCTCCACCCCAAAAAGTCTTTCTGGCTGCCGCCAGCCTATAACAAAAAGTTTTGCGTCAGTGGGGCGGGACAAACGTTTCTTCAGCAGTTATGCGCAATTCAGCTAATATCCGGCGGACAGAATTCAAATCGGCATTTTTTCTTAACTTCATCATAAACAACAAAACTTAGCTTCAGTTCCGGGCGGACAGTTCAACTTTCCCCACCGAACGCAAAGCTTTGCACGTTAACGGCAAGCCAGCCGCGGGCGCAAAACTGGGCAAATATTTTTCAATTTTATTGCGGAGTTTTTTTCTTACTTGAAGGCTTATCATCAGCATTTGTTCAAAGCTCAGCTTTTGGCGTTTTTGTGTTGTAGCTCTTTTTGGAAACTATGGCCAGCCGTTAACAAACGGTTTTGGGCAAGTGTGGCAGGACAAACTAATTTCGGCTGACTGCATTGCCGGTCTTCAGTTCTGGCTGGACGTTCAATTTTGGGCTTTAGTTCTTAACTTCATCTAAACAAAAAATCAGCTGCGGTTCCGGGCGGACAGTTGGAAAATTCCACACCTGCCCAAAGCCGCCGACGTTAACGGCAAGCCAGCCGCGGGCGCAAAACTGAGCAATTATTTTTTCAATTTTATTGCGGAGTTTTTTTTCTTACTTGAAGGCTACTCATCAGCATTTTTTCATAGCCCAGCTTTTGGCTTTTTAAATGCGACGGCTCCTTTTGGTTTTATGGCCAGCCGTTAACAAACGGTTTTGGGCAAGTGTGGCCAGACAATCTAATTTCGGCTAACTGCATCGCCAATCTTTAGTTCCAGGCTAGACATTCAATTTTCAGCTTTAGTTCTTAACTTCAACTAAACAAAAAATTCGGCTGCAGTTCCGGGCGGACAGTTGGAAAGTCCCACACCAGCCCAAAGCCGCCGACGTTGCACGCAACTAAACACAGCACTCTTTTCGATTGATAAGGCTAAATTTTAAACTATTTGGAAACTATAATTATTGACAACCTAACAGATTGGGGAGGTAATTTCAAACTCCATATTCAAAACAAAGAAATCAAAGATAGTTTTTACGTTTACTCAATTAGTTCATTGTACGAGGGAAATCAAATTGGTTTTAAATTGCAAATTCCAATTGACATTAAAACTTTCGGAGAAGGAATTGTATTTAAATCTACAGGAAACAATAGCGACAGTTTCATAGAAGCACTTTTTTCAATTTATAACCTTTATCCAAAAGACAATTTAAAATTTGTAGAAAGCCTCTCATGTAAGTATGCAGGGCTAAATGACTTGACTTACAAAAGCGACGGACAGCAAAGGCTAAGTCATATAAATTATATTAAAGTATTTTTAGAAGGCACTGAAGAAGACGAATACGCCGAACTTTACATTAACATTGACGAAACCAATCAAACAATTGAGTTCGAGGAAAAAGATTATGAATACCGACCTTATGTAGCTATGCTTCTTTCAACAGTATAAGAAGCTGCGTGCAACAAACGGTTTTGGGCAAGTGTGGCTGGACAAACTAATTTCAGCTAACTGCATCGTCGGTCTTCAGTTCTGGCTGGACGTTCAATTTTGCGATTTAGTTCTTATCTTCAACTAAACAAAAAATTCGGCTGCAGTTCCGGGCGGACAGTTGGAAAATCCCACACCTGCCCAAAGCCGCCGACGTTGGCCGCAAGCCAGCCGCAGGCGCAAAGCCGGGCAATCTGTTTTCCAAATTTGTTTTGTAGCTTTTTTACCTGCTCGGAAAATAATCATCAACTTTTGTTCAACTCCCAGCTTTTGGTCTCTTAACCTTTTAAGCTCTTTTGGTTTTATGGCCAGCGGCCAACAATGGTTTGCCAAAATACGGGCTAGACAATTTTAGCATTGGCTTTTGGTTCGCTCATCTGCTTCGGTTCTGGGCAGGACAATCTTCTCCAGGCAGTTGTGCGCAACTTCAAATTTTAGTCATAATTTCATCTTCAGTTCCGGGCGGACAGTCGGCTAATTCCCGTACTTCGGCAAGCCTCGAACGTTAACGGCAAGCCAGCCGCGGGCGCAAAACTGGGCAATTATTTTTTCAATTTTATTGCGGAGTTTTTTTTCTTACTTGAAGGCTACTCATCAGCATTTTTTCATAGCCCAGCTTTTTGGCTTTTTAAATGCGACGGCTCCTTTTGGTTTTATGGCCAGCCGTTAACAAACGGTTTTGGGCAAGTGTGGCCGGACAAACTAATTTCGGCTAACTGCATCGCCGGTCTTTTGTTCTTGGCTGGACAAACAATTTTCAGCTTTAGTTCTTAACTTCAACTAAACAAAAAATCAGCAGCGGTCCCGGGCGGACAGTTGGAAGATCCCACACCAGCCCAAAGCCGCCGACGTTAACGGCAAGCCAGCCGCGGGCGCAAAACTGGGCAAATATTTTTCAATTTTATTGCAGAGTTTTTTTTCTTACTTGAAGGCTTATCATCAGCATTTGATCATAGCCCAGCTTTTGGCGTCTTAAACTTGCAAGCTCTTTTTGGTTTTATGGCCAGCCGTTAACAAGGGTTTAGCAAAATTGGGGCTTGACCAGCAATTTTTCAGCTTCACTCCCCTATCAACTCCTGTTCCGGGCTGGACAATCTTCTCCAAGCAGTTGTACGCAACTTCAAAATTTAGTTTTAAATTCATCTTCGGTTCCGGGCAGACAGTTGGAATATCCCCAACTTCGCTAAGCCTTGGCCGTTAGCGGTGATTTTTTAGCACTTCAAAATTTGGAAAACTACCAATTTTTGGTAACTTTATTCAAATTTACTGACAAATACTACTTCATGCTTTTAGATTCTTGTCAGGATCTAGCAGATGGTAGAGTCTCAGGCAAAAATTATCCAGAAATTAATATTGATATTTTTGGCTTTAGAGCAGGACAACACATTTTATTCTACAGAAAACTTAGCCCTTACAAAGTAGAGATTGCAAGGATATTGCATGCGCAAATGGATTTAAAAAATAGAATACAAGAGTAAAACCACCGCTAACAATGGCTTAAGCAAAATTGGGGCTTGACCAGCAAATCTTCAGCTTCAGTTCGCTAATCATCTCCTGTTCCGGGCAGGACAATCTTCTCCGAGCAGTTGTGCGCAACTTCAAAATTTAGTTATAAATTCAACTTCGGTTCCGGGCGGACAGTTGGAAAATCCCCCAACTTCGCTAAGCCTTGGCCGTTATGCGCAATTGTATTGGGACACTCCCTAAATTTTGGAGCAACCTAAAATTCTTAGCAAAATGTTGCTAAATATTCCTCAAACCACCCTAAATTTGACAAAACTAACTCGTTAGCAAATGGAAAAACTTCGCTTCATTGACTTATTCTGCGGAATTGGTGGCTTTCGTGTCGCTATGGACCAAGCCTGTACTGAAAACAACCTGATACCAGAATGTGTTTTTTCATCCGACATTGACCCGTATTGCCAAGACAGTTATGAAGCAAACTTCGGTCACAGACCTACTGGAGACATAACAAAGGTTGACCCTAAATCAATTCCTGACCACGACATTTTATTTGCTGGATTTCCTTGCCAGCCTTTCAGCATCATCGGACAAATGAAAGGCTTTGACGATACAAGAGGAACACTTTTTTTTCATATTGCAAACATCATAAAGGAAAAACAACCGAAAGCCTTTGTTCTTGAAAATGTAAAACAACTTGTTGGACATGATAAAGGGAAAACATTAAAAGTAATAATTAAAACACTCAAAGGTTTAGGTTATCAACATGTTCAATACACAGTTTTAAATGCTTTGGATTATGGGTTACCTCAAAAAAGGGAACGAGTAATAATTGTTGGACACAAAGAACCAATTCTATTTTCTTATCCTTCGCCAGTAAGACCTTTCAAACCGTTAACTGAAATCTTAGAAAAGAAAGTTGACAAAAAACATTACGCTTCTGATTACATTAAGAGCAAAAGAAAAGCGACACACAAATCTGCCTATAAACTTTCAATATGGCATGAAAATAAAGCTGGTAATATTTGCTCCTATCCTTATTCATGTGCATTAAGAGCAGGAGCTTCATACAATTACTTACTTGTAAACGGTGAGAGAAGATTAACTCCGAGAGAAATGTTTCGCTTACAAGGCTTCCCTGACACCTATAAAATCATTAACAACGATACACAGGCAAGAAAACAAGCTGGTAATGCAGTTCCTGTAAACATGGTAAAAGCTGTCATTTTAAAATTATTGCCGTATGTTGCAACAAGTCTTGACATGACAAATGTTTTAAGAGAATACGAAGTTGAATATGGCAAAGAGTAAAAGACCCAAATTAAGAACAGTTGATAAATCATTACCGCCATTTCCTTTAAATGAATTTCCAAAAGATTTTCCATTTAAACTTGGTAAAGAAATCGTTTATCTCTTAGCTTCTAAAGGCAAACCCATTCTTGAAGGCCCAGAATGGGAAGCAATATTTGCAACTTGCATCGGCGCAGATTGGAAGCCGTCAAATGTTGGTTTGGATGATGTTATCCTTGGCAATACCGCTTGGGGTGCAAAGACAGTAAAAGCGAGCAACCCTGCGACTCAAGGTAAAGTAAGATTAATTTCAGGACGCAACTCACCTGTATATTCATTTGGAGATACGATAGATACTCATGCAGACCCAAACCTTGTTGGGCAATCGGTTTTAGAAATTTGGAATGAAAGAGTCTCTGCTGTAAGAGAAAAATTTCAAAATTTGAGAACAGTAGTTTTGGTTAAATCCAACGACTTGACTGAGGTTGTTGTTTTTGAATTTGATACTATTCGCTACGACCCTGAATTATTTGTTTGGGAGTGGAATAACAATGGAAATCTTCGTGGCATTGAGAAATCAACAACAGAACATCGCTTTACTTGGCAGCCACATGGCTCACAATTCACAATCATTGAAAACATTCCCGAAGACAGTCTTCTTATCAAAATCAAAGAACCTGAAACGCTAAACAAAGAAGATGTATTAAAAGCGTTAGGGTTTGACAAATCCTGGATAAGTGTAACAAAAAGAAATGGCTGACACTTTTACAAAGGAACAGCGTAGCCAAATAATGCGACAAGTAAAAAGCAGTCGCAATAAATCAACGGAGCTAACGCTAATTCAATTCTTCAAAGACAATTCAATTAAAGGTTGGCGCAGGAATTATAGTTTATTTGGCAGACCTGACTTCGTTTTTCCGTTAACAAAAGAAGCAGTTTTTGTTGACGGCTGCTTTTGGCATGGACACAACTGCCGTAATACAAAACCAAAGGACAACAAAGATTACTGGGAACAAAAAATTTCCCGTAACAAAAAGCGAGACCGAACCGTTACTAAAACACTTACATCAAACGGGTGGACAGTAATCCGAATTTGGGAGTGCCAATTAAAAAATGAAAAGACATTGAAAAACAAGCTGACGAACAAAAGCGCATAACAAGGGTATTGCCAAAATGCAGGCTGACGGAAGCCGTGTTTCAACTTTTTGTTCATTGTGCATCTGCATATCCAGCTTGACGTTAGTAATTTAGCTTTAGTTCTTATCATCAACTTTTTTATCTTTATTCAGCAGCAGTTAGCCGGGGCGGACGGAATTCTATTTCCTGCACTTCGGCAATACCTGTTCGTTAGCGGCAATTATGAGACGACTACCCTTTATATTGATTTCTGCCATAGTTGTTTTGACTTCATGTCAACACAGCAAATCAAATTTTGACTACGACCCGGCAGTTCCGTATCCTATTATGAACCCTGGAGATTTTTGGATAGACAAATTTGACCAAAGAGGTTTACAAAACGCAATTGTTTATCATGACAAGTTATATTGCAACACTATTGACGTGGGAGGTAACGGTAACTATTTATATTGTTTAAATCCTAAAAATGGTCTTGTTGTTTGGCGTTCACAAGTGGACGCTTATGCTACCCAACCTGTATCATTTCAACATGACACAATTATTTATTGTTCGTATTTGGGAAGAATTTTCACATTTGACAGTTCAGGAAAAATTTTCTGGAAAGCAAAGTTTGATTATCCATATGGCGGACATTGGATTGATACAAATCATTCAAGACTTTTGGTAAAGACTGTTGGATGGAAATACGTAGCTGAATTCGACATAAAGTCCGGAGAGTTAACTTCAGAAACCAAGAGTGACTCTTTGCAAAAACTTATCGCTTACAAAATGGAAGATGCAAAACAAAAAGATAAATTCGAATATACATTTGTAAGGCTTGGCAAGAAATATACAATTAGATGCAGACCAGCTAAGTCAAATGAATGGGTCGAGTATAAAATTGAGATAATTGAATAACTG
>JAXLUD010000013.1:0-93278 GCA_046329655.1 Ferruginibacter sp.
ACTGCTGCAGCGGTTATGAATGGAAATGCCTTTATTGGTTTCGGCATCATTTAAAGGCCCGAGATCTGTGATCACGGTTTTTTTACCGGTGGTGAAACGGATGAGGTGGTTCCCGTCATTGGTAACCGCGTAACCGTTGCCATCTGCGGCAATATCCATCCTTGTAATATGATTGGCTTCATCTGCCAGGTTCAACGGGTTAATGAGTTTGCTGGAGAGTGTGTAAAACTGCGGATTATTATTATCTGATAAATCCACCCAGCGTAATTCCCCCTTGCGCATGGGTGTGAAAAAAAGTTTGTTATGCCGCTTATCATAAGCTGCTGCCGCCACATAGGAAGAAGTGGGATATTCTGTGGTGGTATAGGCATTACCTTTGAAAGACGCAGTTACGGTATAGGCTTTTTTTGTATCCGCATCCAGTAACTGCGATGTTGGATTCAGCCGGTCGTATACCGTACTTACCAGTTTCCCTGAACCTACATCCACTTTACGGATGTTCATCCATACAAAATCTCCTGCACCGCCATTGTTATCACCGGTGATGGCGAAGGTAGCTGCATTTTGTGCACCGGCCTGGCAACTGAAAGCAATAAGAGAGGATGTGAGTAAAGTTTTGTAATTCATAGCGTGTAGTTTTTGTTAAAGAATGTGATTTCTAAATTAAGAAAAATACATAAAAATTCAGCGGCTTTTTTTATGTATGGAGGCTGTTCATGGCTTTTTTAACACTCCCATGCTTCAATAACAGTGATTTGGCTTCTTCATAATCGGTGAGCCCCTGCCGCTCCATCAGCATTTTCACCCCGCGGTCAACCAGCTTTTCATTGGTGAGCTGCATGTTTACCATCCGGTTATCTTCCACCCTTCCCAATTGTATCATGATGGAGGTGGAGATCATGTTAAGCACCAGTTTCTGGGCGGTGCCGCTTTTCATCCGTGTACTGCCGGTCACAAATTCAGGGCCTACCACCACTTCAATCGGAAAATCGGCGGCTGCACTTACGGGAGTATCGGGATTGCAGCTGATGCTGCCTGTAACAATACCCTGTTCCCTGCATTTTTCCAGTGCGCCAATAACATAAGGGGTGGTGCCGCTGGCTGCAATACCAATTACCACATCATTGCTGTTAACATTGTATTCCAAGAGGTCTCTCCAACCCTGCTCCTTATCATCTTCGGCAAATTCCACCGCTTCGGTGATGGCTTTTTTACCGCCGGCAATAATGCCGATCACCAGTCCGTAAGGCACCCCGTATGTTGGCGGGCATTCACTGGCATCTACAATTCCCAGTCTGCCGCTGGTGCCTGCACCAATATAAAACATCCGGCCGCCCATGAGCATTTTATCAACAGTTACATGCACCAGTGCTTCAATACCCGGAATTACTTTGGCCACGGCTGCGGGCACTTTTGCATCTTCCTGGTTGATATTTTCAAGCAGGGATGCCACGCTCATTTTTTCGAGATGCCTGTAGGGTGATGCCGCTTCAGTTATTTTTTCAAATGCCATACAATTATTCGTTAGTTACGGTGGTATTCAATCAGTCCGTCCATTGGTTTTTTAATTACTTTGCCCAGTTCCAGTTCGTAGGATTGACACATTTCCTTCAGCACATCCCTGAATCCATAGGCCACACTGCCTGCAAAATGTATGGGATTGGTCCAGCTTTCGCGGTATTTGCAGATATGGTGAAAGAAGAAATCATTCAGCCCGTCCTCTATAATATTCTCGATCATAAAATGTCCCCGGTTCTCTGCTAAAAAAATGGCAAAGGACGCCAGATAGCGGTTGGGCAGCGGTTTTTTGTACACCGCCTCCAGTATCTCCATACTGTTTACATTAAAACGTGCAATAAACCTGTCCATCAGGTCGGCATCAAATGTATTGTATAAAAAATACTGGATCACTTTTTTGCCCAGGTAAGCGCCGCTGCCTTCATCTCCCAGTACATAACCAAGCCCGGGACTGTTCTTTACAATTTTCTTCCCGTTGTAATAACAGGAGTTGGAGCCTGTGCCCAGTATGCAGGCCACGCCTTTATTATGACCACAAAGCGCTTTTGCAGCGCCGAGCAGGTCGTGAGTTACTTCCACCGCTGCCCCGGGAAAACATTTTGCGATGGCTTTTTTAACTGACCTTGCATTATTGGGATTGATGCAGCCTGTGCCATAAAAAAACACTTCATCCGGCTGGTATTGCTTCAGCTTTGGCTTCAGTTCCTTTTCAATGATATCCTTAATTTGGTCGGATGTGAGGAAATATGGACTGAGCCCCTGTGTGTATATGATCTTTTTCTTTTTACCATCCAGCAAACACCATTCTGCCTTGGTTGCGCCACTGTCTGCAATCAGTTTTATTGACATGGGGGATTTTATTGTATTGGAATATGAAGGTACTGTTTTTTAGCATTGAAATAAAGTGTTCAAAATTAATCAAGCAGTGAAGTTCCTATCTTCGCAGCATGAACAAAAGCAAGATACAGGTCTGGCTGCCATTGCTGCTAAGCATTACTATGGTAGCGGGATTATTCCTGGGTTATAAGATGCGGGACAATATGCCGGGTAAAAGTTTTTTTTATGTAGAAAAACGCAGGCCGGTTCAGGAAATCATCGACCTGATCCAAAACCGTTACGTGGATGAAGTACAGGCACAGGCGCTCGCAGATACCGCGATACAGGCCATGTTAAGCAAACTGGATCCCCACTCCATTTTTATTCCTGCGGAAGAACTGCAGCAGGTGAATGAAGACCTGGCAGGTAAATTCTATGGCATTGGTGTGGAATACAATATTTTTAATGATACCATCAATATCACCAATGTGCTGGCCGATGGCCCCAGTGCAAAAGCAGGACTGGTACCCGGCGATAAGTTTTTAAAAGTAGGCGACAGTATTGTAACGGGCACATTCAGTGAAGGCGACCGCATCCGCAAAATGCTCCGCGGCGATAAAGGCACCGAAGTGATCGTAACAGTACTGCGTGCAAATGAACAAAAGAAATTCACCATTACCCGGGGCGCCATACCTGTGAGCAGCATCGATGCCAGGTATATTATCGGCAATGGAACCGGTTATATCCGTATCAATAAATTCAGCCAGCAAACCTACCGCGAGTTTATGGAAGCCCTGGTGGATCTTAAAAAACAGGGACTCAAAAAATTGGTGCTCGACCTGCGTGGCAATGGCGGAGGCATACTGGATGAAGCGGTGGAAATAGCAGATGAATTTTTGCAGGGCGATAAACTGATTACCTATACAGAAGGTAAACATGTGGCCAAAAAAGAATACCGCTGCAAGCGGGTGGGCCAGTTTGAAACCGAACCATTGGTGGTTTTGGTAGATGAAGGCACGGCAAGCGCCAGTGAAGTGCTTGCAGGTGCTTTGCAGGACTGGGACAGGGCCACCATTATTGGCCGACGCAGTTTTGGCAAGGGGCTGGTGCAGGAGCAATATGACCTGAGTGATAACAGTGCTTTACGTTTAACCGTTGCACGCTATTACACCCCTGTTGGCCGCAGCATACAAAGGCCCTACAATAATGGCGGCCAGGCCTATTATGATGAAATTAAAAAACGCTATCATGATGGGGAAACCCAGTCTGCGGATTCTGTAAAGAATGACACCACCAAAGTGTATAAAACCAAGGGGGGCAAAACAGTGTATGGGGGCGGCGGTATCACCCCTGATTATTTTGTTGCGCTGGAGGCAGGATTTACCAGCAATACGCTAAAACTTTACACAAGAAATACCATTCCCAACTATGCCTATCATTATTACCTGCAGCATTTGCAGCAGTTGAAGTCATTTAAACAACCTGCGGATTTTGTAAAAACATTTTCCCTGGGTGAAGAAGACTGGGCACAATTCCTTCAAACAGCGCTGCAGGATTCCATTAATCTTTCCGGTACATTGCCTGCGGAAAAGACTGATATCATCAACCGCATCACTGCAGCGGTGGCCCGCCAGTTGTGGCGCAATGAAGGCATGTATGAATCACTCAACAAGAATGATGCAGCTGTTAAAAAAGCCATTGAAATAATTGCGAAGTAGCCGGAATTTGCCCGCTGTTTTAAAATTGTACCTTTGCCGCAAACTAAACTAAACATGTGGCTTAACAACATTCTTGAAACGATTGGGAACACTCCTTTGATCAAACTGAACAGGATCACCAAACAAATTCCCGCCACCGTGCTTGCTAAAGTCGATTATTTTAATCCTGGCAACAGTATTAAAGACCGGATGGCATTGAAAATGGTGGAAGTGGCCGAAAAAGAAGGCAAACTAAAACCCGGCGGAACCATTATTGAATGCACCAGCGGCAATACCGGAATGGGACTTGCGCTTGCTGCCTGCGTAAAAGGTTACAAATGCATTTTTGTAACCACCGACAAACAGTCAAAAGAAAAAGCGGATGTATTAAAAGCCGTAGGCGCCGAAGTGATCGTTTGTCCGACCAACGTACTCCCCGAAGATCCGCAGAGTTATTACAGTGTGGCAAAAAGACTGGCAAAGGAAGTCCCCAATTCCTACCATTTTAACCAGTATGATAACCTGGCCAACAGGCTGGCACACTATGAAAGCACCGGCCCCGAAATATGGGAACAAACGGAAGGTAAGATCACCCATCTTGTTTGTACAGCAGGAACAGGCGGCACCATAACCGGTACAGCGCAGTTCTTAAAAGAAAAAAATCCAACCATAAAAGTTTGGGCCATTGATGTGTATGGCAGTTTACTAACTAATTATTTTAATACGGGTAAAGTAGATATGAGTTTTGTACACCCCTATATCAGCGAAGGTTTTGGGGAAGATTTTGTACCCGGCAATTATGATATGAGCGTGATCGATCATTTTGAACAGGTAACGGATAAGGATGGCGCCATCATGGCCCGGCGACTTGCCAAGGAAGAAGGATTGTTTTGCGGGTACAGCGCCGGCAGCTGTTTACAGGGCCTGTTACAATTGCAAAACACGCTTAAAAAGGATGATGTGGTGGTTTGTATTTTCCATGATCATGGAAGCCGTTATGTGGCCAAGATTTACAACGACCAGTGGATGATGGAGCGTGGTTTCCTGGATGTAAAAACATTTAAAGACCTCGTGAGCGGAAGGGGCACAAAAAAAATCATTACCCTGCAAAGCAGCCAAACTGTACAGGAAGCCATTGAGCAAATGAAGAAATATGATATCGAGAATATCCCGGTATTTGATAACGGAAACAATTCAGGGGCAATATCTGAGAGTGGTTTATTTAATAAGATTCTCAATAACCCGGAGATAAAAAATCAATCCATTGCCACCGTGTTGGAAAAACCCTACCCGGAAGTTTCATTTGATACACCCGTTGAACGGCTGAGCAGCCTGATTACCAAAGAAAATGGAGCGGTTTTGAGTAAAGACGAAAGCGGCTCATATCATATTGTTACCAAATACGACATTATACAAAGTTTAACAAAGTAAAGGCACACCGTTTTTTTACGATGGGCCCAAACCCTCATGAATGCTGCATTTGAACGATGCAGCATTTTTTATATATAGTTAAACCCGCAACCGTAGTCGTAGTTTTACTATTGGCACGCACGTAGACCTCCTAAACATATTAAATGGATATTTACGAAGCACTCAGTAAATACAATATGACAAAAAAAGAGCAATAACGCTCTTGTTTACGCTTTGTATCTGTTGCATCTTTGTGTCAGAAGTTGATTGATAGGAATTAAATATCAATCATATCCAAAAATCCTGACGAAGCCAAAAGAAATCCAAATCCAATGTTTGTGAAAAATCATAAACAATCCAGTATCAGTCAACTTCTATTTTTTAGAAAGTAACGAACTTAAAAATATCAAATCCGAATCCTGTAAAAACCAAAAGAAAACAAACCGATCCAAAGAAACACCAATAGAAAACGAGATCCAACATCCTGAAGAAACAAACCCATAGAAAACACCAATATCCAATGCCTATGCTGTAAAAAGCGATGATGGCGAAGAAAGACCGAAGAAAACCAATATCCAATGCCTATGCCGTAAAAAGCGATGATGGCAAAACCGAATCCTGGGCCCCGACTGAAAACTGTCAGCTCAAGAAAAGACCACTGAAACCGGATTACATTATTAGGTTTCCTAACCACAAGAAGGAAACCGGTGAGGTCCAAACAAATCCTGTTTAAAACCAAGTAATGCTTGGTTGGTTCTCAAAAAACTTGACTTCCACTGGCGTTTGATTTATTCAAATTCAAGTGGAAGTTTTTTATTGCACTTTATTGACCCATTATAACTTTACATTCAGCAATGTTGTTGACAGATACTGCCCAACTAAAAAGCCTGCCCAAAAAAATCATCTCACTGGTACCTTCTATTACCGAATTGCTGCACTACCTGGAACTTGAACAGGAAGTTATTGCCATCACCAAATTCTGTATTCATCCTGTTGAGTGGTTCAGGAACAAACCCAAAATAGGCGGCACAAAAAACATCCACATTAAACGCATTAAGGAACTGCAGCCCGACCTGGTGATTGCGAGTAAGGAAGAAAATGAACAGGAACAGGTAGAGGAACTGGCAGCTGCCGGCTTCAATATATGGCTCACCGATGTTAAAAATGCCCGTGACGCATTTGAAATGATCAAAGATATTGGCACGATCACCGGCAAAATTCCTGAAGCAAAAAAATTACTCACCGACCTTAAAAGAGAATTCGGCAGGCTGCCGGTTAAAAATACCGGCATTAAAACCGCTTACCTGATCTGGCGTAATCCCTATATGACCGTAGGCGGCGATTCTTTTGTAAATGATATGCTGCAGCTTTGCGGCCTCGAAAACGCCTTTAACCGCCAGCCACGTTATCCTAAGATCAGTATTGAAGATATCAGAGATGCTGGCTGCATCCTGGTACTGCTTTCTACCGAACCCTACCCTTTTAAGGAAAAGCATATGCAGGAGTTTCAGCAGCAGCTGCCGGGCGCCAAAGTGCTGCTGGCCGACGGGGAAATGTTCAGCTGGTATGGCAGCAGGATGTTGAAAATGCCGCAATATTTTCTCCATTTATTGAATACTGTCCAAAGTCAGTAAAGAATGACAGTTGAATTACCCGCCGTATCGCTTCACTTCTGTACATTTGCCCAAAATTTTTAAGTTATGAGTAAATACGGTTCAGGCGTTTTATTTGGAGATGCCTTAAAGGCTTTGTACAATGATGCAAAAGATAACCAGTTTGCCCTTCCGGCAGTAAATACCATTGGTACCAACACCATTAATGCGGTGCTGGAAACTGCTGCAAAAGTGAACTCTCCTGTAATTATACAGTTCAGCAACGGTGGTGCACAGTTCATTGCCGGTAAGGGTATGCCCAACGATAAATTACAGGGTAATATTTCCGGCGGTATCTCCGGCGCATTGCATATTCATAACGTAGCAAAATATTATGGTGTTCCGGTAGTGCTGCATACCGACCATGCGGCCAAAAAATGGTTGCCATGGGTAAGCGGACTGATTGATGCGGGTGAACAGTTTTTCAAAGAGAAAGGCCAGCCCCTCTTCAGTTCTCATATGCTGGATCTTTCTGAAGAACCCATTGAAGAAAACATCGCAACCTCTGTCGAATTCTATAAGCGCATGGCGCCCCTGGGCATGAGCATCGAAATTGAACTGGGTGTAACCGGTGGTGAGGAAGATGGTGTGGACAACAGTGATATCGACAATGCCAGGTTATACACACAGCCCGAGCACGTGGCTTATTCTTACACTGAACTAAGCAAAGTGGGCAGCATGTTTACCGTGGCTGCTGCATTTGGTAATGTGCACGGCGTTTATAAATCAGGCAATGTACAGCTTACACCTGTGATCTTAAAAAACAGCCAGGATTATATCGAAAGAGAATTGAAAACAGGTCCCAAACCCGTTTACTTCGTATTCCATGGCGGCAGCGGATCTCCCCAGCACCAGATCAGGGAAGCCATCAGTTATGGTGCCATTAAAATGAATATCGATACCGACCTGCAATGGGCATTCTGGGAAGGTGTGCTGAACAATTACAAAAAGAATGAAGCATACCTGCAGGGACAATTAGGCAATCCCGAAGGACCTGATGCTCCCAATAAAAAACACTACGATCCCCGCGTATGGCTCCGCAAGGGTGAAGAAAGCTTCATCAAGCGCCTGGAAGTGGCTTTTGAAGACCTCAACTGCATCAACAGGAACGCCTGATAACGATCATTAATAAGAACCTGCCCTTCCCGGGCAGGTTTGTTTTTTTGGTTTAGAGTATTAATTTGCACAAAAATTACTTTGCCAGTCATTCTTTACAAAAAACAAGAATGTTAATTTACCGATATGCTTAAAGAAGAAGATTTCGATGCCAGTCTTTCGGGTGAGGAAAATGCAGACACTGGAGGTGGCGCTAAGCCAAGCTGGTTCAAAAGGATGAAAAAGGGGATCCTTACATCCACCAAGGATAAAAAAGATGCCCCGGAAGGATTATGGAGCAAATGCCCCAACTGTAAATACACCTGTACGGTTGAAGAGCTGGATGAAAATAAATTTGTTTGCCCCCAATGTGATCACCATCACCGTATCGGCAGTGATGAGTACTTTGAGATCATTTTCGACGATAACCAGTACAATGAACTTTTTGCCAATATCAGGTCGAAGGATTACCTGCAGTTTGTTGACCTGAAACCTTATGGCAAGCGGCTGGAAGAAACCTATGCCAAGACAGATATTCATGACTCCATCACTGTGGCGCATGGCAAGGTAAACGGGCATGACCTGGTGGTGGCCTGTATGGATTTTGAATTCATTGGCGGCAGCCTCGGGAGTGTGATGGGTGAAAAGATCAGCCGCGGCTGCGATTACTGTATTGAGCACCATATCCCTTTTATGATCATCAACAAAAGTGGCGGTGCCCGTATGATGGAGAGCGCATTTTCATTGATGCAGCTGGCCAAAACTTCAGGAAAACTGTCGCAGCTGAGTGATCATAAAGTACCGTATATCTCGTTGTGTACCGATCCTACTTTTGGCGGTACAACAGCTTCCTTTGCGATGCTGGGAGATGTGATTTGTGGTGAACCCGGCGCATTGATTGGCTTTGCCGGTCCCAGGGTAATTAAAGAAACCATTAAAAAAGATCTGCCGGAAGGTTTCCAGCGCAGTGAGTTTTTGCTGGAACACGGTTTTCTTGATTTCATTATTCACCGTAAGGAACTGAAACAAAAATTAACCGATCTGCTGTTAATTTTTAAAAACTGATACAAAGAAAATCCCCGGCCAAGGACGGGGATTCTTTTGCTGGGATTTTCACATGCTTCTTCTCCCCCATTATTTTTTTAAGAACCGGATTGTTTTGGTTCTTCCGTCTTTAGTGTTTTGCAGTTTCAGCAGGTAAACACCGGAACTCACTTCCGGCATATTCAGAATATGAGAATTCAATATGGCCGGTTTCAGTACAAGTGATGCGGTGGAACTAAGCACACTCACCGTCCACTCAGGCGTATTGGCAATGCCGCCGATATACAGCATATCGCCATCTCCCGACACATCCGAAACAAATATATCCGTGTTGCTTTCTGATATTTCTGCACTTACAATATTTGAGTAGGAAAAAGTGCCTGCATTATTTACCTGTTTAAGCCTGTAATAATATTTGCCCTTTCCCAGCCTCGCATCTACATAAAAATACTGGAGCGGGATATTTGAATTTCCTGCACCGGCGATCGTTTTGATGCTTTGCCAAACCTGGGCATCCGGGCTTCTTTCCACGATAAATAACTGGTTTGCCGATTCACTGGCAGTTTCCCAGTACAGGTAAACACTGTTGTCTTGCATAATGCGAGCATTGAATTTGATAAGTACAATGGGCAATGGGCCTGCCGCTCCGCACGGGGCGTTTTGTAATAGTAAGCCGGGTCCCTGGATTATAATTTGAGCTGTATTGCAGGATAAACTGCCCACAGTGGCTGATGTACAGTCTGGGGTGCTGCGATAGGGATTAGAAACTGTGTTTACACTGCCTGTTCCGCCTGATAATGGCAGACTGAAGAAATGTGCATCGGCACCACAATAGATATTTCCCTGCAGTGTATAAAGACCTGCGGGTATATTCGTTCCGGAAAAACTCACGGAATAATTGACCTTAAGATTGTAATTGTAGCCGAATGGGCAGGTTGAAGGAGCGATCACCGAAACGGGCAGTACATTAACTGTTACTGTATACCCGTCACTGGAATTGAAAACACATTGAGCCCTGGATTTTGCATTGAAAACCAGGCAACAGCAACAGAGGGCACAAATACAGTTAGTAAAATTTCTCATCAATAATGCAAGTATTTTTACTCGCATGACCGTAAAAATACGGCGCAAATTGATATGACGACACTTTTCCCCTGCTTTTTTTCTCATGTTTGTACAGCTTGAACAAAAAACCGGGCCAAGTTATCAATCGATAACAAGCCCGGCTATAAGACTGTACGTTTACCTGAGTGGTTGCGAATAAGATGTTAATGACTTAATACAGGGGTTTTACGCCCATATTATAGAACATGAAGCTCCATTTATCAGTCTGCTCCTGGATCACCTGCTGTGTGCTGCGGCCTGCCCCATGCCCCGCCTTTGTTTCAATACGGATGAGTACCGGGTTACTGCCCGTTTGGTTTTCCTGTAAAGTAGCAGCAAACTTGAAGGAATGTGCCGGCACCACCCTGTCGTCATGATCCGCTGTGGTTACCATGGTGGCCGGGTAAGCAGCCGGTTTTATATTGTGCAAGGGGGAATAATGATAGAGATAATCGAACATTTCCTTACTGTCGGCCGAAGTTCCATAATCATATGCCCAGCCTGCCCCGGCGGTAAATTTATGATACCGCAGCATATCCATTACCCCCACTGCCGGAAAAGCCACTTTGCATAAGCCGGGCTGCTGGGTTATGCAGGCACCCACCAGCAAACCGCCATTACTGCCGCCTTCAATGGCCAGCATATCCGGTGATGTATACTTTTTGTCTGACAGGTATTTTGCTGCAGCCATAAAATCGTCAAATACATTTTGCTTTTTTGTTTTGATGCCCTGGTTATGCCAGTCTTCGCCATATTCCCCGCCGCCGCGGATATTGGCCACGGCAAAAATGCCGCCGTTTTCAAGCAGCACAATATTTGAAGTGCTGAAATAAGGGGTAAGACTCACGCTGAACCCGCCATAACCATACAACAGGCAGGGATTTTTTCCGTTAAGTTCAATGCCTTTTTTATGCGTGATGATCATGGGTATTTTTGTGCCGTCCTTGGATGAATAAAAAACCTGTTCCGATTCAAAATCGGATGGCTTGAACTGCACTTTGGATTCTTTGTATACACTGGTTTTGCCACTGCCGATATCCATTTTGTAAATGGTGGCCGGGTGGATATAAGATGTAAACACATAATAGGTTTCCTTGTCTTCCTTCCTGGCTGCAAAGCCTGAAGCAGTGCCAAGCCCGGGCAAGGCCACTTCCCTCACCTGCTTGCCAGTGTGATCATACTGGTACACTTTATTCACGGCATCTTTTAAATAAGTGCAAAACAGTGCCCCGCCGGCCGCAGAAGCATTTAATACTTCCGGTACAGCAGGTATTACGGTTGTCCATTTGCCAACCCCGGGATCATTTACCGGCGCTTTTACCAGCTTGCCGGTAGGTGCATCCTTATCTGTCTGAATATAAAAAAACTGGTCATCCACATCCACAATATTGTGACTGTTCTTCATATCGGCCACGATGGGAATAACCGGGCTGCCGGGTTTGGTAAGATCCTGCACATACAATGCATTGCCATATGTTTCATTGGCGGTGGAAATAAACAGCCATTTTTCATCCTCACTTAAACCGCCCCACATATACCGAACCGGTTTGGCATCATCGCCGTATACAATTTTATCTTCCGACTGCGGCGTACCGAGTTTATGATAATACAGTTTATGATTTTCATTCTTTGCCGTCAGCACATTGTCCTCTTTCAGCCGTTCGTAATTGCTGTAATAAAAACCATCATTGCCCTTCCAGCTTGCTCCGCTGAATTTGAGTGCGAGCGTATCGCCGGTTACTTTCTTTGTTACCGCATTCATCACCACCAGTTTTTGCCAGTCGCTGCCGCCTTCTGAAATATTGTAGGCGGTCATGCTGCCATCTTTTGAAAAACTGATACCAGCCAGTGAAGTGGTGCCATCTTTTGAGAAGCTGTTGGGATCCAGGAACAGTTCGGGCTCACTGCCTCCGTCTGCTTCCCGGTATAACACACTCTGGTTTTGCAGCCCGGAGTTTTTATAATAGTAAATATGCTTGCCCTGGTGAAAAGGTGCAGAATATTTTTCAAAATTGAACAGGCTTTCGTACCGCTTTTTAATGGCATCCCTGAATGGAATCTGGGAGAGGTAATTTTGTGTTACTTCATTCTCTGCCTTTACCCAGGCAGCAGTAGCCTGGCTGGTATCATTTTCCAGCCAGCGGTAAGGATCAGCCACCACGGTGCCGAAATAATCATCTTTTACCGTAGTGTCTTTTTTAGTTACAGGATATTTCACATCAATGGGTTTATAACTGGTGAGTGATGACTGGTTACCGTTATCATTGCAGCCAGCAACTGCAATAATACAAAGTATGGCAAGAATCTTTTGTTGCATAAAAACAGTTTATGCAGTAATTTAAAAAATATTTGTGAAAAGAAAATAAAGAAGACAAGGCGCTGTTTCTGCACACCGTTATGATGACAACAGGCAAGGATCATCCTTCACTGGCCAAGACCGGGGAGTATCAAAAATTATCCGGGCTCAGTATTTTGATCTGCATCATGGTTGAAATGCTCAGGGCTCTTTGCCTGGCAAGAATGGATTTTTCTCCTTCAAAATTTTCATCCAGGGTTTCAAGAAAAAGTTCATTCCACCTGTTGAAATGCGCTTTCGTAAGCGGGTAAGCCTGGTGGAGATGCTGGTGTATCAGCATGGGGTTACCTTCATAAGTTCCGGTATAAAAAAGGACATTTTCCCAAAAATCAAACATCACAGGAAAATGTTTTTCCCAGTTAACTTTCGCGACATCATTGAATATATGACCAAGGGCGGCATCAGACCGTACCTTTTCATAAAACTTTACCACCAGCAGTTCTATGTCCTGGCGGTTTTCAATGTCTTTTTTCATATTAAAGGTCTTTACGGTTAAATCTCCTGGCAGATAACATTACGGGTATTGCCATCCACAGCAACAGCACAGCAATAGCCGTAAATGAACCTGTGACAGTTCCAAAAAAGTTTTTAAATACAGCGCCGGTATATCCCATCATGGCGCTTACATCCATCTTTAGCAACACAAGGATACGGCTCAGGTCAATGGGATTGAATGCACTCACCCCCACCATCAGTTTTTCCATGGGATAATCGGAAAACTGGAATAAAAGAAACAGCACCAGTCCGTCGAACAAAACTGAAAAATAAAGCCACAGCAATACCGCCACACCAATACCTCTTGCCTTATCCCGGGTGCGTACCGCTGCCAGCATTGCGATGGCCACAAAAATCATGGAAAGAAAAACGCCTGCAGCAACAAGTGTCAGTCCTGTCGGGCCGGCATCATACAGCAAAACCGGTATACCCACGCCCGTAAGGAAAGCCAGCACCAGTGAAAATGCCAGCCCTGAAAAAATACTGAACCAGATCGTTTTTCTTTTAAGCGGCTGACTTACCAGCAATTCAAGGAATTCGGCGCTGTTGTATACATAAATGGATGCAAACAAGATGCTCACCAGGGGCACGATGATCAAAACTATATTCAGTAAACTCAGCATGCCCTTGGCACTGTTGTCTTCCAGGTTAAAAATACTGAATGAAAGCAGCAGTAAAAACGCTGTATAGGCCAGCATGATGCGGTTACGCAAAATATCGATGATAACGTATTTGATGATCTTAAACATTATTTGGTTTTTAACATAACGGAAGCAATGGCTTTTGACAGTTTTTCCTGGCCGGTATCGGCACGCAGCTGTTCAATACTTTTCTGAAACAGCAGTTTTCCTTCCTGCATGTATATCACGTGCGTAACAAGGTCGTCCAGTTCACTCAGGATATGTGAAGTGATCAGTACGAGTTTGCCCTTTGCCTTTTCGGCAATGATCTTTTCTTTAAGTATTTCTGCAGCAACCGGGTCCAGTCCCGCCGTGGGCTCATCCAGTATCAGCACTTCGGGATTGAACAGGAAAGCCAGTGATGCACTTACCTTTTGCCGGGTACCGCCCGATAAAGTGCGCATCCGCTTATGAAGCAGCTTTTCCAGCTCGAATTTTTTGATGAGGTCTTCATCCAGTATTTCATTTTTTCCCTTGCGGATGTCTTTCATCATATCCAGCAGTTGCCCGATGGTCATATTATCCGGGTAGCGGCCTATCTGTGGCATGTAGCCGATCCTGGCACGGTACTGCCAGTCGTGCAAAATATTTTTTCCATTGAAAGTAATAAAGCCGCTGTCGCACACCACCATTCCCAGAATGCTCTTGATAAAAGTGGTCTTGCCGCTTCCGTTGGGGCCGATCAGGGCTATGCATTCTCCCTTATTGCAGGTAACACTTACATTATCGAGCGCTTTGAGCTTTCCGAATTTCTTATTGATATTATTGGCAATGATCATAATGGCAAAGGTTTCATCAATGGTTTTTCATCTTTCAGGTTTTCTGGGGTAAGGGATGGAATCACTTTTTCAGATTTATCCATCAGCGAAACGATCATGCTGTGAAACAGGATCATGGCCGGCGGGTTTTTCTCAACGATCATGCTGTACATGCTTACGGGCCGGTAAGGCACATCACCAATACCATCCCGGTTAAGGTCGTACCCTTCATATTTATCCCAGTAATTATTGTTGAATTTGTTCAGCACCAGCGAACCGTTTGTGCCGATATCAAATGTATTGCCGGTAAAATTATTTCGCTCCAGTGTTACGTCCATACAGCTGGCCTGGATTTTAAAGGCCCAGCCATTGTTTTTAAACACATTCCGGTACATCTGTATCCTGCTGGCGCCTTCAGCATAAATGGCTGAAGTGTTGTTCTCAAAATGATTGCCCTCAATACGGCTGTCACTGATCTCCTTCAGCAGGATACCATAAGCCGCATCTCCCCAGTTTTCTTTAAAGTAATTGTTTAACATCTTTACTTCCTTTGAAAACATCACGGCCACTCCGGCACCGTTGTTCTCAAATATATTCGTGATGTAAGCATCGTTGTTGGAAAACATGAAATGCAGTCCGTACCGGATATTTTTAAAGGAGTTATTGCGCCAGATAACAGAATTGGTTACAAACTCAAAATAAATTCCGTCGCGGTGGCCACTGATAGTATTGCCGATGATCTGCATACTGTCGCTTTTCCAGCAATGGATACCATTACCGCTTTCCTGTTCGGTTTTGGCCTTTGCCGTAAGCACATTGTTTTTGATCAGGCAATGAATACCATACTGCGAATAAATCCCGAAAAATGCATCATTCACAATATTATTAATAATGGTTGCATTGCGCCTGTTATAAATTTTTATTGCAGCAAAATCAGTAATGCTTGACACGCCTGTATGCTGCACCAGGAAACCATCAATGGTTACATTATCCGCCTTGATTGAAATATTTTCATACTTCTTTTCACCATCAATCACGGGGTGATCCAGCCCTTTTAACACCAGTGGTTTGTCGATTACAAGGTTCTTTTCAAAATAAACCCCTTTATCCACCAGTACTGTATCCCCCGGTTTGGCAGCAGTCACGGCAGCAGTGATGGTTGCAAACTGCTTTTGCCTGCCAACGGTGATCACGGTTGCATGAACGGCCATGCCATACAAACAGGATAATATGAGAAGATACGTTTTCATTTTACCAGTTCGTTCCAGGAAATTTCTTTGGCCTGAAGGCTTTTCATAAACGGTTTCATATCGGCATTGCTTTTAAATGCGATCACATCACCGTTCATGGGTGATTTGATTTCACCGCCCTGCATCAAAAAACATTCTTTTGCATTTACGAGTTCGTGACTGCCGGCAAAATCAACCAGGTAAATATCTTTTATCTCAGCCTGCTCCACCAGGTTACCTTTTTTGAATTCCAGCAGGCAGTGTATATCATCAAACTTGAACAGTTTTCCTTTTTTTGTCACGATCTCCCCGCCGTATTTGGCATCAGAAATGGTCATTTTGCAAAAGCTGCAGTTATCTGCACCCACTTTAATGGCTTCGGGGCCTGCATTGCAACTGCCCAGCAATAATACCGGCAGCAGTAAAATGGTGGTGGGAAAAAGCAGGCGGTTTTTTTTATTCCTGCGCCACTCGATGATCACACAAAAAAGTACAGCTGCACCCGCCCCGATAAATATCCATCCGCCTGAATCAGGAAAAGAATAAGCGCCAAAATTGAGCAATTGCTTAAAGCCTATCAGTGGCGGCTGGTAAGCCATTCCGGGCACCACGATGGCAGCATTGGGATTGAGATTATGTCCGTAATTGTATTCCCAGCGCCAGAAATCGTACATGGCTACAATACCGAAAACCACAAACAATATAAAAGCGATATGAAGCAATGAACGTTTGTTGATAAGTGCTGTTGCCGCGAACAAAGCGGTAAAGAACAAAATACAAAAAGGCAGCACAGTGAATTCTATAAAATCTTCATTGTGCAATGTTTTCATGCCGATATAATGGTTTAACCCGTTGATGATATCAACATTGCCCTGTAAACCTTTTGCATGAATTTCTAATTTAAGACCTTCAGGATATTGCGGTGCGTCAAGGTCAATACGCCACATGGGCAGGTATAACACAAAAACCAGAGCTGCTGCAGCCAGCAGCAACAGCAGCCTGGTCATTCCGCTCAATTTCTTTTTCATTGTAAAATATTTAAACAGTTCTTCTGCGGGGATAAGGGATAAAGCGGTTTATTTTTTTGCAGGAGGCAGCAACACACCATCAACAATATGCACCATTCCATTGGAGGCCTGCACAGATGCGATGATATGCACATTACCATTCAGCGTTACTTTACCGTCTTTTACACTTACAGTCACATTGTCGCCGTTTACCATGCCCAGGGTTTGCCCGTCAGTAAAGCTTTCAGCTTTCATGGCTGAAACGGTAACATGATACTGCAGTACATTGCGCAGGTCTTCTTTTTTATCATCTTTCATCAAACCATCCACTGTACCAGCCGGCAGTTTATTAAATGCATCATTGGTGGGTGCGAATACGGTAAACGGGCCGGCGTTGGCGAGGGCTGTAACCAAATCAGCCTGCTTTAATGCGGCTACCAGCGTGGTATGGTCTTTTGAACCTACAGCCACTTTTACCACATCTTTTGCAGACTCGTCATCTTTTACATTTTCCTGGCCACCAGATGGCGCCGCAGGCTGTGAAGCACCTGAAGATGCAGCTGCATTATCTGCACCATTGTTACAGGACATCATAGCGGTGAGCATTAATCCTGCGAGTAAAATCTTATATTTTTTCATAACTGTTGTTTATAGGTGAATAAAAACTCAAAGCAGTGAACCAACCAGTTTAAAAGAAAATAAATGACAAAACCTGAATAATGATACCGCCTGTCTAAAAAATATGAATAAACCGGTACGGGTACCAGTACCCGTACCGGTGAAATGCTATTTAGCTGCAGCACTGTCAGCCACTGGTATATTTTTACCAGTGCTGAACATCAGCGGCACATTGCTTCCAGCAGGAGATATGCGGATATAACCCTGCATTTCCTGGTGCAATGCACTGCAGAAATCGGTACAATAGAACGGGAATATACCCGGTTTTTCTGCCACCCATTTCAACGTTTGTGTTTCGCCGGGCATAATCAGCAGTTCTGCATTGCTGGCTCCTTTAATGGCAAAGCCATGTGGCACATCCCAGTCCTGCTCAAGATTGGTAACATGGAAATACACTTCATCACCTGCTTTAACACCTTCGATATTATCAGGTGAAAAGTGAGAACGGATGCAGGTCATGTACACATCCACCCTGTTTCCTGTACGCACCACTTTGGTGGCACCTTCTCCTTTTGCAACATAAGGGTTGGTGTTTTCATCAATCTTAAAGAACTTAACTGATTTGTTTTTGATCACATCGGCAGGCACGGCCTGTGCGTAGTGCGGTTCTCCAATAGTGGGAAAATCCAGTATCAGCTGCATTTTCTCGCCACTGATATCATACAATTGTGCGCTTTGCGCCAGTTCCGGACCTGTGGGCAGGTAGCGGTCTTTTGTGATTTTATTATAAGCAATGAGGTATTTGGGTGATGGCTTCTTACTGTCGCCGCCGGGAATGCATAAGTGGCCTACAGAATAATAGGTTGGCACTCTGTCCACCACTTTCAAATCACTGATACTCCATTTCACCACTTCACTTGAAACAAAGAAAGTGGTATAGGCAAATCCTTTACCATCAAATTCGGTATGTAAAGGGCCTAAACCCGGTTTCTGTACTTCGCCGTGTAACGCAGCCTCATATTTAATAACAGGCACACCGTCGTACTCACCTGCAAATGCTTTGTCGGCAATTGCTTTTTGAATTTTATCAAAGCTGAATACAGGTATTAATGCAGCCAGTTTACCACTGCCCACAATATACTCACCTGTAGGATCCACATCGCATCCATGCGGAGATTTGGGGCAAGGAATCATGTAACAGATATCCTTCAGTTCTCTAACATCCAGTACGGTAACTTCTGTTTTTATTTCAGAAGTGGCGGTATGTGTTTTTTCATTGTAAACGTTGTGGGCATATTTTACAGACTGTTTCCTGCCTTTACCGGCTTTCAGGTATTCTTCTGCTTTTTTCCAGTTAACTGCCATAATAAAGTCCTTGTCTTTCTGAGAAGCATTTACTTCCAGCAAAGTATTGGCCTGCTCTGTATTATAGCAGCTGAAGAAGAACCATCCGTGAGATTTGCCTTTACCGGCATGGCTCAGGTCGAAGTTTACACCCGGGCAGCGGAGCTGGAAAGCAATATCCATTTTTCCATCTTCTTTACCTACGCTGATAAAGCTGATAGAACCCTGGAAATTCTTTTTATAAGTATTGATGGGCACATCGCCATTGCTGTCATCTGCAGGCACGCTGAACCTGGTACCGGCCACCACGTATTCTGTATTTTCAGTAATAAAAGGAGAACTGTGGTTACCGGCGCTGTTAGGCAGCTCTATAATTTCAGCAGTACGGAAAGTACTGAGGTCAAGCCTGGCCACACGGGGCGTATTATTGGCATTGCCAAATACCCAGCGGCCATCTATTTCACCATTGGTTTGAGACAGTTCGGTATGGTGCAGGTCATCCCAGGGAACAAATCCATGTGACGTGTTCAGCATGGGTTTTGTTTCTTCGCTGTAGCCATATCCCTTTTCCGGGTCTACCGAAAAAACGGGTATCACCCGGAGCAGGCGTCCGCTGGGCAAACCGTACACACTCATCTGTCCGCTGAAACCGCCGGAAACAAAATTGTAATATTCATCGTACTTGCCGGGAGCCACATAAGCTTTTGCGGCAGCATCTGCATTTACGGCCGAGCCTGCATTTTTAGGCTTACAGGATGGCGCCAGCATAATTATTGCTGCAGCTGCCACCAGGCCAATCGTTAACTTTTTCATTGTTTGATGTTTAAATTATAGGTTGAGTCAGTGTTATTTTACGCCGTCGTTTTTGCGCATGAATTCGTACAGGTTGCGTGCGTCATCATCGCTCAGGTTCTGGTTGGGCATTCTTACCAGGCATATTTCGAGCTGTGCCTGTGCTTTGGGATCTTTGTTCAGCATGGCATCCGTATTGGTAATAAAATTCATGATCCAGGGTGCCTGGTGCCTGGATGTAACACCTTTCCAGCCGGGACCCACCAGTTTTTCTTCCGTCAGTTTATGACAACTGCTGCACTTCACACTGTAAACTTTTTCACCTTCCCCCGCTTTTGCTGCATCCAGTGCCGGGCTAACATCCACTGTTTTAAACTTGCCTTCTCCCCTGTTGGGATCATAATCAGGATTGCCGTTCGCATTTTTTGCTGCTTCATAAGGATCGGGCGCCGCTTTATCGGATTTACCGCCGCCGCAGGCTGAAAGGATCGTTACTGTCAAAAGAAGGACTATCAATTGTTTCATAATAAAAGTTTTTAGTTTTTAAATTGATGGCACAATGTTAATCACGTAAAAAAACGGGCTTTATGCGTACAGTCATGTTTGTATAAAAAACAGCTGTTACGGCCCCCTTTTTTATTATAAACTGATAAAAATCATAATCCGGCTGGTAGATCATCATGGACAATTGCGAAACGCCGCTTAGTTTTGCAGTTTAGAACAGAAACAGCTTGCTATGATTGATATTGATATACTTCTTTCCCTGGGTGCAGCCTATAAAAAAGTGGCTGCCGGTGATATCATCTTCCATGAAGGAACTGCCTGCCATTTTTATCACCAGCTGGTGAGCGGATGTGTCCGCTGGAGCAATATTGATGAAGACGGGAATGAGTTCATCCAGAATATGATTGAACCGGGTGAATGTTTTGGTGAAATGCCCTTATTTGATGATGAGCCTTTTGCTGCCACTTCCATTGCCGATACAGACTGTGTGATCATCAGGCTGCACAAATCATCCTTTATAGAACTGCTGACCGAAAGGCCTGACATACATTTTGCCTTTACAAAAATGATGTCGCAGCGAATCCGTTTCAAATTCCTGCTCATCAGGGAACTGGCGCATCATGATCCTGAAAAAAGCATCAGCACACTGCTCAATTATTTAAAACGCACCCGCAAGCATGTTTGCGAAAAATGCAATAAAGTAATGCTTACCCGGCAGCAAATCGCCAACATGACGGGGTTACGGGTGGAAACAGTGATCAGGGCCATCAGGCACCTGCACGACAAAGGATCACTGGTGATTGAAAAGGGCAAAGTGTTCTGCTGAGATATGCTTCCCGCTACTTAATATGATTGCAATCACAACCATTGTCAGCAACGGGCTTTTATTTTGCAGCAAATACGATACATGCACCTCACTTTACAGCGGCATACAAGGATTGCACTTTTCAACCTGGCACTGATTGCCACAATTGGGGTAATTCTCCGCTATAAAATTGCTTTTTCACTTCCCTTTCTTGATCAGAAACATTTATTGCACGGCCATTCGCACTTTGCTTTTGCCGGCTGGATCAGCCAGGCACTGATGGTATTGCTGGTGAATTATCTTTTACAACAAAACAATGACAAGCCGCTCAGCAAATACAAATGGATACTGAATGCCAACCTTATCACAGCCTATGGCATGCTGGTGAGTTTTCCGCTGCAGGGCTACGGACTTTTTTCCATCAGCTTCTCCACCCTTTCCATTTTTGTATCCTACATTTTTGCATTCCATTTCTGGAAAGACCTTAACAGGCTTCCGCACAAAAATACCTGTCACTGGTGGATGAAGGCGGCATTGTTATTCAATGCGCTTTCCTCATTAGGCGCTTTTTCACTGGCATTTATGATGGCCACCAAAACGGTGCATCAAAACTGGTACCTGGCCGCCGTATATTTCTTTTTACATTTCCAGTATAACGGCTGGTTCTTTTTTGCGTGCATGGGCCTGGCCACGGCAAAGTTTTTTATTAACGTATCACCCAAGGTATTGAAAATAATTTTCTGGCTTTTTGCAGGGGCTTGCATACCTGCATATGTATTATCTGCGCTCTGGCTGCCCATTCCTTCCTGGACTTATTTGATTGTAGTACTGGCAGCATTCAGCCAGCTGGCAGGATGGCTTTTATCATTACAGCATATTAAAAAGCAGTTTGTGTTTATCCGCTCGGTGTCGAAAAAGGAAGTGCGGTGGATCATTGTGCTGGCCGGTATTGCACTTACTATAAAACTATTGCTGCAACTGGGCTCCACCATCCCCGCACTGAGTGTGCTGGCCTTTGGCTTCCGGCCCATTGTGATTGGCTATCTCCACCTGATTTTACTCGGGGTGATCACACTTTACCTGCTGGGCTTTTTTATGCAGGAGCAGTTTATAACGCTCAGCAAAAGATCCATTGCAGCGGTAAAATTGTTTGTGGCCGGTATTATCATCAACGAACTGCTGCTGATGACTCAGGGTATTGCAGCCATGACTTATACACCGCTGCCCTTTATTAATGAGCTGCTGCTGGGAGCGGCATTAATCCTGTTTACGGGGATTTTCCTGATCAATATCAGCCAAAAAAGATAGGCACTTGTGCGTGCAGTCATAAAACAGGTGTTTACACGGCTGCAATTTTGTATCAAAATAATTCACTATGATAAATTTAGCAGAACAAACGCTGGCTTCCATTGTAACAGCCAACCATCAAACAGCTTCCATACTTGAAAAATACAGTCTTGATTTTTGCTGCAAAGGCAAACGCACCCTTGCGCAGGCCTGTACAGAAAAAGGAATTGTGGTGGATGACATCACCCGTGAACTGGAAGCCACAGTGAAAACAGAACTCACCCCGGGCAAAGATTTTACAGAGATGAGTGCCGACCAGCTGATAAGGCATATCCTGATCCATCACCACTTTTATGTAAAACAGATCATGCCGGTGATTGAAGAACATCTTATCAAAGTGGCATTCAAACACGGCGAGCATTATCCTTACATGAAGGAAACCCTGCAGCTGTTCACCCATTTGAAAAATGAAATGTACCTGCATCTCCAAAAAGAGGAAGTGATATTGTTTCCCCGCATCAAAGAGCTGGAATCTGTTGTGCAATACAACCAGCAGCGGCATGTTGATAAGAATTTTATTTACGGTCCTGCCGGCGTAATGGAAGCAGAACACGATGAAGCGGGAGCCATTATGTACCGTATCAGGGAGATCACCGGGAATTACGAAGCCCCCGAAGGCGCCTGCACCACTTTTAAACTGGTGCTGGAAGAACTGAAAGCCTTTGAGCAGGATCTGCACCAGCATGTACACCTCGAAAACAATGTACTGTTTCCCAAAGCTGAAAATATACTTGACCGGCTGAACGGGTAATATATCACTGAACACTAAAAAGGCCCTGTCTGAATTGACAGGGCTTTTATATTTTTGCAGCATGACGAAACTATCGGTAAACATCAACAAACTGGCCACATTGCGTAATTCAAGAGGTGGCAATAACCCGGATCTGATCCAGGCGGCAAAAGATATAGAAAGCTTTGGTGCCGATGGTATCACCGTGCATCCAAGACCTGATGAACGCCATATCCGCTACGCCGATGTACTGGAGCTGAAGAAAACGGTGACTACTGAATTCAATATTGAGGGAAACTGCACAGAACAAAAATTCGTGGAGCTGGTACTCGCCGGAAAACCCACACAGGTAACACTGGTTCCCGATGCATTGGGACAAATTACCAGCAACCACGGGTGGAATACCATTGAACATAAAAACTACCTCACAGACATGATCGCCGTATTTAAAAATGCGGGGATCCGTGTTTCCATTTTTGTTGACCCGGTAGTGGAAATGATAGAAGGCGCAAAAGCTACGGGCACCGACAGGATCGAATTGTATACAGAAGCTTATGCCACCACATTTGCAAAGGGTGAAAAAGAAAAAGCCATTGCCGCTTATGTTACCGCCGCAAAAAAAGCCAATGAACTGGAACTGGGGATCAATGCAGGCCACGACCTGGATTTGCATAACCTTAAATATTTTGCGCAAAACATCCCGGGCCTGCTGGAGGTTTCAATAGGTCATGCGCTGATTTGCGATGCCATTTATTTAGGACTGGAAAATACAGTACAATTGTATAAGCGCTGCCTGGGGTGAGGGTATGATTTATTGGTCAGCGGCCTGATTGCGGAAGGTGCTTACAAAAGAAATCACTTTATCATCAAACCGGCTGCCTTCATTAAACAGGAAACGGTGCTCAATTGGCAACACATACACCGGGTAATCTTTTAATTCCTGCTCGAACTTCAGCAGCCTTACTGCGTCTTTCTCTGTGGTGAGGATTATTTTATTGGGATTTTTTATTTTTTCAAACTGCGATTTGATATCCTTTAAATCATCCATGTCAAAAATATGATGATCAGGATAGCGCAGCATATCATAAGTATTCATCTTCGCGGCCAGGTAATCTTTTAAAGGCCTTGGATTGGCAATACCGCACACCAGCAATATTTCTGTTTCAGGGCCAATAGCCGCGGCGGGCTGGTTAAAAAGGTGATAAGGCGTGGCATAATCAATGTCTGTAAAAAAAACAAGCTGTTCCGGCAGCGGGTTTATTTCACGGGTAATGGACTGTTTTTCTTTTTCCGTAATGCTGTTGCTGCATTTTGTCACCACGATGATTTCGGCTCTTTTGATACTGGCCCTTACATCCCTTAAATCTCCGGCAGGCAGCATCAGGTCGCGGGTATACAGGTTATTATATGCGGTGAGAACAATATTAAGTCCGGCCTTTACCGGGCGGTGCTGAAATGCATCATCCAGGATGATCACTTCTGTTTCGGGCCTGTCCTGCAGCAAATGGGGTATGGCCACCAGTCTTTCTTCACCTACGGCAACGGTAAGGTTGGGGAATTTTTTATGAAACTGCATCGGTTCATCCCCGATCTCCAGCGCCGTGGTATCTTCATCTGCAAGAGCAAAGCCCCTGGTCTTTCTTTTATATCCCCTGCTGAGTGTGGCCGTATTGTATTTTGATTGCAGCAGCCGCACCAGGTATTCTGTCATGGGTGTTTTACCTGTGCCGCCTGTTGCGATATTGCCCACACAAATTACCGGGAAATTAAAAGAAGCCGGTTTCAAAATATTTTTATCAAAAAGCCAGTTACGCAGCCAAACAATGCCGCCGTAGATGAGCGACAAAGGCAGGAGCAGGTATCTGAAACTTTTGAGCATGGTTGGTGGTGGTTGAGTAGTTTATTGGCCGATTGGTTTATGGTATAATATTCACAATGATCTTTAATTCGTGTGATCAATTAATAAATATCGAAAAGATGGTGGTGCCGTAATTTCTTTCCGTTTTGTAATGCGCAAATTTTTTATACTCGTTCCGGGGTGTATGTTCCAGCACAAACCATCCTTTTGGCTTCAGCAGGTTTTTATCAAATACTTTCAGCGGCAGGTCATCGATGGTGGCAAGTGCATAAGGCGGCCCGGCAAAAATAAAATCGTACTGCTCATGTGCCATATCCATAAACCGAAAAACATCCTGCTTTACCACGTTGAACTTTTCAAATTCCAGCATCGCGGCAGTCTTCTTTATAAAATCATACATCTGGGTATCTTTTTCCACGATGGTTATGTCCGGCGCTCCCCTGCTGGCCAGTTCATAACTGATACATCCTGTGCCGCCAAAAAGATCCAGCACCTTCAGTTCCTCAATCTCCAGGTTATTTTGCAAAATATTGAACAGGCCCTCTTTGGCAATATCGGTGGTGGGCCTTGTATGAGGCATGTGCGGCGGTGGTGTTATCCTTCTGCCTCCGTGTATGCCGCTTATAATTCGCATGCTGCTATGGCAAATAAATGACTGAAATAATGTGAAGGGTAAGATTTGATCTCATCACTGTAGGTGAAAATATCCGGCAAGCCTGAAAATGCAATACCCATGAAATACTTGTACAATTCCCTGTAAAGTCCCGATGATTCGTCGATCATACCACTCACGGCAATCACGGTATCGGCCGCCGCGATATCAAAACGCTGGCAAATGTTCAGCAAATGATACACGGCATCTTCGGGCGTATTGTATTCTACATCCAGCACGCACTGAAGGCAGCCACTACGCCTCAGCATTACAGTGATACTGCCGGGATTGAAATTGCAGTAGAACAGGTCCTTGGTATGTTCATCAATATTCACCAGCAGGGAATACTGCTGCCATTGCACGGCACCGGGAAACTGACGGTTCACTGTTTTCTCAAATGCCGTATCCAGCCGGTACATGTTATAGCAATGCTGCTTTAATACCAATTCATGCCTCACTGAATATTCCCCGGCATCCCCAAAAACCATTGCCAGCATTTCTGCGCATTTTTCCCTGCTGAAAAATGATTGCGGTGTAATGATACTTTGTGGTGTGCACCAGGTGATATCCGTTTTGGCATATCCCTGCTGCAATAAAGATTCGTTTTGCAAAATATTTTCAACGGCAGCAGTCTTCTCCGCACCCGTCATTTCATTGTTGAAATGATATACCGCCACTGCAATAAATTGCTGCTGCTGCCTGTCCAGTACCGCCAGCGAAAAACCATGGCTTCCTGCAAACACAAATAAATGTGCTGTTGCGTCACCTGTTGTATTTGTTATATGAAATGATGGATTCACTGCTTGATTTTCGGCAGGCAAAATAAGATAATTTTGCTGATTTTATGGAAAGTACCGCACTAAATAATGATTTAAAAGTAAAGGTCACCAACAGGCAGATACTTTCCATCGCCATGCCCATTACACTGGCCATACTCATCCCGCAGATCAATATGCTTACCAACAGCATTTTCCTTGGCCAGTACGACATCAATGCACTGGGTGACGCCGGCATCACCGGGGTTTTTTACCTGATATTTGCAGTGGCCGGCCACGGACTGAACAATGCGATCCAAACCGTATTTTCAAAATATGCGGGCAGCGGCGACACGAATGCCTTTAAAACCATTTTTGCCCAGGGCATCCGCATCACTCTTCGGTTTGCACTGGCCGGCATCATTTTTACATGGCTGATCGCTCCCTTCATCCTTAAAGCTGTGGCAGCACCGGCAGCATATCCAAAAGAAATGGACTTCCTGCGCATCCGCATACTGGGACTGCCTTTTTTATACCTCTTTCTTACAGGCAATGCATTCCTGGTGGCATCACTCAACAGCCGGTTTTTAATGATTGGTTTTATTTGCGAAGCTTTGGTGAATATCCTGCTCGATTACCTGCTGATACAGGGCCGCCATGGTTTTCCCCAGCTTGGTTTTAACGGCGCGGCCATTGCTTCGGTTATTGCAGAAGCCGTGGGCGCACTGGTGGTGTATGTGGTACTGGTTAAAACAGGCCTCAAAAGCAAATACGGATTATTGCAAAATTTAAAATTCAATAAAGAATTCAGCAAGTCGATTATTAATGTGGCGGCCCCCCTGGTAATGCAGTACGTGATCAGCGTTACCACCTGGCTTATTTTCTTTTTCCTGATCGAAGCCCGGGGTGAAGCCATCAGCAAGGCGGTGAGCAACGTGATGCGGAATGTATTCGGGCTGGCAGGTATTTTTGTGTGGGCTTTTGCAAGCACCAGCAATGTGGTGGTAAGTAATTTAATGGGCCAGCATAAAGAGGAGAAGGTTTTACAGGCCATCAGCCGTATCATGTTATGGAGTGTGTTTTTCTGCAGCATCATGGTTACACTGCTGAATATTTTTCCGGAAATGTTTTTCAGGCTCTTTGGCCAGACCAAAGCATTTGCCGCGGCCGGTATTCCTGTAGCCCGGGTGGTTTCCTGCGGCATGCTGCTGATGAGCGTGGCCAATATCTGGCTCAACGGTGTAACCGGCACGGGTAAAACCAAAATGAATCTCCTGATCGAGATTGTGGCCATCACTGTTTACCTGTTGTATACCTGGATATTCATGAAAGTGCATTATATCTCCCTTGCCATGGCATGGAGCAACGAACTTGTATACTGGGCCACAATCTTTATCATGGCATTTGTATTTTTAAAAAGCGGGCGATGGAAAACAAAGCCATAGTGTAACCGGCCACATACCCTTGCCGGGGCATTGTTGCGTCGCACACTTGTACATTGCAGCCCTGCTGATACATCATAACCTCCTTTCACTCATCCTCGTATTTGAACGCTTAAATATTTTTTTAGGGGTTCCAGCCATACATGATTATATTTAAATAACTAAAAAAATAAGCATGACAGCCAAAACAATTACGCTGCTTTTTTCAGCAGCCATTTTCAGCGGTGTAATTTATGCACAGGATGCACCTAAAGCGCCCGCCGCCCCGTCAGATTCCAGCAAAACAAAAAAAGCTGGTATCACCGACAAAATAAAGACAAGTAAAAAAACCGAAGGTCTTTTTACACTTTACCAGGATACGGTAACCGGCAGCGTGCAGCTATACATCAAAAAAAAGCAGCTGGGTAAAGAGTTTATTTACCAGAGCTTTTCAATGGGCGGACCAACGGTACTGTTCCTTAACCAGAACATGATACGCACGACCTGGCTCTTCACCATTAAAAAGTCATTTGACAAAATTGAATTCAGCCAGCTGAACACCAATTTTTATTATGATCCTAAAAACGCGGTTTCCAAAGCAGCCAACGTGGATGTGGGAGAATCTGTTTTTTATTCAGATAAAGTGGCTGCGGAAGATGAAGGCGGTTACCTCGTGGCAGCCGACGCATTGTTCCTGAGTGAAAAACTCGACCAGGTAAAACCGCTCACCCCGCCCGGGTTACCCCCCGGCGCCATCTTTAACCTGGGTATGCTGAGTGCGGCAAAATCAAAATATTCAAAGATCCGTTCTTACCCCAACAATACCGATGTGGTGGTGGATCTTGCGTACGATAATCCCATGCCTTTCAATGGCGGCGGAAAGGACATTACAGATGCCCGTTATGTGCGTGTAAAAATGCAGCACTCCTTTCTTGAAGTACCTGAAAATGATTTCAGGTCAAGGCAGGACGATCCGCGTATTGGTTATTTCTCCCAGGAAGTGGATGACCTTACTTCTATCTCTCCCACCAATTACAAGGATGTGATCAACCGCTGGCATTTAAAAAAGAAAGACCCTTCCGCAGCATTGAGCGAACCTGTTGAACCCATCACCTGGTGGATCGAAAGCACCACACCGGTTGAATACAGGCAAACGATCAAAGAAGCGGGTGAAAAATGGAATGAGTCATTTGAAAAAGCCGGCTTTAAAAATGCGGTGGTGATGAAGATCATGCCGGATGATGCAGACTGGGATCCGGCGGATATCCGTTATAACGTAATCCGCTGGGTATCTTCAGCCGTTCCGCAGTATGGTGCCATCGGGCCAAGCTTTGTAAATCCTAAAACCGGCCAGATACTGGGTGCCGATATCACTGTTGAATGGTTCAGCGGCAGCTTTACACCAGCGATAGATGAATTGTTCAATGGCAACACTGCGTTTGGTGCCTTCCCTGAAAAAAATCAGCCGGCATACCTGTCCATTCCCGGTATGAAGAACAATATGTTCTGCAATATCGCCAATGAGCTGAAGGCACAATATACAACCGGGCTCACTGCGCTTGAAGCCGCAGGCGGCGGTGAAAAAGAGATCAGGGAAATGCACAAACAGTTCCTGTACTATCTCATCATGCATGAAATGGGACATACCATGGGACTGAATCATAACATGAAGGCCAGCACCATGCTTTCTCCTGCAGAAGTGAATAATACCAGCATCACACATAAGATCGGGATGCAGGGTTCAGTAATGGATTATCCAGCGGTGAATATTGCACTGGACAGGAATAAGCAGGGCGATTATTACACCACAAAGGCCGGCCCTTATGATAACTGGGCAATTGAATTTGGATATACACCCTGCGATGCCGACCAGGAAGCTGCCCTTACAGCAAAAATTGCCAGCCGCAGCAATGACCCCAAACTCACTTTTGGCAATGACGCGGATGATATGCGCAGCGTGGGTGGCGGTATCGATCCAAGGGTAATGGTGAACGATATGAGTAACGACATGGTGGCCTATGCCGAAGACCGTTTCAAACTGATCAATACGCTGATGCCAAAGCTTAAAACAAAATACAGCAAGCCCGGGCAAAGCTGGCATGAGTTAAGGGTACGCTACAATAACCTGAACGGGCAAAGGGCCGGCATGATCAATTCTGTAAGCCGCTTCATCGGTGGGGTGCAGGTTGAAAGAGGTTTCCCGCTGCAGGAAGGAACGGGTAAACCACTGACGCCGGTAACAGCCGCTTACCAGAAAAAAGCAATGGACCTGCTCAGCAGGTATGTATTTGCACCCAATGCTTTTGATGGTGATGCACAATTGTTCCCCTATCTCCAGGTACAGCGCAGGGGATATAATTTCTTCGGTAACAATGAAGACATCAAGCCGGAGAATATTTACATCAGTTTGCAGGGACTGGCATTGGCGCATATTTTCAACAGCACCACACAAATGCGTTTGACCAACAGCACCACTTATGGCAATACATATACCGTTGCTGATGTGCTGAATGACCTCACAAAAGCCGCTTTTGATGCAGACCTTAAAGGCAGTGTGAATGTTTACAGGCAAAACCTGCAGACAGAAATTGTAAAAGGACTTGCCAATACAATCGGCAGTTCCCCGATGTATGACAATGTTTCCAAAGCTGCAGCACTGAGCACACTCAAAAAAATAAAAGCTTTGCTGGCCGGTGCCGTTTCGCCAGACGAACAGTCAAGGGCACACCGCACCAACCTGGTTTATCTGATCGACAAAGCCACTGCTATCAAATAAAACTGCACGATAAAAATTAAAAGACCGCATTACTGCGGTCTTTTTTATTTTGCAAGCTTCAGAGGTTCTAAATGGGATTTTTGCCTTTTATAATACGGAGCAGAACAGCGATCACTGCAATCACCAGTAACAGGTGAATGATGGAACCTGCGTGAAAGCCTAAAAACCCGATTGCCCATAATATCACCAATATCACGGCAACAGTATACAGGATATTACTCATGGTAAATGGTTTTAAAAGTTAACAATGTGATATGAATGTTGCGGCCGGCTGTAACGGGAATGCTGTACAGTTTTATTCAATGGTCTGCCTTATGCAGCCAATAACTGTGCCAAAACAAAAAAGGTTTGCAACCCGCAAACCTTTACATGCTTATATAGCCTTATGGCTTACCAGCCCAAAGAATTCACGGGCGGCAAGGGCACAAAAAAAGATGCGGTGATCCAAACCAGTATTACCACAAAAGCCAGTAATTCTTTTTTACTGATATCGATGGAGAAAAACTTTTTCATAACAAAGAATTTATAGTGTTATCAATTAATTTCTTTGCTATAAAGACGGCAGATGGAAACAGAAGTTTAAAAAGAAAATATTTTTGAAGTCATTAAACTTTTGCAAAAAGAAACAGTAATATGCCGCGGGCTTAAGCACTGCATCATGTTAAACCCGGAATAAAAAACAACATTACACAGGCACATTATTTTCTGCCGCAGCTTTCCGGAGTTTCCTGAAAACAACATAAAATGAAAGCAGCCCTGCTGCCGTACTGCAGATGTAGAAGATACAAAATTCGGCATCCATTACATTCGCCCCGTATGTAACCAAACAATACAGCAGGTTTATTCCAATGATGGCTAAAATATATGATTTAGAATATTCGGCAATACTTCTTGGCTTCCGGTTGTAAATGAAATAGAATAAAGTAAGGGCCAGCAATGAAGGCAGCGAAAAAGCAAATCCGTAAAGGATCACCAGCAGTAAGATGCCATCAAATTCCTTGTCAAAACCAGCCAGCAGCCGGCCAAACACCAGTATAAACAAAGCTGCTGCCAGGAAAATATCTGCCAGCAGCCATATTAAAAAAACATGTTTGTATTTCATTGTTGCTTTTCAGTTACATTCCACTTTTCCAGGTATTATTGGCAAAGTTGAAATCTGGGAAAACCTTTTCTTTATCGATGGTCACTTCCTTCAATTCTTCCGTTGTTGGAAGTTTAACTTTCCAGGTAGCGGTATTATTCCATACTTCAACCGGCAGGCTGATCCGGCCTGTTTTGCCGCTCTTTGTTTCATAAGAAATTTTAACCGGCATCGCCATTTCTTCCAGGTTGGCAATGGTAACAACTGCCCCGTTTGCAGGAATGCTGTTATCGTATTTTACAGAAATGATGGCCTGGTCGAGTTTGTAATTTTCAAAGAACCAGCCGCGCCAGAACCACGAAAGATCCTCCCCTGCCACATTCTCCATTGTATGAAAGAAGTCCCAGGGTGTGGGATGTTTAAATGCCCAGCGGCGGATATACTCACGGAAGGCATAGTCAAACCGGTCGGGTCCGAGCACTTCATTTCGCAACAGCTCAAGTCCTAATCCGGGTTTAAAATAAAGGCAGTTGCCAATATTACGTTCTTTCATCGCATCGGGTGTAAGCATGATCGGCTCGCTGCCTTCACCAAATAAATTCTTCGCTGCAAACTCCATATTCGTTGGCTGGCTCTTGTATTCGCCTTTATTAAAATCATCATCGGCCAGTGAATTGATGAAGGTATTAAAACCCTCGTCCATCCAGCCGTATTTGCGTTCATTGCTTCCCACGATCATGGGAAACCAGGTATGGCCAAATTCATGATCGGTTACACCAAACAGGTCTTCAGATTCTGCGTTATGCCCGCAAAAAACAATACCGGGATATTCCATCCCGCCAACATTACTGGCAACATTGGTGGCAACAGGATATGGGAATTCAAACCATCGCCTGCTGTAATTTTCTATACTGCCCTTTGTATATTCTGTGGCACGTGTCCACTTTTCCTTTCCCTTGCTTTCTACGGGATACACACTCATGGCGAGCGCTGTTTTTCCGCTGGGAAGATTGATCCTTGCGGCATCCCAGATAAAACTTTTTGAAGCGGCCCAGGCAACATCCCTTGCGTTAGCGATCCTGTACTTCCAGGTAAGGGTTGCAGCAGCCGGTCTTGATGCGGCACTGGTTACTTCTTTATCGCTACGAATCATAACGGTTTTGTCGCTGGTCTTTGCTTCGGCATAACGCTTTTGCTGTTCTGCCGTCAGCACTTCGGCGGGGTTCAGCAGTTCACCACTGCATACCACAATATGTGATGCCGGCGCAGTGATCGCCACTTCAAAATCCCCGTATTCGAGATAAAACTCGCTGGGGCCGAGGTAAGGGTCTGTATTCCATCCCTGCACATCATCATACACACACATGCGGGGATACCATTGCGCCACAGCGAATATATCGCCGTTCTTTGTGGGCAGAATACCGCAGCGGTCTGCGCCATACTGCGGCAATGTGAATGAATACTCTATTTTAAGCCTGATGATATCTCCTCCCGGTTTTAAAGGTTTGGCCAGGCGTACCTGCATCCTGGTATCAGTGATGATATAACTGGCAGCGGCATTATCGGTGAGGTCTTTCACTGCGGTGATTTTATAGCCTCCTTCAAAATCACTTTTGCTGTCGCCATAACGGCTGCGGCCATCCAGCGGCATGCGTGCCTGGCCACGGCTTTCTTTATTAAAAAGATTCTGGTCCAGTTGCAGCCATAAAAAAGGCAGCATATGCGGACTGTTATTCCTGTACACGATCGTAACTGAGCCACTGATGGTATGTGCGCTGTCGTTTAGCGAAGCTGTAACCTGGTAATCTGCCCTGTTTTGCCAGTAACCAACATTCGGCTCACCGGTGGCGGCACGCGAAATGGTGCCTCCAACAGGATAAAACAAAGGCGCAAATAATTTATGGGGATCATAATTAGTTTCAACTGCCGCCTCATTTTGTGCAGCGGCCAGTAAAGGAGTGGTAAAAGAAATAAGTAAAGCGAAAAACAATTTTTGCATATGCATCTGTTTATGCCATGAAGATAGCTAAAACAGCCTTATGCGAAATGAAGATTTGTTAAACGGATGTCATTTCCAGTCTTTCAGTAATTTTTTGCCGGTTTCCTTGATGGCAGCATCATCTTCGGTATAATTTGGCTGCAGCATCATGGTATTTAAAGTGGCGGTGGCTTTTTCATCGTCGTCATTTCGGTGATAGGCTTTGGCCAGTTCAAGATAATTGAGGATAAAGCCGGGGCTGAGCGACCTTGCTTTTTCAAAAGCAGCAATGCCTTCTTTCAATGATGAAGGCGGGAAGGATCCGTAAAAAACTTTTACAGCAGCCCGTTCAATTGCATTCAGGTTGCTGATCTCGTAATGCCAGCGGCCCAGTACATGCCATGCCAGGAAATTGGAGGGGTTGGCCCTGATGGCCGCATCCACGTATTTTTTCAGGTCTTTGGCGGCGGATACTTTTTCTTTACCGGATTTTGTCATGGTTGCACGGCCCAGCGCTATGGCCATGGATGTGTTTGCATCGGAATTGTTGGGATCCAGTTTGAGCGCCGTTTCAGCATATATTTTAGCAGCAGTATAATAGTCGTCACGGTTTTTGGCATTTTGCTGCCGCTGGCCGATTCGGCTGCAGAGCTGGCTGCTCTTCCACAAAGCCTGGACATGTGTTGGCTGAAGCTTGAGCGCTTCCTTGTATTTTTTGAGCGCCCCGGCTTCGTCGGGAACCGTTTCCAGCCTTTCTGCTTCTTTAATGATGGATGTAATATCCTGGGACATGGCCGTATTCCGGGTAAGGAGCAGCGAAAACAAAAAAATGATGATGGACTTCATACTATCGATCCTTTTTATAGCGAACGGTTATATTGCCCCTGAATTGCTGAATGGGGGGATTTACTTTTGTGATGGCGATATCTACTGACTGCACCAGCTGATCCATTCCACAGATTTCATGCGCCAAATCCTGTGCCACTGTTTCCAGAAGAGCGGAGGGCCGGCCCATGCGCTGCTTTATAAGTGCATATATTTTGGTATAATCAAACGTTTGCTCAAGGGATGTTACAGGTAAGCCGGCATCAAAACAGATTTCAGCATTTACAATAAACTCCCCTCCCAGCACCCTTTCCTCCTCATGCACGCCATGAAAAGAAAAGAATTTTAAATTGTTAAGATGAATAGAGAACAATGATCAAACAATTTGATAATGGGTAATTTGACAATGGACAATTATGTATGCTGGTGATATCAATTGATAAGAGTTAGTACCGGCGGCCGGAATCACTATCCATTATCAATTGCATAATTACCCTTTGCCACTTAATGAAGTCCTTTTTCTCCTAAATACCTTTCAGCATCCAGCGCTGCCATACAACCACTGCCAGCCGCAGTTACGGCCTGGCGGTAAGTCTTATCCTGTACATCACCTGCCGCAAAAACCCCTTCGATATTTGTTTTTGAAGTGCCGGGGATTGTTTTGATATATCCCGTTTCATCCATATCGATCCAGCCTTTGAAAATATCACTGTTGGGCTGGTGACCAATCGCCACAAAGAATGCGCTCACGGGCACTTCGGTTTTTTCCCCGGTCTGGTTGTTTTTAATACGTACAGCTTCCACTTTTTTATCGCCGATCACTTCATCGGTTTCACTGTTCCAGTACACCTTGATATTGGCGGTTTGTTTTACCCTTTCCTGCATTACTTTACTGGCACGCATTTCTCCCCGGCGAACGATCATGTGCACCTGGCTGCATATTTTAGAAAGATAGAGGGCTTCTTCTGCCGCAGTATCACCTGCTCCTACAATGGCCACTTCTTTTCCTTTAAAGAAAAAACCATCGCAAACGGCACAGGCGCTCACCCCAAATCCATTCAGGCGCTGTTCGCTTTCAAGTCCGAGCCATTTGGCACTGGCCCCGGTGGAGATGATCACTGCATCCGACTCGATCCATTTCTCCTCATCAATTTCAACTTTTAAAGGACGGGAGGAAAAATCAACTTTTGTGGCAATGCCATACCGGATATCTGCTCCCATTCGCTTTGCCTGGTTCTCAAAATGTATCATCATTTCGGGTCCCTGTATGCCTTCGGGATAACCCGGGTAATTTTCCACTTCAGTTGTAATGGTAAGCTGACCTCCGGGTTGAATACCCTGGTATAAAACGGGATTGAGTCCGGCCCTTGATGCGTAAATCGCTGCGGTATATCCTGCCGGTCCTGAGCCAATAATTAAACAATGTACTTTTTCCATTCCGATAAATATTTTTAATCTGCCTGCGAAAATAACGGAATATTCGCTCGCAAACAGGTAATTAAAGTTACACAGGACAAAATCTGGATAACTTGCATTTGCTGAAGATTAACCTCGTCCCGCCTGTTAAATGCTGCATATTAAAGCACGGTATACTAGAGCACATTTTGTGCCTTAATAAAAAAAGCGGGTTTCCTGCCTATTTGGCAATGATGGTTTTGTACCAGGCGGCATAACCACAAAATGCACCCAGTGCACCATTGGAAATATTGCCAATTACCTTGTTGGGCTGAGAGAAGGGATTGCCAATACTTTGCTGTGCAAATTCCCAGGTGCTCCAGAAAGTGTAGGTGGCTTTGTCGATATTGCAAAGTTTTAAAGTAACCGTATCGCCCCTTTTAAAATAATTACTGTCATAAGGAACAGGATTATTCCTGTCCACCCCGGGATCTACCTGCAGTTCGTAACTGATGCCGTCAATGATCGCATCATCAAAAACCGAATTGGAACCCGGTAAAAATTCACCCCGGTTTTTTTTAGTATAATAACGGATATAATTGCCCAAACCCGGTGGGTCAGTTGCCCTTGTCATCAGTACCCGGCAATTGGTATCGGGGTTTAACGGCGCCCGTTTAAACCACAATGAATCGGGATATTTTGCAAGAATGGGAATATTGGTCTTTGCCGTATATGATTTTCCTTCCGCGCTGATGGTTAAATTGTATTGCTTGTTGAATTCCCCGGCAAAGGCGGTGGCCAGGCTGGCCGAATCAATCCCGTAATATGATAAACTGTATCCTGCACCGAGTGGTACGGTGTATTCTTTCATTTTGTGCACCAGGTTCCCATTGCTGATGGTCACATCGGCGCCATGTACAAAGGAGTTAACCAGGATTTCAGGACTGATCTTTCCAAAATAATCCAGGCTTTTGGTGAGGATCACCACAGGGGCCTGGCCATTCTCGATGCGGGCATCCACCACCAGCAGTTTTTCAGCATTGTCGAGTTTGAAATCGATATTTTTTTCGCAGGAAGAAAACGCTGCTGCGGTTATCAGGAGTACAAAAATGCATGTTCTTTTCATGGATGGCAAATTTAGAAACTCGCGGGCAATCAGCTCCACACGGGTTGTTAAATTATATAAACGTTTTTAGGGACGCCAGGTTTAATAAAAAATCCCCCTTTTTTTGGAAGGAGGATTTTTTAGTAGTAACCCATCAAAATGATATTAACCCAAATAGGCTTTCAATGCACCGCTGTAACGGGCTTTCTGTAAACGTTTGATCGCCCTTTCCTTGATCTGGCGGATACGCTCCTTGGTCAAATCGTATTTCTGACCAATTTGCTCAATGGTAACCCCATTTTCCCCGTCCAGTCCGAAATAAGCGTTCACGATCTCAGCTTCCCTCGGGCTTAAAGATTTAAGCACCCTGCGGATCTCATTTTTTAAAGAATCGTGCATCACATCCTCATCGGTTTCATCACCACCTTTCAGCAAATCACCCATGGCCACATCTTCTGCTTCGTGCACAGGTGCATCCAGCGAAGTATGACGGGTATTGCTCTGGAAAATGTTGTTGATCTCGGTCTCACTCATCTCCAGTAATTCAGCCAGCTCTTCTGTACTTGGTTCCCTTTCGTGTTCCTGTTCAAAGGCCATGTAAGCTTTGTTGGCTTTGTTGTACGTGCCAATTTTGTTTTGAGGCAGGCGGACTAATCTGCCCTGCTCTGCCAACGCCTGTAAAATGGACTGGCGGATCCACCATACCGCGTAAGAAATGAATTTGAAACCCTTGGTTTCATCGAAGCGTTGTGCCGCTTTAATCAAGCCGAGGTTACCCTCGTTAATCAAATCGCTGAGCGAAAGACCCTGGTGCTGGTACTGTTTTGCCACAGATACCACGAAACGTAAGTTTGCCTGAACCAGTTTGTCCAATGCTCTTTGATCCCCCATTTTGATCTTTTGGGCCAAAATGGTCTCCTCTTCAGGAGTAATCATCGAAATTTTAGAAATTTCCTGCAGATATTTCTCAACCGCCTGTGAATCACGGTTGGTAATCTGCGTTGCGATCTTAAGTTGCCTCATTTTATTGTATTAGCTGTGTTTTTAACACTATATAAGACTCATTTGTTGGGGAAAATGTTGCAAATGAATGGTTAATGCTCCAAATCCTTCTAAACGGCTGCAAATTTACGCCTCAATTGCCGTATTTCATAGTGATTGGGCAAAAAAAGGAGGAAATGGGGAAAGAAGACACAAGGAACAAGGCCCATGCGTTAAGCATATATGCAAAAATGTTCTTAGTAAACACATTTACCCCTAATCACTTCTCCCTTGCGGCTTGCAACTTGCTGCTTATCTTTACTCCATGATCATCGATTTACGCTCAGATACGTTTACAAAACCCTCCCCGGCCATGCTGGAAGCCATGTTCAAAGCCCCGGTTGGGGATGATGTTTTTGGTGAAGACCCTTCAGTAAACAGGCTCGAAGCTATGGCTGCCGACATTTTTGGGATGGAAGCAGGACTTTTTTGTCCCAGTGGTACCATGACCAATCAAATTGCAATAAAATGCCATACCCAGCCCGGCGACGAAGTCATTTGTGAAAAACTGAGTCATGTGTATATCTATGAGGGCGGAGGAATCGCTTTTAACAGCGGCTGCCAGGTAAAACCTTTGGATGGGAATTTTGGAAGAATTACTGCCGAACAGGTACAGGAGGCGGTGAATCCAGACGATGTGCATAAGGCTAAAACAAGCCTGGTAAGTCTTGAAAATACAGCTAACCGTGGCGGCGGCAGTTGCTATGATTTTACTGAAATTCAAAAAATTAAAGAAGTTTGTTCTAAAAATAAATTAAACTTTCACCTGGATGGCGCCCGGCTCTGTAATGCCCTCGTGGCAAAGAACGAAACAGCCCGTCAATATGGAGAAGTATTTGACAGTATTTCACTTTGCCTCAGTAAAGGACTGGGCACACCGTTAGGAAGTATATTGCTGGGTAATGCCGGCTTTATAAAAAAAGCAAGACGTGTGCGGAAAGTATTTGGCGGTGGTATGCGGCAGGCCGGTTACCTGGCAGCTGCCGGAATATTTGCACTCGAACATAATATTCACCGTTTACAAGAAGACCACCTGCATGCAAGGCAAATTGCCGCCGCCTTGATGAAGAAGGATTTTATAGGCACCATTTACCCCGTGGAAACCAATATCCTCATCTTCGAAATCAAAAAGGATTATACCGCTGCAGCATTTTGTGAGCGGATGCAGAAAGACGATATCCTTTGCCTGCCCATTTCATCAACCCAGGTTAGAATGGTAACACACCTGGATATTAGCGGTGAAATGGTGCAAAAACTGATTTCTGTTATCGAAAGTTTATAAACACTCGTTTACCTTCGCGAAAATTTAATCGTTTATCAATGTTTCCAACAACCAACCCCTCCTCCACTCCAGCCTGGCAGGCTTTACAACAGCATTACACCGCAATGAAGGCGGCGCATATGAAAGATATGTTTGCGTCAGACAGCAGCCGTTTTAGTAAATACAGCATTTCACTCAACGATATATTATTCGACTATTCCAAGAATATCATTACGGATCAGACTGTTTCGCTTTTGTTACAGCTGGCAACCGAATGCGGACTGAAAGCGGGCATTGAAGCCATGTTCAGCGGTGAAAAAATAAATGCCACAGAAAACAGGGCGGTTTTGCACACTGCATTACGCAATTTCAGCGGACAGCCGGTTGTTACAGACGGGGCCGATGTAATGCCTGAAGTAAAAAAAGTATTGGCACAGATGCAGCAGTTTTGTACAAAAATTCACAGCGGCGAATGGAAAGGTTATACGGGGAAAAAGATAAAATACATTGTCAATATCGGTATTGGTGGCAGCGATCTTGGCCCGGTAATGGTGACCGAAGCACTGAAACCTTATTGGGTGGAAGGTATCCAGACCTATTTTGTAAGCAATGTGGATGGCACCCATATTGCTGAAACACTGAAAAAAATTACGCCTGACGAAACCCTGTTCCTTGTTGCCAGTAAAACATTCACCACCCAGGAAACCATGACCAATGCGCACACCGCAAGAAACTGGTTTTTGCAGCATGCCAAAGATGAAAGTTTTATTGCCAAACATTTTGCCGCACTCAGCACCAATGAAAAAGAAGTGGTGAAGTTTGGAATAGCAGCAGAGAATATGTTCGCATTCTGGGACTGGGTGGGCGGCCGTTACAGCCTGTGGAGTGCCATCGGTTTGTCCATTGCGCTTACTGTTGGATATGAAAACTTTGAAGAACTGCTCAAAGGGGCCCACGCTGCCGATGTGCATTTCCGTAACACGCCGTTTGAAAAAAATATTCCCGTAATCATGGCGCTGCTGGGTATTTGGTATTGCAATTTCTATGGTGCGGCCACCGAAGCCATTTTACCATACGACCAGTATATGCACCGCTTTGCAGCCTATTTTCAGCAGGGGAATATGGAAAGCAATGGCAAATACATTGACCGTAACGGCAGCAAGGTTTCTTATACCACCGGCCCGGTTATCTGGGGTGAACCCGGCACCAATGGACAGCACGCTTTTTACCAGCTCATTCACCAGGGCACACAAATGATACCCTGTGATTTTATTGCACCGGCAGTAAGCCATAACCCGGTTGGCGACCATCATCCAAAACTGCTGAGCAATTTCTTTGCGCAAACAGAAGCGCTGATGAACGGCACCAGCCACGAAAACCCTTACCGGGTTTTTGAAGGCAACAGGCCTACCAATTCATTCCTGCTGAAAAAGGTTACACCATTTACACTGGGCGAACTCACCGCACTGTATGAACACAAAATTTTTGTACAGGGTGTGCTCTGGAATATTTACAGTTTTGATCAATGGGGCGTTGAACTGGGGAAAGTACTGGCCAATAAAATTCTGCCCGAACTGCAAAACAGCGAAACCATCAGCAGCCATGATGCATCTACTAATGGACTGATCAATACATACAAGCAAATGCGGTAACTAAAAGGATTGCCAACCTTTAAAAGGTTGAAAACCCTCATCTGACGAGAAGTCAAGTTTTAAAAACTTGACTTCTCTAATAAAAAAAGGAGAAACCATCCGTTTCTCCTTTTTTATTGTTTGCCGGAATTTATTCGGCAGGTTTGTCTTTTTTCTTGGCCGTTTTGGATTTGGGCGCCAGCATGATCTGCATCCGCTTGCCTTCCATTTTGGGCATGCCTTCAAGGGCTCCAGCCTCTTTTAAACGATCGGCAAATTTCAGCAGCAGCAGCTCACCTCTTTCCTTAAACATAATCGCACGGCCTTTGAACTGCACATGCGCTTTCACCTTATCACCTTCGCTCAAAAACTTTTCGGCGTGCTTTACTTTAAATTCAAAATCGTGGTCGTCTGTATTGGGTGTAAAACGTATTTCCTTGACCTCGCTGGTCTTGGATTTCGCTTTCATCTCTTTCTTTTTCTTCTTCTCATCGTACAAAAACTTGTTGTAGTCGATGATCTTACAAACCGGCGGATTGGCTCCCGGCGAAATCTCCACAAGATCCAGCGCCTGGTCCTGTGCGATTCTTAAAGCCTGTGCGGTTGGGTAAACACCCACTTCAACATTATCGCCAACCAGCCTTACTTCCGGCACACGGATCATGTGGTTGGTTTTGTGTTCCTGTTGCTGTTCTTTTCTAAAACGGGGATTAAATGCGCCCCTGGGGGGCCTTGGAGGAAATGCCATTTACAATTTTTAGTTTACAATGTTGTTTTATGGTACCGGCAACAACAACTTCGCTCAGCATCGTTGTGTCACTCACTTGTACACTTGTTTTTTATTCAGCTTTTCTTTCAGCTATTTCTTCTTTTAGTTCCGCAATAAAGCTATCCACATCCTGGGCGCCGGAATCGCCTTTACCCTGCCTGCGCACTGCGGCCTTTCCTTCATTCATTTCTTTCTCTCCCACCACCAGCATATACGGCACCCTGGCCAGTTCTGTATCACGGATTTTCTTGCCTATTTTCTCGTTCCTGTCGTCAATTTCAGCACGAATATCAGCTTTTTTCAGTTTATTCAAAATACTATTTGCATAATCCATAAACTTGTCGCTGATCGGCAGAATCTTCACCTGCATCGGTGCCAGCCAGGTGGGGAATTTACCGGCATAATGCTCCAGCAAAAATCCGATAAACCTTTCATGGGTTCCCAGTGGGGCCCGGTGAATGATCAGCGGTACTTCGGGCTGGTTATTCTGGTTGGTGAAACTCAGTTTAAACCTTCGTCCCTGTGCAAAATCCACCTGGTTGGTGGCCAGTGTAAACTCACGGCCAATGGCACTCCATATCTGCACATCAATTTTGGGCCCGTAAAATGCCCCCTCGCCCTTTACTTCCACAAATGGAATATTGCTTTCGATAAGCACATTCCTTACCAGTTCTTCGGTTTCTAACCACAGTTCCGGTTCATTGATATATTTCTGCCCCAGTTTTTCAGGATCGTGCAGGCTCAGGCGCATCACATATTTTTCTACACCAAAAATTTTAAAATACTTCAGGTACATATCGTTCACCGCCCTGAATTCGGAAGCGAACTGCTCCTTGGTACAATAAATATGGGCATCATTCATGTGCAGGCAGCGCACCCGCATCAAACCAAACAGCTCGCCGCTTTGCTCATAACGGTAACAAGTACCATATTCGGCAATGCGGTATGGCAGGTCTTTATAACTCTTGGGCTCCGCATCAAAAATTTTATGGTGGTGCGGACAGTTCATCGCCTTCAGGTAATACTTTTCACCATCCATTTCCATGGCAGGAAACATACTGTCGGCATAATACGGCAAGTGACCGCTGGTAATATACATGCTCTCCTTGGCAATATGCGGGGTTACTACCCTTTTATAGCCGGCATCCATTTCGGTTTCCTTGGCCAGTTTTTCCAGCTCTTCAATAATGATGGTACCATTGGGCATCCACAAGGGCAAACCCTGTCCCACATCATCATCCATGGTAAAAATGCCCAGTTCCTTACCCAGTTTACGGTGGTCACGCTTTTTAGCTTCTTCCAGCATGGCCAGGTATTCGTCCAGTTCTTTTTGTGCAGGAAAAGTAACGCCATACACACGGGTTAACTGCTTGTTCTTTTCATCCCCTTTCCAGTAAGCCCCGGCAACACTCATTAATTTAATGGCTTTGATAAACCCGGTATCAGGAATATGCGGCCCGCGGCAGAGATCGGTAAATCCGCCCTGGGTATAAAAAGTAATACCGCCGTCTTCGAGGTTGCCCAGCAAGTCCAGCTTGTATTCATCCCCTTTATCTTCAAAATATTTTACGGCATCGGCTTTTGACATTTCCTTGCGGATGTAAGCATTCTTTTGCTTTGCCAGTTCATTCATTTTCTTTTCCAGGGTTGCCAGGTCTTCCTCGCTCAGTTTGCGGTCGCCCAGGTCCATATCATAATAAAAACCTTTCGGACTTTCCAATGCGGGCCCTACCCAGAATTTCACACCGGGAAACATACTCTCCACCGCTTCCGCCATCAGGTGAGCGGAAGAATGCCAGAAGGTTAATTTGCCATCCTTGTCATCCCAGGTAAGCAGTTTTAAAGAAGCATCATTTTGAATGGGCCTTGTGGCATCCCACACTTCGCCATTAACAGTTGCTGCCAGTACTTTTCTTGCCAAACCCTCGCTGATGGATTTAGCCACATCCAGTGCGGATGTTCCGGGCTGGTATTCCCTTACAGCGCCATCGGGTAATGTTATCTTTATCATATCTTTATTCTCTGCCGTAGCTTTTAATCAGGCTGCAAATTTAACGAAGTATTATAGATAATAAGCAATGATTTACAGACTTAAAGCATCAATAAGCGTATAATTTTGCAAAAGAGACTTTGAAGACGATGAAAAGAATCATTTTTTTAGTTTTTTCAGCTTTGATCATTGATACTGCATCTGCCCAGTCCATCAACGGGCAATGGCGGGGTTTTTTCAATGAAGGCACCAATAATATCAGCCTCACCGGCGGCACCACCGAGTATGTGCTGGAACTGGAAATCAAAGGCGACCTGGTATCGGGCACATCCTACACTTATTTCGAGAACAGGCGCTATTTTGTTTTGTGCAATCTCAACGGCACCTACAATAAAAAGACCAAAAAGATCGTAGTGAATGAAACGGAAAGGGTGAAGGGTTCCACCCCGCCCGACTGGAGCGATTGCCTGCAAACGCATATTCTTTACTACGAAAAACAGGAAGGCAAGGAAGTACTGACCGGCGACTGGAAATCATCCCCCTATAATACCTCAAAGGGGGGTTGCGGATGGGGAGCCACCACACTGAGCCGCAGGATCATAAAAAACACATTCACTTTTAATAAACAGGGCCGTACACCTGCACCCAAACCCCCGGTGGTAAAAAATACCACGCCGCCTAAAAACAATATAAAACCGGTAACGTCGCCACCAGTTGTAAAAACAACGCCCAAAACAGTTAAGCCGGTGCCACCTGTTGTAAAGAACGACAGCCCGGCCAAGAAAGAACTGGTGAAAGCCGACCCGCCTGCGCCCATCAGCGAAAAAAAGACGGAAGAAAAGCCTGCAGTACCCATCGACCGGTCTTTTGAAAAAAGAAGCGCCGACGTATTAAAAACGATCGAAATAGAAAAAGAAAACTTCAGGGTGGATTTATATGATAATGGCGATATTGATGGCGATACCATTTCACTTTTTTTCAACGGCAAACTGCTGCTGGCCCACAAACGGCTCAGCGATAAGGCTATTACCCTTACCCTGAATGCCGACGATGCAAAGGATGTAAATGAACTGGTAATGTATGCAGAAAATTTGGGCTCTATTCCCCCCAATACAGCCTTGATGGTGGTAACCGACGGTGACAACAGGTATGAAGTGCGCATTTCCTCGGATCTCCAGAAAAGCGGCACTATCCGCTTTGTACATAAACCCAAACGAACGCAATAAAATGTAAAAACGGCCGTTAATAGCGTAACCAATATTTCAGTGATGAAGAACTTTACTCTGGTTACAGTTTTATCCGGCATCCTTTTATCAGGCTTTCTCTTCAGCTCCTGCGAAAAGACAGAAGCAGATACCAATAAATCTATTGATGCAATTTCCGGCAACTGGTCCATAAACCGGGTGCAGGTAAAATTATATTACAGCGGCGTTTTTTTGAAAGACAGCATTCTCTCGAATGGCGGCGCCAATACGGCCAGCTTCGACAACAGCACAAAAGTTTTCACCTATAAATACAAATCAGCTGTTCCTGAAACCGGTACCTATACCACCAAGGGAGCCGATTCAGTGATTGCCGTTTCCAACATTAAAACATACCGCTGGAAAATGCTCACCTTAACAGATGTATTATTTACGGCAAGAAGCACCAGCACCAATGATCCGGCATTTCCCGGAGCCACCGTTGAAACCTATTACACCTTCGTGAAATAAAAAATACTAAAGACAGTTCTTAATCCGAACTCTACAGTCAACAAACAATGCCCCGGGAAACCGGGGTATTTTGTTTTGGGGATAGTGTGAGAATCGTTTAGAATTTAAAATTCCGGGAAACTGCCGGTAATAAGCCGAACAACGAAGTCACTGCCCCGTCTGGTCTTCGACCAACGGGGAACCTAAACGCAATTCAACAATTCAAAAGGACGTGGCGGCAAGAATAAACTAAAATTATAGCGCCGTTGGTCGAAGACCGGACGGCGGCTTTCTATACCAGAGGAGCATCTCCTGAAAGCCTCATCCTGCACCAACAATCAAAACTTAAAATTCCAGGTAACTGCCGGTATAATGGGGAACAATGAAACCTGCTTGGCCTGTATCTTAAGCGTTCCATTTAAGGGGCTTCCCTCCTGGTCGAAATAAATGAAGTAAGGGTTTTGCCTGCTGTAGGTATTGTAAATGCTGAACACCCATTCGCTTTTCCATTTACGGTGCTCATTCTTTTTGGGTGTGAGAATGGCCGACAGGTCGAGCCGGTGATAAGATGGCAAACGGTACTGGTTGATGCGGCTGTATTCCTGGGTAAGAATACCATCCACGATATAAAAACGCTGTGGCAGGGTGGCTGCATTTCCGCTGCCATATACAAAGGCTGCAGAAACTTTCCACTTCTTATTCACTTCATAAGATGCCACCACGCTCAGGTCGTTGCGGCGGTCATACTTGGCAGGATATTTTTCTCCAAAATTCAGGGCAGGAAACTGTCGCCAGGTCCAGCTTAATGTATAACCCACCCAGCCGGTGAGTTTGCCCCGGGTCTTGTTCACAAAAAGTTCGGCCCCGTAACTCCAGCCCTTTCCAAACGTAAAAAAGTTCTCGGTATCTTCAAGTGTATTAGGGGTATAACCTTCCTGGTATTCGATCTGGTTCTGCATTTGTTTATAATACAGCTCCAGTGAGGTTTCGTACATATTATCCTTAAAGTTTTTGAACAAACCCGCCGCATACAAATTACTGATCTGCGGTTTTACTTTATAGGTACTGGGCACCCAGATATCCGTCGGCAAAGTGGTGCCGGCATTGCTTACCAGGTGTATATACTGCAGGTTGCGGGTGTAGGAAGCTTTAATGGAGGTTTCATCATTGATGGCATAACGCATGGTGAGCCTTGGTTCAAAACCACCATAGGTTTTTACAGCTTCTCCCCTGCCAAAAACCGTACTGTCGAGCCGGTTGCCATTGTCATCGGTCTTGTAAATTTTATACCTGCCCACCTGCTGAAATCCGCTGTAACGCAGCCCGGCATTTATTTTCAGTTTATCATTGATCTCCCAGTCGTCCTGCACATACAAACCCAGTTCATTGGCATATTTGATCTGTGCATTATTGGGTTTGAATACCACCGAATCCTGTTTGCCGCTAACCACCGAGGGGGTGAATGTATGGTAAGTGTATATGCCGCCGAACTTGATCTTGTGACCGGTGAACGGATACAAATCAAAATCCTGCTTGATACTCCAGTCGCGGATACCGGAAGCCAGCTTTACTTCAAAATTATTCTGTGCGGCCTTAAAGGTGAAATTATAATCGTTGTAAACGGCGGTGGTGTTCCCGAACAAGCGTTTGTTGAACACATGGTTCCAGCGCAATGTGCCCGTGGCATTGCCCCAGGGAATATTCACATTGAGGCTTTGGCGGCCATTTACAAAATCAAATACATCCCGGCCAAAATAACCGCTCAGGTAAAGCCGGTCTTTATCGCTGAAGCGGTAATTCATTTTTGCATTCAGGTCGTAGAAATAATACCCCGAGCCATAGAACTGGCTGGTCTTTTTTACAAAGGGTTTTGTAAGCGCATCGATATAGGTACGCCGGACCGAAACAATAAAGGACGCTTTGTCTTTTTTCAGCGGCCCCTGTATGGATACACGGGAAGCGATCAGCCCGATACCGCCTTCCACCTGGAACTTCTGATTATTGCCTTCTTTCATGGCCACATCCAGCACACTGGATAAGCGGCCGCCATATTGCGCAGGCATGCCGCCCTTGATCAGGGAAACATTCTTGATGGCATCCGAATTGAAAATGGAAAAGAACCCGAATAAATGCCCGGTATTGTACACCGGCGCATCGTCCAGCAAAATCAGGTTCTGGTCGGGCCCGCCCCCGCGTACATAAAGGCCGGCACTTCCCTCTCCTGCGTTCCGGATGCCCGGTAACAACTGAATCGTTTTCAGCAAATCCACTTCACCTAAAAATGCCGGGATGGTTTTGATCTGTTCAATGGGCAGGGTGAATTTTCCCATTTGTGCATTCTTAACATTGGCATCCCGTTTTTTGGTGGACACAATCACTTCCTGTGACAGGCTCACCTTCGGCAGCAGTTCAATATTCAGCTGTTTGTTGCCGTCTAATTTCACCATGTACAGTTTGGGCTGGTACCCAATAAAAGAAGTGGCGATTACATATTCACCCGATTCCAGTGTTAAAGAATAAAATCCGTACTGGTTACTGCTGATGCCACGGGATTTTCCATTTACCACCACGTTGGCGCCGATCAGGGTTTCACCGGTAAGGGAATCCCTTACAAAACCACTGATGGTATATTTTGTTACAGCAGCATTTTTTTGCTGTGCAGCCAGGCTAAACGGACATACCATCAAAAAAGCAATAAGCCATTTCATTTTCATAAGCTATAAATTATTTCAAACATAGACAGCACTTAAACGGCCATGTTTATTTGGACACGACAGAATCTTTTTCTTCCCCGCAATGAAGCATGCCGCTGCCAAATTCAGGATCATTTTTGCCGAGATAGGGATTTAGTTTTTCACCACCCTTCCTGGTATCCAGCCAGTAAGCTTCCTTGCCATCCCCAAAAGCCATCGGGCAGTTTTGCCAGTATACTGTATTGCCTTTGTAATTGATCGTTTTCAGCAGGGCATACAATTGCTGGTTCACCTGGTGAAAATCCTGGCGCATTTCTTTGATCTGTGTTTGCTGTAACAGGCTTGCCGCATTGGATCTCACATCTGCCAAAAACTGTGCAACGGTATTCACCAAACCGGACGAGTCTGTCCTGAGCTCATCCGTCCGGGTACTGTCAACCGCCGTTACCATGGCCGTACATGCTTTTTTTGCGGCTGCCGTATCGGCATTTACAAAGGCTTCCTGCATGCTGAAGTATGCGGTCATCACAGCTTTCACACCACTGTCGAACCCCGGAGTGGATGATTTGATTTCCAGTTTTTTTGCTTTCTCTCCCTCAAAACCGCCCCCTTCTGCATTCGCAAATTTGTACCATACATAACCCGCAACACCGAGAATGACGAGGAGTAAGAAAACCAGCAGTCTTTTAATCATATTGTAAAAATTTCGGCAAAGTTAATTGTATAACCATAATCGCTTTAAAAAGTTTGATGATTAACATACTTTTGCAGCCGGATTGTGAGTGGTGAATAGTGAGTGGTGAATAAATGCCCGAAAAGGACAAATTCACAATTCACCATTGACCATTCACCCAACAATACACTACTATGCTTTTAGGACTACAGAACGTAACATTTGAATTTGGCGCCCGTACCATTGTAGAAGATGCCACCTGGCATATCCAGCCCAACGAACGTATTGGACTGATTGGCTATAACGGAACCGGTAAATCCACTTTGCTGAAAGTGCTCACCGGGCAATACTCCCCTGCAAAAGGCACGGTGGAAAAAGGCAGGGAGACCACCATCGGGTTTTTACACCAGGATTTATTGGGCTTTGATACTGATGACTCGATTTTAGACGTGGCCCTCGGCGCTTTTGAACGGGTGCGCCAGCTGGAAAGGGAAATTGAGGAGATCGGCAAGGAACTGGAAAAAACCGGCGACGAAAAACTGGCACACGACTATGCAGATAAACTGCATGAAATGGATGTGCTGGATGGTTATAATATCCATCACAAAACTGAAGAGATTTTACAGGGCCTCGGGTTTGCAAATGCCGACCTGAACAAACCTTATAAATTATTCAGCGGCGGATGGCGTATGCGTGTGCTGCTGGCAAAAATGATTTTACAGCACCCGGATGTATTGCTATTGGATGAACCTACCAACCACCTTGACTTACCCAGTATTGAATGGTTGGAAAAATATTTAACACATTACCAGGGTGCGGTGGTGATCGTAAGTCATGACCGTTTTTTCCTCGACCGCATGGTGACGAAGATCGTGGAGCTGTACCAGCAGGAACTTCATATCTACAGCGGCAATTACAGTTTTTACGAAACAGAAAAAGCCCTGCGGGTGGATATACAGCAAAAAGCTTACGAAAACCAGCAGGATTATATCCGCCAGCAAAGCCGCGTGGCTGAACGCTTTAAAGCAAAAGCCAGCAAGGCAGCCATGGCACAAAGCATTATTAAAAAGCTGGATAAACTGGAGCGTATCGAAAACGTGGAGATTGAACGGCCTAACATACGCATGAATTTTACGGTTGACAAAACGCCCGGTAAAATTGTAAACACCCTAAAGCATGTGAGCAAAAGCTTTGGTGATTTAAAAATTTTAGAAAACACTGGTGCTGAAATTGACCGTGGTGATAAAGTGGCATTGATTGGCGCCAACGGTAAAGGTAAAAGTACCCTGCTGCGTATTATTGGCGGCACCGAACCGGTGAATGCGGGCGAACGCATACCCGGCCATAACGTGGTGCAAAGCTTTTATGCGCAGCACCAGCTGGAGGCATTGAACATGGACTACACTATCCTGGAAGAAATGCAGCGCTGCGGCAGCGGTAAAAACGACCTGGAACTGCGCCAGCTGCTGGGTTGCTTTTTATTCAGCGGCGATGATGTGGAGAAACGGATTAAAGTATTAAGTGGTGGTGAAAAAGCACGTGTGGCACTGGCAAAAACCATTGTAAGCAAGGCCAATTTTTTACTACTGGATGAACCTACCAACCACCTGGATATGCATTCCGTGGATCTATTAGTGGAAGCGCTGAATAAATATGAAGGCACACTGGTACTGGTAAGCCACGACCGTTATTTCATCAGCAAGATCGCCAATAAGATATGGGAGATTGATGAACATAAACTGCGTGAATTTAAAGGCAGTTATGCAGAGTGGGAAGACTGGAAGGAACGAAGGGAAGCAGAATTGAGGAAAGATGGGAAAGCTGATAAAGGTGAAAAGTTGATAAAGGAAGCGGGGCAGCCAAAGGCGGGAAATGTGGCTGCAGTGACAACTGACGACGGACAACAGACCACCGAACAACACCAAACGAACAACGACAAACCTGCTTCTGGCACAGCAATCGATAAAGAACTAAAAAAAGAACTGCAAAAACAAAAGAACCGTTTTACGCAGTTAGAAGAAAAAATTGCACTGCTGAATAAAACAAAAACCGAACTGGAAGCAGCTTTGGCAAACCCGGCTACTTACAACGACAAAACAAAATTTGTACAGGCAGAAACAGCATATAAAAATGCGGAAACTGAATTAAGCAAACTGAATGCAGAGTATGAAGTGGTGTTTGAAAAAGTAATGGAGCTGGAAGAAAAGATGGCATGATAAGAACATTTAGTACATCATTTACGAAAGGTTGCCCAAAAGCAACCTTTCGTATTATTTTCCCGTTACTTCGAAAAAACAATTTAGCAAACACGAAATTTTGTTGTACTATTAACCCCTAAAACTTTTTTTATGAGACAGATCATTGCTATTGCAGCACTTGTTTGTGTTGCTACAACATTCACCAACAAAGCCAATGCACAGGCTTTAACAACAGAAGACATCAAATCATTAATGGTAAAAGAATGGGAAAGGGCCAAGGCCTACACCATCGAATACATGAACACCATGCCGGCCAATAAATATGGTTTCAAAGCGCAGGACAGCATCCGCAGTTTTGCACAGCAACTGCTGCACCTGGCTGGTGGTAATGTTTTTTTAATGAACACTGCCACCGGCGATGCCACTCCCGCATGGTCTGGCCGTGATTTAGAACAACGCCCGGGAGCACAATCTAAAGACTCTGTGGTATTTTATGTAAATGCCAGTTACGACTATTGTATCAATGCCGTAAAAAATGCTGATTTGGCCAAATGGGGCGAAAAGGTAAAAGTATTTGGCATGGAACAAACCCGTTATGCCATGATGATAAAAACATTCGAACATCAAACCCATCACCGCGGGCAAACTACTATTTATATCCGCCTGCAGGGCATCAAGCCTCCGCAGGAAAAACTGTTTTAAATACAAAGGTTTCCAGCCCTTGCAGGGCTGGAAACCTTTTCCCTACTCCTTCTTCAGGTCAATCACCACTTTCGCATTTTGTTTTTCAGAAGAAGAAAGACTGATCTCGTACCGCCGCGTTTTGGAATTGATGATCATCACAGAGGTATTGGGCGGAATACTGCCCAGGTTATCGGCCACCATCACCAGCTCATGATGCGGCTCCGCCGCACTTACTTTTACTTTAAATGAAATCGGTTTATCAGAAAGCCCCTTGTGCATCAGCAAAGGCATATTATTGTGATAAATCGAAACCGTATCGCCGTCAATATCGCCGTTATCATAGAGACTGATCTCGAGTTCCTCGGTACTGGTTTCAATTTCCTTTGCCACCACATTATTTCTTGTTTGTAATATCACCGGTGGTGCGGTGATCTTTACCGGGCTGATCACTGCAGATTTCTCTTCCGGTTTACTTACCGGCTCAGTTTTAACGGGTGCTGTATTTTTCTGCGGCACGGGTGCGGCCTGTACAGGTACAGGTTTGGGTGCAGCGGGTTTTATTACAGGCTTTGCCGCAACTGTTTGATTTGCCGGGACAGCAACCGGCGTAATGACCGGTGCCGGTTTTTGAACAGGCGGCACAACAACCCTGCACATCCTGAGTTCAATATCATCAATCGCAAAATCATTTCCGCAACCGCCGTCGCCGGTGGTTTCCAAAATAATAAAACAGGAAGTGACACCTGCAGGCATGTTAAACTCTCCGGAAAATTGTTGCCAGCCGGCAGGCCCGCCAAAGGGCACCGCACCCGAACGGGCCGATCCCAGGAACTTTCCGTTATCAGAGAAACTGGCACGAACAGATGGCAGGATATCGGTACACTCGGCTCCGGGCCTGCAAACATTCAGTATCCAGGCGCTGAAAGTATAATGCGCATTGTCCTGTAATCCCGTAACCAGGTAGGAAAAGAACGGCGAAGGTTTGGACGCCGCATTCACCAGCATCATCCGGCCCCTGGTACTTCCCGGCGTATGATCCCGCGGAATACTGTACCAGTGATCGCTGAAACAGTAACCGGTGGACGAAACAAATGTGAATTCTCCGTCTTCCGGGCAGGAACTTTTAGTGCGGCTATAGAATTTTCTCGCATAGGCGAGCTGCAATTCCTGCGGACTGCTTTCATCACCAAAATTCATTTTAAAAACAGGGAAACTGTTGCTGCAATCGTACTGCTGGCCGTGCATATCTCCCGCCCGCAGCATTACAAAGCCCCATAGCAACAACAGGGCCGTTGGGTAAAAAAACTTCTTTTTCATGGCTATACTATTTTGATAAAATTACTCACAAGCGCAAATGAATCATCGCCGTTTAACATTTTTTAACAGGGATACATCATTTAAAAAGCACCAATAAGTTTCTATCTTACGTTCAATATAACAATTTTGAAAATCATCCTGCTCATATGCCTGGTTTGTCTTTACAGCAGCGCCTGCGCCCAAACCGATGTTTTCAGCGGCAGCTGGCAAATGGAAACAGCAGGCAATATTCCGGTCTGCATCGAGCTCAGGATCGGCAGTCCTGAAAAAGGCACCCTCTACCCTGCCGCCATCAGCATCCAGAACGGGATATTTCACGGCGTGTACGAACTGCTGCTCGTGAAAAAAAACGCATGGCAGCTGGCCATCAGCAAAAACAAATACGCGGCTTCAGAAAAGCCTTTCCATATTGATATGCTGCCGCTCAATGGCTGCTTCGACCTCGGAAGGGATTCCCGCGGGCAGCTCCAGCTTTCCATCAACAGGCTGCCATTTAAAACAAATGCCCGCCCTTATACCGACAGCGCAGCATTACCGGTTCAAAAAATCATTACCAACGGCAATCTGCAGTTTTCAAAAACTTCCTCAGTGCCATGGCGGGATGCCTATACAGCCATGCTGCTCAGTCCTTCTGCTTCGCCTGTTTATTTTGGATTGATCGATACCGTGTATGTCCCCACCCGTTATGGTGCTTACAGCGTATCCGGACTGAATAAAAATGATATGGCTTCCGGGGTATTCAATGGCAAAGTATTGTTTGAGCAATGGGCTTTATCAAAAAAAGAACGCACGGAAGAGATCATGATCGATACCGGTGGCAACGTGATCGCTTTTTTTCCAGACTATACGGTTAACAGCAGCCGGAGCTATGCGCATTTCAGGGGCGAGTTTGAAAAGAAAAAATTTGTACTTGATTTTGATAACCCGGATGACAGCGGGGCTTCATTTATTGCAGTAAAACTGGCCATTCAGCAGGACAAGGAAAAGAACACCGGCTTTCAGCCTTATATTTACCCGGGCCCCGGCGAACCACCCCTGCAGGCAAACGAAAAACTGCTGGGCAGTGTAAAGTCCGTTTCCAAACAGCTTACGCTGGCCATCTGGGATGATGCGGTGGAAGATGGCGACACTATTTCCATCAGTATCAACGGCAGCTGGATCGCAAAGAATTTCCCTGTAAAAAAAGCGCCGCAGTTTCTTACCATCACACTCAATGCAGGTGCTAACACCATTTTATTTGAAGCCAATAATCTCGGCTCCATTCCTCCCAATACTTCTGTGCTGGAAATTATTGATGGCAAAAGAAGAAAGGCATTTTTCCTGGAAACCGTGCCGATGGAACACAGCCTGCTGAAGATATACTACGATTTTACCCCGCAATGATCTGGTCAGCGCAGCTGCTTTGCAAACAAACGGTTATTGATGAACAGCAACACGGGTATAAAAAGGTAACAAAGCCCGGATACCAGTTCCCATCCAATAAGTGCAAACAAAATGGCCACCAGCCCGGTGAGGGCATTCCACAAAGCACCCCTGGTTTCTTTTTTTGTATACGCGGTTTCATACCTGTTCAGTTCAAGTTTGCTGCTGAAGCGCAATACATGTTTGTGCATCAGGAACAGCAGGAGCCAGATCACAAAATAACCGGCACTGAAAATAATAATGAGTGCAGGAAATTCATGCTGCGAGATCACCGCCAGGTGTTTTTCTGCCGCTTTTGGAAACAACTGTACTCCTGTCCATGAGGACAGCAATAATGAAAACAGGAATTTGAGCGGGTAAACATAAAACAATATCACGGCGAGGTACACCAGGTTTAGCACGATGGTATACAGGTCATTCACACCATAATGCCTGAAAAAAACATTTTGCTGGTACCAAAACATAAACACGAGCGCCACGGTGCAGAAAAAAGGGATGGCGCCATTGATGATCCACCGCAGTTCTTCAAATGTTTGCGGCACTTCAAGTGCTGCCACCAGCAGGGAAACAGAAAATGCGAACACGGCATCGCTCAGCGCTTCCACCCTTACAATCTCGTGCGTTCTGTGCCTGAACTGCTCATTGTGCAGAGTGCCGAATAATTTTTTGCGCAGCATAAACAATATTGTGTGCCAAATTAGAAGACGGCCCAAAAATATTTCCTGTCCGCAAATCATATTTTTTAATGACAATAATCAGCAGCCATCAGGCATTTATGCCCAAACTTAACATCCGGAAAAATTGCTTAATTGATATAGTTTAACAGGGAACCGGTTTCCCGGCAAACAGAATCAGTTAACTTTAATAAAAATTGCACGCTGTATGTCAGAACAAAACAATGCCTTTAAGGTAAAGGTCAACGCTTTTGACTTTACCATCGGGCAGGCTGAAATCGATGCCGCCGACCTGGTTAGAAAATCTCCCCGCGAATTCAACATCATCAAAGACCACCGCTCAGTAAATGCGAGATTGCTGGAATCGGATATCTCCGGCAAACATGTAAAAATTGAATTGGATGGCGAAACATTCGACATCGAGATCAAGGACTCGCTCGACCAGATGCTCGACAAGATGGGCTTCAACACCGTAAGCACCAAACATGTGAAAGAAGTAAAAGCACCCATGCCCGGTATGGTGCTGGAAGTAAGTGTGACCGAAGGCCAGGAACTGAAAGAAGGTGAACGGTTGCTCATACTTTCTGCCATGAAGATGGAAAACAGTATCCTCCTGCATGCAGATGGCAGGATCAAAAAAATAAAAGTAAAGGCAGGCCAGGCCGTGGATAAAGGACAGGTGCTGGTGGAACTGGAGTAGTATTGCGAGTTGTAAGTATTAAGTACTAAGTACTAAGTATTAAGTACTAAGGCTAAAAAATAACTGACGCCTCAATAAACGACAACTTACAACTGACACACTACTACTTAGCACTTATAACTTATAACTTACAACTTATAACTCACCATATGCAAAAGATATTAGTCGCCAACCGAGGAGAAATTGCGTTGAGGGTAATGCGCACCATCCGTAAAATGGGTATCAAATGTGTGGCCGTGTATTCAGATGCTGACCGGCATGCCCCGCATGTTTTATTTGCTGATGAAGCAGTTTGCCTGGGCGCTGCCCCTTCTGCCGAATCATACCTGAATGGAGATAAGATCATTGCCATTTGCAAAGAACTTGGCGTGGATGGTATTCATCCCGGTTATGGTTTTTTAAGTGAGAACGCAGAATTTGCACAAAAAGTTACCGATGCCGGTATTGAATTTATCGGCCCAACGCCGGAAGCCATGCGCATTATGGGATCCAAACTGGCGGCCAAAGAATGCGTGAGTCATTATAATATCCCGATGGTGCCGGGTATCGACAAAGCCATCGAGAATGTGGAACTTGCCATTGAAATTGCCGCCAAAGTGGGCTACCCCATTTTGATCAAAGCATCAGCCGGCGGCGGCGGCAAGGGCATGCGCATCGTGGAGCAGCCCGGCGACATGAAAGAACAAATGGAACGTGCCATCAGTGAAGCCAAAGCCGCATTCGGCGACGGATCGGTATTTATCGAAAAATATGTTACCTCACCCAGGCACATTGAAGTTCAGGTGGTGGCCGATAAACATGGCAATGTTATTCACGGGCTCGAAAGGGAATGCAGCATACAGCGCCGTCACCAGAAAGTGGTGGAAGAAACGCCTTCGGCCATCATTACACCGGAGCTCAGGGAAAAAATTGGGAATGCCGCTGTGATGGTGGCAAAATCATGCAATTATGTAAGTACAGGCACGGTGGAATTTTTGGTGGACGACAAACTGAATTTTTATTTCCTTGAAATGAATACCAGGCTGCAGGTGGAACACCCGGTTTCAGAAATGATCATTGGTCTTGACCTGGTGGAACAGCAAATACGTATTGCCCGCGGTGAAGTGCTGGGTATTTCACAGGATGATATCAAACCCAACGGCCATGCCATTGAGTTAAGGGTATACGCAGAAGATCCGCTGAATAATTTCACGCCCTCGGTAGGCACACTCACCAAGTATGTAAAACCTGTTGGTGAAGGCATACGGGTGGATGATGGTTACGAAGAGGGCATGACCATCCCGATTTATTACGACCCGATGATCGCCAAACTGGTGGTGCACGGGAAAACAAGAACAGAAGCCATACAGAAAATGCTGCTGGCGATCAAAGATTATAAAATTGAAGGAGTGGCCACCACCCTGCCCTTTGGCACATTTGTGTTTGAGCATGACGCGTTCTTCTCCGGTCATTTTGATACGCATTTTGTAAAAAATTATTACACACCCGAAAAGATCAGGGAAAAAGAAAAAGCCAATGCAGAGATCGCGGCCTATGTGGCATTAAAATGCATGCAGGAAAAACAAAAAATGCTGAACCCGGTCGAAAATAAATCCACCAGCTGGAAACGGAGGCTGGCGCATTGATGGTTCGTGATGCAGAGTCATTCAGTCATTGGTCATTACTCACCACTGACTACTCACCATTCACAATTGACCATTCACCACTAACAACTCACAAAATATGAAATCGAAAATTGAAATACTCAGGTCGAAATTAGAAGAAGGCAAACTCGGCGGCGGCGAAAAAAGAATTGAAGCGCAGCATAAAAAAGGAAAGCTCACCGCGAGGGAAAGGGTGAACCTGCTGATGGATCCGGGTTCATTTGAAGAAGTAGGTGCCCTGGTTACTCACCGTACCAAGGATTTTGGCATGGACAGCCAGCAATATTATGGCGATGGTGTTGTAACAGGTTATGGTACGGTCAACGGCCGGCTGGTATATGTGTTTGCGCAGGACTTCACTGTTTTTGGCGGCGCCCTTTCTGAAACGCATGCCGAAAAGATCTGCCGTATTATGGATATGGCGATGAAGACCGGTGCTCCGATGATCGGGCTGAACGATTCCGGCGGTGCCAGGATACAGGAAGGTGTGCGTTCCCTCGGCGGCTATGCCGATATCTTTTACAGGAATGTGCAGTCATCCGGTGTGATACCTCAGATATCTGCCATCATGGGCCCATGCGCCGGTGGTGCCGTGTACTCTCCTGCCATGACCGATTTTACCATCATGGTGGAAAACACCAGTTATATGTTTGTTACCGGTCCGAACGTGGTGAAGACGGTTACCAACGAAGAAGTGAGCTCAGAAGAACTGGGCGGTGCCTCCACGCACAGCACCAAGTCGGGTGTAACGCATTTAACCGCGGTGAATGATATGGACTGCATTGCACAGGTGAAGAAACTGCTGAGTTATATGCCGCAAAACTGCGAGGATGTATTGCAGAAAACACCTTATACTCTGGGAGATGAAACCAGGGATGTTCTGGAAACGATTGTTCCGCAGAGCGCCAACCAGCCTTATGATATCCGCGAAGTGATTGATGGCATCTGCGATGAGGAGTCGTTCTTTGAAGTGCATAAATATTATGCCGACAATATCGTGGTGGGTTTTGCAAGACTTGCCGGAAGAAGCATTGGCATTGTGGCCAACCAGCCGATGAGCCTGGCCGGTGTGCTGGATATTGAAAGCTCGAAAAAAGGGGCCCGCTTTACAAGGTTCTGCGACTGCTTTAATATTCCTTTACTCGTGCTGGTGGATGTACCCGGTTTTTTGCCGGGCACCGACCAGGAATGGAATGGCATCATCACCAACGGTGCCAAATTGCTGTATGCGCTGAGTGAAGCCACGGTACCACGCTGCACTGTGATTACACGTAAGGCCTATGGCGGCGCTTATGACGTAATGAACAGCAAGCATATTGGTGCCGATATGAATTATGCCTGGCCATCTGCAGAAATCGCGGTAATGGGTGCCAAGGGTGCCAGCGAGATCATTTTCAAAAATGAAATAGCCGCGGCAGAAGATCCTGCACAAAAACTACTGGAGAAGGAAGCCGAATATGCCGAGCTGTTTGCAAATCCATATACAGCGGCCGAACGTGGTTTTATTGATGAGGTAATTGAGCCAAGAGAAACACGTAAAAAACTGATCAAGGCTTTTGCCATGCTGGAAAATAAAGTGGCAAAAAGACCCCGGAAAAAGCACGGCAATATTCCGCTGTAAATTTTATTGATATTCTGGCCCGTTGAGCCTGGTTTCGGTGTAGAGTGTTTGTTTAAAACTGCTGTTGCCCAGTTTTCCTTTAACCGTAATGATCTTTGCAGTATTTGCCGGCATGCCCGTATCTGTTATCACCAGCTTCCAGAGTTTATTACCTTTTTTAGGAATGATATAAGATGGTTTACCGTTACTGTAGATGCTTCCTGCCAGGTGTTTGGCTTCATTTACAGGCACAATACTTACTGCAAATGATTTACCATTGTACAATACAGCATCTGCTTTGGGAGCTCCTTTATAGTTTGTTTCGATATAAATAAAACGCTCCGTAATCCCAGCCGGTTTCATCTCTTTTCCACCATCATCCTTCATTACCCTGCCGGGTGCCGACTCCGTTACAAATGCCCATGCCTTCACGATTTTATATCCCTGCGCAGATGAAGCGAAGGCCCATCCTGACAGCAGGAGAATAACAAGTAATTTTTTCATTTCGGTAAAAATAAATGCTTAATTTTAATAATAAAGTATTTACCATGAAAATTGCAATTGTCGTACCATTTTTTATGGGTGCATTTTCAGCCTCCGCCCAAACAGCTGCACCCAAAACGTTGCTGGAAATAATCAAAGAATAACCTGCCACTTCTAAACCTGCATTCATCAGAACAACGGCAGTACCGCCACAGGCAACATTATTATCTGAAACGGAAATGGGAAAAATCTATGCTTTACCGCTGGATAATATGCCCTGCCTGGTGCCGCCTAAAGCAACTGCTGCAGTAATACACAACGCAGCCAGGTTTGCAATGCCGGGCAACCGCATACCCAATGCCTCCGGAGTTCATCCGGTTTTACCAAAGCGGTAAAATAAAAAGCCCTTCAAAAAATTGAAGGGCCTCAGCAATTAGTTTTGGCTTGGTATTACCATTTGTCTACTTCCTCGTGGCTGCCATTGTCTGCAGGTGGTGCAGCAGGTGCTGGTGCCGCCGGGGCTTCTGTGCTTTCTGCTGATGCCTGTGGCGCAACAGGTGCTGCCGGGGCAGCAGCTTCAGGAGCGCCACCCTCACCTTCAGGGTTATCATGATTGAAAGCATCAAAATCGAAATCAGGCATTAATTCTGTTTTTACATAATTAACGGCTTCTTCCAAACCTTTCAGGAATTTATTGAAATCTTCTTTGTATAAAAATATCTTGTGCCGCTCATATCCATCGCTGTCAAACTTCTTACGGCTTTCGGTGATCGTTAAATAATAATCGTTACCACGAGTTTCCCTTACATCAAAAAAGTAAGTCCTGCGTTTGCCTGCACGTATCCTCTGGCTGTAAACGCTTTCCATTTTTTTGTCGTTGTTTTCGTACGCCACTGTTATGATTTTTTTGGTTTTTTAACTTCGCCTTTGTTTTGGGCATGGCAAAGATAAAATTGTTTTTGAATTGGCAAAATATAAGTAAACTTATTATCAACAGGATATTCATCCGTTTTACCCTGCGGGCAGGCTTGAATGACCTGATCAATAAAGACTGTAAAATTGTCCCAACTGCAACCGGGACAGATGACAAAGGCTGATAACTTCTTAAAAGTAAAATCAGTTATCCTGCACCTGCTGCCGGTTATACATTTCGGCATAGGTTCCGTTGAGCGCCAGCAGGGTTTCATGGGTGCCCTGTTCAACAATGCGGCCTTCTTCCAGTACAATGATCTTATCAAAATTGAACAGGGAAAATATCCTGTGCGTGATAATAATGGCCGTTTTATTTTCGAGGTATTTATACAGGTTCCCGATGATCTCCTTTTCGGTACGGGCATCCACTGCACTCAGGCAATCATCAAATACCACGATCTGCGGGTTTTTGATCAGCGCCCTTGCAATGGATATCCGCTGTTTCTGGCCGCCGCTGAGGGTTACGCCCCGTTCGCCAATCATGGTATTATATTTTTCGCCAAACCTTTCAATCTCACGGTGCACACTGGCCTGTTCGGCAGCTGCCACCACGGCTTCCTGCGAAGCCTGCTGCATACCGAAACGGATATTATTGCTGACGGATTCACTGAACAAAAACACATCCTGCGGTACATAACTGATCTGCTCCCGCAGGTGCTGCAGGTCGATCTTGTTTACAGGAACGCCGTCATAGGCGATCATCCCCTGCTGCGGGTTATACATATGCAGCAGCAATTGTGCAAGGGTGGATTTGCCTGAACCGGTTCTCCCAACAATGGCCACCTTCTCTCCCTTGCCGATCTGCAATGAAAAATCTTTGATGGCATGAATGCCGGTATGCGGGTAAGTAAAATTCACCTGGTTAAAACTGATATGGCCCTGGAGTATGGGCTTAACAGCACCGGGCTCATTTTTGATCCCCGGTTCGGTGAGCAAAAATTCATTGATGCGTTTCTGCGAGGCAATGGCCCGTTGTATCATACTGGCGGTCCACCCAATGGCGCTCACGGGAAACGTAAGCATTTGTATATACACCACAAATTCAACGATCATGCCCACATTGGTGCCGGGCACTTTGTTTATTACATCCAGGCAACCCACCATGATCGTAACCAACGTGCTCAGCCCGATGAGCAGGGCCATGCTGGGAAAATAAATGGCTTCGGTCTTTGCCAGTCCGAGTGCATTTTTCCGGTACTCCTCGCTGTTGTTTTTAAAAAACCCGAACATGGCTTTCTCCTGCACATATGATTTGATCACCCGGATGCCGGAATAAGATTCCTGCGCATTGGTGGTAAGATCACTCAACAAGGCCTGTATCTTTTCGCTTTTGCGGTTGATGATGGTATTGACAAAATAAATGGTGATGGCAAGCAGCGGCAGGGGCGCCAGGGCAACCAGTGTAAGTTTCGGACTGGCTTTGAACATAAAGAACACGCTGAACCCGATCACGGCAGCCAGGTTGATAAAGTACATGATGGCCGGCCCGGTGTACATACGTACCCGGCTTACATCTTCTGCAATGCGGTTCATCAGGTCGCCGGTGCTGTGGGTTTTGTAAAAATTGGTATCGAGCTGCTGGTAGTGACTGAATATCTCGTTCTTCTGGTCGTACTCGATATGGCGGCTCATCACGATAATCGTTTGCCGCATCAGGAACATAAAGAAACCGCTGATAAGCGCCAGCACCAGCAGGGTAATACCCGCCAGCAGTATTTTATTGCTGCTGCTTTGTCCAAACCAGCCGATTACCGCCTTTACCAGCACATCATAATTCTTTTCTGCCCCGGCATTGGCCGCTTCGCCATTCTTAATGGAATGCACAACAGTGTTCACCACGTAACCGGTAAGCTGCGGCGCCAGTATCCTGAAATAATTGGTAAGTATAACAAATAAAATACCCAGTAAAAAAAGCCAGCGGTATTTCCAGAAATATTTTCGCAGTGTTCGCAAGTGCCTCATCACAACAAAGGTATTGCCAGTGAGGGGAATGACAATAAATTTTATTTGATTGCCTGACAGTTGCATGACAGAAATCATTCAGCCCCTTGAATTTCGTCATGCAGTAAAATTACAGTGTGGGGTACTTTGCCGTATTATATTAAGCCGGATTATATAACCATTTCCCCGGCAAAACTTAACACTATGGCTGCAACAGATATTACCAAACCGGTCGACCTGCTTTCTCATGCAGAAGGTACCGGCCCCAACAGATTCCGCCGCCCCGTTTACATGGACTTTATGCCACCCTGCAACAGCGCCTGCCCCGCAGGTGAAAACATTCAGGCCTGGCTGGCACATGCACAATCGGGCAATTATTTTGAAGCATTCCAGACATTGATGGAAGATTGTCCTTTCCCGGCCATTATGGGCCGTGTTTGCGTGAAGCCCTGTGAAACGGGTTGTAACCGTAATCATATCGAGAAAACGATCAACATCCATGCGGTGGAAAGATATATCGGAGATGAAGCCATTGCTCAAAAATGGCAGCCGCGGTTTACCGCCACGCCTACCGGTAAAAGAGTGCTGGTGATCGGCGCCGGTCCCGGTGGTTTATCTGCCGCCTATCACCTGGCAAGACAGGGCCACACCGTTGAAATATACGATGCCGGCACACAGCCCGGTGGTTTGTTGTGGTCGGGTATTCCCGAATACCGGCTTCCCAAAGAAATACTGGAAGCGGAAGTTGACCGCATTGTAAAAATGGGTGTGAAGATCCGCCTGAATTATAAAGTACAGGATGTGCCTGCCGAAAAACAGTCAGGCAATTTTGATGCCGTGTACTTATCTATCGGCGCACAGGTAATACGTACCGAAGCATTTGCACACGACAACTCGGTATACCTCACCGATGCGTTCTCTTTCTTTAATGAAGTGAAACGAAACGCCTCTCCGTTCATGCATAAAAAAGTAGTGGTGTACGGCGGTGGCAAACTGGCGCTGTATTTATCCAGGATCATCAAACGCTTTGGAAGCGAAGCTTCGGTTTACTTCTATGGCGATAAAAAAATGATGCCTGCATACGACTACGAAACCGATGATGCACTGGCAGAAGGTGTGGATGTAAAACTCTTCCGCAGCATCAGCCGTATCGAAAATAAAAAAGTGGTGCTCGAAATCATGAAGGTGGAAAAAGGAAAAGCAGTGGGCACGGGCGAATTTGAAATTGTGGAAGCGGATGTGCTCATCAATGCCAATAAACAGGAATCCGATTCCGGTTTCCTGCGCAGCCTTTCTTCTGTTAAAGTAAACGACGATGGTACCGTGGTAATTGATGCCGGCCGTATGACCGGCGCCGATGGCATTTTTGCCGGTGGTGATATGCTGCCCGGCGAAAACCGCAGCGCCACCATCGCGATCGGTCATGGTAAAAAAGCCGCCAAATATATAGATGGTTATTTATCCGGTGCGCCGTATATAAAACCCGATAAACACCAGACCGCCAGCTTTAAAAAACTGCACATGTGGTACAAAACGGATGCACCGCAAAAAGAGCAGGATAAACTGGCGCCTGAAGTGGCCGTGAAAAGTTTTGAAGAGATCAACCGCGGGCTCAGTGAAAAAGAAGCCAGGTTTGAAGCACAGCGCTGCCTTAGCTGCGGCAACTGCTTTGAATGTGATGGCTGCTTTGGCGCCTGCCCCGAAGATGCCATTATAAAACTGGGCAAGGGCAACCGTTACAAATTCAATTATGAAGCCTGTACCGGTTGTGCAGTTTGCTTTGAGCAATGCCCCTGCCATGCGATAGAAATGATTCCTGAACCTGTTAATGCTGTTACCAATGTCAAATAATAAATTAGTAGCTACCATAGATGGAAACGAGGCCGCCGCATACGTGGCCTACCGTATCAATGAAGTGTGTGCCATCTACCCCATCACACCTTCTTCCACCATGGCCGAACTGGCCGATGAATGGGCATCTAAAGGAACAAAAAATATCTGGGGCAATGTGCCTGATGTAATAGAAATGCAGAGTGAAGGCGGTGCAGCCGGTACGGTGCACGGCGCTTTGCAAACAGGCTCACTCACCACCACATTTACAGCCTCACAGGGTTTGATGCTGATGCTGCCCAATATGTATAAAATTGCCGGTGAATTAACCCCCGCTGTTTTTCATGTGGCCGCACGTTCACTGGCGGCGCAGGGGCTTTCCATCTTTGGCGACCACCAGGATATTATGGCGGCGAGAACTACAGGCTTTGCCATGCTGGGTGCGGCGAGTGTGCAGGAAGCACATGACTTTGCACTGATTTCACAGGTGGCTTCTTTAAAATCAAGGATCCCTTTTGTGCATTTCTTCGACGGCTTCCGTACTTCGCATGAAGTAAATAAACTGGAGCTGCTGGCGGATGAACAGATCAAATCCATGGTGCCCGATGATTTAGTGATCGCTCACCGCAAACGCGGACTGAATCCTGAAAACCCCTTCATCCGTGGTACGGCACAAAACCCGGATGTATATTTCCAGGGAAGGGAAACCGTGAATACATTTTACAATAACACACCCGGTATTGTGGAAGCAGTGATGAACGAGTTTGCAAAACTTACGGGAAGAAAATACGGGCTGTTCGAATACGTGGGTGCACCTGATGCCACTGAAGTAACGATCGTAATGGGTTCTGGCGGTGAAACCGTTGAAGAAACAGTAAATGAACTGAACAAGTCCGGTGCAAAAACCGGTGTGATCGTGGTGCGTTTATACCGCCCCTTCTCGCTGAAACATTTTATTGATGTATTGCCTGCCACGGTAAAATCCATCGCCGTGCTCGACCGTACCAAGGAAAGCGGCGCAGCCGGCGAACCCATGTACCAGGATGTACTGGCCACATTGGTGGAAGCCTTCCAGCAGGGGAAAATAAAATCATTACCAAAAATTATCGGCGGCCGTTACGGCCTTTCATCCAAAGAGTTTACACCTGCCATGGTGAAAGCTGTTTATGATGAACTGAAAAAAGATAATCCAAAGAATGGGTTCACTGTCGGAATCAACGATGATGTTACCTTCACCAGCCTGGCTTACGACGAATCATTTAAGTTAGATGAAAGCGAATGGAGACAGGGCCTGTTCTTTGGGTTAGGCGCCGATGGTACCGTGGGTGCCAATAAAAACACCATTAAGATCATTGGAGAAAATACCGACCTGTTTGCACAGGGATATTTTGTGTACGACTCTAAAAAATCCGGTGCAAGAACAGTATCTCATTTGCGCTTCGGTCCTAAACCGATCAGGGCGCCTTATTTGATTTCAAAGGCAGACTTCATCGCCTGTCACCAGTTCAACTTTGTGGAGAAAGTGGAGATGCTGGAATTTGCCAGTGATGGCGCCACTTTCCTGCTGAACAGTCCGTATGATAAAGACGAGGTATGGAGTAAATTACCTGGACAGGTGCAGCAGCAGATCATTAGTAAAAAAATAAAACTGTACGTGATTGATGCTACCACCGTTGCCCGTGAAACCGGCATGAGCGGCCGTATCAACACCATCATGCAAACCTGTTATTTCGCACTCTCAGGTGTATTGCCAAAAGACGATGCGATCAAACAGATCAAAAAAGCCATTGAAAAAACCTATTTCAAAAAAGGTCCTAAAGTAATTGAACAAAACTTTAAGGCCGTGGATGCAACACTGGCACATTTGTATGAAGTGAGCCACCCTGCAAATGTATCTACAGCAACTGTTGACCTTTTAACCGTTTCAGACAAAGCGCCTGCATTTGTAAAAGAAGTGACAGCGATGATGATGGCCGGTCATGGCGACAATATTCCTGTAAGTAAAATGACCGTTGACGGCACTTACCCCAGCGGCACCACCCAATGGGAAAAAAGAAATATCGCCGACCTGGTGCCCATCTGGGAACCTGATACATGCATACAATGTGGTAACTGTGCTTATGTTTGTCCGCACAGCGTGATCCGTGCAAAATTCTACCACGAAACCTTTGCTGAAAAAGCACCTGAAGGATTTAAATCAGCACCGATTAACGCAAGGGGTTTTCCTGAAACAAAATACTCATTACAGGTTTATGTGGAAGACTGCACCGGTTGTAATTTATGCGTGGAGGTTTGTCCCGCCACCGACCCCAACAACCGCAGCAAAAAAGCGATCAACCTGGGTGAAAAAGAACCAATATTGAAACAGGAACAAGCCAATATTGATTTCTTTGAAAACATCCCCTGGAACGACCGTTCTAAAATTGATTTCTCCACCGTACATGGCGCCCAGTTCCTGGAACCATTGTTTGAATTCAGCGGCGCCTGCGCCGGTTGTGGTGAAACACCTTATTTAAAACTGTTATCACAATTATTCGGAGACAGGTTACTGATTGCAAATGCAACAGGCTGCTCCTCTATCTATGGCGGTAACCTGCCCACCACACCATGGGCAAAAAATAAAGATGGCCGCGGCCCGGCATGGAGCAATTCATTGTTTGAAGACAATGCAGAATTTGGTTTGGGCATGCGCATCACCGCCGACAAACAACTGGCAGTTGCAAGGCAATTGCTGCAGGAACTGAAAGATGAACTCGGCGAAGCTTACGTAAAAGAAATACTGGATGCGCCGCAAACACTCGAGAGTGAACTGGTAACACAGCACCAGCGGGTGGATGGTTTGAAAGCAAAGCTGAAAGACATGAACTCATCCAAAGCAGCCCATTTGTTATCTGTGGCCGATCAATTGGTACGCCGCAGTGTATGGCTGGTAGGTGGCGACGGATGGGCATATGATATTGGCTATGGCGGTTTGGATCATGCGCTTGCCAGCGGAAGAAATATCAATATCCTGGTGCTGGATACAGAAGTGTATTCCAATACCGGCGGACAAAGTTCTAAATCCACTCCTACTGCTGCCACTGCAAAATTTGCTGCAGGCGGTAAGTCAGGCGGCAAAAAAGACCTGGCCATGCAGGCCATCTCTTATGGCAATGTGTATGTAGCGAGGGTGGCCTTTGGTGCCAACCCGCAGCAGGCATTGCTGGCCATGCGTGAAGCGGAAGCACACGACGGTCCTTCGATCATCCTGGCGTACAGCCATTGTATTGCGCATGGTTACGACCTGAAGAATGGTTTGGATCAGCAGCACAAAGCCGTGGCAAGCGGTCACTGGCCATTACTGCGTTACAATCCATCGCTGCGAAGGAAAAACCAGAACCCGTTTGTACTGGATTCACCAAGACCAACGATTTCACTGAAAGATTATACTTACAACGAACTCCGTTATAAGGTTCTTACACTCACCAATCCTGAAGCGGCAGACGAACTGATGAAACATGCACAGGATCTGGTGAACCTGAAATGGAAAACATACGAAGAACTGGCAACGAAGAAGGCAAGTGATTTTGTGCCGGTAGCTTAGAATAAAGCAGCTGTCATTAGGGTGATGGACAGCTTTTTGATAATTGAAAATTGTTAATTGATTAATTCGTTCATCGGTTAACTTGTATGCCTTCTGAAAGAAGCAGCATAATTGTTACATACCGATTAACTGATTAACCAATCAACTAATTAACTGATTAACCAATTAACCGATAGATCAACATGAAACTCCAAACCGCTTACATGGGATTGAAGCTCAACTCTCCCATTATTGTTTCTGCATGCACCCTGAGTGAAAAACTGGACAATATCCTGAAGATGGAAGACAGTGGTGCCGGCGCCGTTGTATTGTTTTCGTTATTTGAAGAGCAGATCAAACAGGAGGAAGCAAAATTTGGCAACGTACTCAGCAGCACCAGCAATGCCTTTGCAGAAGCGGCAGATTTCTTTCCGTCGTTGGATGACTTCAGCGTGGGCGTGGACGAGTACATGGAGCATATACAGAAAGCAAAAAAACGCACCCGCATTCCCATCATCGGCAGTTTGAACGGCATTACCAATGAAGGATGGATCGATTACAGCCGCCAGATGGAACAGGCAGGTGCCGATGGCATTGAAGTAAACATATTTTTCATACCCGGTGATATTGCCATGTCTTCTTCAGAAGTGGAACACCGCTACCTTAATATCATTGAATCCATCAAGGCCAATGTAAAAATCCCGGTGGCAGTTAAACTGAATCCCTATTTCAGCGCCATGGGCAATATGGCTTTGCGCATGCAGCATTCCGGTGCCAATGGACTGGTATTGTTCAACCGTTTTTACCAGCCCGATTTTGATATTACCGATTTGTCACTGGTACACGACCTGCATTACAGCAATGCCACCGAAATACGTTTGCCATTATTATGGACGGCATTATTATACGGTAAAGTAAATTGTTCACTGGCTGCCACATCCGGTGTGCAAAGCGTGGTGGAAGTGGCCAAATACATCCTTGCTGGATCAGATGTTGTGATGACCGCTTCATCCTTATACAAGAACGGCATTGAATACCTCAATGAAATGAACCGCGACCTGGACAACTGGATGAGCATGATGGGATTTGATGATATCGCTTCATTCAGGGGCAGCATGAGCCAGCAGCATATCAGCGACCCCACCGCTTATGAGCGGGCCAATTACATAAAAATACTCGAGGGAGTAAAAGGATAATGAAACAACAAACTATTGAATTATTATCGCCTGCAGGTTCATTCGACAGTTTGCAGTCGGCCATCAACGCAGGTGCAAACGCCATTTATTTTGGCGTGGAGCAGCTGAACATGCGCACCCGCAGCGCCGGCACTTTTACCATTGAAGATATTAAGGAAGTCAGCAGTATTTGCAAAGCAAACCATATCAAGGCATATATCACCCTCAACACCGTGATGTATGAACACGATATGCAGCTGTTGAAAAATATTTTAAAGGAAGTAAAACAACATGGCATTGATGCGGTGATCGCTGCTGATTTTGCCGTGATTGAATATTGCAACCAGCTGCAGATACCGCTGCATATTTCCACCCAGGCCAATGTAAGCAATATTGAGGCCGTGCAGTTTTTTTCAAAATTTGCGGATGTGATCGTGCTGGCGAGGGAACTCACCCTGAAACAGGTGGAGCATATCACGAATGAAATCAAACGGAAACAAATAAAAGGGCCTGCAGGCGAACTGGTAAAGATCGAAATCTTTGTTCATGGCGCCCTGTGTATGGCCATCTCGGGTAAATGCTATATGAGCCTGCACACACAAAATGCATCGGCCAACCGCGGTGCCTGTGTGCAAAATTGCCGCAGGCCCTACACGGTAAAAGATACAGAAAGTGGCGAAGAACTGCTGATCGATAACGAATACATCATGAGCCCGAAAGACCTCTGCACCATTGATATTTTAGACCAGGTAATTGCCGCCGGTGTGGATGTATTGAAAATTGAAGGCCGAACAAAAGGAGCTGATTATGTACAGGTGGTAACACAATGTTACCGGGAAGCTTTAACAGCGGTGGAAGACGGAACTTTCTCCCAGGAAAAAATAACTGCATGGAAAGCTGAAATGGAAAAAGTGTACAACCGTGGTTTTTGGGAAGGATATTATTTGGGAAGAAAGCTGGGCGAATGGACACCGCAGCCCGGTTCGGCTGCCACGGAGAAAAAAATATATATCGGAAAGGGCACCAAATATTACCCGCGTATCGGTGTGGGAGAATTTATTGTGGAAGCCGGCTCGGTAAATCCGGGAGATATCCTGATGATCACGGGTCCAAAATGCGGTATGGTAAAAGAGAAAATGGAAACACTGGTGGTGAATGGTAAAAAAAACAAGGCTGCCAGGAAGGGCGATCTCATCACCTTCCCTTTTGAAACAAAAGTAACTGCGGCTGACAAGCTGTATAAAATTGTGGGGGCCGATCATGCATAAAATTATCCAGTACCGGAATAAATGCATTGGTTGCGGCGTATGCCAGGAGCAGCAACCTGAACTGTGGCGTATGAGCAAGAAAGACGGTAAGGCCACCTTATTGAAAGCAACAGGCAAAAAAGATGTTTTTATTTTAACCATATCCAACTCACAGGTGGTGCATAGCCAGGAAGTGGCGCAGGCATGTCCCGTGAGAATAATTAAAGTGTTATGAACGAAAAGATCAGCGAATTCATCGAACAGCAATGCTGTGCCAATGTTTGCTGCACCGATGAAAATGGAAATCCTTACTGCTTCAACTGTTTTTACGCCTATAACAGCAAGGAGCAGCTGTTGTATTACAAATCATCGCTGGACACCACCCACTCTGCCGCCATGGTACAGCGGCCGGCCGTTGCAGGCACCATCCTGCCCGACAAACTGAATAAAATGCATATACAGGGTGTGCAGTTCCAGGGAATATCCATGCCATTCGGACATTCGGCCACCCAGAATGCCGCCAGTATTTTTTACCGGAAAAACCCGCTGGCCATGGGCATGCCCGGGGAAATCTGGACGATCCGGATCAACTCCATCAAATTCACCGACAGCTCCATCGGGTTTGGCAAAAAGATCATCTGGGAAAGAGCGTTTGAAGGCGCAGAGCACAGGGATTTCTGAACATGATATAACGATTGCCTGCGCAAAAGCATTTGTATGAACTACACAGACAGCTACAGCAGGCTTAAAGATGCTGTTAATTTTTCCGACAACCATATACAGATTGACGAAGACCTTTCTGTATTCAATTTTAGTTTTACCTCCGCCAATTACCATATACTCCCGGGTGAACAGCATTACCAGTGCAATCTCCATGCGTTTACACACCTGCAAAAAGACAGCAACGGAACCAGTCTCACCCCGGGTGAAGTGCTGGATGTGCAGGACTCGCATGTAACCGAGAATACTCATTTCCGCTATCACCTTTTTATGCCCGGCAACAGCAGCAAAGCAAAAAACATCGTGCTGATGCTGCATGGCTTTAATGAAAAATCATGGATCAAATATTATACATGGGCCGCACGCATCGCTCAATCAACCGGCAAGGCTGTGCTGCTGTTCCCCATTGCCTTTCACATGAACCGGGCGCCCATGGCATGGAGCAGCACCAGGGGCATGTTTACTGCAAGTGAGCAGCGCAAACAGCAATATCCGCTGCTCCTGCATTCCTCCCTTTCAAATGTTGCCATCAGTACAAGGCTGCAGGCCAACCCGCAGCGTTTTGTGTGGAGCGGGCTCCAGACCTATTATGATGTGATTCAGCTGCTGCAGCAAATTAAATCAGGAAATCATCCCGCCATTGAACCCGGTGCCGGCATTGATCTTTTTGCCTATTCGATTGGCGCATTCCTTTCGGAAATTCTCATGATGAGCAACCATGAAAATTATTTCAGCAAAACAAAGCTGGTGATGTTTTGCGGCGGGCCCGTTTTTAACCGCATCTCCCCTGTATCAAAATTTATCCTGGACAGTGAAGCCAATGTAAACCTGTATTCTTTTTTGGTGGAACACCTGGACAGTCATTTGCAGAAAGATGAACGCCTGCGGCATTATCTAAGCAACCAGCATCCGGAAGGTTTGTATTTCCGTTCCATTCTTAATTACAGCAGCATGGCTGACACAAGGGAAGAACGCCTGCGGGAAATAGCAGACCGGTTGTATGCTGTAGCACTCAACGGCGATACCGTTATTTATCCATACGAAGTGCTTAACACACTCCAGGGCAAATACCGCAATATTCCTGTACCCGTGGATATACTTGACCTGCCCTACGAATTCATCCACGAAACACCCTTTCCTGTAATGACAAAAAATGCCCCCATGGTAAATGAGGCATTTGATAGTGTCTTTGATATTATCTGCAGGCAGTTAATATGATCATTTTAATGGTTCAAATCTTGCCTGGAAGAAACGCAGGTACCTGGGTTCGTACACCATTTTGAGGCCCTTGATTTTATTACGCTGCTCATACACCCTTGCGGTGGACTCGGCAATTACGTCCATATGCGCCTGTGTATACACCCTGCGTGGAATGGTAAAGCGCACCAGCTCCAGTTTGGGATAATAGTTTTCACCATTGGCTTTGCGGCCGGCACTTACTACGCCACGTTCCATGGTACGCACACCTGAATCCTGGTAAACGGCAGCCGCCAGTGTTTGCGCAGGAAATTCATGCTGCGGAATATGCGGTAAAAACTTTTTTGCATCCACAAATATGCCATGTCCGCCAATGGGCTTTACGATGGGCACACCGTAACCGATCATTTTTTCACCGAGGTAGGTCACCTGTCCCACCCTTGCATGAATATGCGCATCACTCACACTTTCCTTAATGCCAATGGCCATCGCTTCCATATCACGGCCGGCCAGGCCACCATATGTATGCAACCCTTCATACACCACCACCATATTTCTTGCTTCTTCAAAAACATCCCAGTCGTTAATGGCCAAAAAACCGCCAATATTCACCAGCGCATCTTTTTTGGCGCTCATGGTGGCGCCGTCGGTGTAAGAACAAATTTCCTTTACAATCTCGCGGATGGATTTTTTCTCATACCCCTTTTCACGCTGTTGTATAAAATGTGCATTCTCTGCCACCCTTGTCATGTCGTGAATCACTTTTATACCATGTTTTTTGGTGAGCGCACGCAGTTCTTTTAAATTTTTGATACTGATGGGCTGACCACCTGCCATGTTCACACTGGTGGCGATGCTTACATAGGGAATTCGTTTGGCGCCGTATTTTTTTATCAGTGCTTCCAGTTTATGGAGATCCACATTTCCTTTGAAGGGGAATTCATCTTCAGGATCGTGCGCCGCATCAATGATGATGTCTTCGAATTTTCCGCCGGCCAGTTCCTGGTGCAGCCTTGTAGTGGTGAAGTACATATTACCGGGTACGATATCGCCTTTCTTAATCAGTATTTTCGAAAGAATATGTTCGGCGCCACGGCCCTGGTGCGTGGGTACTAAATATTTATAGCCATAATAGTTTTGCACCACTTCTTCGAGGTGATAAAAATTGCGGCTGCCTGCGTAGGCTTCATCACCCAGCATCATACCGGCCCATTGATGATCGCTCATGGCAGAAGTACCGCTGTCGGTCAGCAGGTCAATATACACATCTTCCGATCTTAACAAAAAAGTATTGTAACCGGCTGCTGCCAGCGCTTTTTTTCTTTGTGCAGGAGTGGTCATTTTTAACAGCTCCACCATTTTTATTTTGTAGGGCTCGGCCCAGCTTCTTTTAATAATGTGTTTCATACAACAGTGCTTTAATTATTCAATGGTTTTAGTTTAGCAGTAAAATGTCTTAACAGCGGCGTTTCTTCTGTAATGGAAAGTCCACTCAATACATTTCTTTTTTTATACACTTCAATGATCACTTCGGCCACGTAGTCAATATGGCTTTGTGTATACACCCTTCTCGGGATAGCCAGCCTCACCAGTTCCATTTGTGCCGGCACCAATTTGCCATTATCATCATACTTACCAAACATCAGCGAACCAATTTCTACACCCCGTATACCGCCTTCTTCATACAGGGCACAAACCAGCGACTGGCCGGGATACTGATCTACCGGTATATGCGGTAAAAAACTTTTTGCATCCAGGTATACGGCATGCCCTCCCGCAGGCTGCATCACCGGCACACCGGCATCTATCAATTTATGGGTGAGGTATTCAATACTTCGGATGCGGTACTGCAGGTAATGTTCATCCATCACTTCCTGCAGGCCAATGGCAATCGCTTCGAGGTCGCGGCCGGCCAGTCCGCCGTAAGTGGTAAACCCTTCCGTAATGATGAGCAGGTTCCTGCATCGTACAGCCAGTTCAAAATCTCTCATCGCGAGGAAACCACCGATATTGGCAAAGGCATCTTTCTTTGCACTCATGGTGCAGCCATCGGCATAAGAGAACATTTCATTGGCAATCTGCGGCACGGCTTTATTTTCATAACCCGCTTCACGCAGTTTAATGAAGTAAGCGTTTTCTGCAAAGCGGCAGGCATCAATGAATAAGGGTATTTTGAATTCGTCGCAGACTTTTCGAACGTCCTTTATATTCTGCATGCTCACGGGCTGCCCGCCGCCGGAATTATTGGTAATGGTGATGATCACCATCGGGATATTGTCTGCTCCTTTTTCAAGTATGGCATTCCGCAATGCAGTTATATCCATATTGCCTTTAAAAGGGGCAGGCACGGTGGGCCGCTTTCCTTCGGCACATAAACAGTCAATACCTTCCGCACCCGAAAATTCAATATTCGCACGGGTGGTATCAAACAATGTGTTGCTGATAAAATATTTTCCCTTGCCGCCTAAGATGGTAAAGATGATCTTTTCGGCTGCCCTTCCCTGGTGGGTGGGAATGATATAGAGCATACCTGTGATGCTGCGAACCGAATCTTCAAATCTGAAAAAACTGCTGCTGCCTGCATAGGATTCATCTCCCTGCATGATACCGGCCCACTGGTTACTGCTCATGGCGCTGGTACCACTGTCGGTAAGCAGGTCGATGAGCACATCGCTGGCATGGATGCGGAATGAATTGTAATCTGCTTTTTTTAAGATGGCCTGCCGTTCTTCTTTGCTGGTAAAATAAATGGGCTCCACAGATTTTATGCGGAACGGTTCTATGATGGTGTGCATATATGCGGGTTTTGCAGCCATGCGGCTGCGGTTGAAAAAAATATATTACTTACAGGAAATGGTAAGGGAAACTAACTGGGTTTGCGGATGATATTTTTCCAGAGTTGCATATACGGCTCAAAAATATACATCGTCCTGCTCCTTATTTATGATTTTAGTCAGACGGGGGAGAAATATTTTGCAGCCGTCAATATCTGACAATAATCATGGTGCAGTATGACGGGAGGACTATAATTCAGCTCCGTTGCACCCGAGATTTGATGCACAAACTAAAACGATTGCTATGCCTGGTAATAACTCCGCTGCGGGTAAAGAGCGGGCAGTAAAAGGCAGGGTTGAAATAGATATACAACGCTGCAAAGGCTGTGAACTGTGTACCACTGCCTGCAAAGAACATGCCCTCACCCTCTCTGGTTCCATCAACATCAAAGGTTACCGTTATATCATTGCCAACAACGAAGTATGCACCGGTTGTGTAAACTGTGCATTGGTTTGTCCTGATGCGGTGATAACAGTATACCGTACCCACCCTAAGAAAAAAGCGGTTGATATCAGCCCGGATGATATCAAAAAACAGTTACAGCAAATTACCGGTCCGGCTAAATAATTTTTTATGACCCCGTTCAAACTGATGAAAGGCAATGAAGCCATGGCAGAAGCCGCGATACTGGCAGGATGCGATGCCTATTTTGGTTATCCAATCACTCCACAATCCGAAGTGCTGGAATACCTCGCGAAAGAAATGCCCAAACATAACCGCATTGTGATGCAGGCCGAAAGTGAAGTGGCTTCCATTAACATGGTATATGGTGCAGCAGGTGCAGGTTTCCGTGCCATGACCAGTTCCTCCTCTCCGGGCATCAGCCTGATGCAGGAAGGGATATCGTATATCGCAGGCGCCGAACTCCCCTGCTTAATTGTAAACGTAAACCGTGCAGGCCCCGGTCTTGGCACCATTCAGCCCGGCCAGGGAGATTATTTTCAATCGGTAAAAGGCGGCGGCCATGGCGATTATAAAATGATCGTACTGGCTCCAGCTTCTGTGCAGGAAATGGCTGATTTTGTTTTTTTAGGATTTGACCTGGCGGATAAATACCGCAACCCGGTGCTGATGTTGTCTGATGGCGCCATTGGGCAAATGATGGAAAAAGTGCAGTTCAAACCATATACAAGACCGGCGATTGAAAAGGACTGGGCCACCACGGGCAAACCTTTATCGAGGAAAAGAAATTATATCACTTCCCTTTTCATTCAGCCCGAAAGAATGGAAGAACATAACCGCAAGCTGGAAGAAAAATTCAAACAGATCAGGGAAAATGAAGTGCGGTATGAAGAGATCAATACCGGTGATGCGGAATATTTATTTGTTGCCTATGGGCTCAGTGCAAGGATTTGCCAGAAGGCCATGGATATTGCAAGGATGAAAGGCATTAAAATCGGTTTGCTGCGGCCCATTACCCTGTATCCTTATCCTTACCAGCGGCTGGAAGATCTTTCCGCGAAAGTAAAAATGATGCTGACTGTTGAACTCAACAGCGGGCAGATGGTGGAAGATGTACGGCTTGCAGTAAACGGGAAAGTACCGGTTGAATATTATGGCCGCATGGGTGGCATGATGCCCACCCCTGAAGAAATTGTTCATCATTTAGAAACTTTAATACAGTATCATCATGCCAACTGAAGAACATGCATCAGCCCTCAGCAAAGCAACGGCAGAGAATCCCTCATGCCAGTTGCAGGATGAATATGAAATGGTGTATCACAAGCCGCATACCATGGTGGATGTAAGCATGCATTACTGCCCCGGATGCGCTCACAGCCTGGTGCACAAACTGATTATGGAAGTGGTGGAAGAAATGGATATACAGGAACAAACCATTGGTGTGGCGCCGGTAGGCTGCTCTGTATTTGCATATGATTACATGGATATTGATATGCAGGAAGCTGCACACGGACGTGCCTGTGCCGTGGCAACGGGTATAAAAAGACTGATGCCTGAGAAATATGTATTCACTTACCAGGGCGATGGAGATCTTGCTGCCATTGGTATTGCAGAAACCCTGCATGCCATCAACCGTGGTGAAAATATCCTGATCGTGTTTATGAATAATGCGGTGTACGGGATGACTAGCGGGCAAATGGCACCCACCACTTTACCGGGGATGCATACCACCACCAGTCCGGATGGAAGGGATGTGGGCTACTATGGTGCGCCCATAAAAGTAAGCGAACTGATGGCGAATTTACCCGGTGCATTCTATGTTACACGCCAGGCGGTAAACAGTGCCAATGCAGTGCGGCGTACAAAAAAAGCATTGCAGCAGGCTTTCAAATACCAGCAGCTGCACAAGGGCACCTGCCTGGTGGAAATCATCGGCAACTGTCCGTCCAACTGGAAAATGACACCCATTGAAGCATCCCGTTTCATTGATGAAGAAATGGTTAAAACATTCCCGCTGGGTGATATCAAACTGCCACAAACTGAAAATGCAAAAATCTATTAAAAGAATTTTATGAACAGCATCAATGATTACAAACAGCTGGAAGAACTGGTAGTGGCAGGTTTTGGCGGGCAGGGCGTTTTATCGCTGGGGATGACACTGGCCTATGCCGGTATGGTGGAAAACAAGGAAATTTCATGGATGCCATCTTATGGTCCTGAAATGCGTGGCGGCACGGCAAACTGTATTGTGATCCTGTCTGACAACAAGATCAGCTCTCCCATTCTTTCCCTTTTCGACAGTGCAATTATACTCAACCAGCCATCCATGGACAAGTTCGCACCAAGAGTGAAACCGGGCGGTTTATTATTGTATGAATCTGCCAGCATTTTAAAACCCAGCACAAGAACAGATATTGATATCATTGGTATCCCCGCCATCACCGAAGCGCTGCAAATGAAAAATGCCAAGGTGATGAACATGATCATCCTGGGCGCTTACCTCGAATTAAAACAAGTGGTGCAAAATGATTCCATTATTGAAGCGCTGGCAAAAGTGCTGCCGGAGAAATACCATCATTTACTGCCCATCAACAGGCAGGCGCTGGAACTGGGGGAACAACTGGTTAAAAAAATAAAAGAACCCGCAGCCATTTAAACACCAAACTGCTGCAGGTGGTGATCAATATGTTTCCAGGTGGCCATGCTCCATTGTTCCTTTGTCATTTTTCCAAATACAGGATGTATTTCGGTAACCAGGTTTTCGGGTGTAAACCTTGCCACCATATCAAGCAGTTTTTGTTTTTCGTTTTCAAAATCTTTCGGACTGGCCATCACAAAGGTTTTATCGGTAGGAAGACTGCGTTTGTAAGGTTTATCATCCCAGAGCATTTTTTTAAAGAAAGGGAGTATCAGCCGCATGAAAAAATTTCCTTTCAGTGTATGATCACCCAGTGCTACGCCCATGGGCATTTGAAGATGTGCCAGCATCTGTGATACATCCATCTTACCCCATACCCTTTGTGTTTGCGGGGTAAGCTGATGGATGCGGCTGGTAACTTCGGCCCTGGTAGCCCCGTCAAATAAATTTTTTACTTCCATAGCTGCTGATTGTGTGCGAAAGTTCGGTAATTTTCTCAATAATTTCATGACAACCCCAAAAGGAATATTACTCATTGGCGTGGGCAATACGATCAAGTCGGATGATGGCATTGGCGCTTATATCTGCAGCTGCATTCACAGCATGCAATTACCCGGTGTAAGGGTATTAACTGTGCACCAGCTGGATTCAACGCTGATGGAAGACCTGGTTGCATCGGGCATCATTATCATTGCGGACGCCTGTGTGGAAGACACCAATGTAAGTTTTTTAAAACTGAACGCTGGTGGCCCCGCCGGCGTTACATCGCCGCATTATATGAGCGCAGCATTGCTGATGCAGATGACAAAGCTGATCCACAACATTGAATTGCCATTGTATGTTTGCAGCGTGGCCGGGTACGATTTCAGTACCGGTGAGCAGCTTTCCGATAGGGCCAAAAAAAATGCTGATAAGGCAGTCAGCATTATCAGCACATGGATTAAGGACAACAGTTAGTTTCGTTCCAGCCTCCTGACGAGCGCCCCGCGTTTATCTTTCACTTCAATCACCATCGGCATTTTTCCTATGGCGTGCGTGGAGCATGAGAGACATGGATCATAACAGCGTATGGTGGATTCCACCCGGTTGAGCATACCTTCTTTGATATCGGGTCCTTTTACATATTGCCTGGCTACTTCCAGCACCGAGCGGTTCATGGAAGGATTGTTCTGGCCGGTGGCGATGAGCAGGTTCACCATTTTCAGTTTACCGGTTTCATCTGTTTTGTAATGATGAAACAGTGTTCCCCGTGGTGCTTCAGAACTGCCAATACCTTCTTCGTAATTCCAGCGGCCATGATGCTGGATATGCAGTGATGTCACTTCTTTATCATGCAAAATCCTTTCTGCATCTTCCACATCGCTCAGCGCCTCTATCAGCCTTGCATAGTGATAATAAAATGTACCATGAACGGGTTTACCTGCGGCGATCCTTTTAAAATTGGCAAATTCAGCCTGTGCCAGCGGCGTACGCATTTTAGTGCAAACATTCAGTCTTGCCAATGGTCCCACCCTGTAAAATCCGTCCTCAAAACCATAAGGTTTGTAATATGGATATTTCAGGTACGACCAGTGTACTGAGCGTTCAGCAATAAAATCAAGGTATTTTTCAGGAGATAACTGGTCTTTCAAAATCGTACCATCTGCATCCATAAACCGCAGTTTGCCATCATAGAGTTCATGTTCGCCATTGGGGCCCACGGTTCCCAGGTATAATGTAGGCGATGCGGCAAATGATTCCACCATCGCGGCATTCTCTTCATGAAATTGTTTGATGAGGCTGATACCCATCTGCACGGTTTCAATGGCTTCCGGGATCCATTGCAGCAAAGCCTGGCGGTTTTCTTCTGTAAGCGGGTATGCCATACCGCCCGGCACAATACCCATGATATGTATTTTCTTCCCGGTGATCCGTTCACTTAACTCCTGCCCGAATTTCCGCAAACGGATACCCCGCACGGCCAGGTCGGGATTTTTTTCAGCGATACCGATGATATTTCGTTTGGCAGGATCACTGTCGTAACCCAGCAAAAAATCAGGCGCACTTAAATGGAAGAATGACAAGGCGTGCGAAGAAAGATTCTGGCCAATATGCATCAGCCTTCTTAACAGGTTAGCCGTATAGGTAGGCTGAATGCCCTGGATCATTTCGCAGGCTTTTACGCTGGCCAGTGTATGGCTGGTAGGACAAATTCCGCAAATCCTCGGTGTGATGGTGGGCATTTCTGTATACATCCTGCCTTCACAAAATTTTTCAAACCCGCGGAATTCATTCACATGAAACAGGGCATTGCTCACGGTTCCGTCATCATCCATTTCGAGGGTGATATTGGCATGCCCTTCGATACGTGTTACCGGGGAAATAAATATTTTACGCTTATCCATATTTCAGTTTTTTTGCCTTGCTTAAGTCAGGAAGGCGGTCATTCAAAAATTCAAAGAGTACATAAAAGATCGTATCCGCATCAGGCGGGCATCCCGGAATTACAAAATCCACCTTCACCACTTCCTGCAACGGCACCACTTTATCATTCAGTTTTAACAAAGACGGGTGATCAGGCACCTGTCCTTCGGCATCATTGCTTACCGCATTTAAATAAGCCCGTTCAAACACCTCTTTCAGGTTAAAATAATTACGCATGCCAGTAACATTTGTCATTACCGCACAGTCGCCAAAAGCCACCAGGGTTTTCGCCTGCTTCCGGATATGCAGTATCTCCCGGTGGTGTTCATCACTTGTAACCGATCCTTCCACGAGCGCAATATCCACTTCCGGCATTTCCTTTCCGTCAACAATCGGGCTTTTTACAATATCAGCCAGCTTGATCACATCCAGTATACGTTCGTCTATATCCAGCAAACTCATGTGACAGCCGGAGCATCCTCCCAGCCAGACTGTTGCCAGTTTCTTTTTATTCATGGTTGTTGTTTTTTAGTTGATGGTTCATGGATTGAGACATTAAGTCATTGGTCATTACTCACAACTCACCACTGACTACTCACAACTTCATCGCCCTTTTCTCCATCAGTTCATGAATGATGCCCGGCTTCTTATCGAGCTGCCCCTGTACAATGGCTTTGGGCCAGATGGCGCCGGTAGGACAAGCATGCAAACATTTACCACAGGAAGTACAGGTGATGGATTCGCCCCAGGGTGTATTGAAATCGGAAATCACCCGCACGTTATGCCCGCGGTTCATCACATCCCAGTTATGAGCGCCTTCCACTTCGTTGCAAACACGCACACAGCGGGTGCACATGATACAGCGGTTATGATCCATCACATACCATGGATGAGAAGTATCCACTTCGCATTGCGGGAACAGGTGCGGATAACGGATATGATCCAGTCCAACTTTATACCCAAGGTCCTGCAGTTCGCATTTACCATTGGCCACACATACGGCACAAACATGATTACGTTCTGCAAAAAACAATTCGGTGGTAATCCGCTGGTAGCGCCGGATACGGTCGGTGTTTGTTTTAATGATCATATTCGGTGCCACTTTGGTGGTGCATGCACTCAGGAGTTTATTCACACCTTCTATTTCAACCAGGCATAAGCGGCAGGCTCCAATATCCATGATACCTTTGAGGTGGCACATCGTGAGTATTTCAATTTCATGTTCCCTGCACACTTCAAGAATGGTTTTACCGGGATCTGTTTCCAGTTGTTTATCGTCTATTATGAGAGGTATCTTGTTCATGGTTGTATTTTTATTACACTAATTTTTACGAATTACACGAATGAATGCTATCCTGGTAATTCGTGTAATTCATTTAATTCGTGTACTTGTATCCTGCTCTCGTATTCTTCCCTGAAATGCCTCAGGGTGCTCAGCAAAGGATTGGGGGCAGAACCACCGAGTCCGCACAAACTGGTTTCCTTTACATACACGGCCAGTTCTTCCAAACGGTCCAGGTCAATCTGTGTGGCCTTGCCATCACAAATTTTTTGCAGCAGGTCGTGCATCATTCTTGTTCCCACACGGCAGGGCACGCATTTACCACAGCTTTCATCCATGCAAAACTCCATGAAGAAACGGGCCACATCCACCATATCAGAACTCTTATCCATAATGATCAATCCGCCCGAACCCATGATGGAACCCAGGCTCACCAGTGATTCATAATCCATTTTCACATCCAGGTGTTCTGCAGGAATACAACCACCCGACGGGCCGCCTGTTTGCGCAGCTTTGAATGCTTCCCCGTTTTGTATACCGCCGCCAATATCATATACGATCTCGCGAAGTGAAGTACCCATCGGCACTTCGATCAGCCCCGCATAATTTATTTTACCTGCCAGCGCAAAAACTTTTGTACCCGAACTTTTGGGCGTGCCGATTTCGCTGTACCATTCACCCCCATTATTGATAATGGGTGCAATGGCTGCGTAGGTTTCAACATTATTGATCAAAGTGGGTTTGCCCCATAGCCCGGATTCTGCAGGAAATGGCGGTCTTGGACGGGGCGTGCCGCGTTTGCCTTCGATGGATGCGATGAGTGCGGTCTCTTCACCGCAGACAAATGCACCGGCACCTATACGCACTTCCACATCAAAACAAAAATTCGTTCCTAAAATATTATTGCCGAGCAAACCAATTTTCTTGGCCTGCTTGATGGCCAGTTCAAAACGTTTGATGGCCAATGGATATTCACCGCGTATATAAGCATAACCTTTATTGGCGCCAATGGCATAACCTGCGATGGCCATTCCCTCCAGCACGCGGTGCGGATTGCCTTCCAGCACACTCCGGTCCATGAAAGCGCCGGGATCACCTTCATCACCATTGCAGATCACATATTTCTGGTCGTTCACGTATTTGTAAACCGTTTCCCATTTTAAACCAGTAGGGTAACCGGCGCCACCACGGCCGCGGATACGGCTTTGTTTCACCTCCGCGATCACATCTTCAGGATTCATTTCAAACAACACTTTATCCAGCGCCTGGTATCCGTTATGAATTAAATAGTCTTCAATTTTTTCAGGATTGATATGACCGCAGTTTTTCAGGGCGATCTTCAGTTGTTTTTTATAGAACGGATCTTCCCTTGCATCCAGGAAAGGTTTTTCCCTTGAATCGGCAAAGAGCAGCAGGTCTTCGATGGGTTTCTTTTCAATCAGCTGGCTTTGCACGATTGCATGAATATTGCTGCAGTCCACTTTCTGGTACATATTGTATTCGGGCAAAAACTTCAGCAGCGGTCCCTGGTTGCAGGGGCCCATACAGCCGGTGGGTATCACTTCCACTTCGTTTTCCAGTCCACGTGTTTTAATTTCTTCCTGCAGTTTTTTCATCACTTCTTCCGAACCGGAAGAAATGCATCCTGCACCGCAGCAAACACATATTTTGTGTTTATACTTATTGGTCTCATCTTTCTTTTTTTCTGCGTAGATGATCGTTTTCAGATCTTGCCTGTTCATATAACACCCATTTTAGCGTGAATCTTATGTACAATTTCTTCCGGCTGCACTTTGGCCTGCACTTCATCATCCAGCACCACAGCAGGTGCCAGTCCGCATGCACCAATACACCTTGCCACCTGCACACCCAGTTTTTCATCCGCACTTACCTGCCCAGCTTTCAGCCCGATGCTTCTTTCAATTTCATTCAGTATGGCCTGTGCACCTTTTACATAACAGGCCGTACCGGTGCATACCAGGCATGTATGTTCACCTTTAGATTTAAGGGAGAAGAAATGATAGAATGTAACGGTGGAATACACCCTTGAAGGCGGCAGGTTTAAAGCAGCACTGATATACTTAAGCACGTCCATCGGCAGGTAGCCATAGGCATTTTGTGCAGTATGCAGAATCTCTATAAGGGCATCGGCCCGGTAGTTTTCCTTTTTCAGTTTGGATGCGATCAATTTTACACGTGGGTCGGTTTTAGGCAATTCCCTGGCAGGAAGAGCGACAGCGCTTTTCATAAATAGTTCTCCTGAATTTTTATGGGGTGATAAAAAAGAATGGAAGCAACCGTATAAGTACTGAGATGGCGTTTCATAGCCCGTACTGTTTGAACAGGACGAAACTATTGCAGTAAATCAAACGGGAATATGATTATTATCAGCAAAAAACCTGTTTAAAGATGGCTGATTTATAAACGGCCACACTTAGATTTTGCGCTTCACGTTAACAGATGCGGGGCAATTGTTCCCCGGTAAGATAATTCACCACCCTTCTTCCGCCAATGCGGCTTTGCATCAATACCCTGCCGGGATGATCGGCGGTTACTTCGCCAATGATGGCAGCGTGCAAACCGTTCTCATCTTTTTTTAATGCGGCCAGCAATGCATCCGCAATATCATCTTTTACAACTGCGATGAACAATCCTTCATTCGCAACATATAAAGGATCCAGTCCCAGCATTTCGCAGGCGCCTTCCACCTGTTCATCCACGGGGATATTTTTTTGATGAAGTTCAAAACCCAGCGAAGTGAGTTCAGCCACTTCATTGAGTACAGATGCGATACCGCCTCTTGTAGGATCACGCATGAATTTAATATCACTGCCAAACTGGTCCAGCAGTTTGATTACCGTGTGATTCAGGTTTACCGTATCGCTTTTAATGGTGGTTTCAAATTCAAGGCCTTTACGCACACTCATGATGGCAATACCATGCGTGGCGATCCTGCCGCTTACGATCACTTTATCACCGGGCTCAATATTATTATGATGAATATTTGCAGCAGCATGAATCAGCCCAACACCGGAGGTATTGATGAATATTTTATCTCCCTTTCCTTTTTCCACGACCTTGGTATCACCTGTTACAATTTTTATATTGGCTTTTTGTGCTGCTTCTTTTATGGAGACCAGTATCTCCCAGAATTCTTTCATAGACAATCCCTCTTCAATGATAAAGGCCAGTGATAAATATGCAGGAATGGCGCCACACATGGCGAGGTCGTTCACCGTACCATTGATAGCCAGTTCACCGATATTGCCGCCTGGAAAAAATGCAGGTGTGATCACATAGCTGTCGCTGCTGAATGCCACTTTACCATTCAGGGTAAAACTGGCACCGTCATGCTGCTGATCCAGCAATTCATTTTTCAACACATCAAACACCCCGCTTTGCAGTAATTTATGTGTAAGCAAACCGCCACTGCCATGACCAAGCGTGATCACGTCAAAATCAAATTTAGGCATTGGGCATTGAAGGTTCATTGGTAGATTGGTTAATTGGTTAATTGGTTGATTGGTTTTTGGTATTGTCTCAGTTTGAAAATTCTCAATCAGAAAACTGTCAGGTTGAGCTTGTCGAAACCGGCTTCCCGTCAAATACAACCCGCCTTCGACAAGCTCAGGCTGACAACTTTTCAAACTGATACACTACTTGGTTTTTGGATGATAGCGTTGACTGAGTTGACGTAGTTAACTGGTCAACCATATTAACCTATTAACATTATAAACTTTATCAACTTTATCAACTCCTCCACTCAGTCCTCCACTACATCAGCATAATGATAATACGCCGCACAGGCGCCTTCACTGCTTACCATGGGTGCGCCAAGCGGATGTTCGGGTTTGCACTTTGTACCGAAATTAGCACACTGGAATGGTTTCTTCAACCCCTTCATGATATCACCGCTGATGCAAAGCGGGTTTTCTTTCGCCACCGGCAAATCCATTTTAAATTTTTCCCTTGCATTGAATTTTTTGTACCGCTCATTTACTTCATAACCACTTTGCGGAATGGTACCGATCCCCCGCCACATGCGGTCGCTCACTTCAAATACCTGTTCCATGGTTTGCCTGGCCAGCCGGTTTCCCTCACGCTGCACATAACGGGTATACTGGTTCTCCACTTTATATTCGCCCTGCTCCAGCTGGTGCACCGCCATTAATATTCCCTGCAGCAAATCCACCGGTTCAAAACCCGTAATCACAATGGGTGTTTTATATTTTTCGGCAACCGGGTAATATTCTTCCATCCCCATAATGGTGCACACATGACCCGCAGCTAAAAACGCGTCGATCTGGTTTTCTTCATCACTCAAAATCGCTTCCATCGCAGGCGGCACCAGCACATGCGAGGCAAGGATGCTGTAGTTGTCAACACCTGTTTTATCTGCCTGCACAATACTCAGCGCATTGGCGGGAGCAGTTGTTTCAAAACCCACAGCAAAAAACACCACTTCTTTTCCAGGATTTTCTTTTGCCAGCTGTACGGCTTCAAGCGGTGAATATAAAATACGCACATCGGCCCCTTCGGCCTTCGCTTCCAGTAAACTTTTTTGCGAACCGGGCACACGCAGCATATCGCCGAAAGAACAGATAATGGTATTGGGCTGCTTTGACAAATACACGGCTTCATCAATAATACTTACAGGTGTTACACAAACAGGGCAGCCGGGTCCGTGCACCATGGTAATTTTTTCGGGCAGCATATCAATGATACCGTTCTTAACGAGGCTATGTGTTTGTCCCCCGCAAATTTCCATCAGCTTCCACGGCTTTGTGGTAATGGCATGAATCTGTGATACATATTGCTGTACGAGTTCAGGATCGCGGTATTCGGTGAGGTATTTCATCTTTTTATTGGTTAATTGGGAATTAGTTCATTGGTTTTTTTAGTGCGACGGAGTATTACATACTGCAACAACCCAACACCAAGTAACCAATTAACTGATCAACTATTCAATCTCCAGTTCTCCCATCTGTTTCAAATACTCAAATGTTTGTTTTGCTTCCGCTTCATCCACCACGCCGATGGCAACACCCACATGCACCAGCACATAGTCCCCCACTTTTGCTTCGGGTACCATCGACAGATTGATTTCTTTGGTAATACCGCCAAAGGATACTTTTCCCTGCCGGAATGTTTCATCCAGCTGCGCTGTAACTGATAATAATTTTCCTGGAATAGCCAAGCACATAATTTAAGATTTACTGTTCTAAAATTTCCGGTTCCCTGTTCGTGATTTCATTCCTGCTGCGCTGCAATGCTGCATAAGCCAGCTGTCCAAAACCAATACATTCATCATTCGGACTCAGTTGCCGGTGGAAATACAGTTGATATTCATCTTTCAGCAGCTCCTGCAGCAAATCTGCCAGCAATGCATTTTGAAACACGCCGCCGCTGAAAGCAATTTTTTTAACACGGGCTCTTGCCGCCACTTCTTTCACCATCAATGCCAGGGTGACAAATACTTTCCTTGCCATTGCAGCCGTGCCTGTTCCGCACTGCATATCATCCGTCAATGCATGCAGCATGGGCATCCAGTTGAGCCGGTTCCTGTTAATATTAAAAGGATAGCTGTCCATGTTACCCGGTTCGGCTTGTCTTGCGGCTGCTTCCAGTTTCATGGCGGCTTCGCCTTCGTAGGTATTGAACGATTGTATTTTGAGTATTGCGGCAATCCCGTCCAGCAGGCGGCCCATACTCGAGGTAAGCAGGTGCTGTTGCTGCTGCAGCAGTTTGATATAAAATTCCCTTTCAGCAACTGTAAATAAATCTTTCAGCAGCATCAGCTGCTCCATATTATTCCTTAACAGCGAAACAGCACTCACCCTGGGCTCCCTGCTCATTTTATCTCCCATCAGCTGCGGAAAATAATCCAGGTGTACAAAACGTTCCATGGTGTTATCTTCCAGCAAAAAGAATTCGCCGCCCCAAACCTGGCCATCATCACCATAACCCGTGCCATCCCATACCACACCCAGTATCGCTTCATTGCGCATGAGTAAATTATTTTCTGCCAGCACAGCCGCGAAATGTGCCTGATGGTGCTGCACTTTGTGCACAGGAACTTTCCATTGTTCACCGAGTTCAAGACCAAGTTGTGATACAAAATAATTAGGGTGACTGTCTATATAAATAGCTGCAGGTTTTACTTTAAGCAATTGCTGCAGGTGCGCAAGTGTGCTGTTGAAACTTACCTGCGATTCATAATTCACCTGGTCGCCCAGGTACTGGCTGATGTATACATTATTCCCTGCGGTAATGGCGAAGGCGCTTTTCAGTTCGGCGCCCATGGCCAGTTCATTTTTCATTCCGTGGAAAGGCGCAGGAAAATAGTTGGGGGCCATTCCCCTCGAACGTCTTAAGATGATCTGCTGCTGGGAACCCGGCGTAAACTGCAGGAGACTGTCATCCTGCGGCGCCACGATCTCTCTTTCAAAACTGATGATGAAGTCAGCATAATCCGTCAGCCACATCAATGCATCTTCATCCTTATAAATGATGGGTGAACCACTGAGATTGCCGCTGGTGGCGATGAGCGGTTTATTCCATTGCTGCAATAAAACCTGCAGTAATGGTGTGTACGGAAGCATCACGCCCATTTTATCCAGCCCGGGTGCAATCGCTTCAGTACTCAGCCCGGTGAGCGGTGTTGCTTTTAAACTGCACAGCACGATGGGCGCCAGGTTGCTTTGCAGGGCTTCACTTTCTTTTGCAGTAATGACCACATCTTTTTCCATCATCTCCACAGAAGGATACATGACCGCGAAGGGTTTGTATTGCCGGTGTTTCCTGTCACGCAGGGTTTCAATGCTCAGTGGTCTTGTGGCATCACACATCAGCAGGTAACCACCAATGCCTTTCACCGCAATTATATGCCCGTCTTTCAGCGCCTGCAGCAACAGAATAAGTATACAGTCAAAATCGCTGCAGATCTCCGTACCGTTATTATCATACAGATGAATCGGGATGGTGCAATTGGGACAACTGTTTGTCTGGCTGTAATGCCTTCGTTCGCGGATATCATCATATTCTGCCTGGCAATGGCTGCACATGGCAAGATGATTCATGGTGGTATTTTCCCTGTCGTATGGCAACGAGGTGGTGATGGAGTATCTTGGTCCGCATTCAAGACAGGTAGTAAAAGGATACTGGTACCGCCGGTTATCTTTATCGGCTATTTCTTTTTTACATCCGCTACAAATGGCAATATCAGGCGCCAGCAGCATATCGGGTTTGGCTGTGGCATCACTCGCATGGATGGAAAAACGGGTATACTGCTTATAATTTACCTGGCGAATACTATGATTTCGGATGATGGCATTCCGGGGTGCGCCGCTGAGTATTGCCGCTAAAAAAACTGATGCATCATTTTCTGTACTGTTGCATTCAATATGCACACCATCATTGCCATTGCTCACCCATCCGTTCATCTTAAACCGGGCGGCCATCCTGCATACAAAGGGCCTGAAGCCCACGCCCTGCACCAACCCGCCGATATGGATGTGATAAGTGTTCATATACATGTTACCCGAACATTGAAAACTCGTCATTTAACATTGAACATTGACGATGAGACTTTCTTGAACAAAGTTCAATATTCAAATTTCAATGTTCAGTTAAAGATTCAATTGAACCCGCAACTGCAATCCTTTCCTTCAGCCAGCCATACCATTTATCCAGTCCCTCGCCGCTGGTACAGCTTACTTCAATAAACTCCAGGTTCGGGTTTACCTGCCGGGCATATTCCTTTACCTTGTCCATACTGAAAGGAACATACGGCAGCAAATCAATTTTATTGATCACACATAAGGTGGATGTATAAAACATGTCGGGATATTTGATGGGCTTGTCATCGCCTTCTGTCACGCTGATGATGACCACCCGCTCGCTTTCACCCAGGTCGAACATGGCAGGACAAACCAGGTTTCCCACATTTTCTATAAACAAAATACTCTCTGCCGCCGGCTTCATCCCCTGCAGAGTATGCAATATCATATGCGCATCAAGGTGACAGCCCTTGCCGGTATTGATCTGTGCCACTTTTGTTCCGGTGGCGTGAATGCGGTCGGCATCACGGCTGGTCTGCTGGTCGCCTTCAATCACATAAAAAGGGAATTGCCCCTTCAGGTCTGTAAGTGTTTTTTCAAGCAGGGAAGTTTTGCCCGAGCCGGGAGAACTCACCAGGTTCAGCGCCAGTATATTTTTTGCCTCAAAATAACCGCGGTTTCTTTCTGCCAGCAGGTTATTTTCATACAGCACATCCTTTTCCACTTCAATCACCGTTTTACCATGAGGGTGTTCATGATCATGGTGATGATGTGCCCCGATTTGTTTTAAGGGCGCCTTGTTGTCAGCATCACATCCGCAGGTTGCACACATAAGATCGTTTTTAAGTTTAGTATTTTCAGCCGGCCGTTTCAGGCACAACCAATGATTTCACCCTTAATTCTTTTCCCCGGAGCACATTGGTGAAATGACTGCCGCAGTGCGGGCAGGGCTCATATAATTGCTCCAGTTCAAATACTTCATCACAATCCAGGCAGGCAGCTTTACCGGGCGTTCGGAGCACTTTTTTTTCCGCATGGGCCAGCACGGTATCTTTTACCGCGGTTTCCCATGCAAAATCAAAAGCGGCCATTTCAATGCCGCTTAATACACCTATTTCCATTTCTATTTCCCCCACTTCGGCCGCACCGCACCTGGCAGCCTCTCCTGCTGCAATGGAAATAATATTCATCACTATGGAGAGCTCATGCATCGTTTACTGTTTTGCCGCTTTTTTGTGAAAATAATTCACCAGCACCACCACTGCTGCAACTGCTGCGAGTAAAGGCAACGCATGCTGGGGTTCAGTGAAATAATGTTTGATGGTATAACCGTGTGTGTGACCGTGACCTTCGTGGGCAAAAACACCCAGGGTGCTCAATAATGCCAGTGCAGACAGGAAGTACTTTTTCATCTGTTTCAAATTTTTTGATTAATCGCCAGATGACAAGCCATGAAAAAATGTTCATTCAAACAGCAGCTGGAACGAACATTTTCCACGGCTGGTTCATATAGCAGACACTTTACGGAAGCAATATTATTATTTGCGCCGGGTCGTCCTGATGATTTATGTCATGCCCTAAAATGACATAAATCAAGTGTCATACTCATGTCACATAATACATTTAATCAACGATTCCATTTACTCATTATTAACGGCTGCTTGCCATAAATCTTCACTGCATGCAACACTCCAATGCAACGCAAACTCCTACTTATTTGGATGAGTTTAAAAGAAAGGGGTACTCCAGAAAAGATTTTTTGAAATTCTGCACCTTAATGGCTGCTTATTTAGGACTCGAACATTCGGCCACAGGCCAGGTGGTAAAAGCACTGGCGGCCAAGCCCCGCCTCCCGGTAATATGGCTGCACTTCCAGGAATGCACCTGCTGCAGTGAGTCATTCATCCGTTCATCGCACCCCATCGTGGCGGATATATTGCTCGACCAGATTTCGCTTGACTACAGTGAAACACTGATGGCGGCATCCGGGTTCCAGGCCGAAGAAGCCATGCACAATACCATGACGAAATATAAAGGTGAATATATATTATGTGTGGAAGGCAGTGTACCCACCGCAGCAGATGGTGTGTATTGCATGATCGGTGGCAAAACTTCCATGCAGATACTGGAAGAAGCAGCTGCCGGTGCAAAAGCCATCATCGCCTGGGGCAGCTGTGCCAGTAACGGTTGCGTGCAGGCGGCCAAACCCAATCCCACTGCAGCCACACCGATACATAAACTGATCAAGGGTAAACCGGTGATCAAGGTGCCCGGCTGTCCGCCAATAGGCGAAGTAATGGCCGGCGTGATCGTACACGTAGTAACATTTGGCAGGCTGCCCGAACTCGACGGACTGGGAAGACCAAAAGCATTTTACAGCAAACGGGTGCACGACACCTGTTACCGCAGGCCTTATTATGATGCAGGATTGTACGTGGAGAGCTTTGATGATGAGAACGCTAAAAAAGGATATTGTTTGTATAAAGTGGGATGCAAAGGTCCGAGCACTTACAATGCATGTGCCGTTACCAAGTGGAACAATGGCGTAAGCTTCCCCATACAAAGCGGGCATGGATGCTTTGGCTGCAGCGAGGAAAATTACTGGGATAATGGCCGTATCTATGAACGTGCCTCTGCATTCCCGGGATTTGGTATTGAAGCCACCGCAGACAAAGTGGGCAAATACGCACTGGCTGCCACGGGCGTGGCATTGGGCGCTCATGCCATCATGACCAATATCCGTAAAAAGAAACTCATTAAAAACCTCGAAAAAGAGGGCAAAGAAAGTGAGCATGAATTGAAAGAATAAGGAGTATTAATAACGATTGCCGGCTTAAGCCTGCCGGTTTTACCAATAAATCCGGCAGGCCACTGGCAAAAAAAAATCACTCCATTACATCAACCACACTTTAATTTAATAAAATGAGTACAAGAATAGTTGTAGATCCCATTACAAGAATAGAAGGCCACCTGCGTATAGAGGCCGATATTGAAAATGGCAAAATAAAAGATGCATACAGCAGCGGTACCATGGTGCGGCTGCTGGAAGAAATACTCAAAGGCCGCGATCCCCGAGATGCATGGGCATTTGTGGGCCGTGTTTGCGGTGTGTGCACCTCGGTGCACTCTTTAACTTCGGTGCGCTGCGTGGAAGATGCGCTGGATATTGTGGTGCCGCCCAATGCGGAAATGGTGCGTAATATCATGTTCTGCGCACAATACATGCACGACCATGTGGTGCATTTTTATCACCTGCATGCTATGGACTGGGTGGATGTGGTAAATGCACTCAAGGCTGATCCTAAAAAAACTTCCGAACTGGCACAAAGTATTTCCAACTGGCCCAAATCCTCCCCGGGTTATTTCAGCGACCTTCAAAAACGGATCGCCAAATTTGTAGAAAGCGGCCAGCTGGGCATTTTCAGCAATGGCTACTGGGGGCATCCTGCTTATAAATTACCTGCGGAAGTAAATCTTATCGGCCTTGCTCACTACCTCGAAGCATTGGAATGGCAAAAAGAAATCGTAAAAGTGCATACCATCTTCGGTGGTAAAAACCCACACCCCAATTTCCTCGTGGGCGGCATGGCCTGCGCCATTACAACCGATGATGTGAGCGGACTGAATGCGGAGCGGCTGGCTTATGTGGGCCAGTTGTTACAACAGGGTAAAGATTTTATTGAACAGGTATACATTCCCGATTTAAAAGCGATCGCATCTTTTTATAAAGACTGGGGTGCCATTGGCGGCGGATTGGGTAATTACATGAGCTATGGTGATCTGCCATGGAATGGATACCGGGATATCTCTTCCTATAAATTTCCTGCAGGCGTGATTCTTAATAAAGACTTAAGCAAGGTGTACGACGTTGACTTAAGAAAAGACGATGAAGTACAGGAGTTTATTGACCACTCCTGGTACGAGTACAAAGGCAACGGAGGTTTGCATCCATGGAAAGGTGAAAGCAAGATCAAATACACAGGTCCCAAACCTCCGTTCCAAAATCTTGACACCACGCAGAAATACAGTTACCTGAAAACACCCAGGTGGAAAGGCAATGCGGTGGAAGTAGGTCCTTTGGCAAGGGTTTTGATCGGTTATGCAAGAGGACATGAAGAATTTAAGCAGGTGGTGGATAAAACACTTACCGATCTGCAGGTGCCGGTAACTGCACTCTTCTCCACCCTTGGCCGTACGG
>JAXLUD010000014.1:0-86501 GCA_046329655.1 Ferruginibacter sp.
GGAAACACTATCTAAATTTAATCTATTTTTAGTCCACTTTCTGCTGACGATTTACACAACTATGGAAGATTTTATTCTTTCATTTTCAGCACCCAAAATTGTATCTGAAATTAAGGTCATAACCGGTTCATCAGCATTTGAAACAGTTTCGGAAGAAGTTGTTGCTCCTGAAGCTGGTGAATATTCATATGCACTTGCAGCATGAGCGAATTAGAAAAATCTTCTTTTAGATTTGTCAACTTTATAGTTAGAGAGAGCCATATTGTTTTAAATTCACAAGGTGAGTTTCAGATTAATGTAAATTTTACTCCGAAAGGTTACATTCTCAAATCGCTTAATCAGTTTCATTTAGAATTATCAGTTTCAATAGCAGAACAATCAGAAAGATTTCATGTAAACCTTGTTTCAATAGGTGTTTTTGAATTTGATGAAGGAGCAGATTTGGAAGCGTATAAATCATCATTCTTTACATTGAATGCTCCGGCAATATTGTATCCTTACATAAGGGCATATGTAAGTACCCTTACCACACAATCAGGTGTATTTAATGTTACGTTACCTACATACAATCTCTCAGCACTGGGAGAAACCTTAAAGCAAAATATCATTGAAATTGAGCCTGATCCTGCACCTTAAATTTCTATTTACTCACTTCAGGCAGAAAGTTTTTGAGAATTAACGCTAAAGCAACATAAAATTTTTATATGGCATCAATCCAATCAAACAAGTTTTCTCACAAATATTTGGTTATAAATACCTTATAATTATTTTGTTCTATTTGGACAGATAAGTAATTTTTTGCGCATAGCATCGATTTTCACTACTTTTCGCAAAAAAAAACTCTTTCATAATCACCCTGTTTTAACGACGAAATTGTACAAATAGCCCTTAAATCTTCCCTAAACTGGTTCGATATTTCCCCAATCAGGGGCACAAGCCACTCTTTATGAGTGGCTTTTTTATTTTTACAAAAAACTCCTCCCTATGCACTTTGTTTATGTAATTGTAAGCATCAACAGAAAATATATCTATGTTGGATTAACAAATAACCCTGAAAGAAGAATTTCAGAACATCAAAATGGATGGAATAAAACAACTAAACCGTATGCTCCATTTTACGTGTTGTTAACCGAACCTTATTCCGACAGACTTACGGCAAGAAAAAGGGAAGTTTACCTCAAGTCAGGAGCTGGAAAAGAATACCTGAAATCTTTATTACCCGGAAATTAATTGTAAAATCTGCCGTTCGAAAGGATGTGCAGGTTCGACCTGCCTGCCGGCAGGCAGGTTCCTGTTCTGGGCACAAGCCACTCTTTATGAGTGGCTTTTTTATTTTCACCTGTTTTTTCTTCTGCTGCCAACAAACGGAATAATCATTGACACATTTTGCTGGTAGGATTCATACTCTTTTCCAAATACCTCCCGCAGGTCTTTTTCTTCCAGGTATTTTACAGCGATCAAAATATACAGTGTGTTAAGACCCGAAAATAATAAATGGCCCCATGTCATTACGGGCGCTGACCAGAAAGCTATCAGCAGGCCCAGCATAATCGGGTGCCTTACCATCGTGTAAAAATAATGTACCCTGAAAACAGGTTTTCCGGGATGCCGCCCGGCAAAATTTTCAAAAGCCTGCTTTAATCCGAATAATTCAAAATGATTGATCATAAATGTAGACAATAACACGATCAGCCATCCTGCTAAATAAAAAACCTTTAACACACCGGTGATCATGCTATTCTCTGTTTTCCAGACGATATTGGGCATTGGTTGCCAAAACAAGTACATCAGTAACAGCGCTGCACTCGTAAATAACACATAAGTACTGCGTTCAGCAGCTGTTCCAACAATGCGTATCCACCATGCTTTAAATGATGGCCGTGCCATCACACTATGCTGCAGGCCAAATACGCTTATTAAAAGCAGGTTGATGATAAAGGCACGGCCTGAACCTGCAGACACCCCTGAGTCGATCGATTTAGGCACCAGCATATTTGCCAGGAAGCCTATCAGGTACAACAGGGATGCAAACCCTGCCGCATAAGACACGATACTATAAATAACCGTAATTATTTTTTTCATTTTTGTGTTTTAAATCTGTTATTGAAAAATAAAAATGGCGCAGCAGTCTGCTGCAAAGAATGGCATATGATATAGGCCTATACCAATGCCACACATTCAACCGACACAAGAATTCCTGCGGGGAAAGGCATCACCTGCGGTGTGCTGCGGGCAGGCGGGTTTTCAGGGAAGAACTCTTTATACACTTTATTAAGTATCGCAAAGTCGTTTCCTGCAACCATAAACACGGTTGTTTTCATAACTTTTGAAAGACCGGAGCCTGCATCCTCAAGAATAAGCTGGATATTTTTAAAAGCCTGTCGCAATTGTTCCTCAAAATCCGGACTGATAATTTTACCAGTTGCGGGATCAAACCCGGGCGTTCCGGATAAATAAATATGTCCGCCGGCAATGGCGGCCTGGGGAAATACATCACTCATCCGGGGTACTTTTAAACTGTTGAAGTTTTTTACAGTGTTCATGTGTATAGTTTATTTTTAGTTTAAGACTGCTGAGAAAAAGTAAAACCGGCACAGGTAAGGTTCTGTTTTAAAAATTCATATTAACTTCCCTGCTCTATGCAATATTTTTTTATAAGACGCCATAAATCTGCCGATCTCATCCTTTGTATTGCTGAAGGAAAACGTAAACCTTGCTAATTCCGCTGGTTCATTCCACCAGTAAAACCCTGCCGTTTTAATTAACCTTGCATATACCTCTTTTTCCATTTTCACAAAAACAGTATTGGTTTCAACCGGGTAGGCAATTGCATTCCCGTCAACCGCCCGCAGTTTGCCTTCAAAATATTTTGCCAGCCTGTTACTGTAACCCGCCATTTTCCTCCAACGTTCATTTTTTAATACCGCATTATACTGCACCGCAATAAAGCGGTTTTTGGATGCCAGTTGTGTGCTGCGCTTATGCAATACATCCAGATGCCGGAATTTTCCGGGGTTGAAAAACAAGACTGCTTCCCCAAACATCAGTCCGGCTTTAGTGCCACCCAGTGTTAGCACATCTGGCCGGGATATGCTGATAAATTCTCTCAATGAACATTGCATAAATGCAAGCGCATTAAATAGCCTGGCGCCATCAATATGCAGCATCAAATGGTGCTTTCTGCAAAAAAGGGCAATCATATGCAGCTCGTTTTTGCTGTATACCGTTCCGCATTCGGTAGGCTGTGTTACAGAAATCAATCCCGGTAAAGGAGCATGCAGCCTGTGCAGGGACCGTATCTTCATTTCCAGGTCGCCCAGGTCAATTTTACCAAGGACAGATTTTACACCATACAGCCGGCAACCGCTTAATGCCTCTGTGGCGGTTGACTCTGCCAGGTACAGGTGGGAAATATCCGAACAATACACTGCTGCATATTTTTCAGCAACAGCGCTGATGGCAAAATTATTTGCCCCGGTACCATTAAAACAGAAGAAGACTTCCGCATCTCTCCTGCCGGTGGTACGCCGGAGTGTTGCCTTGGCCTTTATGGTTTCGTCATCTTTTCCATAAGAAGGAGCTAAATTTTGGTTTGCCTTTATGATGGCATTCATAATAACCGGATGTACCTTATCATAATTCTCGCTGCAAAAACTGGTCATCACTTTCCTTTTAAATAATTTAAAGCCGCCTTTATGAAAACATCCCCTTCGCTTCCCGGTTTCATTTTATTCATACCAGGCAATATGGCCGGAACATATTCTTCCCTTGGCTTGCCATTGATATGATAAAGCCGTTCTGCTGTATAGGAAAAACCGATTTTCGTATTGGGCAATTCGTAAGAATATACGGCACCATTCAATCTTGCCATGGTGGTTCCGATAATTTTTGTATTGGGCCGCTTGAAGCAATCAAATCCAACCGTAATCCCTTCTGCAATACTGCCCGTCCAGTGATTAACCAGTATCACAAGAGGCCTGGAATAGTATTTTCCCGGCCTGGGAGATACGATTTCCATCCAGCTTCTTTTTATACCCGTCTGCTTTTCTTCAGCATAGTATTCGTGTTTTTGATAGAAATGATCTTTATGGATGAACCAGCCCAAAATAGCCCTTGCCACAGCGGTATTGCCGCCGCTGGGTGTTTCTCTTAAATCCAGTACCAGGGACGCTGTATTTTTCATGGACAACATCACACTGTCAAACTGGGGAATCAGTGCATTGTCATATAAACAGTTATTGATGCGTAAATAACCGGTATTGTTATACATTTTTGATTCAATCATTCCGCTGTAATGCACTTGCTCCGTTTTCACACCCTCCTTGTCAGGATAATAATCTGCAACAGCGCCATTTTGCCGCAAACGCAGGCTTCTTGGCTTAACATGATCGCCGGCCAGCAACAGGCGTAATGCAAATGCGCTTGCTTCTGTATCGGGATTTCTTAATGTTTTTGGAAGCTGTGACTGCACCGCTTGTTGAACAGGTATGTTGTCAAGGGCAACAACTTCCATCCCGGCCATTATACCACATTTTTCCGCCCCGGAATGCATCCTCACTTCAGTAATAACAGGTTTGCCGTTTATATACTCAGCCCATATATCTGCCGATGTTGGCACCAGTCTTTTTGAATACGGTGTATTCGTATTTAAATTACAATGATGATCATAGAGCTCGTACAGGGCTTTTTCCAAAATCGTCACAAATGCATTCCTGCTGCTTACCGTGTCAATCAATGGAGCGTATAGCTGCTTCACTTTCTCCCAGTCCGTTTGCTTCTTATTAAAATAGCAATACTCGTCCTGTATGTTTGTAAGGAAATAATTGAAATCCTGCCGGTATTGTTCAGGCGTAAAAGACTGGGCTTTCATAATACCTGGCGACAGCAGCAATAAAAGGGACACCCATATCAGTTTCATAATTTGCCTTTTTAAAATGGCAGTACAAAACTAAAATGGCTCAATTTGTTTTGATAGTAAAATATTGCAGGATTTTCATCAGGCATTTTGATACGCCAATGGTGTTACCCCGGTGATTTTTTTAAAGTATTTACAGAGATGGGTGGCATCGTAGAAACCCGTCCTGATAGCGATATCGAGTAAATCGGATTGTGTATGCAGTAATTCTTTGCATTTTTCTATTCTGCGCAGGATAATATAGTTGTTGGGGGTGAGCCCTGTTTCCTGTTTAAACAGGCGTATCAGCCTGAACTTGTCGAGATGAAGCTTGCCCGCCGTTTTTTCTAAAGAAAATTTCTCAAATAAATCCTCCTCTAAAATCCTTGTAATAAAAAGATCCGGCTGTTTTTTATTATCCCCGGCTCCTGCATACTTCCTTACCAGCTCCTTCAGCAGTTGCTGCAACTTATCTTCAGTATCGCAAGTCCCGTTGCTGATATCTCCCGCCACCGCAAGTAATCCCTGGAAAAGGGCCTGGTCAAAAATTACTTTCTGCTCAAAATAAACAGGTTTTTTCTCATTCAGGTATTCAAGCACTTCTGGCGAAATATAGAAGGTGAAAAATGTAGTGCCTGTTTTCGCATCACAAATAGTGGAATGTACTTCACCGGGATTGGTGATCACAACTGACCCTGTATGTGCAAAACAGGTTTTTTCTGCAACCATGGTATGAAAGGTCTGGTTGAGTACGATGCTGATATTAAAAGTAGGATGGGTGTGAAAAGGAAATTTGATATTATGCCCGCAGGCGCTGAGCATTTCAAGCCCGTCCATTATCGGCAACCTGTAAAACAAATTTTTATTTACTGCTTTCACGATGCTGTTCTTTTAACAAAAATGATGCCTGTAAGATGCCGAAGTTACAAAAAAACATACATGCGGTTCCCGTGACCGAAGTAAAGGAAAATACTGCTGCCGGTAAATGCCGGAAAATTTGACTGCCACTTATTTCCGGATCAGCACATACCCGTTCCCATACAGCCTTATGCGCATGAATTTGCTGTAAGAATTTCCCGGATTCAGTTTAGATCCTCTGCGTAAACGTACACCTGCTGCCCGGCAATTGAAATCACCAGTCTTATACGCCGGATGCTGGCACACGCTATGCCGGCAAAGCCAATGCCTGGAAGGCAGAATCCGGTTCGGCAACCAATTATTCCTGTTCAGCGATTATTTATTCGTACTGCTAAGGATGCCCGTTAGTTTTACTGTTGTAACACTATTATTAAACTGCCTGCTTTCGATGTACCGGTATTCATTCACATATTTTGTACAGATACTGTTCATATATGGTATCCTGTTCGCTGTGAACACCACCGTTGCCCAGACAAACACATCAAATTCATTCCTTAAAACATCGCAGCAGTTTGACCCCAATGGCAATGCACATTTTATAGAAAATAAAGGCCAGTATGGCGCCACCTTGAAAGGACATGAAGAAATGGGGCCTATAAAATTCGCCTATGAAGGACTGGATATGCCCGTATTGCTAACTACCAATGGCATGGTGCACCTGCAGCGCAAAATCCAGAAGATACCACATGCTGAGGAAGAAAGACTCGAAAAACAGGGTGTGCCTGAAGAAGAGATCGAAAGAAAAAGGGTGATCACCGACCGCACCATTACCATGGAATGGCTGCATGCCAATACCGCTGCGCAAATTATTACAGAAGATAAAACATCCGCTTACCACACTTACCGCCTGCTGCAGGAAAAAGCTTACGGGTACAAGAAGATCACTTTTAAAGAACTCTACCCGGGGATTGACCTGGTATATTCTTTTTCACAACAGGATAAAGCAGGTTTTGAATACAGCCTGCTGGTTCACCCGGGGGCAGATATCAGTGCAGTTGAATTGAAATATGGCGGTGATATCAAAAAGATAAAGACCGATCATAAGGGCAATCTTATCATCAGTTCCGATATTGACGGCATACTGTCAACTGTACCTGTAAGTTATTATGGTAACCGGCTGCGGCAAAATGCCACTGGTGCTGTTGGCACATCCTACAACATTGAAAACAATATTGTACGTTTTGCATTTCCGCAGGGATATGATCACCAGCAGCCGTTCGTAATCGATCCATTTGTTTCCGGCACCGGGAACTTAACAGGACTGAATGCCGGCAAGGCAAAAGATGTTGACTTTGATTATGCCGGCAATATTTATGTTACAGGTGGCGGTGCCATGACGAGTACCAACAGCCTGGCCAAGTACAATGCCGCCGGTGCTTTACAATGGACATTCAATGGTTCGCTTACCATACCAACCTGGACATATGGTACTTATTATGGCGGCTGGATGGTGGAAAAACCAACAGGTAATGTTTACCTCGGCCAGGGCTTTCAGCCTTCTACCGGTTTTAGTGTGATACGCATCAGCACCACAGGTTTGTATGATAATTATATCACCACCGCCAATCCATCATTCATGGAAGCCTGGAAAATGTTCTGGAGCTGCAATAATGGCTCTCCTCAAATTCTGATTGCTGGTGGCGGATTAAATTCCAATATCAATTTCGGCGTATTCACCCCGCCGTCCACCACAGTTACCGGATTGAATATTACCGGGGTGCCTTATGCAGGCGGCACGGGCTGGGCACAGGATATTGCTGATTTTGTTTTTGACCCGGTGAATAACGACATGTACAGCATCTTCGGCTCCACTTTCGGCACACCCAATATCAATAATAAAATACTGAAGAATGCAGCACCTTATAGTGCCGCAACCATTGCATGGAATGTACCCTCGGGTTATACCACCGTACAGGAAGCGGCCAACAGGCCTTATTTAACATTGGGCGGACTGAATGACAATTCGGCCAATATGCTTTCGGTAAATGCCTCGTACCTGTATTACTGGGACGGAAAAAATTTAAAGGCCTTTAATAAAACAACCGGCGCAGGCGTGGGCACTCCTGTTACCACCGGGAACACACCCTTTATGCAAAACGGCATTATCGCCGATGCCTGCAACAATGTTTTTGTAGGAGAAGCAAATGGCCTGATCAAGGTATACCAGTTCAACGGAACGGTTTTCAGTGATGCGCCGGCAGATATTCTCATTCCTGGTTTTGCAGGCAAAGCCGTGTATGACCTTGCCTATGATGAATCAAGAAAATTACTATACGCCAGCGGTGACGGCTTTGTGGCATCCTTTGATGTTTCCGCTTATTGTCCTGCCACTTTATACAGCATTAATATAGTTCCTGATTGTGTAAACGCCAGTGCCACGGCCAGCATCAGTCCTGCCCCGCCCCCCGGCTCCACCATTACTTATACCTTATTCAATGGCAGCACACAAATTGCCAGCAATACAACGGGTGTATTCACAGGTTTATCACCCAATATCACCTATACCATTGTTGCCACAATCAATCAATCCTGCAGCGGTTCACAAGCAAGCACCAGCTTTGTGATTCCTGGTCCGGCCATCACCACCACCGTCACCAATACCAGTTGTGGCAATAATACAGGGATTATTAATGCAACAGGTTCCGGCACTACAGCGCCATATACATACAGTATTGACGGCATTACGTTCCAGGCAAGCGGCATATTCAATGGCCTTGGTGCAGGAGTATATACGGTTACCGTAAGAGATGCCAATGGATGTAAGAGCACAGCTTCAGTGAACGTTTTAAACAGCAACGGACCGGCATTAACTTATACCAGCACCCATGCAGACTGTGGCAATAATAATGGCAGCATCACTGCCAGCGCAACTGGAGGAACGGCGCCTTATACTTACAGTATCAATGGTGTCACTTTTCAGTCGGGCAATTTTTTCACCGGACTTACAGGAGGTAATTACACCCTTACCGTTAAAGATGCCAATGGATGTATCAATGCGGCGGTGGTAAGCATCAGCAGCTCGCCGGCGCCACAGCTTACAGCCATCCCGGCAGCAGCCACCTGTGGAAGCAACAATGGCACCATCACCGCATTTGGCAGCAGTGGCACAGCACCTTTGCAATACAGCATCAATGGCAATATTTACCAGGCAGGAAATGTTTTTATCAATCTTACACCCGGGGCATATACGGTATACGTGAAAGATGCCAATGGCTGTATCGCAACCGTAAACGTTACCATACCCAATTCGCCTGCACCCACGGTATCCGCTTCTTCCACCGCAGCCGCCTGCAATAATGTAAATGGAACGGTTACCGCTATCGGATCCGGGGGCATTGCACCTTTGCAATACAGCATTAATGGTATCACCTTTCAGACCAGCAATATTTTTACAGGACTTGCAGCCGGTTCTTACACGGTAACGGTAAAAGATGCCACGGGTTGTACCAATATTGTGAGTGTAACCGTAGCCAATTCGAATGCGCCAACAGTAACAGCTGTTGCCACAGCATCGGCCTGTAATGTAAATAACGGCACCATTACGGCAACAGCGAGCGGAGGCACACCCGCTTACCAGTACAGTATCAATGGCATTACTTTCCAGGCCAGTAACCTGTTTAACACACTGGCACCGGGCAATTATATTTTGTATGTAAGAGATGCCGGGGGATGTATCGCCACATTTTCTGTAGGCGTTCCTGCAACTGCAGGTCCGTCGCTTGCAGCCACTGCCACACCAACCGCCTGCGGTGCCAATACCGGCACCATCACGGCAAACGGCAGCGGGGGCACAGCACCATTGCAATACAGCATCGACGGTATTACTTACCAGGCATCGAATATTTTTACCGCACTTGCAACAGGTATTTATACAGTTTATGTAAAAGACGCCAATGGCTGTATCAGGACAACGGTTGTAACCATTACCAATACATCCGGACTAACATTGAACGGCAGTTCCGTTTCATCCACCTGCAGCGGCAGCACCGGCACGATTACCGCGGTGGCTTCCGGTGGTGTGGCACCCTTGCAATATTCCATTAACGGCACGATATACCAGGCAAGTAATATTTTCACCAATGTGGCACCGGGTGCATATACATTGTATGCAAGGGATGCCAACAATTGTATTGTTACCAAACAAATTACGGTTACGGCTTCTTCAGGCCCTGCATTAACCATCACCACTTTATTCCAGGCAACCTGCGGTGGCACCAATGGTGTGGTAAGAGCCAATGGTTCAGGAGGTACAGCACCGCTGCAATACAGTTTGGATGGCGGCGCATACCAGTCTGCCATATTCTTCATCAACCTTACAGTAGGTGTGCACACCATCACTGTGAGAGATGCCAATAACTGCACGGCATCACAAAATGTCACTATTACCAATGTGGGCACAGGCACCCCTCCTACTGACGTAACATTTGTTGTACGCAATGCGCTGCCCTGCACGGGTGGTGGTGGCAGGATAAAAAATTTAAAAGGACTGCCCAGCGGCGGCGGCAATACATATATTTTCAGTCTTGATGGCGGACCCTTTACCACGGCTAACCAGTTTACCAACGTACCACCCGGCGTGCATACGATCACCGCACAGAATGAAAGCTTCTGCAATATCACCAAACTCGTAACCATTGGCAGCGGCACTGCAGCCACCGCAACGGCCACCGCAACTTCCAGCGCCTGCGGTGCCAGTACCGGAACCATTACCATAACAGGCGTGGGCGCCAACACACCTTATCATGCAAGCATTGATAACGGTACCACCTGGGTAACATTTTTTCCACCCGGCGCCAACAGTTATACATTTACAGGTTTAGCGCCCGGCACTTACAATATCCGTATTGCAGATGATGCGGATTTTGTAGCCGGTCCGCCGGATATTCCCGGTGCCTGTATCTCCATCATCAGCGTAGTGGTGCCGTCAACAGGCGGACCATCTGTTACAACCACGCAGGTTAATCCCGGTTGTGCTGCCGCAACTGGAAGCATTACAGCAAATGCATCAGCCGGTGTGCCGCCGTATACTTACAGCATTAACGGAGGCGCATATACCGGGGTGAATGTTTTCAATAATCTTACACCCGGTAATTATGCCATCAGCGTGATGGACGTCACCGGCTGCACCAACGGCACATCGGTGGTATTAAGCGGTCAGGGAGTGCCTTCGGTAACAGCAGTAACAGTACCTGCATCCTGCAATGAAAACAATGGCAGCATCACTGCCACCGGCACAGGCGGAACCGCACCACTCGAATTCAGTTTGAATGGCATAGTGTTCCAGGCAGCCAATATATTTACAAACCTGGCTCCAGGCATTTATACGCTTTATGTAAAAGACGCCAACAATTGTTACAGCACAACACCTGTAACTGTTGCAAACACACAATTACCTAAAGTAACAGCCTATACCATTGCAGCCACCTGCAACAATAACGACGGCAGTATTGTTGCCACCGGAACATTGGGAACGGCGCCATATTTATTCAGTCTTGACGGAATATTATACCAGAGCAGCGGAAGCTTCAGCAATTTAGCGGCGGGTTTTTATACCGTGTACATGAAAGATGACAGGGGTTGTATCAATACCACCGGGGTGAATGTAGCCAATACCAATGCACCAACTATTACAAGTACAACCAGTACACCGGCCAGCTGCGGCAACGCAAACGGCACCATCACCATCACAGCAACTGGTGGCGTGGCTCCATTGCAATACAGTATTGATGGTATCATTTTCCAGGCTTCCAATATTTTCAGCAACGTATTGCCCGGCACTTATACGGTAACAGTAAAAGATGCAAATGGCTGCCTGGCCACGAAATCGGTGGTGGTGGCCAATACAGCCGGTCCTCAGGTGCTCACGGCTGCCATTATACATGCCGCCTGCGGATCAAACAATGGCAGCATTACCGCCACGGCCAGCGGCGGTACCGGCGCACTGCAATATTCCATCAATGGAACAGTGTACCAGGCAAGCAATGTTTTCAATGCGGTTGCTGCAGGCAGCTACACATTATACGTGAGAGATGCCAATGGTTGTATCAAGATATTACCTGTAACCGTTTTAAACCTGGCCGGGCCTGTATTGACAGCAAATTCCTCTCCTGCTTCCTGCGGGTTAACCGATGGCACCATCACGGCCAGTGCCGCAGGCGGAACCGGGGCATTGCAGTATTCGATCAACGGTGTAACATTCCAGGCAAGCAATATTTTTCTCAACCTTGCGGCGGGGCCATATACCGTAACGGTAAGAGACAGCCGCAATTGCAGCAGCACATTTAATGTAACGGTGAATACTGCGGGCACAACGGTAACACCTGTATTCAATGCCATCGCTCCCATTTGTGCAGGTGACGTACTGGCGCCATTACCCACCATATCGCTGAATGGCATAACAGGCACATGGGCACCCGCGCTGAATAATACTGCCACCACCACTTATACATTCACACCTGCAGCGGGACAATGTGCCGGTACGGCCACACTCACCATCACGGTGAACCCCAAACCAGGCCCCATCATAATTTATCACAACTGACCAGCATGAAACCAATCAACCACTATATAAAAAATCATTTCACACACTATTCAAAATCACCTGACATGAAATTGCAACAACTATTGGCTAAATGTTTTTTTGTACTGCTCCTGTTAACCGCAGGCGCAGCCACCGCACAGCCTTATCCCAACACCGGCGACCACCAGGTTTGCTTAAATTCAGTGGAACCATATGGCGTGGTGCTCACAGCGGGCTCCACCTATGCATGGACCATCACCCCGCTGACCGGCGCCAACGGTACCATCACGCCCGGTGCAACACCCAACCTGGTTACCATCAACTGGACCAGCACCGGCACCGCACGTTTACAGGTGGTGGAAACCAATGCCAATGGTTGTGTGGGAGATCCTGTCACCATTATCGTAACCGTAAACGCATTGCCAACTGTTACAGTCAACTCTTCCACTATTTGCGCAGGTACTTTTGCAACGATCACTGCCACACCGGGTGCAGCAGGTACGTATAATTATGCATGGACCGTTCCGGGTGCAGTACCAAACCCTGGTAACGTGGCCAGCTTTACCTCCACCGTTGCCGGAACATACAGCGTGGTGATCACGAATGCACTTACGAATTGCGTATCAGCATCCGCCAGCGGCACTGTTACCATCAATGCAGCACCCACACTTGTCATCACCAACCCTGCCACCGTTTGTTTACCGGGCACCGCAGACTTAACAGCCGCTGCCGTTACAGCAGGTTCAACAGCAGGCTTAACCTTTACATACTGGACTGATGCTGCAGCCACCATTCCATATGCCACACCAACAGCCGCACCGGCAGGCACCTACTACATAAAAGGTACACTCGGAGCAGGATGTTTTGATATCAAACCAGTGACCGTAACCACCGCACCCACACCGGCTGTTGTGATTACCAACCCTGCACCGGTTTGTGCACCCAATACGGCTGACCTTACCGCTGCGGCAATTACCGCGGGTTCAACAGCAGGTTTAACGTATACTTACTGGACAGATGCTGCGGCTACGATACCATATGCCACACCAGCAACAGCACCGGCAGGCACTTATTATATCAAAGGAACTTCTGCTGCCGGATGCTTCGATATCAAACCGGTGGTAGTGGCTTCTTCACCTGCAGCAACGCTGGTAATCACCAACCCTGCTCCTGTTTGTGCACCGAATACAGTCAACATCACGGCAGCAGCAATAACAGCAGGTTCATCAGCAGGCTTAACACTTACTTACTGGACGGATGCAGCAGCCACCATTCCATACGCAACACCCACCACTGCAACAGCAGGCACTTACTATATCAAAGGAACCAGTGCAGGTGGTTGTGCCGATATCAAACCGGTGGTGGTTACTGTAAATCCATTACCGGCACCATTGGTAACTGGGCCAACCCCGGTTTGTGTAAGCGTGACAGGCAATACATCTACTTATACAACACCGAATGTGGCAGGACATACTTATAACTGGACCGTAACCGGCGGCACCATCGCAACGGGCCAGGGTACTAATACCATTACCGTAAACTGGACTACGGCTGGCGCGGGCTCAGTAACAGTGGCGCAAACGATCACGGCTACGGGCTGTACAGGCAATAACACACTGAATGTAACCGTAACGCCGAAACCGGTAACCAGTGCGATAACGCATAATTAGAAATGGAGAGCAGTGAGTTGTCAGTGGACAATACTGACAACTCACTTTAATTTTCTGTGAAAGAATATATTTATCAAGTAACCATAAACAATTAATGCTGAAACGGCTTTCATATCAAACCATATTGCTGATGCTGCTTGGCATCACAAAGGCCTGGGCACAAAATGCCATGCCTGATACGGTTTGTATTGGAGCCAGCAGGATATACAAAGTAAATGATGCCGCCACCGCATCCACCTATACATGGAAAGTGAATGGCATTTTGCAACAAAGCACAAAGAATGATATCGGTATCACATGGACCATTCCGGGTATTTATACCATCACCGTACAGGAACACGCTATTAATGGTTGTGACGGAGATATCCGTTCAGGACTTGTGTATGTATTGCCGCCACCGGTGCCCAATGCCGGACCCGACCAGGTGGTTTGTTTTGGAAGTAACACAATGCTGAACGGCAGCGGCGGAAATATTTATCAATGGTCGCCGCCCAATTATTTATCCGCCACCAATATTCCCAACCCCGTGGTAAATGCGCCGTTTGCAGGTGTGTACCGTTATGTACTGGATGTTACCAATTCATTTGGCTGCAGGGCTACACAGAAAGATACTGTCACCATTACGGTATTACCGCCGGTAAAAGTTTTTGCCGGTAATGATACATCCGTGGCGGTTAACCAGCTGTTGCAGCTGAATGCAGTGGATGTAAACAACAGTGGCTTTATCAATTACCTGTGGACTCCTCCCACTGGACTTAACAACAGGAACATTAAAAACCCGGCTGCTATTTTCAACAGCACCATTGGCAATAACGGCATTACATACCGGGTTACTGCACGCACCGCACAAGGATGTGAAGCCAGTGATGATATTACTGTAAAAGTTTTTGTACAGGCAGACTTCTATGTACCCAATGCATTCACGCCAAATGGCGACGGGCTGAATGATGTGATAAGACCTGTGCTGGCAGGCATCCGTGAGCTAAAATATTTCCGTGTGTTTAACCGCTATGGAGAGATGGTATTTGCTACGAGCAAACCCGGTGAAGGATGGAATGGCATATATAAAGGTGAGCGTCAGAATGCAGGTGGCTTTACGTGGATGGCCGAAGCCATCGATTACAGGGGTAACATCATACAAAAAAGCGGCTTTGTTATTCTCATCCGTTAAAAACAAAAAGAAAAACATATACCACATCCCCAAATACTTTATAAACTGATTACTCAATTAACTAATCACCATTCTTCATCTTTAAATACACCCCGTTCGTCCAGCCAAAACCATCCTGGTTCGGATATTCACCGCCACCGGCAGCAACATTTGTGTCCATCACGTTGTACTTCTCCATCATTTTACCGGTTGCTGCAAATACTTTTTCGCAGTTTTGCAGCCAGTTATTTTTAATACTGACGGCCAGTTCATTGAAGCGGTAATTTTTCAAACCCCGGTAAGCGATCCATTGCAGCGGTGCCCAGCCATTAGGAGCATCCCATTGCTGGCCCGTTTTATAAATGGTGGTGATGAGTCCGCCCGGGTGCAAAAATTTATTTTTCACCAGGAGCGCCACAGCAGCAGCCTGTTCATTGGTGACTGCGTTAAAGAATAAAGGAAATACGGTTGACAGGTTAAAATGCAGTTCCTGTTTTTGTGTAATAAAATTATAATCAAAGAAACAGCCTTCTTCTTCATTCCAGCAAAAACGGTGCAATGCCCTTTTACGGCGCTGGATTTTGTCAGCGAAAAGAGCGGCTTCCGTGGTGCTGCCGGAGAGCATGTGCATTTTCTGCAGCATTTTTTCCATGAACAGGAGCAGGCAGTTCAGATCGACCGGTATGATGGAAGTGGTTTGAATCGTGTCCATATTTTCATGATCCGCAAACCAGCGGCTGCTGAAATCCCACCCCGACGCGGCGGCAGCACGTATATCCCGGTACATCGCTGCTGCATTTGCACTGCCGGAGGATAAATGAACATCTTCACTATAAGCCTCAGGCCGGGGAGATTCCTGTTCATCCCAGTATCGGTTCATGACGACATCATCTGCAACAAGCACCACGTGTTTAACTGCAGGTTGCTTTGGTGATACTTCATTGAAGCCATCCATCCAGTAAGCATATTCTTTTTCAAGGGTTGTTTTGTATTGCAGCAATACCCCGTCGCCTTTTTCCTCCGCCAGCAGGTTTACCATCAGCGCAAAAAAAGGCGGTTGTGAGCGGCTTAAATAATAAGTGCGGTTGCCATTGGGGATAAATCCAAATTCATGGATCAGCCATGCAAAATTCTTCACCATGCTTTCAATCATCTCCACCCTGCCACTCACCTGCAGTCCAAGCATGGTGAAATAACTGTCCCAGTAATAAATTTCACGGAACCGGCCGCCCGGCACGATGTATTCATGAGGCAGGTGTATCAATGTGCCGCCGGTTGCGCCAGGTTTTCTTTTCAGTTCATCCCAGAGGTCCTGCAAATGCACGCCGATATTTTTCAGCGCCGAAGAATAAGCTGAATTATTTTCTCCCGGCAGCACAAAATATTCCTTAACAAAATCTGCCAGGCTGAAGCCGGCATCATTCTTTTTTTCCTCATACAGTTTTAGTATCGCTGCTGCCGGCATATTGGGAACAGCATCCACAAAATATTTACTGTCGGCAAACAGTTCTTTGCCCTGCACAGCTTCATACAGCGGTGAAAGGGATTCGATAAAAAACAGTTCCTGCTTCATAAACTAAAGCTTGCTTTCTTTTTTATTATGCAGCCTGTTAAAAATAACCAGGCAAATAATCAGCAAAACTATTGGCAACAGGGAAAAGTAAAAAGCAGTTTGCCCACCATAATGCTGAAAAATATTTCCTGTGATCAAAGAGCCGGTGGAGCCCCCCAAAGCAGAAAACAAAATAATCAGCCCGCTCATTAAACCATGCTGCGGCTTGGGCAAAGAACTTAATATAACTGAATTGACAGCCGGATAAACAGGCGCTAAAACCAGGCCGATTAATGGAAATACAAATGCTACTGCTGGAATATCCTTAAACGAGGTGATGCCTCTGCCATTATAAGATGATACAAAGTCTTTTATAACGGGCATTGCAAAATATACCAGTCCGCCTGCAAGAACCAGGCAAACTATCAGCACCACAATCCATTTTACTTTTTTCATAATAAAGCCGGCTAAAAAACGGCCGGCAGCAATGGATGCCGCAAGTATGCTTGCCATTTGTATGCTTAGCACTTCATTCAACTTTAAAACATCGTTATTAAAAGTGGGCAGCCAGCTCATAATGCTTTGCTCCAGCAATACATACAAAAATGCGCAGGCAATAAAAATCAAAACAAGGGGAACAATCAAAAGGCGGAACATTTTTACAAAGTCTCCCAGGCTTACCCCATCATTGCCGGCTTTAGCTTCGGTTTCATCCAATGGCGAAACCAGCAGCAATAAAAAAGCGAGTAAAGAAATGCCGCCGAGCAAATAATATACATTGAGCCAGCTCGTGGATGCCGGGTTATTTTTATCAATAAAGAGGGGAAAAATAAAATAACTCACCACCACGCCCATTCCAAAAAAAGCCTCCAGGAAATTCATAAAACTGATATGGCCCTTTTCATCTTTTGTTATCAACCCTATTGAACCAAACGCACTCATCTTTATTAATGCAAAACTGCTTCCAATGGCTGCAAATAGTAATTCTATGGCAAAAAGACTTTCGGTAAACGGCATAATAAAACATACGGCAGTTGTAAAACCAAGTGCAATAAGCATGGCACGCCTGTAGCCTATTTTTGTTATATATGATGTAACCAGAAAAGACACTAATGCAATACTTAAATCTTTAAACGGCTCCAGCACGGCCACCTGTGATTTTGTTACATCAAAACTTTTTTGCACCAGCAGGATAACGGTACCCACACTGTTGAGCAGTATTGCAAAGACAAAATAATTGAGGAACAGGGAAGCTTTTATTTTCCAGTCAGCCATACGCAAGCATTATATGTGTACAATAGTTTTTTACAGCGAACCGCCCCGCACCAGTACCGATTCCACAGTAATCTCCTGCATAAATGTACTGCCCTTCAGGCATTCCATCATGCGCTTAAAGGCCAGTTTGCCCAGTTTGTAACCGCTGGTTTCCACAAAAGTGATCTTGGGGTGATACATGGTTGGTATCAGCCCGTTACTGATGGAAATGATAGCCACATCCTGGGGCACACGCAGGTTCATTTCATGCACGGCCTGCATGGTGCCGATCAGTATCAGGTCGCCCATACAAAAAATGGAATCGGGTTTTTGTTTGGTGTTGAAAGCCTTCATGGTTTCTTGCTTTGCCTCTTCGATCGACAAGGGGAAACGGTTAATGACGGCTGTACCGGGCGACTGGTCTTTCACCACTTCATTAAAAGAATCAAAACGTTTTTTGGAGATCGTGAGCTTCGGGTGACCAAATAATGCCAGTATGCGTTTGCGCTTTTTCTCCAGCAGGGTATGCGCAGCCATGGCAGCAGCTTTTTTATCTGCCAGGCAAACTTTATTGCATGCTTCGTAATCGGGCACGCGGTCGAAAAAAATCACGGGCACTTTCTGATCGTGCAGTTTTAAAAAAGGTTTCAGGTCTTCTGTTTCGCCTGTAATGGCCACAAACACCCCGGCAATACGGTTGTTCTTTAAGAGTTTCAGGTTGGATGCTTCCACATCACTGCTTTCGCTGCTCTGCATCATCAGTACCGAGTAGCCGGTTTTACGGGCTTCTTCTTCGACGGCAGCGGTAAAGGAATCGTAAAAGAAATTATCCAGCATCGGCACCATGATACCCAGTACATTGCTGCTGTTGCTGCGCAGGAAGATGGCATGCCTGTTGGGCTCGTATTCCATGGCGGTAGCCAGCTCCCTCACCCTTTTTTTTGTTTCTTCGGAAATATCAGGATGATTTTTGAGCGCCCTTGATACCGTAGACACACTTATTTTGAGAATAGCAGATAGTTGTTTGAGTGTACTGGTGGCTTGCATATCGTTGCCGTGAAAATAGTACTATTTTCCATTTTCATGCAACAAAATTTAATTGCATGTATGGTTACAAGTTATTCTTCAAAAAAACGATCTGCCCCAGGTGGTAGGCATCATGCTGCAGGCAGCCCATAATAAGCTGGTAAAATGTTTGTCCCTCACGGGGAGAGGGTTTATCCAGTTGTTCGTCACGCATATTGAGTATGGCCGCACGCAAGGCATGGTAGGCCGCTTCAAAATCGAGCAGGGTTTGTTTCCAGCTGGCATCATTCAATACATCAGGCAGTTTAAAATCTTTAAATGGCGGCGGGTTATCACTGCCTCCCAGCCGGTTCACCACGCGGCTGCGCCAGTAAACGATATGTGATACCAGCATCCATATACTGTTGCCATCACCTGAGAGTTTTTCAGCAGCCCTTGCCGCATCAACACCATGCAATGTTTCTTTAAAATTGGTACCGATCCAGCAATCACCATGCTGCAGGTCGGCAAACTGTTTTGATATGCGGTTGATCTCGATAGCCATATTGTTTAGTTGATGGTTGACTGATGACAGCTGATGAGGGGCTGTTCATTGATCATTACTCAAGGACAGTCCCTGTACAAATGTAGGATTGTTCATCAAATATTTTTGGCCACACATATAAATCATACTAAATTTGAGCACTCTCTAAAATTTTTCAGGCCCGTGCCCTTATTTCAAACCGTTTTATCAAAACTGTAATCGTATGTCTTTAATGCAACACTGTGCCCGTTTATCAGCAATACTCGGCTTAGCGCTCCTTTTCGCATTGCCCGCCTGTAAAAAATCCGACAGCATCACTGACCCCAATCCCGGTCTTGAAGCACCTGTTAAAGCAGATGATGCCGTAAAAGTTACCGCCACTATTACAGGCACTGTCATTGATGAAAACAACAAGCCGGTAACCGGTGCAACGGTTACATCGGCCACTTATGCCACCACGACCGATGCGATGGGTAATTTTGTTTTTAAGAATATCAGTGTTTCTGCTGCCAACGGAAATGTTACAGTGGTAAAAGCCGGGTATTTTAAAGGCATCCGCAGTTTTGTAACGGAAGCCGGTAAAAATAATTATGTAAAGATCCAGCTTATCAAACAGGTGGTTACAGGTACTGTTACTGCATCAGCAGGTGGTGTGATCAATACACTGGATGGCGCATCCATCACTTTCCCGGCAAATGCATTTGTAACACAATCGGGCGCCGTTTATGCAGGAACTGTTTTTGTATATGCAAAATGGATCGACCCAACCGCAGCCAATCTCCCCCTGATCATTCCGGGAGATTTACGCGGTATCGACAGCAGCAATGGCGAATACATTTTGAAAAGTTATGGTATGGTGGGTGCCGAGTTGCAGGATAACAGTGGTAATATTTTAAAACTGGCGCCGGGTAAAACAGCCACCGTCAGCTTCCCCATTCCCGTTTCTTTACAGGCATCAGCACCGCAAAGCATTCCTTTATGGCATTTTGATGAAGCAGCAGCCCGATGGAAGCAGGAAGGTACTGCCACTAAAAACGGCAACAACTATACCGGCCAGGTAAACAAATTTTCATTCTGGAATGTGGATGTTCCGGGCAATTTCATCACGCTCGATCTCCGGCTGATCAACAATGCCAATAACCTGCCGCTGGCAAATACGATGGTAAAGATTACCAGTCTTACCACGGGCATGACAGCATACGATTTCACCAACGACAGTGGTTATGTTGCAGGTTACGTTCCAAAAAACCAAAACCTGAAACTGGAAGTGATTACGGGCACAGCCTGTACCACCAGCAACGTGGTGTATACACAAAATATAGGTCCTTATACCATCAACACTTCATTGGGAAATGTCAGCGTTACCATACCTGCAAACCAGGTAATCAATTTCACGGCCACCATTGTTAACTGCAGCAACCAGCCTGTAACAAATGGTTATCTCAGCCTCAGCCTTTCCAATGGCGGAGGCACAATTGCATATACCAATGCCACAGGTGTTGTTAATATCAGCCTTCCTTATTGCGGCGGCAGCACCAGTTATTCCTATACCGGTATTGACCTGGGTAATGGCAATTACAGTACAATTGCATCGGGAACTGCAGCAGGCAATACAGTAAACCTGGGTACCATTACTGCATGCGGGAATACCATTAATACAAACGGGGTTTATATTGCAGGCTCAATTGATAATAATGCAGTGTTTTGGAAAGATGGCGTGCCTGTTTATTTAACAAGTCTTGCTGCAGGCTCTGTAAACCATTATGCCTATGCAACAGATGTGGTTGTTATAAACAATGATGTGTATGCGCTCATCATCGAGGAAGATTCAACCATAAACGGATACGTGAGTACATTAAAAGTTTGGAAGAACGGAACTGTCAGTACCTATACCTCAGGAGTAAACCAGGTTTCGGCCATTGGAATGGATGTATACAACGGAGATGTATATGTAGCCGGTTATGAAAGCAATAACGCAACTACTGTTGGAAAACTGTGGAAGAATGGCCTTGCTGCAGTTTTAAGCTCCGACACTTTTACATATACAGAACCCAGCCAGGTTAAAGTGGTTAACGGTGATGTATATATTGCGGGAACGGCGGTTAAAAATCTAACGCAGGCATCCCCTGTAGAAAGACCGGTGTACTGGAAAAACGGCGTATTCAATTTATTACCTTCAAACGGGAACTATAGTAATGCATATGGCATAGACATTAACAACGGTGACATTTATATTTCAGGAGAAGATCAGGTTACAGGAATGTCTGCTGTTGCCACATACTGGAAAAATGGCATTAAGACCTTATTGCCTGTACCTGCCAACTACCAGTATTCAGATGGATACTTTACCTGTTTTGACAATGGAAATATATACGTGGCTGGTTCTGTAACACACCAAGTCATCACTCCCTACTCCATTTATACGGATGCCGCTTACTGGAAAAACAGCAGCCCGGTTGTTCTTAGCAATAATGCCGGATCAATCAACAGGTCTGAACTATATGATATCTTTGTAAAAAACGGCATCATTTATACCGTGGGAGCGGCAGATACCAATAATGGCGGCACTTCCTACACACCCTTATATTTCCAAAACAATATTCCCATACCGCTTACAGGATTTAATAATAGCCAGGATGTTTCAGCGTATGGCATTTTTGTAAAATAATTCCTGACCAATACCGGTACGATAAAAAAGAGCGGAGTGCCGCTCTTTTTTATTGCCCATGGATGCCTGCCATATTTTCTTTAAGTTTGAGTAATGATTGCGGAGTATTACATGGTCTGCAGCGGTAATAAAAATTATCAACCCTTCTGACCATTCACCATTGACTATTCACAATTGACCATCGACCACTCACCATGAACATCGAATTCAACAAAAACGAAGACGCCAATAAACTTGCCTGGAGTGCCATAAAACAGCAACTGGAAAAAATATACGAGGGCGGCGGAAAAAAAGCCATCGAAAAACAACGGGAAAGAAATAAAATGACGGCCCGTGAACGCATCAGTTACCTCTGCGACGAAGGCAAACCCTTTATCGAAATTGGCGCCTTTGCCGGTTTTGACATGTATGCCGAACAGGGCGGATGCCCGGCCGGTGGCACTGTGAGCGGACTGGGTTATGTAAGCGGCCGGCAATGTATTGTGGTGGCGAATGATCAAACTGTTAAAGCCGGTGCCTGGTTCCCCATCACGGGTAAAAAGAATTTGCGCATGCAGGAAATTGCCATGGAGAATAAACTGCCGGTGATCTACCTGGTGGACAGTGCCGGCGTATTTCTTCCCATGCAGGATGAGATCTTTCCCGATAAAGAACATTTCGGCCGCATCTTCCGCAACAATGCAAAGATGAGCGCCATGGGCATTACACAAATTGCCGCCGTGATGGGCGCCTGTGTGGCTGGTGGCGCCTACCTCCCCATCATGAGCGACGAAACCCTGATGGTGGAAGGCAATGGCAGTATTTTTTTAGCAGGCCCCTACCTGGTAAAAGCTGCGATCGGTGAAGACATTGATGCAGAAACCCTTGGTGGCGCCGAAACACATAATGCCATCAGCGGTATAGCGGATTATAAATTTGAAACAGAAAAAGATTGTCTTGACCATATCAAAAAGATCATGGGCAAACTGGCGCAGCCTTCCGTTGCCGGCTTTGATAAAATTGCAGCAACAGCACCTTCAAGACCTGCAAGCGATGTGTTTGGCATCATGAGCGAAGGCAATACCAAACCTTATGATGTAAATGATATCATTGCCTGCATTACAGATGCCAGCAGTTTTGATGAATTTAAAAAGGAATATGGCAAAAGCATTGTTTGCGGCTATGCACGTATTGAAGGCTGGGCCGTGGGCATTGTGGCCAACCAGCGACTGGTTGTAAAAAGTAAAAAGGGTGAAATGCAGCTGGGAGGTGTGATATACAACGACAGCGCCGACAAAGCCGCCCGCTTTATCATGAACTGCAACCAGAAAAAAATTCCGCTGGTGTTTTTGCAGGATGTAACCGGCTTTATGGTGGGCAGCCGCAGCGAACACAGCGGCATCATAAAAGATGGCGCCAAACTGGTAAATGCGGTGGCCAACAGCGTTGTGCCCAAGATCACCATCATCACCGGTAACAGTTATGGCGCCGGCAATTATGCCATGTGCGGCAAGGCCTACGATCCACGTTTTATTTATGCATGGCCCACGGCAAAAATTGCGGTGATGGGCGGCGAACAGGCAGCAAAAACTTTATTGCAGATACAGGTGGCCGCATTAAAAAGCAAGGGGAAAGAAATCAGTGCCGAAGAAGAACAGAAATTACTGGGCGAGATCATCAGCCGCTATAACAGCCAGACCACCCCTCAATATGCCGCAGCACGTTTATGGGTGGATGCCATCATCGATCCTGCTTATACAAGGCGTGTGATTGCAGAAGGAATTGCAGCGGCGAATCATAATAATGAGATACCAGAATTTAAAACGGGCGTGTTGCAGGTGTGATCAAAAAAGAATAATTTTTATTTATGAGCACCCGTAATCCAACACCGGCATCCTTTATTGGCCTGTTAGTGTGCGGGCTTATCCTGGTTATTGCTGGCTTATGGATGGAAGCCACCCACCAGATGGCTTCAGGAAATGTTAGTGGCAGGGGAACAGGAACCATGTTTGGCCACATAAAAGGTTTATATATTGCTGTTGTGGGCGCCATACTTACTGTGATCCCGCTCTATAACTTCATTATCAATAAAAGAAAAAAATAAAATGCCATCCGCTGTAATCAGCAAAGAAATTTCCGGCTATTATAAAGACCTGTCAGAACAGGAAAAATCCATTTGCGTAATTTTAACTGAAGTGATTACGCAAAATTTAAAAGGTGCCGAAAATAAAATATGGCACCGCCCCCCTGTTTGGTTTCTGGATGGCAACCCCATTGTGGGTTACAGCAAACTGAAAGACTGCATCCGATTATTATTCTGGAGCGGCCAAAGTTTTGATGAACCCGGTCTTACACCGGAAGGAAGTTTTAAAGCAGCGGAAGTACGCTATACAGATGCTGCACAAATTAAAGTAACGCATTTAAAAAGATGGCTCAAGAAATCTGCTGCCATTCAATGGGATTATAAGAACATTGTAAAACGCAGGGGACAGCTGGAAAGATTAAAGTAAGCAGGATTTTGCTACTGAAATATTCTGCATCTTTACAGTATGAAAATTGTTTTCTTCTCTGCAAAGCCTTACGATAAATTATTCTTCGACCGCATTAACCAGCAATATGGTTTTGAACTGGAATATTACGAAACACATTTAGGTCCGCATATTGTAAACGTGGTGGAAGACGCCACTGCTGTTTGCGTTTTTGTAAATGATAAACTCAATGCTGCGGTACTGGAAGTGCTTGCCGCCAAAGGCGTAAAAATTATTGCGCTCCGTTGCGCCGGCTTCAACAATGTTGACCTGGAAGCGGCCAAAAAACTCGGGCTCCATGTTTGCCGTGTGCCGGCTTATTCACCTGAAGCCGTGGCAGAACATGCGGTGGCCATGCTGCAAACCGTCAACCGCAAAACACATAAAGCCTATAACCGGGTAAGAGAACAGAACTTTGCACTCAATGGTTTGCTCGGCTTCAATATCCATGGTAAAACTGTTGGTGTGGTGGGTACCGGTAAGATCGGCAAGGCGTTTTGCAACATCATGCTGGGATTTGGAGCGAAAGTACTGGCTTATGACCTGTACCCGGACGCATCCCTGACTGCAAAAGGAATCAGTTATTTGAGTTTTGAAGAATTATTGAAAGCGGCTGATATCATTTCGCTGCATTGTCCCCTTACACCAGAGAACCATTACCTCATTAACAAAACCACACTGGCTGCAATGAAACCCGGTGTTACCATCGTAAACACGAGCCGCGGCGGCCTCATCAATACTGCCGATATCATTCATGCACTCAAAACAAAACAGGTGGGCGCCTTATGCATTGATGTATACGAGCAGGAAGACAAATTGTTTTTCCGTGATCTTTCCGGCAGCATTATTGACGACGACAATATTCAGCGGCTGATGAGTTTCCCCAATGTGCTCATCACGGCACACCAGGCATTTTTTACGGAAGAAGCGCTGACAGAGATCGCTGCTGTAACCATGAACAGTATTGCACAGCTCAGCAAGAATTCCCTTCCTGAACCGGCCGCTGTAATGCTCACTGCATAACACTATAATTTTTTTCAATGAAATACAGATCGTTTTTATGCATTCTCCTCTCCGTCACATACACATTGCATGCGCAGGATTACGTGATCACACAATATGGTGCCGGCAGCGACAGCAACAAACTGAGCACTGCCGCCATACAGCGTACGATTGACAGTGCTGCTGAAAAAGGCGGCGGCACCATCATCATTCCCAAAGGCACTTTTCTTACGGGTGCATTATTCTTTAAACCCAAAACATCCCTGCTATTGCAGGAAGGTGCCGTATTAAAAGGATCCGACAATATTGAAGATTACCCGCTGATCCCTTCCCGCATGGAAGGCAAGAGCCTGCTGTATTATGCAGCGCTGATCAATGCGTATTATGCCGACAGCTTTTGCATTACCGGTCCGGGCACCATCAATGGCAATGGATTGAAATTCTGGCAGGAGTTCTGGAAGCACCGGGAAGATATGCGTAAGATCGGCAGATCATCCACCAACCTGGAAGTTCACCGGCCGCGTTTGCTGTTTATCTGGGGTTGCAATAACGTAACGGTTAAAAATGTACAACTGCGTGATGCCGGTTTCTGGACAACCCATCTTTACCAGTGCAATAACGTACTGATCGAAGGTTGTGATATTCGTTCGCCCTACAAACCAGTTCCTGCTCCCAGTACAGACGGGATAGACATTGACGCCTGCAAAAACGTAACCATCCGTAATTGTTTTATATCGGTGAATGATGATGCGGTTTGCATCAAGGGCGGCAAGGGACCCGATGCACACAAACGATCAGAGAACGGTGCGGTTGAAAATATCCTGATCGAGCAATGCAATTTCGGGGAATCGCACGGCACACTTACACTGGGCAGCGAATGTATCCATGCAAACAATATCATACTGCGCAACTGCACCGTGGATAACAATTGCCCCATCCTGCGTATGAAGATGCGGCCCGACACATACCAGCTGTATGAAAATATCAGCATCAGCAATATCACCGGCAAATGCGGCACCATTGTTCAGATATTTCCCTGGAAACAATTTTTCAACCTGGAAGGAAGTACTGAAAAACCCTTTGGTACCATCCGCAATATCAGCTTCAGCAATATCAGCGTTAGCTGCAGCAAATTTGCAGAGCTGGAAGGCAATGCGGCAGACCTTGTTAGTGATATCATTTTAAAAAACATTACTGCCACGGCGCCCGCTGCCGAATTCAAAAATAAATATGGCGCTGCTGTTAAAACAGAAAACGTACTGCTGAACGGCAACCCTGTCATCATCAAATAACCCGCATATGACCACCGCATTTCACCTGACTGAGGAAGCGATCCAAAATGCCCTTTTTGTTTTTGCACTTGAATCGGAGGCCGGTGATGCGTTTGCACATTGTGATCATTTATTTACCGGGATTGGCAAGGTGAATGCAGCCTATGCGCTCAGCAAACGAATTGGTGAAAAGAGGCCATCCCTTATTATTAATCTCGGATCGGCCGGGAGCAGTCATTTTAAAAAGGGTGAGGTGGTATGCTGCAAACAGTTTGTACAAAGGGATATGGATGTACGCGGACTGGGATTTGCACTGTATGAAACACCGCTCTCCGGTATTGCGCCCCTGCTTGAATATGGATTATCATACGCTAACCTGCCTGCAGCCATTTGCGGCACAGGAGATAATTTTGAAATGAGCCATAACGTTTCCGATTATCATGTGGTGGATATGGAAGCCTATGCGCTGGCGCTGGTTGCTATGAAGGAAAATATTCCTTTTCTTTGTTTGAAATACATTTCAGATGGAGCGGATGACAGTGCCGCAGATGACTGGACGGTGATGGTCCACCTGGCTGCGGTACAATTCAGGCAATTATTAATCCCCTAAAATAAATCCTTATGAAATATTTGTTTGCATGCGCCCTGCTGGCTGCTGCCCTCACCTTATTTGCACAGAAAGGTTTTGGCTATAAAGAAGCTTCTGTAGTTTTTAAAAAAGGCGATTCGCTCCGTTGCCTGGTAAAAATGCAGGTCGACTATAAGGATACTGTCATTTATAAAATGCATGAGAACGGAGACGAAAAGATTTTACTTTCAGCAGATATCAGCAAAATCCGTTTCCCGTTCAAGCTGATTGAAAACGTACGTACCGACAGTATTGAAAAATTATCCACTTTATTACTCACAGGCAGGATCACGGTGTACAGTTATGCTATTCTCACGATGGGTAAAACGGTGGATATCAAAAACGGGGCAGGTTTAAAATTTACACCCGGCACCACCAGCACACACTATATTGTTTATAAAGACGGCAGGTATAAAGAGATCCGCGAAGATTTTTTCCGCCGCGACCTGGCTCCCCTCATCAAAGACTGTCCGGGCATGTACCGCAAACTGGATACCGAAGGTTATTATTTTGAAGACCTCGTAAAGATTGCAACCGAATACAACAGCTGCGAACTGCTGCTGCCCAATGCTGAATAATATTGCATAAAAAGAATGCCCGGTCTTGCGACCTGGCCCCCTCACACAAACCTGTATATTAGAACAGATAAGGCTAAGGCGGTTTCCCGCCAACAGATGTTTTTTAAAAACTGTGCCGGTTTATAAAATACAGATTATCAAAAAAACATGTTTTAAAATAAAACATATCCTTCCGTTTTATAGACACATTTTGCATATAATGGAAGAGTTTGAACTTATTTTCACATCACAGTGTTGCCGTTTTTCAAATTGCTTTTGTAAATTAGAATAATAAAACCCGGGCAGCATATGAAAACATTATCCCAAACCTGGTTTGCCGATGGCTACATCGATTTTGAGCTGAAACAATACACCCTGCTGGCCTACCTGCAGGAGATCAGCAAGTGTTTTGACCAGAACAAGCTATACCCGCAGCTGGCGGATGTTATTTTTCACTATAATAACCTGGTGGCCTTCAGGGAAAATAAAAAGTTGCTGCAGGACCAGTTCCCGAAAAAACTCACCGGCATACAAATTGAAAAACTGCAGCTCCTGTACGAAGCCATGATCGAAGACGATGCGCTGATGCAGGAACTGGAAGAGATCATTCACTTCAGCACAGAAAAAATGAAGAACACCATCAGCAGCGGAACCGCCATTTATGAGTTTGTGGAAAGTACGCTTTCAATTGAGCCGGTAGGACTTGTTCCGCTGGATAACAAAGAAGGTTATTTCTTTTTAAGCGAAGGCGGCAGCAGGCAAACACTCGTTTACCAGTACCGTATCAGCCTGTTTGAAAAATCGGATGAAAAATACAGGGCAATGAAAACAAGTTTTATTGATGTATGGGAACGTAATATTGTCAACAGTTTTCAAAACATCAAATCAGAACTGATCCGTAAAAAAACGGAACTGCCCAACCCTGCAGTGTATGCTGTACAAACCGGGCTGCGTTTTCCCGTGGAAGAAACACTGCTGCCCATTGCAAAGCGCAGCCTGGTAAGATATATCAGCAGCTGATGTATCAGGGCATTTTATACAGCCCTTCCCACCTGGCTTTCCATTTGCCGTTTTTAGGAATACCCGGCAATAAGTTTTTTTCATTGTCATACCCGGCGCACATCATGGCAACCGCTGTAAGCAAACCACCATTACCCGGCAGGTAAATCGTGAGGCGCCCGTCCTGGTAATTATGCCCGTTGGGTAAATACGTATTGGTGGTGATGGGCATCAGCAATGCATCGATCGCCCTTTCGGGATCATGCAGCCGCGTGGCGGTCATGGCAGTCATTGGGAAATCCCATCCCCAGGTATCCTGCCAGCTCCAGTTTTGCCATATCCAGTTAAAAGTATGCTGCATAATGGCGGTATCCAGCATCGGCGTTTTTGGCAACATGCCCAATGCACCAAATACCGAAGGGTGATCTGTTTTAAATTCGGGATTGGTGTATGAATCCACTGCGCTTTCGGTAAAAAGATATTTATCGTCCTGCACCGGCAATGGCGACAGGTCTTTGATCACATCATCCCATTTTTTATTCCTGGGTAAATGCAGGCGTTCTCTCCATTGCTGCGCTGTTTGCAAAGCCCAATACCAGTACACCAGTTCATACGCAGGATTAAATGTTTCTTCCGCTTTAAAACGTTCCTGCGCAGCAATCACCCCTTTGCCCAGCACATATTTATGTTTGGCGGAATCATACCTGGCGAACGAAGCCATGAAATCGGCCGTGCCAAAAACAAGTTCCCTGTATTTATTCAGGGTTTGCAGGTTTGATTTTTGCCGGTAAACAAGCTCGGTGAAATAAATATAATGTGGCTGCTGCCATATTAAAAATGCGCCAATGGAGGAAGGCACTTCCCTGCCATCGTTATCCGTCATTTTTTGCCAGCGCAGGCCTTCATAGCCCTGTCTTGCTGCAATCGCCTTTGCCCTTGCCGCAGCACGGTTATACCAGTTGAGTTGCTTTTCTAAAATCTCCACATGACCCCATAACGCAAAATCCACCGCATGCCACCAGTGCATTTCCATATGCGGTTTGCCAAACCAGCTGTTATACGTAAGGCCGGTTTCCTGCGGCGGGTTATTGCCACCGCAATTCACTTTGGTAAGGTATTGCGACAATACGATCCGTCTTTCCAGTTCATTGGCACGTGCATCGGTGCTTCCACTGAAATCCACCACACCGCCCTTTTGCCAGAACTGCTGCCATTGCTGTATGCTGTTGCTTTTAATATTATCAAATGAAAGGTTTGTATTTTTTTTCAGCGCCGGCAAAAACAAACAAGTGAATGAAAAGGAAGCGGCACCAGAAGGTTTCAGTTCATAATAATGTGCCTGCATTTTATCAATACTGGCCCGTCCGCTCCAGTTAAGCGCCAGCCGGTAAGTACTTGTATCCAGCTGGTGGGTGATTTCGGCACTGTTATGTGATGATTCGTTCAATGACGAACTGTGTTTGTCATCACTGGAAAAATTATTGCCCATATCGCCCCAGTTGCCGGTTGGATAAGGCAGCCGCAGCCGCACGGATATCTTTCCCTTTTCAATCAAGGGTGAAATGATCTTTACGCCCACGGCATCCTGGTCCTGGTGGCAGTAAGTCACCACTTCCACGGAATTATTTTCAACGGTGAACATGGAATGGATTTCTCCCGTCCACATATCCAGTGTTTGCCGGATATTTTTCACATCTCCGGGTTTATACAGTGATCCATCGCTCTTTGTTATTTCCAAACCAATATTGGCCAGGTGCAGGCGGTGCAGGTTCTGGCGGAAATAATTGCTTGCGTTTTTATTTTGCTCCGGGCTATTCCATTGCACCATGTACTGTACATCACGGCCGTTCAGATGATAGGTTTTTAATCCTTCCGTCTCTTTATATCCTTTTGTATTGGGGAAACTGTGCCAGCCCCATTCACTTTGTGTACCCAGCGGCACACCCTTTGCATAATAATCGGGAAAGGACTGCAGGCCGGTTGCATCCGTTGTAAAAGCAAAACTGCCATTTCCCACCGTGAGCGAGGCCAGCGTGTCCATACTGGTATTAATAACCGTATGACGCTGCACCAGTGCTTTGCGGTTTATTTTTTGGGCATGGACAGGTATACAGGCTGCTGAAAAAGCAAATAGAAGAAGGACTTTACGGAACGGCATGGTATCTGTTTTCAATGTTCAATTTTCAACTTTCAATACTTATTGTTCAAGTGTTACGCTCATCAATCCCACCACCACATCATTGGCACTGGTTTCAACCGTAAGACTTTCGAGTTCTTTATTTTTATTTAAAGGCATTTCGATCACCGTGGCTGCGCCGCCCTCTATTGCCCGGTTGGTATAACCTTTAATGCTGCTGAGTTTTGGTATTTCTTTTACAAACTCCCCTATTTTCAGCAAGAGCCGGTATTGTTTTGGAGCGCCCGTTGTAAATGCATAGCCATCCACCAGGTAATCCTGTTCAATAGGATACCAGTTAACAGGGTTCACCAGTTCGAGTGTATCTGCGGAGCCGTCTTTATATTTTACCAGCACAACCCCATTGGTAAAATGGCTTTGCATGGGATTGGTACTGCCCGCCATCAGCAGGTAAGCATGCTGCGCCTTACCGGTGAGGGGCACGGTGGCAGCTGCAGGATAATTGTCCCAGCGGGAGGTGTACACAATATTCTTCGCATCCATGGATGATGGTGTTGCAAAAGGTATTTTACCGAGGAAAATTTTATTGGCAGCACCCGCTTTTACACGCAGTCCGCTGTCGCTGATATTTGCATCAGCCAAAGGATAACACCAGTTACCAATACCCTGCCATGGCAATTGGAGGGTGGTGGATGGCGGCCGCGGGCTCATGTACCTGTTCCTGAAAATTTGTGTGACCTTATCATTGAAATAAGACTGCAGGTTCACGGTATTAAAAACAGCATTGGGCGCAGGCTCGTGCCGGGCCACGGGAACATGATTTGCGGGCGGCGCAGGTAACGGCGTTGTAATAGCCGGTAATATAGCTTTACCTGCCCAGCTGATTTTTACGATGTACTGCTTTTCGTTGCCCGCTTCAATGGTAATGGATGACTGCAGTGTTGCGTCATCTTTCAGCCACTGCCATGATACCGGTTTGCCATTTACAGTTACAGCAGTAATTTTTTCCTTTTGTGCTTTTAACTGCAGTGTAATATTCAGCAGCCTGCTGTATGATTGTGTTACCTGGTACACCGAACTGTTTCCTTCCTGTTTAAAACTGATGGAGATATCAGGCACAGATAATGTTGCAAATTTCCATGATGAAGGAAACCCGGGTTTGATGAGAAGTTTATTATTGAGTGCGTCGGGCAAAATACCAAACAGGCCTTCTGTAAGTGTCCGGGCTGTTACGCCAATGCCGTCTGCAAAATCACGGTAAAGCTCTCCCCTCGCCGCATCGTAAAAAGACACTTGTTCAAAACCGCCCGGGCTGGCGCTGCCATACATACTTTCGATGAGCATGCTTTTCCACAATTTGAAAGCGTTGTCGTTTTCACCCGCCTGCCAGTAAGCAAGTGCCGTATGCATTACTTCACCCAGCGCCACATTATTGATACTCCAGGTATAAGGCTGCCAGTTGGTGGTGCTTAATAAATAATATCCTTCATCTTTCAGTCCCTTCATTTTAACCGGAATATGCGGTATGTATTTATCTACATAACGCAATAACTGGTATTGCTGCTGTGTTGTGGCAGCACCTTCGTCGATGGCATGGTATACCGTCCACAATGCTGCTGAAGGATGCACCTGTTTCAATCCCATCAAATCCTTGTACTCGGCATACCAGCCTTTATCTTTCATCCACAAATTTTGCTGCATGGCATTGTATATCTTTTCTGCTTCTGCTGCATATGCACTGCCATCTTCTCCCAGTAATTTTGCCAGCATGTCCGCAGTTTTATTCGCCCGGTAATTATAGGCTGACGCATGTGTTACGCCGCCGCCACTGTACTGCAACGCATCACTGGCCCATATAGCCGCATACGCATCATACAGTCCATCCCCGTCTGCATCAAAATTTCTTTTCTCCCATTCGAGATGCAGTTTGATCAGCGGCCACATACTTTTAACATAACCGATATCGCCTGTATAATTAAAATGATTGAGCAGCTGGTCCACAAACACCAGGTTCATATCATAATGATGCGGACGGATATCGCCATTGGGGTTACGGCAGATATAGCCATTACTGAACATGGCATTGCCCATTTTTTCCTGCTGCCGGGCAATGTGCAGGGCGGTATCAAATACAATCGGACCAGCAGGAATATCTGTTACCTGCGATAAGGAATAACTGGTGAAATGAAGCCGGGCCCTGTCGTGCCAACCCAGCGCATCTGCACAATAAGCACCCCGCCATGCCGGCAGGCGCATCCGCCATGCGATGGCACCATGCATGTAAGAAGGCGATTCCCAAATACCATCCGCGGCAATTGCCAGTGCCGCACCGAGTGGATTGATGAAGGCATCGGGCGTTTGCAATACAACCCTTCCGGCAATTTTTTTATACGCTTCATCAGCATTTGCAAATAACCTCGCAGCATCTGGGTATGCGATCTCCGCTTCTTTTTTTTCCAGGATAAAATAAAACACGCCGTTTTTTTCGGCAGGAACATGCGCCGCCACCAGCGGCAGGGAAAGATTGGCCACCGCGTTGAATAACATTAACGGAGTGGCCTGTTTTTCCGCATCACTCATCACCACTTCTGCATTTTCAGGAAACAAGCCGATGATCTGTTTGGGTTTTTCTTTTGCCGCTGTATCAGGAGCTTTATTCCCGTATTGTATCTCGTAACGTTCTTCCTCGCTTTGTGCTTTTGTAAACCCGTACGAAAGCCTGAACATGTTTTTGTAAATGGAATAGCGGTTGTCTTTACAATATTCCGGTTTTAAATAAAAAGAAGATTCAGGGTCAGCACCGATATCACCATCCCGGCTGAATTTTTTACCCGTAGCGCCGCCATATGCCACCAATAAGAAAACGGAATCGGGGAGATTTACGGTTTCAACCTTTGCGATCATGCCTTCCGCATCGGCCATGGCAAGAATGGTGAGTATGATTTGTCCCTTTCCTAAAATACTGTCTTTGATTTCATAGATCATGGAACCCGGGCGGTAAATGGTTTTAATGGCTGCAGCTTCGGTGATCCATTTGCTCCTGTTGCGGCTGATGATACCGATCTTACAGTTGCCACCCATTCCCGGCATATACATTGCAAATTCGGGCAGGTCGCCCGCCTCCACCCTGAATGCGGTGTTGGTACCGTACAAAGCACGGTTGAATTTGCGGTTGCCCTTATACAATACAAAATCGTTGCCCTGCGGGAGGTAATGAATCGTCCGCTCCTTATCATGCCACCATCCTTTATTGGTTTGCGCAGGAGCAGTGAGTGTTGCAGCAAGCAAAAAACAACCAGCAGCAATCTTTTTTAATGACCTGTTTTTTTTCATATTACTGTGCAGCCGTTTTGGGCTTTAACTCATCCGGACTGCCCTTTGTATAGGCATCAAAAATAAATTTAGACGGTGTGCGGCTGAGTTCCCGGATCAAATTTATATCAATTGTTCCGGCTGGCGCAAATGCATCTCCCATCATGTATTGCTGCAGGCTGTAAAATAATTGTGCGGCAGCGGGTCTGTTTTGCAATACAGGAGAAAGATCTGCACTGCTCACGATGATCTTCCCTTTGCCAACCCTGGCTTCAAACAACAGGGCGAGCCTTCGGTTCATGAACCATGTATCGATCGGGCGCACCAGTGGTTTAAAGTCTTTGGGAAAATCTTCCAGGTGCATCACCTGTGCCTTGTTCACAATTTCCCACCATTGAATATCGCTATGAAAACTGGTGGGAAAACTGCTGAATGCAGGATGCTTTTCATTCAACACGATCCCGGTTGTATGCGGGGGCCGCATTTTGAACCAGGAGGTATTCCAGAATACCGGCAGGAAATGCTGCACAACCTCCTTCCCCTTCACGACCTTTCCTGCGAGGTTCAGGAAAACCTTGCCGCCATCATTTAAAATACTTTCCGCTTTCGCATCCAGTGTATCGGTATAATAAATATCATTGACGGTTAGTACAGGTTTTGTGGCGGGGTACACCCATATATTCCAGTCGTTGAAAACGCCGGCACTGTGAGTTGCCACCAGCAAATTGAGTTGTACGGCATCAGCAAACTGTTTCAGCGGAATCTCCAGGCTGTCGATAAAGGTATTGCTGCCGCGAATAATATTTTTAGCTGCAAATTTTCCCTGTTGTATGATCTTGTTCTTCTGATCTTTCAGGTACCAGTGCACGGTTTCATTTTGAAGATCACTGCTGCCGTAATGAAATATTTCAATGCCTGCTTTAAAAGATTCATTGTTTGTGTATACAAATTTCCGGGTACGGATCAGCGGAACAGTGGCATTGCAAAACCGTTGAAAGCTGAATGTCTCCATATAACGTTTATCTTCCCAGAAAGGATTCACCGTTCCGACTAATGCAGTTCCCTGCCCGGGAAAATCCTGCAACCCCAGTAACTGGAAACCACCCAGCCCTTTTGTACGCAGCGTTTTTTCAATTTCATTTTTATAACACAGCGCCTGCAGTTTACCGGATGCCAGGTGAAATTTTTCTTCCTCGTCACCCATGCCCTGCGCTTCAAGGTCTTCTTTGAACATTTCAAAATTCTTCGCCTTGTATACGCCCGTGTATTTGGGTATTTCTGTAAAATCAGGGAATACGCACCACTGCCCCATTTCATGCGTTACATAAGGCACTGTAAACTTTTCAATGGCTGCGGTATAATCACTTGCATTTTCCGGCGCAGCATTCGTCCAGTTTAAATTGCGTGCGCCTGATTTTACCATGTATTCATTTTCAGGAACCAGCGGCCAGCTCATGCCTACGCTTGCTCCGGTGTATACCCGGCGACTGTCTTTTTCTTTCCAGTATTGAATAAAGCCGGCTAAATAATTTGCCTGGTTTTTCCCGGCGGGTTCATTGCCTGCAGCCAGCATGCAAAAGGAAGGATGATTACCATAGGCTTTTACCATGCGGTTGGTTTCATCATAAATATACTGGTCGATGGGTTTGCCATCACCCAGGCTTACCCCGTGATTGGGCCAGCTAGGTGCTTCGGGCTGTAGATAAAAACCGGCGATATCGGCTGCTTCAAACGCAGCTTCGGGCGGGCACCAGCTGTGAAAGCGCATATGATTGAGCCCGTGTGATTTTGCCATATCAAAAATTTTCAGCCACTCCGTTACTGAAGCAGGCGGAAACCCGGTGAGCGGAAAAACACAGCAATCCACAGTTCCCCTTAAAAAAACCGGTTTGGCATTGCAGGTAAAATGTGTGCCGCTGATTTTAAAATCACGCATTCCAAACATGAGCCGTTTCTCAACAGCTATACCATTTTTGAATTGCAGGTTAAGACTCAGCCCGTACAAAGCAGGATCAAACTCATCCCACAAAAAAATTTTATCGCCCAGCGGTAATATGATCTCGTATTGTTTGTTGCCGGTAACAGGTATCCTGATTTTTTTTGTCTGTAAAAACCCACGTTGCGAAACCGCATAGCATTCCAGTTGTTTTAATGTGGCCGTATTGCCGGAAAGCTGCAGCAATATTTTCACCTGCTTGTTTTTAATATCAGGATAGAGCTGCACATCACTGATGAAGGCTGCAGGCTTTTGCTGCAGTTCCATCTTCCCGATAATACCATTCCAGTTGCCCTGTGTATGATCTGTTACGCTGTGCGAATCTTCTCCCACATTGATCACGCTGAGCCTGTTATCCACGCGGATGCTGATGGTATGTTTACCCGGGCGAAGCAATGGTCCAAGGTCATATTCATGCGGTGCCACTAAACTGTTTTGCTTTCCAACAAGCGTATCATCCACCCAAACCATGGTTTCGGTATGGCATCGTTCAAGAAAAAGTGTAATGGCATTGTTTTTCCATGAAGAAGGGATGATCACATCTTTCTGGTACCAGGCTGCCCCGGTATAATATTTTTCAGGTGTGAGCCAAAAGGGGAATTTGATATTGCCGGGCTGGCGGTATTTTGCAAAACGGGGAATAAAGAACCAGCTGCTGTCGTAAATACTGCCGGTCCATTTTGTTGCAAGTGACACTTCATCGCCTTTGTGATTGGTGAGCATGGAACCCGGAAGCTGTACCTGGCCGGCCAGTTTTTTACTGTACCATTTTTGCACAATGCCTTGATCATTGCTGTCCATGGCAAAGCGCCATTCTCCCGCGAGTGAAATCGTGTGCTGGGAAAAAGAAATGCTGTGCAGCAACAGCATTGAACATAGCAATACAAAGATTTTTCTCATACAGCAACAGCAAACTTATAAGGTATATTTTTTCAGTTCACATTTATCCATGGCTTTTATGGCCTTTACAATATTGGAAGCATTGAGCGCTGCTCCTTCCCTTGATGTATGTGTATGTTCATTGGGGAAAAATGGTTTCACTGCATCCGGCCCCATGGCATCGTAGGAATCTGCAGTAAGGCTGTTCAGGTCGATGAATATTGCCCCGGTTGCTTCGGCTGTTTGTTTGGCCCACAAACCATAACCGGTGCCATTATAGCGGATCACTTTCCCATCTTTCCAGTCGTTACGCGGAATGGGTGAACAGATGAATACCGTGGCACCCTTATCTTTTGCTTCTGTAACAAATTTGGAAAGATACCAGCCATAAGTATGTACCAGTTCGTCCTGTTTGGTGATGGGATTATAAATTTGTTTTGCAGAATCTCCCACCCCTTTGATGGTGCCACGGGCACGGGAAGTATCATCGAGCGGACCGTTATCATTGTGCCCGAACTGCATGATGAGATAATCGCCTTTATGAATTTTTCCCAGCACTTTTTCCCATAATCCCTTGGTAAGATAAGTGCGGCTGCTCGTACCGCCCAGTGCGTGGTTTTCCAGTTTTATTTTATTGGTATCGAATAAGGGCGCCATCAGGTCGCCCCAACCCCACATATTACCGGCGCCATCGCCACGGCCATTCTTTACCGTGCTGTCGCCAATAAAAAACAGCGTGGGTCTTTTATCCAGTTTCAAAATGATGAAGGATGAAAGCAGCGCTATGACTGCCGTTGCAATAACCAGTTTGTTTTTGAACATGTGTGTTTATTTTGCAAGTAAATATTGATTCAGTCCGAGTGCTGCGATCTTCCTGATGCCTTCTGCCACGCTGGAAGCATTCACTGCAGCGCCGGCTTCATTCGTGTGTGTATGATCGCCGGAAAAAAAATCCTTAACCTTATCAGGCCCCATGGCATCATACTTATCAGCTGTAATTGCATTCAGGTCGATGAAATATGCGCCGGTTGCTTCGGCCACTTCCCTGGCCCATTTACCATAATCATTATTCGCCCGTTTTACTTTTCCATCCGCAAACTGGTTGCGTGGAATCATGGAGCAAATAACAGGCACAGCTCCTTTTGCCTTTGCTTCTGTAACAAATTTACGCAGGTACCATCCATAAGTATGCACGGTTTCTTTTGTACTGTCGGGCCAGGTGAGCTCAACTGTTTCCTCTCCGGTACCTCGTAACACACCACGGTAACCTGCTTTATTGGTATCGGGTTTGCTGCCTTCGTTATGCCCGAACTGCATGATAAGGTAATCGCCTTTTTTGATGGAGCTGATCACTTTCTCCCATCGTTTTTCCTTTACAAAAGTGCGGGTGCTTCTACCGGCCATGGCCTGGTTGCTTACGCTGATCTGTGATGTATCGAGCAGTTCACCGATCTTTTCTCCCCAGCCGCATTGCGGACGGTTGGTGTTCCGCACTGTACTGTCGCCAATGATGTACAAGGTGGGCTTTTCGGAAAAAATAAAAGAACATAACAACAGCATACATACTGTTGCGGCAATCGTGATTTTTTTTGTAACTGAATGCATGCTTAAAATTTTATTGTTTACGGCAACTTCACTTCTCAACATTCTATCAATGTTCAATGTTCAACATTCAATGCTCAATGCTCACTATTCACCAACCCCCTTTTCCTCACCACTATCTACGGCTTTGGCGGTTGCGGCATCCCTTCCCCGATAAAAAAGCCTGTATGCGGCGGCTGGTTATAAGCCACGTTCTGCCATACAATACTCAGGCGGTACTGCGGGTCCTGCATGAGTGTATAGAATTTTTTATCGGTTGAAATGGTGGTGGTGAAAATACGCAGTTCCTTACTGTCTTTGGTGCGGCAAACAATTTCTTCCCTCCAGTCGCCCAACAGATCAGCTGATAAACAGGGGTTGGACTTGGTGCCGTTATTGCTAACGCAATCAAAATTTCTTCCGTCGAAAATGGTTTGTGTTTTACTGCTGTCGTACAACCATTTGCTGATGTTCACACCATTTAATATTTCACTCAGCACATCCCCATCCCAGAAGATGCCCATATTACATGCCGGTGTTTTTTCTGCAATTAAATTTCCTTTACAATCGAACATGCCACGGATACCGGCGCCTGCCACCCAGCATTCATAACCGGGATAACGCGGATCCACATCCAGTGCCAGTCCGCGGCCGGGACCTTCCCCGTCATCACCCGCTTTTACAGAAGCTTTTTTCCAGATCACTTCCCCAGTCTTTGCATCACGGAAATTGGCGCCTGCATCATCAAAACGTTCTTGTATGCTGAACACTTCCAAACCGGGGTGTGAAGGATCCAGGTCACTTACATGCAAGGCGTCCGCATGACCAATACCGGTTGAGTACAATCCCTTGCCGTTATCATCAATCGTCATCTGCCCGTAAACAATTTCATCTTTGCCATCGCCATCCACATCTGCCACTGTCAGGTTGTGATTGCCCTGTCCTGCATAAGCTTTATTGCCTTCATCATTACTGTCGAATACCCAGCGTTTTACCAGTTTGCCATTCTTCAAATCCCAGGCTGCTAAAATGGTCCTGGTATAATAACCACGGCACATCACCAGGCTGGGATGCACACCATCAAGATAAGCCACACAGGCAAGGAAACGGTCCATACGGTTGCCATAACCATCACCCCAAACAGCCTTCAGTTCATCCGAAGTGGGATTTAATTTGGCATGACGTGGCGGCACATAATCCGTGGTATGGATGATTGCGCCCGTTAAACCATTGAACACGGTTAAATATTCAGGGCCGCTCAGGATATATCCTTTTTCATTGCGCCAGTCTTTACTGGAATCACCGATCACAGTTCCCTTTCCATCGATGGTGCCGTCTGCCGTTTTCATGGCGATCTCAGCCTTGCCATCACCGTCCAGGTCATACACCATAAACTGTGTGTAATGCGCCCCTTCGCGGATATTCTTTCCCAAATTGATCTGCCATAAAAAAGTTCCATTGAGTTTATAGGCCTGAATAATGGGCGGATCGGTGATGCCTGCCTGCGAATTATCCTTTCCCCTGCCCGCCATGTGAATGATGATCTCGTATTCGCCATCACCATCAAGGTCGCCCGCTGATGCGTCATTGGCATTGTATCCTTCCGGCGTTTTGAGCGGAATGGATAAATAAGGTTTTGCCAGTGCGGGCACCGTAAATTTTTCTGATGCCGTGCCTTCTTTGCCATTGATCACCGGTGTGATGAAATATGTATATGCTTTTGTGCTGTCTGTTTGCTGATCGTTGTAATGGGTATATGCATCCACAGTCCTTGCGTTGAGCTTTACCGCTTTGCCATTGCCGGCCGAGCGGTAAATATTAAAAGCCGTTTTATCATCATCGGTCACCAGCAACCGCCAGCTGATAAAAATATTACCCTGCCCGCCTGGCACCGCCACCAGGCCCCGGTTTAAATATTCCATCTGCCGCTGCGCAAGCAATAAATTGCAGCAGCTGATCATGAAAACTAAAATGACCATTTGTTTTTTCATATACTCGGTTGTTTCGTTAGTTGTTGGTTGGTTGATGGTTCATGGTTCATGGACGACAGATTTCATTAGTCAATTAACTCCCATTCACCATTGACAATTGACCATTCACCTCCCGCTCCTGAACGGCACCGCAGGCCATCCTTCGCCATTCACCAAATTGGGTTGTGCTTTTTCATCCCATGCAAAACGCACGAAAGCCGGCTTTGTAATTTCCGGCGATGAAACAATCACTTTATTACCATCGATCACAGCATGAGCGGCAACAAACTTCTTATCGGCTCCCGCCACTTCAAACCAATTGAGCACATTGCCATCGCTGCTTTTTAGTCCCTTCACCGCATGTTTGAATTGCAGCACCATTGTATGGCCTTTTTGTTTTGCAGATTGGAAGACAGGGCCAGACAAAACCGTCTGCTTTATCCCATAATCTTTTTCCAAAGCCAGTGCTGCCAGCCGGCGTGCCACCACCCACTTATAAGACGGATGAATGTCTGAGAGTTTATCCACCAGGTCGGTGGTGATCACCATGCCCGTATTTTTGATGGCCAGGCATTTTGTTTGCGCTTCCCAGAATTCGGCCAGTAACTGCGGGCTATGTTGTTTTTTATCCTTCCTGCTGGTATACAAATGCGGGGCGATCTGTACATAATAAAAAGGCATTTTTTTATCACGGAACAGCTGGCGCCAGGTATCGGCAAATAATTCAAATTTGGCCGGGTAGGTTTGCTGGTCTTCGAGCATGGCATTTGTTTCTCCCTGGTACCATAGTACCCCTTTCACTGCAAAAGGTTGCAGGGGTTCAATAAGACCATTATACATTTGACCGGGATGAGCGCCGTCTATTTTAAAATCCGGGCCGGTGATGGAATCTTTGAATACCGGTGATTGTGCATAGCTCCAGTCGGGCTGCCATTGTTCAATCCTGGTACCACCCCAGGAATCGGAGATGATACCTACGGGCACTTCGGTTTTACTGTAAATTTCTTTAGCGAAAAAATAACCGATGGCAGAAACATACCGCACAATGGTATCGTTTCCATCCACCCAGCCCTTTGTGGGCAATACCGGTGCCTGCTTCAGGTTTTTCTCCACGTAGAGGTAGCGGATATTCGCAGGTTTTATTTCCGTTAATGCGGCGGCAGCTTCATCGGTGCCTTTTTGCGGTGCCGCGTATTTTTTTAGTGTACGGTCCAGCGGGTATTCCATATTGCTTTGCCCGCTGCAGAGCCATACATCTCCCACCAGGATATTATTCATGGTTACCACCGTGTCCCCGCAGCTAATCGTTAAACTTTGCGGTGTTGCATTCAACCGTAAAGGCTTCAGTACAACCTCCCATTTACCTGTGGCATCGGTCACAACAGATAATTGCTGACCGGCAAATTGTACGGTTACGGTTTTGCCTGCTTCTGCCCTTCCCCAAACCGGAACGGGTTTGTTACGCTGCAAGACCATATTGCCGGAAAAAGCTTTGGAAATACTGAATTGTGCACTGGCAGAAACTGCACATAGCAGTGCGGCACATATTATAAGGTTAATGCGGTTGAACCGGGCGCCCATACAGCAGCAATGTTTAGGCACACAAGTTAATCATGCCGGTGGCCGGGAGCGTCCTGATGCATCCTGAAGAAAGGATTCATTTCGGGATACTCCTTTTGGAAATCCGTTTACTCAAATAGTGATATGATAAATACCAGCCCCCGTTTTCCATGGCAGCATCGTTGCGTCGCAATCACTTTTACAGCATACCAACAGGGTACATATTTACAGCTTTGTTAACAGGCAACAGGTTATAATATTAGTTAATTTAGTCTGCAGAAATTCCCTGTCATAAGAAGTCCCTTAAACAACCAACCAGCTTTCACTATGAAACGAAAAAAAATAACCTGGTTTATCCTTTCGGCTTTAATATTGCTCCTGCTCATTTTCATTTTCCAAAACTATCCCATCTCATCCCCGCCCAAAAACTTTACAGCGTTGTCTGATACCGCTCATATACGCCAGAGCCTGGCATTAATTACCGGCACCCCATTGCCCCGGCAATACAAAAACACGGAAGTGCTGGATACCGTTGCCGGACGCATTGAACAGGATTTTAAACATTACAGTAACAACGTTTACCGGCAAACCTATAATGCAAAAGGAAGGACCTATCACAATATCATTGCATCATTCGGCCCGCAGACTGCCGAGCGTATTATTGTGGGCGCCCATTATGATGTATGTGGCAACCAGGAAGGTGCAGATGACAATGCCAGCGGTGTGGCCGGTATCATGGAACTGGCAAGACTGCTTAAAGACAGCTTACTGCAATACCGCATAGATCTTGTGGCATATACACTGGAAGAACCGCCTTTTTTCAACACAAATGAAATGGGCAGTTATATCCATGCGAAATCATTATACGATTCTGGCATTAAGGTAAAAGGAATGGTGAGCCTTGAAATGATCGGTTATTTTTCTGATACTGCAGGCTCGCAGGATTACCCGCTGTTTCCATTGAAATGGATTTATGGAGACACCGGCAATTATATCACAGTTGTGCAAAAATCGCTTTGCGGAGATTTTGCAAAGGCATTCAAAAAATATTCTTTCGAAAACAACAGCATCCTGACCAAATCATTCCGGACGCCTTCTTTTGCAGGCGGTGTAAATTTATCAGATCACAAAAATTACTGGCGTTTTGGATACAGTGCCGTGATGATCACCAATACGGCTTTCTTCAGGAATCATAATTACCATCAAACAGGCGACCGTATAACCACACTGGATATTGCTAAAATGGCAAGGGTAATAGATGGTGTATTCAGGACATTGATGCAATATTAAAAAAGGGTCTCCGAAATTTAAAGACAGGAAACCCTTTTATCTTCAAAGGATCATTTCAGTTCCAGCATCACCACACTTTGTGCAGGCAGTTCCACCAGCAGCTCTTCGCCGGCTTTCTTTGCGCCGTTGAATACCGCAGGCTTTACCATACCGGGATTTTCGAATGTGTTGATATCAGTGAGTTTTTTTGAGGTGAGGATTTGCCCGCTCACAGTTTTATAACTGATCCCCGGCAAGGTTGTCTTTAAAGAAATGGTTTTGGAGGGATCGATATTCACCAGTGTGATATGCACCGCTCCGCTGCTGTCCTGGGAGGCGGACATATTCAGTGCGGGAATTTTCTTATCATTTACCTGGTAGTCGGGTGCCGTAAAACTGATATTGAGTTTTTTGGCATCCATATGCACTTTGTACAGGTCAAATACATGATAGGTTGGTGTAAGCAGCAGTTGGTTTCCTTTGGTAAGGATCAGTGCCTGCAGCACATTGATGGTTTGGGCAAGGTTGGCCATACGCACCCGCTCGCTGTGGTTATTGAAAATATTCAGCGTGGTGCCGGCAATGAGTGCATCACGCAAACTGTTTTGCTGGTATAAAAACCCTGGGTTGGTGCCGGGTTCCACATCCGTCCAGATGCCCCATTCATCCACCACCAGTGCGGTCTTTTTCTGCGGATCATATTTGTCCATGATGGTGCTGTGCCGGGTTACCAGCTCTTCCATTTTTAAACAGTTCACCATTGTGTTGAAATATTCCTTCTCATCAAAAGCCGTGGCCGAACCTTTTTTACCCCATGAACCGGTGGGCAAAGTATAGTGATGCAGGGTAAGTCCCCACATGCGGTTAGGACCCACATTTTTCATCAGTGTTTCTGTCCAGTTATAATCACTGCTGCTGGCACCGCTGGCGATCTTGAGCAGTTTGGCATTGCTGTAATCACGGCAGTACACCGCATAACGGCGGTATTGGTCTGCATAAAACTCAGGCGTCATTTCACCGCCGCATCCCCAGCTTTCATTGCCTACGCCCCAGAACTTCACCCGCCATGGTTCATTGCGCCCGTTGGCTTTGCGCAGGTCGGTCATCGTGCTTTTTGCATCACTGTTCAGGTATTCCACCCATTTGGCCATTTCTTCCACGGTGCCGCTGCCCACATTGCCTGCAACATAAGGTTCACATCCTATCAATGAACAAAGTTCAAGGAACTCATGCGTGCCGAAACTGTTGTCTTCCGATACACCACCCCAGTTCGTGTTTACCATGTATGGTCTTTCTGTGCGTTTGCCAATACCATCCCTCCAGTGGTATTCATCCGCAAAGCAACCGCCGGGCCAGCGCAGGTTGGGTACTTTGATTTTTTTCAGCGCCTCCACAATATCCATCCGGATGCGGTCTTTCTTTAGAACATTCATGGTATCACTCACCCAGAAACCATCATAAATACAGCGCCCGAGGTGTTCGGAAAAATGCCCGTAAATATGACGGCTGATGATATTGGGGGAATTGTTACCATCAATTAAAACTTTTGTCTGGGCAAACAATGCTGTGGCAAAACAGCCGGATGCCAGCAAGGAGAGGAATATCTTTTTCATGAATCTAAATTAAGCATGTTTAAAAGGTTTTTCAAAATACAATACCTGTATGTTGTTTAGCTGCGAAATTTTATTGCAAGCCCTGTTTTAAACCCTCCGAATAAAACCGCATTGTGGTATTGGTTACAACAATTACAGGCACCGGTTCACCAGTTAATTTTAAACAGGGAAACGCCCTGCTGGGGCAATATTATTTTGATTGCGAGTTTACCATCTTGCAATTTTATTTTTTGTGTAACGCCCGTTGTTTGCAACTGCCCCGCCTGCTCCAGTTCGGTCACCTGTTGTTTGGTTGGTTGCTGCGGTGATCCCATTTGCTTCCACCGTTCGTAGGAATTGCTGTGTGCTGCGTCCACCCGGTATTCGTTGAGTGTGACTGCAGCTGCCGGCACACCTGATACGGTTATGGCAACAGGCGCTTCCTGTTTCAGCAGGTCATCATCGTGGTAATTCCACACCATTACCGTGGCGGATCTTTTATCTTTTGCGGCAATGCCTCCAATATCATTTTGTTTGCGCACACCCGAATCGAGCAGTAACTGCAGAGGATACTGCTGGCTGCCCTCCAGCGCCACCCGCTTTCCCTTCATCATGCCAAACATGCGAAAAACATTCAGCACAGGTTTATCCACCCCATTGGTGGCCAGGTCACGAAAACCATAAAACCATGGCTGGTCTTCAAATTCAAATGCCCATGTAACTGCGCCAAGAAAATTCACCCTGAATGAATCGGCGAGTAAATATTTCCGTGCAAAAGATGCGGCGGTATAACTGGAATACATGGTGCCGTTGCGGTAACCATTCGAAGGATTTGTTTTCATTCCGCATGCGGCACAACCTTCGGGGTCGCTTTCACCAATCACCACGGGCAGGTTTTTAAGTTGCGGGTAAGAGGCCACGAATTTGAAGCCTGCATTGATATCCATCAACTGCCGGGCCATATTCATCTGTACATGTCCGTCCACCAGTTTGGGCGAACCCTTTGCATGAAACAGTATCACATCCACGGGTGCTCCGATTTTCCCTGTCACATAATTCGTGTCTTCAAAACAATGTTTTACAAATGCCCGCAGCCATTGCTGTGCATTTTCACTGGCAGTACCTGCTATATTGATACCACCGATCCTCGCAGCAGGCAATGCCCGCTTTACCGCATCAGCCGTATAATCATAGAGCTTAAAAAATTCTTCTTTGGTTCCCTTCCAGTAACCATTGGGTTCATTCCATAATTCCCAGTACCAGCTTTCCACTTCTTTTTGCCCATAGCGCTGTACAGAATGTTTCACCCATTCATACACCAATGCGGCCCATTTGTTATAATCCTTGGGAGGATAAGCCCACCCCGTTATAATGTTTGAATAAGGATCGCCGGGTTTCCAGTTGTGTTTGTACGGAGCTGGATGCGTGGACAAGGCTTCAGGCATAAAACCGATCTGTGCCAGCGGTTTCATCCCAAGCCGGATATAGGTGTCGAAAATACTGTCGATGATCGTCCAGTTGTAAATTGGATTACCCTGTGCATCTTCGGTGTAAGCATTGGTGCTGCCCCATTTTAAGGCGGGTATCCCATCACCGCTTACCAGCAAACTGTGTGTGCGGACATATACCGGCACCGGGCTTAGTGCTGCGATCTCAGACAATAATTTTTTCCCGTCTTTCATATAGGTATAGTTGGGTTCATCATAACCAAACCATGCCCATACGGGTCTCATCTCTCCCAGTTCCTTATCCAGTTTTACCGTAATGGTTGCCTCTTGCGCCTTTGCGGATAAACTAAACAGCCATAATAAAACTGAAAAATATGGAGTGAATTTATTTTTCATCCTAGTTACCATCAGGTTTTACAGCAGTCATTAAAATACTTTGCGGCCAGTACCACTGTTCCACAGCATCGGGTTTTGCTGGATCAAAAGCCGGGATATCTTTTTTCAAACAGGATGCAAGCGGCAGTTTAATATCCTGTATGGCCTGCACAATACAGCGGGCAATTTCCCAGGCGCCGTACGTATTGAAATGTGTATTGTCTTCCAGTTTTTTCTCCTGGCCGGGGAATGTGTTGGCGGGATAATGCACAAATGCCTTTACAGATTTTTCAGGCCCCCATGCCTCATACATTATTTTACTCATGGCATTCAGATCCACCAGGGCTACATTTTCTTCCTTGGCAGTCTGACGAACAGCTTCAGGATATTCGAGCAATGTGTTGATGATATGTCCTGTTGAATCAAAACTCCTGCGATGCATGGAAGTAACCAGCACGGGAATACCGCCTTTCTTTTTTACTTCGCTGATAAAATATTTTAAACTGGCCTTGTACGTGGTAAAGGGACCCACGCCCTCACCTTTTTGTTTCATATCGTTATGACCAAACTCGATGAACAGGTAATCGCCGGACTTCATTAAGCTGAGTACTTTTTTAAGCCTGTTGGCGCCCCGGAATGAACTGAGTGTTTCACCACTCTCCGCATAATTGGCAATACAGATTTTTCCGGGTTCAAAAAAAGACGGGATCATTTGTCCCCAGGAGGCCCATGGTTCACGGTCCTGGTCAACCACGGTGGAATTGCCCGATAAAAAAACCGTGGTGGCTGTTGTATTGGGTTTTATTTCCACGGCGCATACTTTGGCGGCGCTGTCGCAAAACTCGAGTGTGAGCTGGTTATCCCAGTGAAAATAATTGATCTCCCTGGCCTTCAGTTTTACTTTATCCACTGGCTGCCCGGCGGCATCACGGATGATACTGTCTTTTACATGTACTGTAAAATTCAGGGTTTTGATTTCGCCTTTTTTGGTGCGGATATTCTGAAGAAAGAGACGACGGCATTCTGCCCTTAAGGTAGTTGCAGATGTTCCCTGTGCATCACCCAGCACAACGGTAACATCGTAGTTGCCTTCCGGGATTTTTACCGAAAAGAAAAAAGGTTTTACGCTGGTGATATGATCATCATGGTTAGTTGCTTTTTTAAAAACAAATCCTGTTTGCAGTCCGGTGGTGTCAATAAAACCAAATCCTTTTGTGCTGCTGTACAGGCTGGATGCAGTAACCGCAGTATAACCTTTGGCAGGCTGATCCACACCGAAGTCAAATTTAAAACTGGTTTGTTGTGCTTTTGCGGCAAAACACATACCCCCCAGCGCAAGGGCCATCATGGTAAACGGGCGTTTGAAGCAATTCATATTGAAGCAATGTTTAAAAAAACACCCGGCAAATTCTATACTACTATATGTGCTGCCGGGTACTCAGATATGTAACATTAAGCCAGTTTATTCATAATACTGTACTGCACTGTCGTTCAGTTTGAATTTGTTTTTTTCTGCCAGCTTGTACATTTCAGCGCCGGCCAGAATTACCGGGCCATAACCATGTGCTGCAAATACATTCACCGGCCGGTGATAATAAAATGCGGGATCAAATGCCATACCGGTGCCAACGCAGGTGCCTTCCACCTGTCCTTTATCATTTACCTTGGTGGCTACTGCATTCCAGGCCAGGCTGGCAACAGGTGCATAAGTAACCGCCTGTATCCATCCCTTATTGCAGGCATGCGCCATGCAGTAAGCATAGATGGCCGTGGCAGATGTTTCAAGATAACTGTCTTCCCTGTCGAGCAGCTGATGCCAGAAGCCGCTGCCGCTCTGGTAAGCAGACAGGCCTTTTACATGCGCCCTGAACTGGTTCAGCACAAAGCTTCTTCCTTCGTGGTCTTCGGGCAGCACGTCCAGCAATTCGCACATGGCCAGCAATGCCCAGCCATTCGCCCTTGCCCAGCGGAATTCGGGATGCGTTTCCATGCCTTCCATCCAGCCATGCATATACAGGCCCTTTTCTTTATTGAACATGCGGCCGGTAAAAAGCTTTACCTGGTTCACCGCATCATCGAAATATTTTTTATCCCCGGTGAGTTTGCCCATTTGCGCCAGTGCAGGCACACCCATATACAGATCATCGAGCCAGAGCGTATTTTTTTGAGGCCGCATCCTTGCCAGTGTGCCATCAGGCAGGCGGTATTCTTTTTTGGCCACCCAGTCGATATAAAAATCGATCTGCTGGCGAAGATTATTATTCAGTCCTGATGTGGTGGCCTTGATCATGGCCGCACAAACAGCACCGGCATCATCCAGCGCATGGGGTGCAATGGGCTGCTTCAAAGGGTAATTGTCGTTTTTGTAAGCCCCCGATGCTTTTAATTTTCTGATTGCGGGAATCCATTGTGCAAAGAAATCGAAACGGTCTTTCACATAAGCCGAATACTTTTTATCACCGGTTATTTCCGCTGCCCATAAAAAAGCCGAATAGGTTACGCCCCATTCATAACTCGTGATACGGAAATCACCCTGCTGCAATACAGTATTGGAATCAGCCTTTGCAATATCTGTGATGATATCCCCTGTTTGTTTGTTCAGCATATGTGCCGGTGTTACCGCATCGAGGTAGCTGAACACTTTGTCCATTACCTTTTTGATTTCCTCCTGCCGCATCGGCTCGTAGGGAACCGTATACACAGGTTTCATGGCATGGAGCATGGCATCGTTGGCGGTTTTTACCTGTGCATGTGCAGTGGTGATCAATGCCATGGCAGGCAGCAGGAATATTTTTTTCATTGTGATGGTTTATAAATTCAGTACTAAGTTATCCCCTTTTACTAAAGGAAAAGGCGGTGCAATTTTCATTGACCGCCCTTTGCCAACTGCTAAATGAGAAAAACTTTTATGGTTTAATATCCCGGGTTTTGCATCGCCTGCTTTTCAGCGGGTGTTAAAGGCGCACCACCTTTTCTGATATCATTCAGGAAAGTTTGTGGTATGGGGCGCAAAAGATGTTTATCCGCTACGTTCGTTGCAGCATCAATATTAAATGCCTTTGTCCTTGGCACCAGTGTTTTTGTTCGGGCCAGGTCTTCCCAGCGAAGATATTCGCCGCAGAGTTCACGGGAACGTTCATTCAGTACAAGACAAAGCATCCTGTCGTAAGAACTCGTAAGATTTAACACACTGATGATATACTCATCCTGGGCCGGTAATGCAGCAATATTGGTAACAGCCAAGGGAGCTGAAGCGGCAGTTGTTACAGGAATATTGTTGGACTCATAATATGAATTGGCGGGATAAAATGAATTGATCACACCAGGTGTTTGCAGTGATGCAGACAGTATTGTATTGCCACCATCATAATACGAAGACCTGCTTTCACCGTTAGCATATTGTGCTCTTGTACGAACTGCATTAATATAGGGCAATGCATCTGTATAGGCGCCCGTGCCTAATTTTGCCAGTCTTATTTTTGCTTCGGCCGCAATCAGATATGTTTCAGCTGAACGGGCTAAAATAAAATCCCTGTGACCCACCACATCATTCAATGCATTCCTGGAACCATCAAAGTGTTTACTCAATGGCGGGAAAGCCTGGTAAGCAGTTGTAAGGTCCTTGTTCAATGCAGTATCCAATGTAGTACCAACAGGATAAGCAACATAAACTGTTGGAATCCGATGGTTAGTGAGAGGATCTTTTATCAATTGTGTTGTGTCATTATTAACTGTTCCTTTACAAATTTTTGACTTAATCCAGTTGCGGGGATCGCCGGGCTGATTGATCACAAACATCATACCCATATCGCCTTTTACATTGGGGGCAACCGGTGAGGCACCATTTAATGTCCACTTGGTCCTGAACGATTTCCAGAATCTTGAATCATTCACACGATCATAAATCCTGTAATCATAGTAAGTGGTTGCCATCCTGCTGAAAGGCCTGCCACCGCCTAAATCACGGGCCAGCTGATCCTGGATATCATATCGTGAAATAAAATACAAATGCTGAGTATTGCCCACTGCATTATTAGTTGTTACATCATTGGTCATCTGTGCAGAAAGGATCACTTCAGGCAGTATTTCATTTGCTGAATTAATGCCGGTGAAGTTCCATAAAGATGCAAAGTTGGTGGCCAGCGGGTGATTGGCAATAACGCCATCACATAAAGTAACAACAGCAGCCAGGTCTGCAGCAACGGTGGCACTGTTCCAGGAACTGTTGATCTCGCTGGCTCTTGCCAGGTATGCTTTCGCTAAAAAATGCGCTGCAGCATCTTTTGTTAAACGTGAAGGTCCTCCGCTGGCGGGCAACAGGTTTCTGGCCTGTGTAAAATCTGCAATGATCTGTGCATAGATATCTTTGGGTTCAGCCCTTGTAAACTCCAGTTCAACGGTTGTACTCGGGGTGGTTTTCAACGGAACAGCACCCCATTGCTGCACCAGGCGCAGGTAATTGTAAGCACGGAAGAAATAGCCTTCGCCCAATGCGGTGCTTTTAATAGCAGCAGAAGTAGATGTGCTGGCAGAAGCATTTTGAATCAATAAATTCGCATCTCCAATACCAATGTACAAGGCATCCCACATAACATCAGCACCCTGCAGGTTACCGCTGGTGGCCAAACCCGGGGCAAGGGTGGCATCATAATTATTCCACGGTGAATTGGACGGATCTCCGCCCACTTTAAATTCATCCGTTCCATATTGCGTTTGGCAATACCACCATTCACCGTTTGTTGGCCCGGTAAATACCTGGTAATAACCGCCGGCTGCCAATTGCAAAATACCGGCATCGGTTTTAAAAAACTCATTACCCTGGGAGGTTTTGAGCGTTTCATCCAGGAAAGTTTTTTTGCAGGACGGAACAATAAAAAACGCCATCGCTGCAATTAATATTTTTGAAAGATTATTATACTTATTCATACCATTAAAATTAGTTGTGATTAAAATGATGCATTGATTCCCAATGTATAGCCCCTGTTCCATGTTGGACCTACTACGTCCATATCCACGAACTTAATCTTGGAATACAGCATACCGGGATTTTGCACCTGGAAGTAAGCCCTCAGGTTATTTTTACCCAACATCTTTGCAGAAAAATTATATCCCAGGGAGATATTTCTCACTTTGATAAATGAGGCTTTCCTGTATCCTAAGGCCTGGTAGTATGGATCGCCAGGGGCACCACCTGCATTGAATATTGGTTTTTGAAATTCAGCATTGGTATTATTCTCGGTATAATAATCAATTTTCCTTTGCACACCACGGGCTGGTTGTCCCTCTCCGCCAAAATTGTACATAAAATTCAAGCGTCCGTACAGGAAGACAGACAGGTCAAAGTTTTTGTAATTAACCGTATTGGTCATACCCAATACCCAGCGTGGTCTTGTCCAGCCAATGATTTGCATATCATTATTTGCATCTATTTTGTTATCGCCATTCAGATCAGCCACCCTCACATTACCAGGATAAAACTTGTGACCATTTGCATTAAACAAGTCATATTCAGCTTTATTGCCAGCCTGCCAAAGTCCTAATGCTTTATATCCATAGATAACCCCGTTTGGCTGATCGAGGAACCATCCATTATTAATATCATTGCCGTTTGGCAGTTTAACAATATGGTCTTTTTGCCAGGCTGCATTCAGGGTGGTTGACCATGTCAGGTTTTTCCGCTTCAAATTAACCGTTGTTACGGTAATATCTATACCATTGTTTGCTGTCTCACCAACATTATCATAAGTTGAAGTAAAGCCGGTAACAGACGGGATTTTCCTTTTCATCAACAGGTCAGTTGTATTAGATTTGTATATATCAATACTTCCTGTTATCCTGTTCTTCAGTATACCGAAATCTATACCCACATTATATTGGGTTGTTTTTTCCCATCCCAGATTCAGGTTTGCCATTTCAAGGCTTGGTATTGCACCGGCAGTACTGGTGGTATAGAAAGGATAAAACAGCGATGTAACAGCGCCTTGTGTTTTATAAGGATCCACTGCTGAGTTTCCGGTTACACCTGCTCCGATCCTCAGTTTTAAATCGCTGATCCAGCCTACATTCATAAAGCTTTCTTTATTGATTCTCCATGCCAGTGCAGCAGAAGGGAACCAGGAATATTTATGACCGGCAGCCAGTACAGAAGATCCGTCGCGGCGTGCTGAAACGGTTAACAAGTATTTGTCTTTATAGCCATAATTGATCCTTGCCATATACGACAACAACTGTTGTTCGATAAGGCCGCCCCTGGTGGCGATAGCGCCGGTAACAGTACCGGTAGTTAATGCATTCCATAACTGCGAAGACTGCGGCACACCGTTACCGGAAACAAAATTTGTTTCCTGCTTGTAGGATGTTGCACTGTACAGCATCGTTAATCCGAATGTATGATCACCGATTGCTTTATCATAATACAGCAGGTTATCCAATGTATAGGAGAAGGTACTGTTATTTGTAAGTGAAGCAAAGCTGGTGCTGCCACCATTTGCCACTGAATTGGCATCTACATAAATACCGTCACGGTAAGAAGAATAATCAGGTCCGAAGTTCAGCCTGTATTTCAATCCTTTTAATACCGGCGCAATGGCACCAAAATTTACCTGGGCATTTAAACTTCCAAAAGCCCTGAAAGTTACCCTTTCATCAATATTATACTTTTCTTCGTCAATGATGTTTTTAATCGCATTATCGCCACCGGGAAACAGGATCCTGTTTCCTGAAGAATCATAAGGTACTGCGTAAGGAAATATTGACCTGGCAGATTCATACAGACCGCTGGCAGGCGAACCGATAGTAGCCACACCTGCACCGGATTGTCCGAATTGCTGTTTTCCATAGCTCACCGTCATGCTGTTTCCAAAAGTGAGCCAGCTGGTGGCATTGATATCCACATTCGCTTTTGCAGTATATCTTGAAAATGACTGGCCTTTGATAACACCGCCATTATTTAAATAGCCAAAAGAGCCATAGGCTTTTACTTTATCGGAGCCACCGCTAACACTGATGGTGTTATTGGAAGTTACCGATTGCTCTGTTACCTTACCCCTCCAGTCGGTTGTTTGAACTTTAGAACCATCCCAGGTTCCGGATGCCCAGCCCTGGTTGATATTGGCCCAGGCGAAACGATCGGCTGTTGCAGCAAAAAGCGTTCTGTCTGTATTGATATTAGGCTGATCTCCCCTTGGATTGGAGCTTACGCCGGTTGCAGGGTTTAAGCCTGTATAATAATACGCCCAGCGTTTGAAAGTGATATAATCACTTGCGTTGAACATTTCCCTGTTATCCACTAAGTTTTCCAATGTAACAGAATGATCAAAATTCAACGTTACCTTCCCGGATTTACCCTGCTTGGTTGTAATAATCACCACACCATTTGCACCGCGTGAACCATAGATAGCCGTTGCAGAAGCATCTTTCAGCACATCTATCGACTCAATATCGGCAGGGTTAAGGTTATCGATTCCACCTGTGATCAACGGAATATTATCCACCACAAACAAGGGCGAATTGGATGCCGTTAAAGAACGCACACCACGTATATTGATACTGGGAACTGTTCCCGGGCGTTCATTGGAAGAAATGTCCACGCCGGCAACTTTACCCTGCATGGCCTGAACCGCATTGTCAACGGGCCTAGAACGGATATCTTTTTGGCTGATACCTGCAACCGCACCGGTTAAATCCTTTTTCTTAACAGTGGCATAACCAATCACCACCACATCTGACAAGCTTTCATTTACTGATTTCATGATCACAGAAAGATCATTGCGGTTGTCTACCGAAATTTCGATGGGCTCGTGACCTACATAGCTTACCAGCAGCCTCGCCCTGCCGGACGAAACACTGAGCTGGAATGCGCCGCCAGGACCGGTAACCACAGTTTTCTTTGATCCCTTTTCCTGAATCGTGGCACCTTCAAGCGCTTTGCCGCTTTCATCCACAACCTTTCCGGAAACGGTGAAATTCTGAGCCCAAAGCGAAACAGAAAAAAATAGAGAGAGCAGGAACAGCACACAGCTCTTCCCCAGGAGGTGTTTTTTCATAATAGCAAATTAAACGTTATAAAATAGCAGACTTAAAGCAAAATCGTTCTTAAGCAATTCGTTGTAAGCACCAAGATAAAAAAAATTGATAATTAGCTGCGCCCGTCTCTGAAAAAGTTACGCAATCGTTCCCGTTATCTCCTGTCTGAACATTTCAAATTCAAAATGAGAATTTTACAATGTCTTTAATCGTTCTTCGCAGCGAAACTGTGTTCACATGAATCTGTCCTGATACAAACACCTGAAAAAATGCACGGGTGTTCATGCCCATGCATTTTTATTAAAACTAAAACGCACTGCAATACAATTAATTCAGCTTGAATGGCAGGAACCAGTCACGTGCCATCAGCTTCGCCCTTGCAGCATTCGCCGCGCCGGCCGACAAACCTGATTTACGCAGTTTGTCATACACTTTATCTGCAATAAATGCAGGATCATTCCGGCGAATGGCCACACGCAGGAGGTCGCTCCATCTTTGTCCTTCATAAGCCAGTTCCAGGGCATCTTCGGTAATGATCATATCTTCTATAAATTTCTGATAACCCAGTGAATCTGTCAATGGTTTATTAAGCCCGGGTACTGCCAGGTTGAAATATTTCACAGAATCAATCACCACCGGTTTCAAACCTGCACGGCCACGGATACCGGCGTTGCGGTACCAGGGATTCCGGTAACGGGGCGCTTCACCATTGCGTGCATCAAAATCATAAGGCCATGGCTGGAATGTTTGCATGAAGTTGGTGACGTCCCTTGTACCACCCAGGCCGGGTATACTGTCGAATGTATAACCCAGTCCCCTGTTGGTAAGTGCATAAGCCAGTTTCATTTTACCGGCACGGTTGGCTGCTTCTGAATAATGCAGGTGCAGGGTGGCCGCCCTTGTCAGGAACCATTTACCCGTTTTGCTGAAAATGCTGATGGGCTGGTTGTCTGACCCCAGGTAATTGTACAGGTATTTCATAATGGTATTCTTACCTCCGATCTGGCGATAGCTGAACACACCCCTCGAATCGAAGGGAAAATTATCCCTGAATACTGCAGGCACAGTTGCGGTACCTGAAGCGTACGTAAATATTTGTGCCTGGCTGTTCCAGAAATCGATCGACTGCTGTGAAGGCTGCACCAGGTAACTGCCGCCATTGGGAGAAAACAGGTCGACGAAAGGATTTACAGGATCAAAGTTTTTATCGAATGGCAGGGCCCAGATCCATTCCCAGAAAAATTCGTTATCCGACATGGATCTTTCAAACAGGTTTCTCCAGCTTACACCATCATAAATCAGTGAACTGAAATCCTGGGCACGAGTATAGTTGATACTGTTCAATGCCGGGTTGGTGGCACCGTTGGATATCTTGTACTGGTTGTAAAACTGTGTGGATTCACCGGCAGGGCCGTTGATATCCATTACACGTTTAAAGCGGTCGGCTGCCAGGTCGTACTGACCTTTCCACAAATACAAATCGCCCAGTAAAATATTTTTATTGATAAAGAATTTATTGGTGCTGTAACCATCCACGGTGGTGAGCAGCGTGGTACCGGTTTGATAATCGTCGGTATAAGGCAGGCTTTCTGCAAATGCGGTTAAACTGTCGATCAGCACCGGCAGTGTGATCATGCGGAAGTTGGCGGTATTTTTCAGGTCTGATACCTGTATCACCGGATTGGTAACATAAGGAATGTTTCCGTAGTGAATTCCCAGCTGCAGGTACACCCATGTACGGATGGCACCGATATCTGAATAACGCATTTTGTATTCGGTTTCCTTCAGCTTGTTCTCTGCATACATTTTTTTGAAGTTGTACAGCACGTCGTTACAGTTCACGATCACTTCATAAAATGGCTGCGGATCGATATAAGGGTTATTTACGTTTGCAGTATGTTCACTCAGCTGGCGCAGGTTAACATCTGCATTCGATGTAATATCCATCAGGTCGGCACGCAGTTCGTTCATCAGCACATAGGGCTTGGCCAGTTTCATCATTTTGCCATACACCCCCAGCACGGCTGCATCCGCGTCAAATACATTGCGGTACATATTGGCAACCCCTACAGATGTTTGCGGCTCCACATCCACCAGCTTTTTACATGAGCTGCCGGTAAAAGCAATCACGGCTGCAGCTATTAATGTTTTTATTCCTGTACTGTATTTCATTATTGTTCTCAGTTTTTTATTGTAATAAATTATAGACCCAGCCTGAAACCTAACTGCACGGAACGTACCTGCGGCTCGAGTGTATTGTCAACACCCTGTCCGAATATGCTCTCTGTTGCGCTCAATTCAGGATCATAGCCCTTGTATTTTGTAAGTGTGAACAGGTTATTGCCTGTTGCATACACGGTGGCATATTTGAAGAAGCCTGGTTTAAACGGCACATCATAAGAAAGTGTGGCAGTTCTTAAACGCAGGTATGATCCGTCTTCGATCCAGCGGCTGCTGAAACGTGCATTGCCCATCGGATCGCCCCAGGTTGCTTTGGGAATATCGGTAACCTGGCCATTGGTGCGCCACCTGTTTAATACAGCATTGGTTTGATTGTACACATTGCTCATGCCCTCGAGCTGACTGCGTGTGTAATTGTAAATTTCATTGCCGCTCACAAAAGTGAACAGGGTGCTTAATGTAAATCGCTTATAAGTAAACTTGTTCCAGAATGAACCGTAAAAATCAGGGTTCGGACTGCCCAGCACCACCATATCATTTTCATCAATAATCTTGTCATTGTTCATATCACCAAACTTGGCATCACCACCTTTGAAAGCCACCAGTGAACCATCGGCCTTGCGGATGGATAAACCTTCCGCAGCTGCTGCAGCATCCGTGGCATACACTCCTTTGTAACGGTATCCATAAAAATCATTCGCTCCGCCATTTACCTGGGTGATGTATGTGGCGCCATTGAATGTGGTGAGTATTTTGCTTACAGGAAGTTTTGTAATGGAGGAACTGTTTTTGGCTGCATTGATACCTGCATCCCAGCTGAAATTCTTTTTGTTGATGATGCGTGCATTTACAGATAACTCAACACCGCTTGTTTTCATGCCACCGCTGTTTGTAACAGCATAATCAAAACCACTGGCAGTCATCACCGGTTCGTAAGTGATCATTTTATCTGTCTGGCTTGAATATACATCAAGGGAGAATTGCAGGCGCTCATTGAGTACTGCCAGGTCAAGACCGGCATTCATTTTCTTTACCTGCTCCCATTGCAGTTCATTGTTTGCAATACCCGCCCTTACCAAACCCTGCATACCCAGCAGGTTCTGCGGCACATAAGTTTGCTGCGCTGTGTAGTTGCCGATATCGTCATTGCCGCTCAGTCCATAAGAAGCCCTGAATTTCAGCAGGTCGATCTTGCTGCCGGCCATGGCTTTTTCTGAAGAAGCGATCCATGCCACAGCAACCGAAGGAAGCACGGCAAATGTGTTGCCGTTTATCTTTAAAGCATCCGGCACATTTTTACCAAAACGGCTGCTGGCATCTCCTGCCGCATTTACTGAAATAAAATATTTGTCTTTGTAAGCGTATTCTGCATTGGCATATACATCAAACCATTTTGACTCCCCTATTTCACCGCCGATCTTGCGCAAGCCATTCACGCCATTGCCCACACTCACGAGTTCATCAATGGGTGAGTTATAACCCAGGCCATAGTCCTGTTCTGTTTTATCCTTGAGATAACGTGCTCCTGCTCTTGCAGTGATGGCATGCACTTTATTAATGGTGGTGGCATAAGTGGCACGGGCATCTGTGTACAAAGAAAACAATGATGTAACCTGTGTGCCCAGCCTGCTGTATGCGATGGCCGTGGTGAGTGAATCGGGTGTTACACCTTTGCGTGGAATAAAGAAGTTTTCACGCACTTTGTTATAGATCACACCCACATTTGCGCTCAGTGAAATTTTCTTATTGATCTCGTAGTTAAAACCAATGGACCCGAAGAAACGGTAAGCCTTATTCAATCCCTGGCCAAGTTGGGTAAGTGCCACCGGGTTACTCATATTCAATGTATCCTTATCTGCCAGTGTAGGAGATTCCACGCCTGATGCTGATACATCATTGGTACGCAGGAACGGTGATTTCACCAATGCCAGGAACAGGGGATTTGTTTTGTAGGAATAGCCCTGGTCTCTCAGGTTCTGTTCAGAAAAAGAAAATGCAAGATTGGTCACGGCGGTTAAACGGCGGCTTAAATTAAGATCGCCATTGAAACGCATATTGTATTTGCTCAGGTCGGTTTTGTTGGTAAGACCGTCATTTTTAAGAAAGCCCAGCGAGATGGCGTATTTCGCAATATTATCACCACCAGTTACTTTCAGGTAAATATTTTTTGTCTGGGCCTTTTGCATTACGAGGTCCTGCCAGTTGGTATTGTTATGGTATGCATAATAAGAGCCATTGGTTTTATCGTCATTCATATAAGGCTGTGCCTGTATCTCGGCATCAGACATTCCCTTTGTTTTCAGTATTTCTGATAAGTACACCCTGTAATCCGCTGCATTCATCACGGGCAGGTTTTCCGGGGTAAAGTTCATGCCGCCAAAAGCCGCGAAATCAATTTTAGTACCCAGTTCTTTTGCCCTGATGGTGGTGATAACGATGGCGCCATTGGCTCCTTTTGTACCATAGATGGAAGAAGCATCTTTCAGTACGGTGATATTGTCAATATCCCGCACATCAATGGTGGAAAGCGGGTTGGTGTAATTATTGGATATAATGGAACCGCCTACATTTTCATTATTGAACACCACGCCGTCAACAATTACCAGCGGCGCATTGCTGGCATACAATGAATTGATACCACGGAGGAATAATGCTGCACCGATATTTTGTGTGCCGCTCCTGCGGATGGCATTCAGACCGGCCACCCTGCCCTGCAGGTATGAATCGGGTGTTTCGTTATTCCTGTTCCAGCCATCAGTGGCCTGTACACCGCTAACGGCATAGGGTGATACTGTTTTTGTAACACGGCCGGTGGGCAGATCAGCCTCATCGCTCATGGAAGAAAAACCATCGGGGTATACCACCACGCTCAGATTTTTTTGTCCCTGAACCGCCACTTCCTTTGTCTGGAAGCCATCGCCTTCCAGCAACAGCATCACTTCATCAGCAGGCAGCTTGATGGAGAATTTACCTGCGCTGTCGGTAATGGCAGCCGCAAAAATTTTATAGGTAACACGAATACCGCGTATGGGCTTTTTTGTAACAGCATTGATAACAGTGCCACTTACAGGAAAAATCTTTTTTGTTTCTTTCTGCGCCATTGCCGGAATAAAACAAACTATGGCAACAACCAGGGTAACTGTCTTTCTTAAATTATACATGACGGTCTGAATAAACTTTAATAATTGAATGTTTAAGGAATGGGCACCAAACGCAGGTAATCCAGCACGATCGGGTTGGTGGCAGTTGAAGTAAGCCTCCAGTCGATGGTACCAAATCTTGTATTTGTAATTACGCCAAGATTCACTTCGTTATATGCGCCGGCTGCTGTGCTCAATGGCACGGCATGCGTAAGCGTTCCCGTCAATGCAGCAAGACTTGTATTCCATGCATTGATGGTCTGGCTGAAAGCGCCAGACTGGAAATCATTTACTCCCAGTGCATATACCTGGTATTTGATCGATGGCATTTCGTTGATCCGGTAAAAAGAATAGTAGGTGGTTACCCCATGCCCGCTCACGAGTATATCAGAAAAATTGATGCCGGTAACAGGATTCAAACGCTGCCTGTAACTGGTGTTACCGGTTTTATCAGAAAGGAAACCACTGGGACTTTCTCCCTGTATGGTGATGGGTAAAAATTTATTGGCAGTGGGCACATCCAGCCTGCTCAGTACATATACATAACCATTGCTGAAACGTTTTGTATCCACGAGGAAGGCCGCATTTACCGGAACGGTGATGCCCGACCTTGAAACGATGGTGGGTGGCACACCCATGATATTGGCATAAGGTATTTCAAATGCAAGATCTTTGACCACGTTCCATCTTGTTAAACTGTCGGTGGTGGTGGTGGCGGTAGTTGCAAAATAAGGTTTGAGCGAATCTGCTTCCACCACAAAATTGGCATCCTGGATAATAAAATAAGTATACTGTTTGTCCTCGCGTTTCAGATCGTACACCCGGTCGTTATAATAATTGCGCTGTACAATTCCCGTACCGGGGCGGTATACAGGCAAACCGGTTAGCACGCTGATACTGTCGATGATGGCCTTGGCAGGATCGAAGGCGTTATAGTTGAGCCCCATGATATATGCATTCTGTGCATATTGTGCCGTGGTGCTGCCTACAAAATCCCAGATGTTTTGCAATACAGGCACCATGCCGTTGATGGTATGCAGCACGCCATTGCTCACATAACGGTCGGTTTGGGCCAGCGTGGCTTCGTCGAACTTAACTGTACTGAAATTATTGTATTTGCCGCTGAGCATGACGATACGTGCAGGCACGGCCACATCCCTTGTAAAATACAGCTGGTTGGAGATATGGTTGAGAATGAAGGCACGCAGTTTTACATTGTCATTTACAATGGCCGGGTCAATCGACTGGATGGCGGTATTGGTAGGTGCCCAAACGGTGAATGTTTTGGTCGACAGCAATACAGAGTCGAGCCCTGCTTTTGCAACATATTCCCTGAACTTGCTGAGGTCCGGACTGGAACTGATCGCCTGTAACAGGTTTTGGGTAAGGTCCTGCTGCACCACTTCCGTATGATCTTTCCATTTGTTACAGCCTGTAATTGCAAATGCAAAAAGCAGGGCAGCAACCACTAAACTTTTTTTTCTGTACATCTTAAGTTGTTTATAACGCTGATACTTTTTTAGAAATATTGTAATGTGCCATCCGATGCAAACCTTGGTAAATACTGGTTCTGGTTGATCGGGATAAAGTGGAACATATCCAGGAAATCGGATGGGTTACCCGTACCTGCCGCCGGCAATGAACGTATTTTAAGTTTATGCCTGTCGGTGGTGGTAACATCAATGATACCCAGGAACTTTCCGGTCATGAGCTGGTTGGAGGTGGGAGAATATTTTTTCCATCCCAGTGCTTCCAGTTCACCATCAGATAAGTTGGGGCGCTGTTCGCAGAAGTTGAACTGCCTTGACAGGTCAACACCATCAAAGGATGGCTGTACCGGCATATTAGATCCACCTGGCAAACCAACCGTACCAGAACCTTTGGCTGCACGGTAACAAACCCATACTTTATACCTTCCTTTCACAATGATCGGTGTGGTGAATTCGATCCAGTTATGACGGGTGGTATTACCCATCGGCACACTCAAATAATCACCCCAGAACACATTGATGGTGGATGAAGTGGTATATGCATAATCCATGGTATTGGTGGTTCTGTCCCATGCAAAATCTTTCAATGCGCCATATGCAAAACTGAAGTTGGCCCTTCTGAATACGGCCGGCAGTTTTCTTACTTCAGGAAAATCGGCCACATCCCAGTAAATGGCTGTTGGCTGACGAACCTTGGTGGTAAAATGCGCCAGGGCGGTGTGCAGCACACCGGTGGTACCGGAAATATCGCTGGTGCCGCGTTCGAGTTCAATACCGGGTTCATGCACGCCGTTAAAGTCAAGATCATTAATCAGTACTTTCACATCATCCAGTCTGGATGCCAGTACTTCCAGTGGCGCCAGTGTGATATGAGAACTCGCAGAAACAATATCCGCCAGGTATTTGGCATCAGGAATGATATGGTACTTCACATAAATATTCAAGCTGTCGAGCGGGTTAAGCGGGTTACCTGTATTGGAGTATTTTGCTTTCAGTGCGGCAAAACTCAGGATACCAGAATCCTGCAATGCCTTATTGGTTTCGGCCAGCACCGTAAACCATCTTCTTAATGAAGGCGTGGTGCTGTTGATGGTATTCAGGGTATCGTAATAACCCGTAGCTACCAGGGCTTCTTTGAAAATGGAATATTTTGAATCTGCTGCAATGAGTTCAGCAATGGATTTTGAAGCAGGCTTCAGCACATGGTCCACCTGGTGAATATAACCGTTACCCGTACGGATATTGGGTGCGGTGATCAGCCCCTGCCTGTTTACTTCGATGGTGGACACACCGCCTTTGTTCACCACGCTGGTAATGAGGAACTGGCCATACATGGTAATGGTGGGCAGTTTGCCGTCTTTAAAAGTATTGGTGGGCAGGGTATCTTCCAGTAAATGAAACTTAACGATGTCCTGTGCTTCCTTTTCAGTTAAGCCGCTGAGTGTTTTATTCACTTCAGTGAGGTACAGTTTCACAGCGCTGTCGGTTGGTACAAACATGGTGTAAGAGCCATAGGCGTTTAAGAAACCGGCATAACCTGATTTATCCACTATCTGCGTAATGGAAGAATATTTTTCAGGATTTGCTTTTATGTAGCCATAGATGTTCAGATCGGTGGTGGTGGCTTCCACGTACTTGATCTTTTTACAGCTGGTGGCGTAAAAAATCATAAGCAGTGCAGCCATGGCCGATATTGTTATGCTTACATATTTTTTCATATTGCAGTGTGTTTTTTAATAGTTATTTGTAAAAAGGATTTTGCACCAGGGCTTTATTGGTGGTGAGTTCATAAAAATATATCGGCAGGTAATGGCAGTTCCTGTCTTTGAACTTGGCAATAGCCTGCTGCTGCCTGTTGGCCGGTACCGTGGTGGCCACCATATCCAGTAACAGGTCGAGGCGCTGGTAATTATTTCTTTTTGCATTGCGGAGCAGGTCGAACCAGCGTTTGCCTTCAAATGCAAATTCACGGGTTCTTTCTTTCAGTACATAATCCGCAACAGCAACCTTATCGGTGGGTGCCGGGTTCATCTGCGTGGCCACCAGTGCCCTTGCCCTTGCCCGGATGATATTGATAATATCGATCGCTTCCTGACCGTTACCCAGCTGGTTCTGTGCCTCTGCTTTCATCAGCAGCACATCAGCGTAACGGTACATGATCCAGTGTGCAAAGGAACCATCCGTTGCCCTCGCGGTGGTGGTGCTCAGCCCTATATATTTCCAGATGGTCTGGTCTGTTGCACGAACAGAAGCGCCATCTGCACGGATATCGAATTTTGTAGGATCGGTCAGGTCAATCGTATACACTTCATCCATTACGATAGAACTGGCCTGGAACCTGCGGGCAGCTGTAAAGAACATCGTATAGAACGGATTCAGCTTTTGTGCATCAAACTGCAGTTCAAATAAACTTTCGTTGCTGTTGCCGTTTACAAACAATGTGCGGTACCAGGTATTGGCATCGCTGCCATCAATCAGGCCAAACTGGTTGGTGCTGATAATTTTATTACAGGCAGCCACGCATTCTGCATATTTTTCCTGCCACAGGTATATATCTGCCTGGATGGCATTGATGGTTGCCTTGGTGATACGGCCCTTGTTGGAATTCCTGTCGCCATAATCGGTAACAGCAGTTTTTTCTGCATCGGCCAGGTCTTTCAGGCACTGTTCCAGTACTACGGTTTGCGAACTCTTGGCCAGGTCGGTAATATCCTTGTCGCTTGCGGTGGCTTTTAATTTCAGGGGCACTTCATCAAAAGTGCGTACCAGGTAAAAATACATCAGCGCACGGAGGGCTTTTGCTTCTGAAAGGTACCTGTCTAATGCTGCCTGTGTAAACGTGGCGTCTTTTGCCAGCACACCGGGTGCAAAATCAATTACTGTATTGCAGTAGTTGATGGTTTCATAAATACCACGCCAGTTGGCGATTGAGTTGGTAGGCAGGATGTTCACATTAATGATATCCACCTGTTCTGCAGAAGTGGTCAGTGTGCTGGAAATCATATCTGCACGCAGCTCGCCCCATAAGAAGAAACTTTCTGCAGCATTACGTGAACCGGTGGCCGAACCGGTGAGGGATGCATAACAGCCAAACACCGCCGCCTGCACCTGTTCTTTTGTCTGCCAGTATTCGGCACCTGTTAATCCATCCTGTGGTTGCAGGTCGAGCCATTTATTGCAGGATGCAAAGGGCACCAGCATCACCACCATCAGTACTTTCAAAATCGTATTTCTCAACATTGTATATTCTGTTTAAATGATATTTTTAAAAACTTGCAGTAATACCCAGCGTAATTGTTTTTACAGGCGGCGTATATGAATAATCGATCGCCACGCGGAAAGGATCGTTACCACGTACGGTAACTTCAGGATCCTGGCCGGTATAGTTGGTCCATGTAAACAGGTTTTCTGCCGTTACATAAGCGCTCAGGTTTTTGATCTTCAGCTTTTGCACCAGTTTTTTAGGTGCGGTATAACGCAGGGTGATGGTCCTGAAACGAAGGAAAGATGCATCCTCTACATAACGGTCGCTGCCGAGCCAGTTGTAACCGGTACGGTACATGGCCCTGGGGATATCAGTTTCATCACCTTCTTTTCTCCACCTTCTCAGCACGGCTGTGCTCTGGTTATCGAAGCCATACATGTTTGTTGTATTGATCTGCGTACCGTTGATAAGGTCGAATTTATAACGGTAGTTAAAGAAGGCTGTCAGTTTCCATGCGCCTTTATACGTAACGGAAGCACCAAAACCACCGGAGAATTTAGGGTTGCTGTTACCGAGATACACAATATCCTGGTAGTTGATATTACCATCGTGGTTGATGTCTTCATAAATGGCATCACCTGGCTGGAAGGTATAACCGATACTGGGGTAATTGAATTTCATGTAAACGGTCTGACCGGTTGGGCCGATGATCGGTTTACCAAATTCATCTCTCGCAATGGTGGAAGAAAGGTCTTTATACACACCTTTGTAACGGAAACCATAAAATGAACCAAAGGGATTGTTTACCTGCATGTAAGTTTTATACTGTCCGTTTGCAGTGATATCGCCCTTATCTCTCGGATAGAGATCAGAAATTTCGCGGATGATATTCTGGTTGCGTGCAATATTGAAGTTGAAATCAACCTGCCATTTTTTTGTTTTATAAGGCGTGGTGTTCAGTCCGAGTTCAAAACCCTGGTTATCCATCACACCCACATTCATATCCACGCTGTTGAAACCGTTGATGGATGAAATCTGCAAACCGGGGAAATACATGTTCTTTGTGCGGTTGGCATAAAATTCCAGGTCAAGACTCAGCCTGCGTTTGAACATGCTCAGGTTCACACCCAGGTTTTGTCCAACGATGGTTTCCCACCTGAGATCAGACAATTCCATATTGGCAGGGAACACACCCGCCTGGCCAAGATAGCTCCATGTAAATGTATTGTACGTGCTGATATAGCTGTAGTCGCGGCGGGGGGCATTGCCCGATTCACCATAGCTGGCCCTGAAACTCAGGTCATCGATCTGCTTGTTGAAACGGCGCATGAATTTTTCGTCAGAAACCCTCCAGCGCACGGAAGCGGACGGGAATACACCATAACGGTTGGCCGGACCAAACCTTGAGTTACCATCTCCCCTTACACCGGCATTGAAAATATACCTGTCTTTAAAGCTGTACTGTCCGTTCACCAGCAAACCCACACTTCTTGTCTGGCCGGTATAAGACACCAGTCTTGCTTCGTTGTTCTGTGTACGTGATGAAGTGGAAGGATCCTGCAATACAGAAGAGGCGGTATTGGAAGTAAGCACTTCCTGTGATACATATTTATTATCGTAGGTATTGAGTGAAAGGAAGCTGATCACTTTATGACGCTGGTCTTTGATACTGGGAGTGTACACCAGGTTGGCCTTGGTTTGCACATTGAACACATCAATATCACCATCATAAGCCCTGTTCACAGAAGTTTCTGTCCATGGGCGTCCGGTGGCTGTTTGCGGCAGGAAGTTATTGTTCTTGTTATTATTGATGTCGAACTGCACATCAAAAGTGGCCATCAGCACTTTTTTGAAAATTTCGTACTGCACATTAAAGTGTGGTGTTACACGCTGGCTGATGATATTGTATTTCGCATCGTTGGCCATCGCAACCGGGTTCACGGTGCCGCTCACGGTTCCGCTGCTGTTAACACCGGTATAAAATCCCTGTATGTTATTGGCAGGAGAAAAATAATTCCCGGTGGGTTTGCCAAATTCGTCATACTCGTAAATGCTCATATTGGGCATTTTACGGTAAGCGATATCACGCAGGTTTAATGCAAAATTCCTGTTGTTGTCAGTGTAAGAATAAGACAGATCGGATTTAAAGCGGATGCGGTCGGATACTATATAGTCGAGGTTGATACGTGTGCTGATACGGTTCAGGTAAGTACCGATGGTGGTACCTTTCTGGTTGAGGTATCCCACAGAAGCAAAGTAGCGGGCTTTTTCACCACCACCTGTCATGGAAATATTATGGTCCTGGGTAAAGCCGGTTTGAGTGATGGCCTTGATCCAGTCGGTATTCTTGCTGTAGTTGTTGTACCAGTAAGGATCATTGGGATCGTACTGGAATTCTTTTACGGTTTGTGTATTCAGCGGTGTACCTGTTGCATTCATGTAAGCTTCAGGAATCAGTGTTGAATACTGGTCACCGGTGAGCATGGGAATCGCTTCCGGTTGTTTTGACATAGAACTCTTCAATGTATAAGTAAAGGATGGTTTGCCCACGGCGCCGCGTTTGGTGGTGATCACCACTACGCCATTGGCGGCCCTTGAACCCCATACTGCCGTTGCAGCCGCATCTTTTAAAATCGTGATATCACGGATATCAGAAGGTGCAATATTCAGCAGGCTGGCATAACCGATCTCATCGGCGGCACCAAAGTTAAAGTCGGAAGGAATGGATGTTTCATAAGGCATCCCATCCACCACGATGAGCGGATCAACCGAAGAGTTGATGGAAGAAGTACCCCTGATACGTATCTGCATACCTGCACCGGGGTCGCCGGAGTTGGCAGTAATATCCACACCGGGTAAACGGCCCTGTAATGCCTGGTCGATGGATGCGGCCTGCATCTCTTCCAGTTCTTTTGCACTGATATGTGATTGTGCGGTGGTGAGTTCCCTTTCGGTTACCTGCACCATACCATTGTCCACTTTACGCTGACTTACCACCACCACATCTCCCAGGTCGCGGCTGTTACTTTCGAGTGAAAGGTTGAACGTGGTACGGGTGCCGATGGATAAGGTCTGAGAACGGTAACTGATATGGCTGATGGTGAGCTTATGCTTTACATCAGCGATCTTGATCACAAAGTTTCCTTCCACGTCTGTTTTAACGGCCCTGATGGTCCTGCCGTCAGCATCTGTTTCTGCGATGGTAACATGTTCCACCGGTTGTTTATTCGGACCAACGATTCTTCCCTGTAAGGTGGCAGTTTGTGCAAATACTGCATTGGCAAACAGCACGGCCGCCAGGAGGAAACTGATTTTTGTGATTAATACTTTCATTATACAACTATGTTTGTGTTAGCTTATTTTATTTATGCCCGTTCTTAATATTTAAGATAATTATCTATCAGGTGGATCACCGTCCTGTTCGACAGGTTATTGTTGAGTGTTGTCACCATCCTTGCCTTGCGGGCGTTGGCATCCGTGAGTTCAAACACGCCTCCGGGATACAGTATCGAGAAGGTAACGGGATCGCCCGCTGTGTTCCGCAGGAAGGAAGGGAATGAACCGATATCCAGCCCGTTGGCAATCACGGTACGCTTGTCGAGGAAGTGATAGTTAAGGAAGCTCTCCACTTTCACTTTATCTGCCGTAAGCGTGGGTGTAAAATTGGGCACACCGGCAGTTCCGGGCAGCACCCCATCATTTACCGCCTGCACAATGGCGGAGTTTCTTGGAACAAACACGGTATAGAATGAACCGCCGGCCACACCGGTGATCTCAAATGTGCTTGTATTAAAGAGTGTTGAATTTTTGAGATAATTCCAGAAATAGTTAAACTCTGAAGCAGCGGGTGTGCCAAGCTGTGAAAGGTTATGACCAATCAATCCGTAAGGGAAATACATCAGGTCGTTGATATATACCACCTGCCCGTTCAGCACCTGCACCACACTGTCGATCGTTACAGAGATATTCTTTTCAATGGAACCGGCTGTAAATACTTTATTGCCATTGTACTTGATGCATTCGCCGCCATAGGTGGTGGTGATGCCGCTTACACCCGTTGTGCCAATACCATTCAGTTCATTATTGGGCGTTTCAACAATACCGCTGTACACCATACGCAGCAGGTTGAGCCTGATACTGTCGTTGGTAACAGCACCCAGCGACCATGCATTTGATCCTGCATTATAACTGTATCCTTTTGCGGTAAGCACGGCATCCGACATCAGGAATAAAGTGAATTTTACATTGGGATTGGTAATGTAGCTCTTCACTTCCATATCCAGCAGCCTGGTCATCATCGAATATCTTGGGTTCAGGTAAGACTTACCATAAACAGTGGCGAACACATTGGGTTCATTCACTTTTTTTGTACCGTAGAAAAGGCCATTGCTCAGCACTTTCTTTTCAACGATATCTGTTGACGGATTCATTTTGGCGGGTTCGCCCAGGAAATTATAGGTATTGCTGAACTTGCTGGGCCATACGGTGCTCTGCCACATATGCGCATTCAGCAGGTCGGCAATGATGCTGATCGGGAGAGAAGTAATGCTGGGATACTGTTGCAGCACCACGCTGTTGATATACTTGCTCAGTGAATCGTTGGTGGGTACAAACATCGTCCAGCCATCACGCTGCCCGTCATTATCCTGCAGTTTAAAATAGTTTTCGTTGTTGGGAGAAAAAGCGAGGAGGTTGGAATATACTTTCACAGAAACATCGGTGCTTCCGCCGTTGAGTACCTGGTACCTCCTGGAGGCATCTGCATTTTTTACAAACAGCACCATAAAACGTTCCAGTATGCTGCGGAATAAACTGTACTGTGGTTTATTCCTTAAGAATTCATCCAGGCTTTGCTGTGGCACCACCACCCGGTCTATAATATGTATCACCCCATTCTCAGCAGCAATATCTTTCTGGGTAACTTTTGCATTGGCCACATTGAAACCGCTGAACGTGGATGTGGGATAGAAATAGGAATAGTCTGACGCGGTTAACCCTCTCGCAGCCAAAAATTCGGCGGTAAAACAGGGAATATATTTATTATTATTGTCGGCCACCACATAATAACTGTTAAGCACACCGTTATTGTTACGGTTTGAGGCGATGGACTTGTAAGGCACATTGAGATAATCGGTATCGTTGTAGAATCCGGTATAATATGCCGTGCGGCGTTTGAATGCGTTGTCGGGCACCCATCCGGTTGGCGCCTGGTAATCATCGATACGGCTTTTTTCAAAAGCATTATATACCAGCAGGTACTTTACCACCATCTGTGCAGTGGCGGAATCAACCGCACCCACATTGCTGAAACCACGGCTTTGAATAAAGGCTTTGAACTCTGTATCTGCATCAAAGGCAGAATCGGTTGGTGCAAATATGGTCCAGTATCCTGCAGCACTTAAAGTGGATTTGTAACCGGCTTTATCAATCAGCGAAACAAAATTGTTGAATTTGCCGGCACCGGCAAGTTGCTGGTAAATAGGTGCAGCCAGGTTATCGGGCCGTGCATAAAATTCATCGAACTTCTTTTTACAGGATGTTACTGATGCGGCTGCAATAACCAGCAAAAGAAAACGGGTAACTGTTTTAAACATAGAACGTGTTGCTTTGAAATAATTGTATTCAAATGCACACATGCAGTATCAAAAAAATTACATGGAAAATCTTCAGTAAAAAATCCGTGAAAGTATAACAGCATAGAACCAGCTGTTATCGCGTGAAGTGTAATTATTTTTCATATAGCAGTGTGAACCAGTTTTGTGTTATTGAAGCTTTTGCGATCCGATCACCAAATGCCTCAATTTCATGATACCAAATTCCAAATTAAATGCTGCAATACTATCCTGTGGCATCCTGCTGAAACCCGCAATCACCCTGCTTATGCACAGCCTGTTGATAAAAGACAGTTCATTGGAGAAATCATCCTGAAATCACAAACACCGTCATGGTTTTTGGCCCATGTGCTCCCAGCACGAGTGATTGTTCAATATCGGCGGTTTTTGAGGGGCCTGCAATGAAAACCCCAAAGCCATAATCTGCATCACGGATCAAATCATACGCTTCGTGCATATTATTTACAATATGCTTTTTATCTATAATAACAGCCAGGTGGCTGCAAATAAAAGGCAATGCCCTTACGAGGTAATCCTGTTCTGTTACCCATACCGCCCCGTTCTCTGCAACAGCAAACTGTGCCTGTATTACCGCCAGTGCGGTATGCTGCAGGCTGTGAGGATCAATATCTTCGGCAACCATACTAACGCCTGTTAGTCCGGGAATGGTTGTGATGCATGCTTCCCCGGCAAAACTGTGTTTCACATATGCCGCCACTTCATCCATGCCGGATACTTCCAGTATGGTACCCCCGATATTTTTCAGTACCGTGCTGAACTGGGCAAAACCGTCTGCAAAACGAATGGCATTCACGACACCAGGCAGTGGCTCCGGCGCAGGCTGGTTCATTTTTACGGCCGATAATATTTTTTCCCTGCTGCTCATTTTTTATTCTTTTTATACCAGTCGGTAAATGATTGTTTGGGGGGCAGCGGCATTTCCCTGTTTTTATACCAGGGGTTTAATTTGTTGTTTACCATAAAGGGCAGGTAACGCATTACCCAGCGCCCAGCCTTGCCACCCATCCTGAATACGGCCGGCCGGGATAATACAAAAGCCATCAGCTTCATGGCCATTGTTTTTGTTTTGGGTGAATAACCTTCTTCCGTAAGCACCTGCCGCCATTTGTACAGCTGGTTATGAATATCAATTTTTACCGGGCACACATTGCTGCAACTGCCGCATAAGGTGGATGCAAACGGCAGGTCGGCATTTTTTTTCATGTCGAAATTAGGCGCAAGGATAGAACCGATCGGACCCGCAATGGCGGTATGATAACTGTGCCCGCCGCTGCGGCGGTACACCGGGCAGGTATTGAAACAGGCGCCGCACCGGATGCACTTTAATGAATTACGGAAATCTTCCCTGCCCAGTTGCACACTTCTTCCGTTATCCACCAGCACAATATGCAGCTGCTGGTTTTTACCCGGTTTTTTAAAATGACTTGAATAGGTGGTGATGGGCTGACCGGTTGCGCTGCGGGCCAGCAAACGCAGGAATACACCGAGGTGTTTGCGCTGCGGAATTAACTTTTCGATCCCCATGCAGGCGATATGCACATCGGCCAAATGGGCGCCCATATCGGCATTGCCTTCATTGGTGCTTACCACAAACTCGCCCGTTTCGGCCACGGCAAAGTTCACTCCGGTGATGGCGATTTTCCTGGTGAGAAATTTTTCCCGCAGGTGCACCCGGGCCGCACCGGTTAAAAACTGCGGGTCGGCGTTACCCTTTGGCGTATTCAAATGCTGGTGAAACAATTCTCCAATCTCTTCCTTTTTCCAGTGAATGCAGGGCAGTACAATATGGCTGGGATGTTCGTTGGCAAGCTGTACAATGCGTTCTCCTAAATCGGTATCCACCACATCCACCCCGTTTGCTGCCAGGTAATCGTTCAGGCCACACTCTTCCGTAAGCATCGATTTGCTTTTTACAATCTGGCTTACGTTATTTTGTTTTAAAATGGCATGAACAATCTCATTGTGTTCTTTCGCATCGGCAGCCCAGTGCACCACGGCACCATTTGCCATCGCATTTTTTTCAAAGACTGTCAAATACTCACTTAAATGACTGAGTGTATTGTATTTTATCTGTGAGGCTGTTTCCCGCAGCTGTTCCCATTCGGGGAGCGACCATGCGGCCTTATCCCTTTTCTGGCGGATCCACCACAATGTTTCATCATGCCAGCCCACACGGTCGGCGTCCTTGTTGAAGGCCGATGCTAATTCGGGATGTTTGGCATTGGTTGAGGACATGTTATTGATTGTTCGTTGTTGGTTGATAGTTGATAGTTGATGGTTGGTTGCTGATGGTTCATAGTTCATGGTTGATGGTTGATAGCAGTTCGCCGGCAGTCAATCTTCTTCACTCACTACTCACAATTCACCATTCACCATTCACAATTCACCATTCACAATTCACCATTCACCTCCCCCCACTCACCAGTATCTCCGCAATATGCTTCACCATAATATTACTTTTCTTCCTGCGCAGCACACCTTCCAGGTGCATCAGGCAGCTCATATCACCACCGGTGATCACCTGTACGTTATTGCGTTCATGATCGGCCACACGGTCCTGCCCCATTCTTGCACTCACTGACTCTTCCACCACGCAAAAAGTGCCGCCAAAGCCGCAGCATTCATCTACACGGTCCAGCTTCACCAGCTCCAGCCCTTTTACTTTTTTGAGCAGTGCATCCGTTTTTGAAAAAGGTTCGGCCACCAGTTCACTCATCTGTGAAATATGCAGGCCCCGCTGCCCGTGACAGCTCTGGTGTACACCCACTCGGTAAGGAAAAGATGCTTCAATGTTTTCCACTTTCAAAACATCCACCATAAACTCCGCCAGTTCATATACTTTTTTACGGATGCCGGTTGCAGCGGCTTCATCTTTCTCACTGTGCAAATGTTCTTTGATATGCAGGGTGCAGCTGCCCGAAGGACATACAATATAATCGTAGCCGGAAAAATTTTCAGTAAACAATTCATTGCATTCGTGCTGCATTTTTTCATAACCGGAATTGGCCATGGGCTGCCCGCAACAGGTTTGATTGAGCGGGTAATGCACTTTACAATTGTATCGCTCCAGCAACTGCAGCGTGGCAATGGCCACCTGCGGGTAAAACTGGTTTACATAACACGGTATAAATAATCCTACGTTCACACTAAGGCGGGTTTAGCATAAAATTTTAAATCGATGATATCCGCGGACACCGGCCTTGTGTTCCAGTGTTTGTGAATGGCCAGCGCTGCACCCAGTGATGTGGCCTGTGCCACCGATGCGGCATATACTTCCATTTCAGGAAATGCTGCGGCCAGCAAATTCATATAAATGGGATTTTTGCTGAAGCCGCCATCCACAAAAATGCGTTTTACATTATCATCCTGTATCACCAGTTTGCTGCTGGCAATTTGCTGCCGCATAATATCCATGATCAGCTGGTGATAGGCTGTTTCATAATCCTTAAAACTGCCAAGGTCCCTTTCTGCAAATTGCACCTGCTGCGGAAAAGTGGTATCCAGGGCATCCACCAGTTTTTTATCGTATGCCACCGTCTTGAAAAAATCAGCGGCCGTATTGAAATGTGCGGCAATTCTTTTTGTTTCCGTTTCGTGTTCATTACCTGCAAACAGGCGGCTGGCCTTTACGGGCTGCTGCTGGTAACTCATATAACACAAACAATCCTGTCTTAATTCAGCTTCCGTTAAGGGTTGCTTATTAAATGGATTGAGTGTAATGCACCAGGTGCCTGTTGATATCAGCACAAAGGGTTCGCTGAAACAGGCCAGGTAAGGTATCAGTGCCGAAGATGAATCGTGCAGGCCGATGCCCACTTTAAAATCTTTCCAGAAAGCCCGTGCTTCCACCACTTCTGCGGAGGAATAAATGGGAGCCAGTTTATCCGCCACTCCTTCTTTGAGCACCCACTCGTGGTAATGGTTTTGCGGAAAATTCCATAAGGCGGTATGACAGCCAATACTGGTCACATCGCTGTAGGCCTGCCCCGTAATGAGATAACTTAAATACTGCGGCAGGTGCAGTGATGTATGAATGGCTTTAAATGTTGAACGGTGCTGGTATTTGAGCCGGTATAACTGCAACCCTGAGTTTAGATTACCCAGCACAGGAGAAGCAGTGATCATCGAAAAAGGAATTTCACCGCCGTAGGTATTGTAAAACTGTGTTTTTAAATTTTCGGGAAATGGCTTGAGGTAATTGTATAAAGGCGTAACGGGTTTTCCCTGTTCGTCGATATGCACAAAGCTGGCGCCATAAGCCGAGAAGTTCAGGGCCTTAATATCAAACTCTTTTAATTCTGTGAGTTCTTTTAATGAATTGCGGCCCCAATCTGTCAGCGCCTCTAAATTTTCACAGGCATCACCGTCTTCATCCGTTGTTTCGGTAAACTGCAGTGTTTTTTCGTAAACAATGTGATAATGTTCATCGAAGAGAAAAAGCTTTTTGTTTGTTTTTCCTACATCGAAAATTGCTATAACGGGTGTTGCGCTCATGTGGTGAGTTGTGAGTGGTGAGTGGTGAATGAAAAGAGTCTCAGGACTTGAACATTATTGACCATTCACCATTCACAAAAAAAACTTATAAACCGGTTGCAATAGTATTGCTTCCTCTTTCCTTAACCAGCTGCTCTCTTATTTTCTTCTCCCTGAAAAATCCCAATGGATCCAGCGATGCGCCGGAACGCAGCCTTGCTTCTGCAACAACCGCCCTTACATCCGTACGGAAAGTGCCCTGCAAAATTTCCTGCGCCGCCACCACATCATTGTTCTGCTGTGCTTCATTCAGTTTTTTACGGTCAACCAGCAAGGCATGTGCATAAGCCACCATGATGGCTTCCACGCTTTGCAGCAGGTCTTCCAGCGGATCTTTTACATTATGACTGGCATCGATCATCCAGCCCATGTCTTTGGCATGGTTCATTTTCTTTGCATTCATACCTTCCACCAGTTCATTAAAAATTAAAAACAGCTGGTAAGGTTTCATGCTGCCCACGGTCAAATCATCATCGCCGTATTTACTGTCGTTAAAATGAAACCCGCCGAGCTTGCCTTCCATCAGCAATAATGAAACGATCTGTTCAATATTGGCATTGGGCAAATGGTGACCAAGATCAACCAGCGTATAAGCCTGTTTGCCCAGTTTGGAAACATAGAGATAGGATTGTCCCCAGTCGCCCACAGTCATGCTGTAAAAATTGGGTTCAAAGGCTTTGTACTCTACAAACATTTTCCAGTCTTTGGGTAATGCTGCATAAATTTCCTGCAGGCTTTCCAGTGTATTTTCAAATGCCTTGCGGAAGTTGAGCTGGCCGGGAAAGCAACTGCCGTCTGCCAGCCATACCGTGAGTGATTTAGAACCTAAATCAACCCCGTGTTTAATTACTTCAATATTATGTTTGATGGCCTGCTTGCGGGTGGTTTTGTTTACATGCTGCAAAGAGCCGAATTTGTAACTTTCTTTTTGCCCCGGCTGGTTTTGAAAGGTGTTGGAGTTTACCGCATCAAACTGCAGTCCGTGTTTTTTTGCCAGTTTTTTGATGGCAGCTGCATCGGTTGGAATATCCCAGGGAATATGCAGCGAAATGGCGCCGCTGGTTTTATTGAGCGCATGCAGCAAACCCACATCTTCAATCTTTTGTTCCAGGCTGCCGGGTTCACCTGCGCCGGGAAAACGGCCAAAACGTGTGCCACCGGTACCCAATGCCCAGCTGGGAATGGCCACCTGGAAGGCAATGAGTTTTTTGATAATTTCTTCTGTATGGGCAATTTCTTTTGAAGCAAAAGCAAAACGCTGTTTGTGTTTAGCCAGCAGTTTGTCGTTATGATTTGCGATGAGCTGTTTATCTAATAACATGATCTGAATTTTTGACTTTTTTGATATCAATGAAACGGCGATAAAGGTAAGTCAGTCCGTTCATCTGAAAACTGATTTAGGGCAGGTTGCTGTTGAACATTGAATATTGAGATTTGAAAATTGAACATTGATGTTCATAAACAAAGTTCAGCTTTCATTGAACAATATACAAAGGTGAATACATTAAAGAGCGCTATGGCATAAAGAACACTTCTTCCAGCGGAATGCTTACCGGCGAACTGTCCGGGTTGCTTTCCATAATATCGGCCATATAATGCCACCATTTCTGCATCACAGCATGCGAGGGAAGGTTATCCAGTTTTGCCGGATCTTCTGCCTTCAGCACCCCAAACAAACTGTTGGTGGTTTCGTCTAAAAAAATGGAATATTCGCTGATGCCTGTTGCCTTTAACAGGGCCGCCAGCTCCGGCCAGATCTCATCATGCCTCTTTTTATACTCGTCTTTCTTTCCGGCAAACAACTGCATTTTAAACGCCACCCTGGCCATATATGTAAAGTTGAACTGAATTAAAAATAGAGGTTGACAGAATAGACATTCATCAACCTTTGATTGATTGCTTATGTACTATAAAAAAGCATTTAGCGTACAAATGCCATGGCAACTCCGCCATCCACATTCAGTACATTACCGGTTGATTTGTTCAGCAATCCGCCCACAAACGCATAGCATGCATTGGCGATATCTTCCGGTAAAATAGCTTCATTTAATAAAGTGCGTTTTGCGTAATATGCCGGCAGCTCTTCCACGGTAATACCATAGGCTTTTGCACGGCCTTCTGCCCATCCGCCGGCCCAGATATTACTGTCGGCGATCACGGCATCGGGGTTTACGGTGTTCACCCGGATCTTGTCTGCGCCCACTTCTGCGGCCATTAAACGGGTTAAGTGCGCCTGTGCCGCTTTTGCAGAACCATAGCCTGCATTATTCGGACCGGCCACTACAGAATTTTTAGAAACAATATTCACAATATCACCGCCGGTGTTTTGCTTGCGCATCACTTCAATACCTGCCTGCGATACCAGGAATTGTCCTTTCACTAAAATATCATACAGTTTATCCCAGTCGGCAATGGTATGATCGGCGATTGATTTTGATGTACTGAGTCCGGCATTGTTTACAATGATATCCACCCCGCCAAATGCCAGCGCCGCAGCCTGCATGGCCGCATCAATGGTGGCTTTATCCGTTACATCGAGTTTTACAGAAGCCGTACTGTCTTTTCCAAATGCTTTCTGGAATTCGGCTGTGGCGCCCTGTAAGCGCTCTTCATTGATATCGTTGATGATCACGCAGGCGCCTTCTTCTGCAAATCTTTTGGCAATAGCCTTGCCAATACCACCGGCGCTGCCTGTTACCAGTGCAATACGGCCGCTGAGTGATTTTGGTTTGGGCATACGCTGCAGCTTCGCTTCTTCCAGCAGCCAGTATTCAATGTTGAATGCTTCCTGGCGTGGCAATGAAGTGTATTCAGAAACCGCTTCGGCGCCTTTCATTACATTGATGGCATTGATATAAAATTCTGCCGCCACCCTGGCCGTTTGCTTGTCTTTTGCAAACGTGAACATGCCCACACCGGGATATAAGATCACCACGGGGTTGGCATCACGCATGGCCGGACTGTTCGGATGCTTGCAGGTGTTATAATAATCCGCATACATTTTACGGTATGCTTCTATTCCGGGCAATAATTTTTCCTTGATGGCTGCCACATTGCTTAAATCTTCGGAAGCCGTTAAAGGCAGTACCAGCGGACTGATCTTGGTACGCAGGAAGTGATCGGGACAGCTGGTACCCAGTGGCGCCAGTTTATCCAGGTCATTCGAGTTCATAAACTCCAGCGCCCTTTCATCATCGGTAAAATGACCGATCATTTTTGTATGGGAAGAACAGAAGCCCCGTAATACCGGTGCCAGCGCAGCAGCCTGTTTCAGGCGTTCTTCTTTGGGTAATGACTGTATTTTTTGTCCGCCGAAAACCGGCCCTTTTTTACCATAGTTATCGGCGAGGTATGCCGCACAGCGTTCCACCACTTCCAGGGTGTTCACATAACTTTCATAAGCCGTATCGCCCCAGGTGAACAAACCATGTGAACCCAGCATGATGCCGCGGATACCGGGATTTTCATCGAGGCATTGCTTTAACTGCAGGCCTAAATCAAAACCGGGTTTCTGCCATTCCACCCAGCCGATGGTACCGTTGAATAATTCCTGTGTGATCTTTTTACCATCTTTTGCCGCAGCAATGGCGATGGCCGCATCGGGATGCAGGTGATCAATATGTTTGAACGGAAGAAAACCGTGCAAAGGGGTATCAATGGAAGGCGCTTTGGAAGCCAGGTCGTAAATGCAATGGTTGAAGAGTTCCACCATTTCATCTTCGTAAGCAAGCCCGCGGTATACATTTTTTAAACTGCGCAGGCGGTCAACATACAATGCAGCCAGCCCGCTTTTCTTCAGCGTACCGATATCGCCACCACTGCCTTTTACCCACATCACTTCTGTTTCCTCACCCGTAAGCGGGTCTTTGGCCATGGCTTTGCAGGAAGTATTACCGCCACCATAGTTGGTAAGGCGTAAATCTGCGCCCAGTAAGTTAGAGCGATAGATCAATAATGCCACTTCATCTCCGGCCATGGTTGCAGCCTTGGCTTCGTCCCAGAGATAGCTTACATGTTTGAATTCTGTTGTTTTAACCGACATAGTATAAATTTTGAATAGCTTTTATTTCATTGAATTACCGATACCCACGATGAATACAGATGCAATGATAGTGAGTATGCCGATGATAATTGTACGTTTGGTTTTGGCGGTTACGCCATTCCATTCTTTTGAAACAATGCCCCACATATTGGCCACGAGGATGATGAATGACATGTGCAGTATCCAGGAGCTGGCGCCATTGCCCATCCGGCTCTCTCCCATTCCGTAAAAGAAAAACTGCAGGAACCAGGTGGTGCCGCCCAATGCGCAAAGCAGGTAGTTTTTCAGCAGCGGTGATTTTGCATTGGTATAATCACCAAATGTTTTGTTGCGTGCGTTGAGGATCATGCACCAGATAAAGTTGGTGGTGAGCCCGCCCCAGAGTATCACCACAAAGATCACGTTATTGCGGAAGAGGAATTCGCCTTCACCGGGATGCGCTGCCATCCAGGCATCATTGGCTATTTTACCCATGCTGCTGCCGGCTTCAATTCCAAAACTGAAACAGGCGCTCAGCACGCCGGAGATGATGGCCAGTATCAACCCTTTTACCAGGTAAAATTCGCTGCCCGATGCATCTTTGTGTGTATGCGCATAATCATCCGCAGGTGCGCCATGCGTATCCATACCACCGCCACCGGCCGAGCAGGAAGCCAGGTCCTTATCTTTCATACTGCCGGCCTTTCCGCAGATGTAGATGCCCACCACGCATAAAAGCAAACCCGCCATTACGGTGAGTCCCCAGGTGGAGCCAAACAAATCAGCGATGGTATCTTTTCCTGCAGTGGGATTGAAATAATAATAAACCGAAGGCACCAGTGCGCCGAAAACAGAACAAAGTCCGAGTATGATGGAACTGCCCAGTGCCACGCCAAGGTAGCGCACACCCAGTCCGTATGTTAAACCGCCGATACCCCATAAAAGACCCATTACAAAAGTGCTGCCGATCACATTGGATGGCGCCGCCTTGATAATGTCCATAAAACCGGGGATGGTAAGATATGCCGCTAAGGGGGGAACAATTAACCAGGAGAAAAGGCCGCCAATGATCCAGAAACTTTCCCAGCTCCAGCCTTTAACTTTTTTAAAGGGCATATAAAAACTACCCGATGCGAAGCCTCCTAAAAAGTGAAAAAGCACACCAAAAATAACACCCATACAGATTGTTTTTTAATATAGCATAGCAAATTATAACGTAAAGTAAAATGAAAGCAGCAGGCCTGCATCATGCACAATCCTGTTTGAGATAAAACTGTTACATTTGTTGAAGTCTTTTCGTAGTGAAAAGCCTTAAACCAAAACGATGCTGTCCCCGTTCAACAAAATAATCTACATCGACGAGTACTCGGCCACGCCCAAGTACCAGCAACTGGCCAACTGTATCATCAAGGCCATTGAAACGGGCAAGCTGCAGCAGGATGATGTGCTCCCTTCCATCAACGAACTGAGTTTTGAATTTGAAATATCCCGGGATACGGCTGAGAAAGGCTACCGTTACCTGAAAAAAGCGGGCATCATCGGGTCGGTTCCGGGCAAGGGATATTTTATCAAGAATGCCGCCATCGGGCAAAAGATCAAAGTGTTCCTGATGTTCAATAAACTCAGCGCACACAAAAAGATCATTTACGACGCATTTGCCGCCAAACTGGGCGATGCTGCCACGATTGATTTTTACGTATACAATAACAGCTTTGCCCTGTTCAAAACCCTGATACAAAACGCGAGGGAAGACTACAATTATTTTGTGATTGTGCCGCATTTTATGGATGGCGCCGAGAATGCGCATAAGATACTCAACACAATCCCGAAAGACCGGCTGATTGTGCTGGATAAACTCATCCCCGGCGTTACGGGTGAATACGGCGCCGTGTACGAGCACTTCGACAAAGACATTTATGATGCGCTGGAAGAAGCGCTGCCGCAGCTGAGCAAGTACCATACCCTCAATATCATTTTGCCGGAATATACCTATCACCCTGCCGAGATCATTTCAGGGTTTAAAAAGTTCTGCCTGCAGTATGCGTTCAGCCATCACATCATTCATGATATCAGCCACGAGGAAATTCAGAAGGGTGAAGTATATATCAACCTGATGGAAGATGACCTGGTGACCCTGATTGAAAAGATACTGAACCAGAAACTGAAAATTGGCAAAGATGTGGGTGTGATCTCCTATAACGAAACGGCATTAAAAAAGATCATCCTCAACGGCATCACCACCATATCCACCGATTTTGCCATGATGGGTGAAAAAGCCGCCGACCTGATACTGCAAAAATCCACCGAGCATATTGAGGCGAAGTTTTATTTAACGCTGCGCAATTCGCTTTGAGTTTTTCTATTACACGAATTTGAACGAATTACACGGTTTTTTTTAATAAGAAAGGGCTCAAGTTTTATTTGAGTCTTTCCCTGTTCACATACTATAACTTGTATAATTAGTGGAATTCGAAATAAGCACAATTCTTCGTATTTTTTTTATTACACGGATTTTATTGGGGCAACTGTTTCAAGAGAAGTCAAGTTTTAAAAACTTGACTTCTCTAAAAGTAAAAGGGCCCAATTTATTTGAGCCCTTTCACTTTTAAGAATTTTAATTCGTGTAACCTGTCTGCCGACAGGCAGGTTAGTGCAATTCGCCGGATTCGTGTAACTAGATATCTGTAACCAGTTTATACTTGGGCACCAAACGCTTCATGATGATCCATGCAATCAGGTATACAACGGCGCAAACAGAAAACACGATAAAATAACCGGCCGGTTTTCCTGTAAAACCCATGAATTTCATATTGGTGGCTGCTGCATAATCAAAGAGTTTACCACTGCCTTTGTTGATGATAAAAGAACCGAGACCGCCGGCCATACCGCCAATACCGGTGATGGTGGCCACCGCGTATTTTGGGAACATATCGCCAATGGTTGAAAAAATATTGGCGCTCCAGCTCTGGTGTGCGGCACCTGCAATACCAATGATGATCACCGGGAACCAAATACTGATACTGCCTGATGGCTGCGCCAGCATACCCAGCAACGGGAAGAAGGCGAATATGAGCATGGCCCGCATCCTGCCTGCATAAGGATCCATATGTTTTTTAGTGATGAAATAGGTTGGCAGCCATCCGCCAATCAGGCTCAGCATGGTGATGGCATATAACACGGTGAGGTAGGGCGCTGCCTGTATACCCGACAGTCCGTATACATCTTTTAAATAAGCCGGTGTCCAGAAAAGAAAGAACCACCAAACACCATCGGTCATAAATTTACCCACGGCAAAAAGCCATGTCTGGTTGTATTTAAAAGCCTGCAGCAGCGGCATTTTTTTCTTTGCTTCCAATTCTTTTTCAGCAGTCGTATTATTATCATCCTGCTGGATATAAGCCAGCTCTTCCTTGCTTACTTTGGGGTGCAGGTGCGGTTTTTTATACATGGTTTGCCAGAAGAACATCCACAGGAAACCGGAAGCACCAATGATAATAAAGGTCATCTCCCAGCCCATCGCTTCGGCAATATAAGGTATGGTAAGCGGCGCCAGCATGGCACCGATGGTGGCACCGGAATTAAACACGCTGGTGGCAAAGCCACGGTCTTTTTTCGGGAAATATTCAGCGGTGGTTTTAATGGCGGCAGGAAAGTTACCAGCTTCACCAATGGCCAGTACAATACGTGCCACGATGAAAAAAGCCACACTGGTATTGATCACTTTTGAGATATCGGTAACCGTTTTAAGATTTTCTTTCGCTGTTTCAAAACCGACAAACCAGGTACCTTTCAAAACGCCGGCAGTGGCGATACCGCAATAGGCATGCAGCAATGCTCCAACGCTCCAGAAAAAAATGGCGTACAAAAACCCTTTCTTGGTATCAATCCAGTCAACAAATTTTCCTGCAAAAAGCATGGAAAACGCATATACCAGGGAGAAGATGGAAGTGATATCACCATAAGCCGAATCGGTCCAGTGAAATTCAGGTACAATATGGTCTTTCCAGGTAAGTGACAGTACCTGCCTGTCGAGGTAATTGATGGTTGTTGCAAAAAACAAGAGTCCGCAGATTGACCACCTGTACTTACTAACTTTTTCGCTCAGCATAATCGTTTTTTAAAAGATAAAAGCCACCCAATGGGTGGCTAAAGATATTGTATTATTTCCTTGCTTCTTTAATCAGGTCGAAGCATTGTTTGATTTTTACTTCCAGCCCCGCATAATCTTTTTCCTCCATTATTTTTTTGGTGATGAGTTTGCTGCCCATGCCCACCGCACAAACACCGGCGGTAAACCAGGCGCTTAAATTACCCAGGTCAAGGTCTACCCCGCCTGTTGGCATAAACTTCAGGTTACGGAACACTTCTTTCACAGCGGCCATAAATTCAGGGCCTAAAATATTACCGGGAAATAATTTCACCAGCTGCACGCCATTGTTCTCTGCAGTGATGATCTCGCTGGGTGTCATACAGCCGGGAGAATAGAAAATACCGGTTTTGTTCGCCAGTTCGGCCACACCCTGCTCATAACCCGGGCCAATTAAAAAATCGGCACCCGCATCAATAAAAGCCTGTGCGTCGGTTACATTTTTAATGGTACCCACACCCAGTTTAATATCGGGCAGTTCGGCATCACGAACGGCTTTCATGGCCTTAAAATTCTGCAAAGCATCATCACCACGGTTGGTGTATTCCAGGCTTTTTACACCGCATTTGTACAGGGTTTTCATCAGGTCGATGCTCACCTGTGTGTCTTTATTAAAATACAAAGGCAGGAAACCCTGCTCGATAATGCCGTTTAATATTGCTTCTTTATTAGCCATCGTTAAAATTTTTGGATGGTGAAAGTAGCAACTATTTCGCAGAACCTTTCACAAACAGGGCAACTGTATTTACGCAAACGATTCCGTAAATTTAGAAAACAATTACCCGCAGATTGCTTGCATAATCAGGCATTTATTACCAACTTTGGTGCCCGCAATCAATACTTATTTTTTAACCTGAAATACTCAATTAACGATGCCTAAAAAAATTGTTACACTTGGTGAAATCATGCTGCGCTTATCAACCCCCGACTATAAACGCTTTGTGCAGGCCGATACTTTCGACATTACATACGGTGGCGGTGAAGCCAACGTGGCGGCTGCCCTTTGCAATTATGGCGAGCAGGGTGTGTTTGTAACGAAGGTTCCCAACAATGCCATCGGTCAAAGTGCCATTAACCACCTGCGCCGTTATGGTGTGGATACTCAACATATTGCCCGTGGTGGCGACCGCCTGGGTATTTACTTCCTCGAAACCGGCGCTTCCATGCGTGCCTCACAGGTGATTTACGACCGTGCTGGTGCATCCATTGCCGAAGTGGAAGCCAGCGAATTTGACTGGGATAAAATTTTTGATGGTGCCGACTGGTTCCATACCACCGGTATCACGCCCGCTTTAAGTGATAAGGCTGCCGTACTGGCCGAAGCTGCTTTAAAAGCCGCCAAAGCAAAAGGCATCACCACCAGTATCGACCTCAACTACCGCAAAAAACTGTGGAGCAAAGAAAAAGCGCAAAAGGTAATGACCGAACTGTGCAAGTACGTGGATGTTTGTATCGGTAATGAAGAAGATGCGGATACCACGCTGGGTTTTAAAGCCGCACATACCGATGTAACAAAAGGTGAACTGCACCTGGATGGTTACAAAGATGTGTTCAAACAAATGAAGGAGAAATTTGGTTTTAAATTTATCGCCTCTTCCCTTCGCGAAAGCTACAGCGCCAGCGATAATGGCTGGAGTGCGCTGGTATATGACGGTACAGATTTTTACCATACCAAAAAATACAATGTGCGTATTGTTGATCGTGTGGGCAGTGGCGACAGCTTTGCCAGCGGTTTAATTTACGGACTGGTTACCGGAATGAGCATGCCCGATGCCGCTGAATTTGGCGTGGCTGCTTCTGCATTAAAACACACCATCCCCGGCGATTTGAACCACGCTACTTTAAGCGATGTGAAAGAACTGATGAAGGGAGATGGAAGCGGCAGGGTGCAGCGGTAGTTAATTGGTTAATTGGTTAATTGGTTAATTGGTTAATTGGTTAATTGGTTAATTGGTTAATTAGATGACCGTTTAATTCGTGTAATTCGTTGCAATTAGTGTAATAAAAAAATCAAATTCCTGTAATAAAAAAATATGATAGTCGACTCTTTAAATAACCTGCACAAATATACTTCCCTGCATCCTTTATTTGAAGCAGCGGCAGAGTACATTAAAAACACCGACCTGCTGAATGCCGAAATTGGCAAAAGCGATATCGCCGAAGGATTAAAAGCCATTTACAGCGATAAGGCCGGTATGAGCGCCGCCGAATCCATTGCAAAATTTGAATGCCACGATAAAAACATCGACATACAGGTTTGCATACGCGGCCACGAAACCATTGGCTGGAAACCCCGCGGCAGTTGCAAAGCACCCAAGGGCGAATACAACCCCGAAAAGGATGTAAGCTTTTTCAGTGATGTGCCCGATATGTACTTCCAGCTCAGCGACGGGCAGTTTGCCATCTTCTACCCCGAAGATGTGCACGCACCTATGATAGCGGTGGATGATAAGCCGATAAAAAAACTGGTAATGAAAGTAAAGATTTAACAAAAAGCCCTTCAGCAATGAGGGGCTTCTTTTTGACAGGGGCAAAGCCCAGTGATATCAATGCCTTTTTAAATTCAGGAAACTTGCCATATCTTTAAAGAATTAGAATGGTTTTATGAGTACTCAAAAAAAAGAGGCGACTGAAAATGTGAAACCCGCTTTGTCTCGTATTAACACTTTTTATAAAATGCATTTGCGAAGTCTTATTTTATTCAAAAACATTTTCGCATATTTTTTTAACCCGTTAAAAATAAACAGCTTGAAAATATTTGCGCAAGTTTTGGGATTGGGAAAAGCTTCGCATATTTAAGAGTTAACGGCAAGCCAGCCGCGGGCGCAAAACTGGGCAAATATTTTTCAATTTTATTGCGGAGTTTTT
>JAXLUD010000015.1:0-69536 GCA_046329655.1 Ferruginibacter sp.
ACGTTGACTTAAGAAAAGATGATGAAGTACAGGAGTTTATTGACCACTCCTGGTACGAGTACAAAGGCAACGGAGGTTTGCATCCATGGAAAGGTGAAAGCAAGATCAAATACACAGGCCCCAAACCTCCGTTCCAAAATCTTGACACCACGCAGAAATACAGTTACCTGAAAACACCCAGGTGGAAAGGTAATGCGGTGGAAGTAGGTCCTTTGGCAAGGGTTTTGATCGGTTATGCAAGAGGACATGAAGAATTTAAGCAGGTGGTGGATAAAACACTTACTGATCTGCAGGTGCCGGTAACTGCACTCTTCTCCACCCTTGGCCGTACGGCTGCAAGAGGTTTGGAAAGTGTGCTGGTGGCACAATGGGGACTGGATTTTTATCACCAGCTTTTAGAGAATATAAAGAATGGCGATACACGCATGGCCGACTCCACCAAGCGTGACCCGTCTAAATGGCCCAATAAAGCATTGGGTGTAGGCCATGCTGAAGCTCCCCGTGGTGCACTGGCGCACTGGATCAATATTGAAGATGAAAAGATCGCCAATTACCAGTTGGTGGTGCCCACAACCTGGAATGCCAGTCCGCGGGATGGCAAAGGACAGCTTTCTGCCTACGAAGCAGCCCTGAGAGATACGCCCATTGCCGATCCCAAACAACCTGTTGAAATTTTACGTACCGTGCATTCGTTCGACCCATGCCTGGCATGTGCCGTGCATTTGTACGATGAGGAAGGCAAACACATTAACCGCATCAGCGTGCTGGGCGAATAACCATTAAAACGCAACGTATGTCAACTACTATAACACCCGTTCATAAACTGCGCCGCGTATATGTTTGGGAACAACCGGTGCGTATTTATCACTGGCTGAACGCACTGGCTATACTGGTGCTGATAGCAACCGGCTTTTACATTGCCAATCCGCTGGTAATACAAAGCGGCCGTGAGCCCTCCCAGCGTTTTGTAATGGGCTGGGTGCGCATGATACATTTCATTGCATCGTATGTTTTCTTCTTCAACTTTTTGTTCCGCATATACTGGGGTTTTGTGGGAAACAAATATGCCAACTGGAAACAGTTCATCCCCACCAGCCGCAAATTTTTTAAAGAAATGTGGCAAGTGTTCAAGATGGATATTTTAATGCTGCGTGGCAAAGAACACATGAGTGTGGGTCACAATGCCATGGCAGGGTTTATTTATTTCTTCACATTTCTTGCTTACATGGTACAATGCCTCACCGGTTTTGGCATGTATGCCTCCACAAGCACCAGCTGGTGGTTCCCTAAAATGTTTGCATGGGTGCCCTATATGTTCGGCGGCGATATTGCCCTGCGCCAGGTGCATCACTGGACGATGTGGTTCTTCATCCTGTTTGCCGTGGTGCATGTATACCTGGTATTTTACCACGATTACGTGGAAGGTCGTGGCGAAATGAGCAGCATGGGCGGCGGCTGGAAGTTTATTGAAGAAGAAGTTTTTGAAAACAATATGGAGCTGCCGAACGAACCAAAGACGGCTCCGGCAAAATAATAACCTTATGCAAGACAAAGTTTTAATCATGGGCGTTGGTAATTACCTGATGGGTGATGAAGGCGTGGGCATACATGCGGTGCAAAAACTGCTGCACCAGGACCTCCCTTCTTTTGTGGATGTGGTGGATGGTGGTACCGGCGGTTTTCATTTGCTGGAATATTTTGAGAAATATCCAAAAGTGATACTAATTGATGCCTCACTGGATGGCAACAAAGCCGGCAATATCAGGCTGATACATCCCCGCTTTGCCAGTGATTTTCCCAAGGAAATGAGTTCGCATGATATCGGGCTGAAGGATTTGATCAGCAGTTTGCAATTGCTCGGCCGCGTGCCTGAAATTCATTTGTTCGTGGTGAGTATCGAATGCCTGCAAATGCAGGGTGTGGAGCTCACCAATAATACCGAGGCCGTTTTACCCGAACTGGTAAAACAGGTGAAAGAACTGGCCTGGAGCCTGGCAGCTGACAATAAGCAGGCTACCATCTTATAAACTTAACAACAGGTGTCACCTGCATATTTTTTGTTGAATCGTTCATTCTTTCTGTAAACCCGCAGTTATTTAACTGTGGGTTCATTTTTTAAGGAAGTCAAGTTTTGGAAACTTGACTTCCTTAGCCATCATAATTCCGCCCCGATTTTGTTTCAAAAAAATGGCGCAACACCCCTATATTTATGCTGTTAGTTAAAACAAGCACTATAAAGAGACTGATTGTACATGATTCATTCAGAAAAAGAACGGCTCGCAGCATCCGATAATAATAAAAACTGGAAAAAATGGGGGCCCTACCTCTCAGAGCGGCAATGGGCCACCGTAAGGGAAGACTACAGCACAGAAGGCAATGCCTGGAATTATATCAACCACGACCTCGCCCGCAGTTATGCCTACCGCTGGGGAGAAGAAGGCATTGCCGGTTTTTGTGATGCCGACCAGGTGCTTTGCCTGGCACCCGCTTTCTGGAATGGCACCGACAGCATCCTGAAAGAAAGATTATTTGGCCTTACCAATAATGAAGGCAACCATGGCGAAGATGTAAAGGAGCTTTACTTTCACCAGGATTCATCTCCCGTGCACTCCTATTGCAAATTTTTATACAAATACCCGCAGCAGGCTTTTCCTTATGAAGACCTCGTGGCAAAAAATGCCACCAGCAGGCTGCAGCCAGAATATGAATTGCTGGACACGGGCATTTTTGACGATCATAAATATTTTGATTGTTATATTGAATATGCCAAGAACGAGATCAACGACATCCTGTTGCAGGTAACTGTTCATAACCGTGCTGCAGATGCGGCCACCATTCATGTGCTGCCGCAATTATGGTTCCGCAATTTCTGGAAACACAATCCACGCTTTACAAAACCGGGGATCATTTCGCTTTCAAACGCCTGCCTGCAGGCAAGCTCGGAAAGAAACGGTCAGTATTATTTTTATCACCAGGGTGGTGAGCAGCTGTTTTGTGATAACGAAACCAACAGCATGCGGATGTATAACCGGCCCAATGACAGCGCTTATGTAAAAGACGGCATCAACAATTATATCATTCATAATGCGGCAAGTGTAAACCCTGACAAAACAGGTACAAAAGCGGCCATCTGGATGAAGGCGTCCATTCCCGGCGGTGCTTCCAAAACATTCAAACTCCGGCTTTGCAACAGCGAAATTGAAAACCCCTGGTTTGATTTTGATGCGGTTTTTATCAAACGCAGGATAGAAACAGATGAGTATTATAAAAGTCTTACGCCGAAATATTTACCCGCAGCACACAGCACCCTTCTGCGCAATGCACTCGGCGGTTTATTATGGACCAAACAGTTTTATTACCTCGATGTATTCAAATGGCATTTTGGCGAACCCGGTGACCCGGCGCCTCAACGCAGTCACCGCCAGAATTACGACTGGCAGCACCTGACCTGCCGCAATATTTTATCCATGCCCGACAAATGGGAATACCCCTGGTTTGCCGCATGGGACCTGGCATTTCATGCCGCCAGCTTTGTGCATATTGATCCTGATTTTGCAAAGCAGCAATTGCTGGTGATGCTGCGTGAATATTATATGCATCCCAACGGGCAGATACCAGCCTACGAATGGAACTTCAGTGATGTAAACCCTCCTGTGCATGCCTGGGGCGTTTGGTATGTATACGAAGCAGACAAAAAAAGAACCGGCGTGGCCGACCGTGATTTTTTAGAACGTGCTTTTCAAAAACTGCTGATGAATTTCACCTGGTGGGTGAACCAGAAAGATGCCAATGGTACCGATATTTTTGAAGGCGGGTTTTTAGGGCTGGATAATATCGGCGTATTCGACCGCAACCATATGCCACCGGGCATTAAAAAACTGCAGCAGGCCGATGCCACCAGTTGGATGGCGATGTATTGCCTCAATATGCTGCGCATGTCGCTCGAGTTATCCACGTTCAACCTGGCCTATGAAGAATCGGCTGCAAAATTTTTCCGGCACTTTTTAAACATCGGCTGGGCCATGCATCATATTGGACAGAAAGATATTTCACTCTGGGAAGAAGAAGACGGGTTTTATTATGATGCCATCCAGTTTGAAAATGGTGCCAGCCAGCGCCTGCGGATACGTTCATTGGTGGGCATTATTCCTCTGCTTGCAGTAGAAATCATTCATGGCAATGAATTTAAAAACCTGCGCCAGTTCAATACCAGGCTGGACGTGATCAAACTTACCCGGCCCGATCTTACGAGGATCATTGCAGATATCGACAAAAAAAATACCGATGGCAATTATCTTTTTGCCATTATGGTGGATGAACGAATGGAAAAATTGCTGAAACGTTTGCTGGATGAGGCGGAGTTTTTATCAGACTATGGCATCCGCTCTTTATCCAAAGCACATGAAACGCCCTATTCATTCAGTTACCTGGGCAACAGTTACAGCATACAGTATGAACCCGGTGAAAGCAGCAGTTCCATGTTTGGCGGCAATTCCAACTGGCGTGGCCCCATCTGGTTCCCGCTCAATTACCTGATCATTCATTCACTGCGCAAGTATTATAAATACTACGGCGACAGCTATACCTACGAATTCCCGGCAGGTTCGGGCACCAAGCTCACCCTGAAACAAATTGCCAATGAACTCACCAAAAGGCTGCTGAAAATTTTTGAACGCGGCAGCAATGGCGCTTTCTGTTACCATAACAGCAAACATATTCAATGGCAGGATAAACATTTTAAAGACCACCACCTGTTCTATGAATATTTTCATGGTGATACCGGGCAGGGACTGGGCGCCTCTCATCAAACAGGATGGACGGCACTGGTGGCCAACCTGCTGCTTGAAATGGAAGAAGATACCATAGATTTACCAGGAGGCAATGCATAATATTGCAGAAACGAAAAGTAAAACATCAACAATGACGGCCTATCTCGCATTGAGTTTTAATAACCAGGTGCAGCTGAAAGAAACTGTCAGCACCATTAAAAAAGTGCTGGAACAAAAAGGAATCGGCTGTTTTGTTTTCACTGATAATTTTTCATTTGGCCCTGGGGAAGAAATACAAATGATGCAGGAAGCCATGGCTGCTATTGACAACTGTGATATCCTGGTGGCGCTGGCCGACTATAAAGCCATTGGTATCGGCGTTGAAGCTGGTTATGCAAGGGCAAAAAACAAAAAAGTAATTTATATCCGTCATGCAGATGCAGAACATTCCACCACGGTTGCAGGTATCAGTCACCTGCAGGTAATTTACAAAAACATGAATGATCTAGTAGAGCAGCTCGGATCCGCACTCAGCAGCATCCGTTTTTCTTAGTGCACTTTCATAAGGGTTTTGCGGCGGTGCTTCAGTCCCCACTCCACCATTTTATCCAGCACTTCGCTGAGCGATTGGGCCGAGGGTGTGAGTTCATATTCCACCGTTACGGGTAATGTATCGTACACCACCCTGTTCACAATTCCATTCATCTCCAGGTCTTTCAGTTCCTTCGACAGCATACGGGATGTTATCCGGGGAATATTGCGCTGTATTTCGGTGAACCTTTTCTTGTTGTACAGCAGGCTGCCGATAATGGGCAGTTTCCATTTGCCGCTGATCACGTTCAGCGTGTCATTCACAGCCAGCACAAACTGGATGGAGCAGGCTTTTGTCTCTTTAAAGGATGGTATTTTTTCCATAATCATAACATGGTATACTAAAGTATACTGGTATACTTTAGTATACTACTTCTTTTTATATATCGAAGGTAAGTAGTTTTGTGTCTCCATCATTCAACACAAAAAAATAAATCATGATTTTAGTTACAGGAGCCACCGGGCACTTTGGAAAAGCAGCCATTATTCATTTATTGAAAAAGAACGTACCCGCAAACTGCATTGCGGCACTGGTAAGGGATGAAGCAAAATTGGCAGACCTCAAAGAAAAGGGCATCACTATCCGCAAGGGTGATTACGATGATTATGCATCACTGGTAAAAGCATTTACCGGGGTGGATAAACTGTTGCTGGTATCGGCCAGTGATATCAGCAGCCGCAGCGTACAGCAGGCCAATGCCGTTAAAGCAGCAAAAGAAGCAGGAGTGCCCTATATTTTATACACCAGCTTTGAAAGAAAAAATGAAACAGCATCCTCCCCCATTGCTGCTGTTGCCAAAGCACATATTGAAACAGAAAAAAACATACTGGCAGCAGGTATTGGTTATACTTTTTTCCGTAATAATCTCTACACGGATTTCATACCGGTTTTTGCCGGGGAGAAAGTTTTAGAAACAGGTTTATTCTGGCCATCCGGAAATGGAAGGATCGCTTCTGTTACCAGGGATGAAATGGCAGAAGCAGCATCCAATGTACTTACCAGTGAAGGGCATGAAGGCAAAACATACCGCATTTCCAACATCACCAATATCAGTTTTGAAGAAGTGGCGGAAATTATCAGTAATACTTCGGGCAAAACAGTTCCTTTTATTAACCCTGATGAACAGGCTTATAAAACAGCGCTTACTGCTGCGGGTGTACCAGCCGTTTATGTTGACCTCTTTGCTTCATTCGCAACTGCGATAAAACAGGGTGAATTTGAAAGTACCGGTTCCGACCTTGAAAAATTACTGGGACGGAAACCACAGGATGTGGCAGATTATCTTAAAAAAACTTACCAGCAATAAACAGGCAATAAGGATTGAAAGAAAACAAGCCGTCTGCTAATCATTGTGTGGAAATTCCGGCAGATACAGCAACGGTTTTTCCCCGGCAATTGATTCAATGCAGGAGTATACAACGGGATAAAATGCAGACGGGACTTACCAGCAGTAAGTCCCATCTGCATTTTCAGGGGTTTAAAACCGGTAACCGGTTTTACAATAAGGTTAGAATGGAAAACAAAACCCGGAAGCAGTTACTTCCGGGCCGGTTTCTCATACACTTCTATACACTCCTCGTCATAAAATATTTTATTCACAGAGCCTGATATTATCAGTGCCGTAATGGCTCATCTGCAGTTTGTTTATTTTACCGGCCTTGTTATAATAAGCGATCAGTATCCCATATTTTGTCTGGAATGCATCCCAGCTGTTATCCTTGAGTTTGGGGTAACCCAGCCATTTGAACAACGAGCCCCTGCTTGCGCCCATCAATGGCAGGCTTAATTTGCCTTTAAACTTTTCACCAATTTCGATATACCCCCGCTCGGTTTTAAAACTGATGTCCTTGTCTTTATAAAACACTCCACCGCAACCGGTGCCGCCACTTTCATCCACCGCATTTGTAAAACAGGGGAAAGTGCTTTTCACTTCGCTGATCGTGGACTTGGTACTGAGGTCGCTGTTGATGGTACCTTCCAGTACATTTACCTCAAAGCCCTTGCAAACCGGCGCCGAAGTCTTTAACTGAGCAGCAGCAGAACCAGACAGCAATAAAAAAATAAAGGGCATGGTGTTTTTCATAAGTATTTCTTTTTTGTTCAGCGTGGTTTAAATGCGCTGTTGTTGTACATGGCCCTGTTGAACAGGTAATATTTTCCATCTGCATAATTCTTCCAGTAACGCCGGCCCTCAAGATCATAATATAGCCGGCCGTCAAAATTCTTTTTGGCCACTTTATCGTTTACCCAGATCACCTGTGGCACACTGGTTTTTACAGGTACCGCTCTTTTTACCATCGTACGGGTCCCTGTAGCGGGAGCCGTGGCAGCAGCAGGCGCTGACTTCACCGTTTTTGTATTGCTGCTGAGTGTTACCACGGGAATATTGTCCCGGCGGGGCACATAATTTCTGTTACAGCTGTACAGCAGCAACAACAATGCAATGACCATTAAAAACGGCTTGTTTACCTGCATATTTTTTCAAACAGGTATTCCAATTTCTTTACCAAAAAATGTTAAAGTGGATAAATTATCTGCCGTACCGGCAAAAAAAGCCCGGCAACAATGTTGCCGGGCCAGGTTCAGGATATTTATTTCTTACGGGGATTTTCAATGGCTGCCTGTGCTGCCGCAAGTCTTGCGATAGGCACACGGAACGGAGAACAGCTTACATAGTTCATGCCGATCCTGTGACAGAATTTCACGCTTACTGGATCACCACCATGTTCGCCACAAATACCCACTTTTAAGTTGGCTTTGGTAATACGGCCCCTTTCGGTTCCTACTTTGATCAGCTGGCCAATGCCATCCTGGTCAATGGTCTGGAACGGATCATCGGGCAAAATTTTCAGGTCGAGATATTTAGGCAGGAAGCCTCCGATATCATCGCGGCTGAAACCAAAACTCATCTGGGTAAGATCGTTGGTGCCAAAGCTGAAGAAATCAGCGGCTTTCGCCATGAACTCGGCCCTGAGCGCCGCCCTGGGGGTTTCGATCATGGTACCATAGAGATAAGGTATCTTACGCATACCAAATTTTGCACACACTTCTTTATACACCCTGTCCACGATTTCCTTCTGGTTGGTCAGTTCATGCCAGATCACAGTTACAGGCACCATGATTTCGGGCATAGCTTTTTTACCCGCTTTCAGTAATTCGGCGGTGGCTTCAAAAATGGCCCTCACCTGCATTTCAGTGATCTCGGGATAGCTGATACCAAGGCGTACTCCACGGTGACCCAGCATCGGGTTGTTTTCGTGCAATGCCAGCACCCTCCTGTTCAGCATACCCATGCTGATACCGAGTTCCTTGCTGAGCTGTTTCAGTTTTTCTTTATCATGCGGCACAAATTCATGCAGTGGCGGATCGAGCAGGCGGATGGTAACAGGGTGACCATTCATTACGCTCAAAGTATCTTTCACATCTTTCTTCACATATTTGAACAGGCCGTTCAATGCTTCCCTTCTTTCTTTCTCTGTTTTGCTTACGATCATTTTACGCAGCTGGAAAAGTGGCTCCTCGCTTCCCTCACCGTAGAACATATGTTCGGTACGGAACAGACCGATACCTTCTGCACCGAATTTCACCGCATGCAGTGCATCTTCAGGTGTTTCAGCATTGGCACGCACGCCGATCTGTTTTACTTTATCCACCAGTTTCATCAGGTCTTTATAGCTCTGGTTCTTGTCGATATCAATGTCCACCAGCGGCAGGCTGTTTTCATATACCTGCCCCTTAGTACCATTCAGGCTGATCCATTCACCTTCTTTGATCACGGTATCATTTTTCGCCCTGAAGTATTTGCCCTCAGTATGAATTTCGATATCGCCGCAGCCCACGATACAGCATTTGCCCCATCCACGTGCCACCAGTGCAGCGTGGGATGTCATACCGCCCTTGGTTGTTAAGATGGCCTGCGCCTTGTGCATACCATCCACATCTTCGGGAGATGTTTCCTCACGTACCAGGATCACTTTTTCACCTTTGGCTGCCCATTCCACCGCATCAGCGGAAGTGAATACCACACGACCTTTGGCGCCACCGGGTCCGGCAGGCAACCCTTTGGCAATCACCGCTGCATTTTTTTCTGCATTGGGATCCAGCATCGGCAACAGCAGTTCCACCAGCTGGTTGGGAGCCACACGCATAATGGCGGTTTTAATATCGATCAGTTTTTCTTTGAACATTTCGGTAGCCATCCTTACGGCAGCCACACCATTGCGTTTACCCACGCGGCATTGCAGCATGTACAGTTTGCCTTTTTCAATGGTAAACTCGATATCCTGCATGTCTTTATAATGCAGTTCGAGCCTGCGCTGAATGGCATAGAGTTCTTTGTATAAAGCGGGCATCAGTTTTTCCAATGTATTAAAATGCTCGCTCTGTGCATTTTTAGAATATTCATTCACCGGTGCTGGTGTGCGGATACCGGCCACCACATCTTCGCCCTGGGCATTTACCAGGTATTCACCATAGAATTTATTTTCTCCATTACCGGGGTTGCGTGTAAATGCCACACCGGTACAGCAATCCTCACCCATATTACCAAATACCATGGCCTGCACATTTACAGCAGTACCCCATTCATCCGGAATTTTTTCAATACGGCGGTATTCAATGGCACGTTTACCATTCCAGCTGGCAAATACGGCACCCACACCACCCCACATTTGTTCGTATGGATCATCGGGGAATTCTTTTCCCAGTACTTTCTTCACGGTTTTTTTATAATCCTTTACCAGCTCTTTCAGTTCGGCAACGGTAAGCTGTGTATCGCTGGTATATTTCTGTGCATGCTTGATGGCTTCCAGTTTTTCATCCAGTATTTTACGGATGCCCTTGCCGTTTTTGGGTTCAACCCCTGCGGCTTTTTCCATCACCACATCGGCATACATCATGATCAGCCTGCGGTAGGCATCATAGGCAAAACGTTCGTCGCCGCTTTTTGCAACCAGCCCTTTGATGGTATCTTCATTCAGTCCCACATTTAAAATGGTTTCCATCATACCGGGCATACTCTTTCTTGCGCCGGAACGTACAGAGAGCAGTAAGGGATTATTGACATCACCGAATTTTTTACCGGTGAGCTTTTCCATTTTAACCAGTGCTTCCTGCACCTGTGCCTTTAATACTTTGGGATATGTTTTTTTATTTGCGTAGTAATAGGTACATACATCTGTAGTTACTGTAAACCCGGGAGGAACGGGCAGGCGTAATTTGGGATGCCCTGCCATTTCAGCAAGATTGGCACCCTTGCCACCCAGCAAATTTTTCATTGATTCGTTTCCGTCGGCCTTGCCGCCACCAAAAAAGTAGACGAACTTCGCAGCCTTTGTTGTTTTAGCCATAATCGTTTTTTTTAGAACCACAGAGTTATGGCTTATTTACAGGTATGGCAACAACTTACATCACACTGCCGGCTGATTTTCATCAGTAAAAAAAATGAGCAAAACCAAGCAGGTATTGATTTTATGAATGGATATAGCTTTGCAGGTGGGCAATGGTTTCCTCGTGGGTTAGAATGGTTTCTTTCACCACGTCATTGATGGAAATAATACCGCAGAGCTCGTCGTTTTCAAATACAGGCAGGTAACGGATATTGTTTTCACTCATGATCTGCATGCAGGTATCCACCGAATTATCAGGCGTGATCCTGGGCAGCCCGGTGCTCATAATTTCACGAACAGGTGTGGTGGCGGATGATTTGCCCTTTAAGGCCACTTTACGGGCATAATCCCTTTCTGTCACCAGTCCGATGTACTTGCCGTTTTCCATCACGATCATGGAGCCCATGTTCTTTTCATCCATCTGCCGCAGGGCTTCCAGCACCATTACATCGGGAGTGATCGACACAACATTGCTGCCTTTACGCTTTAAAATCTGTGATACTTTTTTCATACAGCTTTTTTTAGTGGAGGTAAAATTATGTGCAATGAAAGTTATCATTTTTTTTCATGACATTGAAATATATTTCGGATGATTTTGCTCAGATATGAATGAATTGCATATTTTTTTTTGGATTGTAAGCATGTTTTTCGCTTATCTTTGAAATCAACCAAAATGTAGGAAATATGGGTGCTTCATCCATGATAATTCTGATTCTTGCTGCACTTGCTTTTTCAATTTTTGCGGTATTGCTTGCAAAGGTTTTAACGAAGGTTACCACCAGCAAACAAAAGTCTGAACCATATGAATGCGGTATTCCCACACAGGGAAAAACATGGATACAGTTTAATGTAGGTTACTATTTATTTGCGCTGGTGTTCCTGATCTTTGATGTGGAACTGGTATTCTTATATCCCTGGGCCGTGGTGGCAAAAAAAGTGGGATGGATGGCGTTTATTGAAATAGTGATCTTCTTCTTTATATTATTTATGGGATTTGTATATGCGCATAAAAAAGGTGCGCTGAAATGGATTTAGTGAGTGGTGTCCCGATAGCTGTCGGGAGGTGAATGGTGAATACCGGCGATGGACAATGGACGAGCGACAACAGTCAGCTGTCAACTAACAACTAAAAGAAATTTGCATGAGTGATAACAGCAATAACCCGGAGGCAGTAAAGGCGCAGCTCACACACAGCGGCGATCTTAAAAGCACCTTCCCGGGGCAGATACATGAAACACCCGGTGGTGGTATTGTATTGAGCAAACTGGATGATGTTATCAACTGGGCCCGGTCCAACTCATTATGGCCTTTAACTTTTGCCACCAGCTGCTGCGGTATTGAATACATGGCTGTGGCAGGCGCCAAATATGATTTTTCCAGGTTTGGTTTTGAAGTGGCCAGGGCCTCTCCCCGCCAGGCAGATGTGATCATCATTGCCGGCACCATCGTAAACAAAATGGCCCCTGTGTTAAAACGTTTGTACGACCAGATGGCCGATCCGAAATATGTAATTGCCATGGGCGCCTGTGCCATCAGCGGCGGCCCTTTTTTTTACAATACTTATTCGGTGGTTAAAGGCGCCGATCATATCATCCCGGTGGATGTGTATATCGCCGGTTGCCCCCCACGCCCCGAAGCCTTGCTGCATGCATTGATAACATTACAGCAAAAAATAAAAAGTGGTTTAACCAGGGAACAAATCAGAAGCGGAACAGTATGACATCAGAAGAACTTAAAATAAAAATGACGGAGCTGTTGCCCGCTGCAACATTTGAAGAAGGCAGTGACCCGGCAGCTACCGGGTGGCTCAATATCATCGTGGATGCTGCCCACTGGCACAAGGCTGCAGCAATATTGCGTTACGAGCCCGGTTTTGAATTTGATTATTTGTTCTGCCTTACCTGCGTTGACTGGAAAACACATCTTACCATGGTGTACCATCTCAGTTCAACCTCGCATCGCCATAACATCGTGGTAAAAGCGAAACTGGATATTGCCAAACCGGAAATAGAAACCGTATGCGATATCTGGCGCACGGCCGAACTGCATGAAAGGGAAGTGTATGAAATGTTTGGCGTGAATTTTATCAACCATCCTGATTTGAGACTGCTGATATTACCGGATGGATGGGAAGGAAAAAATCCCCTGCGTAAGGATTTTGAAGACCCGGTGAATATGATAAGATTGTGAGTAGTGAATGAGGGCCCTGCCAATAACGGTCAACTGTCATCTGTCAGCTAACAACAAAAAATAATTAATAACTCCGACATCATAATTTGTGTATACCGAAACTGAAATATTAAGCACAGGCACCAATGTAGGTGATGATATGGTGGTGAATGTAGGTCCGCAGCACCCCGCCACACACGGCGTACTGCACCTGGTGATCACACTGAGCGGCGAGACCATTAAAAAAGTAGAACCCCACCTCGGCTATATACACCGTTCGATTGAAAAAATGTGTGAGAGCCTCACCTACCGGCAGTTTATTTATGTTACCAGCCGGATGGATTACCTGAGCGCTCACATCAATAACCACGCCTGCGCATTATGTGTTGAAAAAGGTTTACAGGTGGAAGTGCCTTCAAGGGCGCAGTACATCCGCGTTATCATGGATGAACTTACCCGTATTGCTTCGCATGAATTGTGGTGGGGCGCCATGTCGATGGACCTGGGAGCTTTTACGCCTTTCTTCCATGCTTTCAGGGAAAGGGAAAGCATCAATGATATTATGGAAGAAACCTGCGGCGCCCGTTTAACGATGAACTATTTTGTTCCGGGTGGCGTGATGCAGGATATCCATCCCAATTTCCAGCACCGGGTAAAAGAATTTATCAAACTCTACAAATCCAAGATCAGTGAATACGACGAACTGATCACCGGCAATATCATTTTCCAGAACCGTATGAAGAACGTGGGCGTACTTTCAAAAGAAGATGCCATTTCTTATGGTGTAACAGGGCCTGCGGGAAGAGGCAGCGGATTAAGCTGTGATATACGCAAACTTTATCCTTATGAACTGTATAACCAATTACAGTTTGACGAAGTACTGGAAACCGGCTGTGATTCTTATGCGAGGTACCTGGTGCGTATTAAGGAAATGAATGAATCGATCAAAATTATTGAACAGCTGATCGATAATATTCCGGAAGGTGATTTTCAGGCCAAAACAAAGGCTGTTTTAAAGTTACCCAAGGGAGAATTTTATCAAAGGGTGGAAACTGCCCGTGGTGAACTGGGTGTTTATATTGTAAGCGAAGGCGGCACCACACCTTACCGCATCAAATTCCGTTCCCCGGGCTTCAGCAATCTCAGCGCACTGGATCATATGGCCAGGGGCAGCAAGATCGGCGATTTGGTAGCGATGATGGGAACACTGGATTTGGTGATACCGGATATTGACAGGTAGGAGCAGATGGAAGTTGGGAGACAGGAGACAGGAGACAGAAGTTAGAAGAGGCAAGATGTGAGCCCTGTAAGGGCGGTATTTTGGTAGCACAGGAATTGTGCGGAAAAGAAATGACAGCCCCATCGGGGCGGCATTTTGGTAGAAAAAAATGTATTGGGCAAGCCCTGTAAGGGCGGTATTTTAAGTGCAAAACATAATTAAAGATGATTGATTGATGCCGCATAAGTGTGCGACGCCGATGAAGATGAATAAAGAACAAATGTTTATAACCATGCCTTCGCTTTGCTACGGCAGGCAGGCAAAAAAATAAAAAACTTGTTTAGTTTTTCTCAAATATCAGGAATTATAGATGAATGGTTAAGAGCCCATCTGAATGCCACCTGGACACTGGTGGTGGAAATGGTGATTGCAGGCGTGGCTGTAATTGGCTTGTTCGCCGTGCTGGGTTTGATACTGGTAATTATGGAACGTAAAGTATCAGCGTGGATTCAGATTCGTCTTGGCCCCAACCGTGTGGGCCCGAAAGGCATGATGCAATCCCTCGCCGACACCGTAAAATTATTGGTAAAGGAAGGAATGACACCCGGAGGCGTGGATAAACTCCTCTTCAACTTCGCTCCTTTTTTAGCCATGATCGTGGCCATGCTGCTGATGGCGCCGATCGCATTCGCCAAAGATTTTCAATTGTGGAATATCAATATCGGTGTGCTGTACATCTCTGCTGTTTCATCTATTTCGGTGATCAGTATTTTAATGGCAGGATGGGCCAGCAATAACAAATATTCATTGTTAGGCGCCATGCGCAGCGGTGCACAGATCGTGAGTTATGAATTGTCGGCCGGTTTATCCGTTTTATCCATCGTTGTTTTTACCGGTAGTTTAAGTCTGCCTGACATCATTGCATCACAACAAAACGGCTGGTGGATATTCAAGGGACATATTCCTGCGATCATCGCCTTTATCATTTTTGTAATTGCGGTAACGGCCGAAACCAACCGTGCCCCCTTTGACCTGGCAGAAGCAGAAAGTGAACTTACTGCAGGTTTCCATACAGAATATTCAGGAATGAAGTTCGCACTCTTCTTCCTGGCAGAATATATCAATGTATTTATTGTTTGTGCCATTGCCGCCACATTGTTTTTAGGCGGTTGGATGCCCTTTCATATTGGTAACTGGGAAGGATTCAACCATGCCATGGACTGGATACCTTCCAGCGTTTGGTTCTTTGGCAAAACATTCTTTTTGATTTTTGTGATCATGTGGTTCAGGTGGACATTCCCCCGCCTGCGCATTGACCAGTTACTGAATTTAGAATGGAAATATTTACTGCCCATCAGTATGATCAACCTGCTGCTGGCAACGGCACTGGCGATACTGGGATGGCATTTTTAGCCCCCTCCGCCCCCTGAAGGGGGAACCGGGTGTTAAATCTGCAGGCAAACACTTTCAATAATTGGAGTGTAACCGAAATTAAAACTTTAACAAAAGAAAGCCCCTTCAGGGGTTTGGGGTAACAATGTTTATAGTAAAATATATAAAAGAAGTTTTTGGAGCGGTGAAATCACTGGCTGTGGGTATGAAGCGTACATTGTATTATTTCACCCATCACAAGGAGATCATCACAGAACAATATCCTGATAACAGGGATACACTCAAACTGCCGGAACGTTTTAAGGGTGAAGTGGTGATGCCCCATAACGAAGCCAACGAACACCGCTGCACCGGCTGCACCGCCTGTGAACTGGCCTGCCCTAACGGCACCATTAAAGTAATTACCAAGTTCGACATCACGCCTGAAGGCAAGAAGAAAAAAGCCGTTGATAAACTGGTGTACCACCTGGAGCTTTGCACACTCTGCAACTTATGTGTTACAGCCTGCCCCAGCGATGCCATCGTGATGGCACAAACTTTTGAGCACAGTGTTTTTAACCGGAACGAACTGACCAAAGTGCTGAATAACCCGGGATCGAAGATCATGGAGGGGGTTGAGTGAGTGGAGTGATAAGTAATAAGTGATAAGTAATAAGTATTAAGTTTTAAGTACAGAATGGTGATTTTTGAAATTTGAATTTTGATTTTACAATGAACGGACATACCATCATATTTTACCTGCTTGCTTTGCTCACACTGGGCAGCGGCTTACTGGCGGTAACCAGCCGCCAATTATTCAGGTCGGCGATTTACCTGTTGTTTTCACTGATCGGCATTGCCGGTATTTATTTCTGGCTGCAGTATGAATTTATTGCTGCAGTGCAAATCGTGGTATATGTGGGTGGTATCGTAGTGCTCATCATCTTTTCAGTTTTCCTTACGCAGCAGGCCGGTGAAAAACTGCCCAAACCAAAAGTAAGTAACCAGCTGATTGGTGCGGTGGCGGCATTTTGCACCATGGCATTGATCATGCTGCAGCTGTATAAATATTCTTTTAAACCATCCACGGCACAACCTGTTGAGCCCAGTGTGGCCAATATCGGCACACAGATGCTGGCTACAGAAAATGGCGGTTATGCTCTGCCCTTTGAAGTGGTGAGTATTTTACTCCTCGCAGCGCTGGTGGGATGTATTGTAATCGCATTGAGATCAACTAAAGCTGTAGCAGACACAAAGCAAAATACAGCGTAAAAATTAAAGCAATGTTCAATTTTCAATTTTCAATATTCAATATTCAATGATGCAGCCCGGACTATATCATCTTCTCTTTATCAGCACCACCCTGTTCTTTATGGGTGTGTACGGTTTTTTTACCCGGCGCAACCTCATTACCATGCTGATGAGTATTGAACTGGTGCTGAACAGCGTTAACCTGAATTTTATTGCTTTTAATAAATACGTGTGGCCCGAAAGAATGGATGGATTGTTTTTTACCATCTTCATCATTGCCATTGCTGCCGCTGAAGCTGCCGTGGCCATTGCCATCATTATTAACCTGTACCGCAGTCACCAGTCGGTGGATGTGGAAAATGCGGAAGAATTGAAATACTGATAACATGCCCAACACTCTGTCCATAGCACTCATCCCAATATTACCGCTGGCGGCATTTTTGTTGCTGGGCCTGTTTGGAAAATCATTTTTGAAAAAAACCGCGGGCGCCATTGGCGTATTGTTTTTACTCACGGCAACCGTACTTGCATTTTATACCGCTTACGAATATTTCTTTGTGTATGGTAAAGTGGAGGGTGTTTACCAGAAGCTGGTACCCTTTAAATATGCCTGGCTGGTCTTCAGCGATAAGCTGTCGATTGATATGGGCATTATGCTGGATCCCATTTCCGCAATGATGCTGGTAGTGGTAACACTGGTTTCACTCATGGTGCATATTTACAGCCTGGGTTATATGAAAGGCGAAGAAAGATTTGCCACTTATTACGCCTACCTCGGTTTGTTTACTTTTTCAATGCTCGGACTGGTATTGTCATCCAATATTTTCCAGATCTATATTTTCTGGGAACTGGTGGGTGTGTCATCCTTTTTGCTGATCGGTTATTATTATGATAAACCCTCGGCGGTGGCGGCCTGTAAAAAAGCATTTATCGTAACCCGTTTTGCCGATCTTGGTTTTTTAATTGGCATACTGGTACTTTCTTATTATTCCGGCACACTCGATTTCAATACCATGATCGCCACATTAACCTCGCCGGAATCGAGCGAATTAAAAGCGGCCGTATCCGGCTCTTTCCTCGGCATCAGCGCACTCACCTGGGGCATGTTGCTCGTATTCATGGGTGGTGCCGGTAAAAGTGCCATGTTTCCCCTGCATATCTGGCTGCCCGATGCGATGGAAGGTCCAACCCCTGTTTCCGCATTGATCCATGCAGCAACCATGGTGGTGGCCGGTGTTTTTTTGGTGGCACGTTTGTTCCCTGTATTCGCATTGTCAGCCCCGGAAGCATTGCAGGTAGTCGCCTATGTAAGCGCCGCATCAGCACTCATCGCGGCCATCATCGCCTGCACACAAACAGATATTAAACGGGTACTCGCCTATTCCACCATGAGCCAGATCGGTTTTATGATGTTTGCGCTAGGTGTTTCAAAAACTGGTGGCGAAGAAGGACTGGGTTTTACCGCATCCATGTTTCACCTGTTCACTCATGCATTGTTCAAGGCTTTGTTGTTCCTGGGAGCAGGCGCTGTGATCCATTTTGTGCACAGCAATGAAATGAAAGATATGGGCGGACTGAGAAAATTCATGCCCATCACACATATTACTTTTTTAATTGCCTGCCTGGCTATTGCTGGTGTGCCGCCGTTTGCCGGTTTCTTCAGCAAGGAAGAAATACTGCTGGCAGCTTACCAGCACAACCCGGCGATTTATTATATCGCATTGTTTACCTCGGCACTTACAGCTTTTTATATGTTCCGCTTATACTTCAGTATTTTCTGGAACAAGGAATATCACCCCCATGGCGAACACCATGGCGAAGGTGGTGCTGCCATGATGCTGCCGCTGATCATACTTGCTGCAGGTGCGGCCGTGGCCGGCTTTATCCCATTTGGAAAATTTGTGAGTACTGATGGCAAACCACTGGATAGCACTTTTCACCTGGCATTCTCAGTGGCGCCGGTGGTGTTAGGGCTTGCAGGCATTTTCACTGCATGGGCATTGTATAAAAAACAAAATGAAGGCCCTGATAAAATCGCTGCTTCCCTGAACGGCGCTTACAAGGCAGCGTATCATAAATTTTATATTGACGAGCTGTATTTATTTGTTACCAAAAAGATCATTTTTAATTTGATTGGCAGACCTGCGGCCTGGTTCGACCGTAACGTGGTGGACGGACTGGTGAATGCAACCGGCAATGTAACACAGGCCATTTCAGAAAAAGTAAAAGGCATACAATCTGGTAAAGTACAGCAGTACGCCATGTATTTTTTAGTGAGTGCCCTGGCACTGGCTGCGGTGTTTATTTATTTATGGAAATAACATAGAGAAGTCAGGTTTTTGAAACTTCACTTCTCTTCACGATTATAAAACGATGAATTTATTATTACTGATACTGATCCCGCTGGTAACTGCGCTTGCAATACTGGCCGTGCGTACAAAAGAACTGGTAAGATGGGTGTCTTTCACCGGCGCTGCAGTGCAACTGGTAATGGCATTGGTCTTATTCGGTGCATACCGCAATGCGAGGGCAGGCGGACAAACCAGCCAGATGTTATTTGAGCAGCGTTTTGAATGGTTCCCCAACTGGAATATCAGTTTTCATATTGGTGTGGATGGCATTTCGGTTGCCATGATACTGCTTACCGCTTTTGTGGTAATCGCCGGTGTGCTCATTTCCTGGAACGTTGAAAAAATGACCAAAGAGTTTTATTTCCTGCTTTTATTGCTGAGCCTCGGCGCCTATGGTTTCTTTATCTCACTGGATATGTTTATCCTCTTCTTCTTCCTCGAAATTGCGGTGATACCAAAATACCTGCTGATCGGGATATGGGGAAGCGGCAAAAAAGAATACAGCGCCAATAAACTGGCTTTGATGCTGATGTTTGGCTCCGCACTGGTGCTGGTGGGCATGCTGGGTGTGTATTTTGGCAGCAGCGGCCGCACATTTGATATACTTTCACTGGCAAAGGAAAATCTGCCACTTACCACACAAAGAGTTTGTTTTGCATTACTGTTTGTTGGCTTTGGTGTATTCACCGCGTTGTTTCCCTTTCACACATGGGTGCCCGATGGTCACTCTTCAGCTCCTACTGCCGGTTCGATGTTCCTTGCAGGTATTTCCATGAAGCTGGGCGGTTATGGCGCATTGCGTGTGGCCACTTATTTATTGCCGGAAGGTGCAAAGGAATATGCCAATATCATCATCGTGCTTTCTGCGGTGGGTATTTTATACGGCGCCTTCGCCACCATGATGCAGAAAGACCTGAAATATATCAACGCTTATTCTTCCGTAAGTCACTGCGGCTTTGTTTTACTCGGTATTGGCATGCTCACCAAAGTGGCCATCGCCGGCGCCGTAATGCAAATGGTGAGCCATGGTTTGATGACTGCCCTTTTCTTTGCCGTGATTGGAATGATTTACGAACGTACGCATACCCGGCAGGTAAATGAAATGGGCGGACTGTTAAAAACAATGCCGTTTATTTCCACCGTACTTTTTATTACAGGTTTGTGTTCATTAGGATTGCCAGGGCTGAGTGGTTTTGTTGCCGAGATGACGGTATTTGTGGGCGCCTGGGAACATGCCGATACATTTCACCGTGTGGCAACCATTGCCGGCGCGATGAGTATCGTTGTTACGGCTGTATATATTTTGCGGGCGATTGGCAACGTGGCCATGGGGCCAATTAAGGAAAACTTCAAAGGGCTGGGTGATGCAGCATGGAATGAAAAACTGGCTGCCATTATTTTGCTGGCTGGTATTTTAGCCGTGGGCACTGCACCATTCTGGCTGCAGGACCTGGTAAATCCCGGCGCTGAAATCATTATTCAAAAACTAACCTCCGTTAAATAGTAACAAGAGCGATGGATGCATTTTTTACGATATTAAAACAGGAGTTACTGGTAACAGGTATCATCTTCATTCTCCTGCTGCTGAAGATCAGCAAAGCAATTAAAAATGAAACCCTCCTGCCGCTGATACAGCTCATGCTGCTGGCCAACTGTGTGGCTGGTTTTTTCTGGAACGTGGACGGCAACCTGTTTGATACCATGTACGCCACCAGCCCGATGATCGCCTTACAGAAAAATATTCTGAATATAGGCGTTTATCTTATCTCGCTGCTGTTTACAGACTGGTTCAAAAAAACAACGCACCTGCCCGAGTTTTTTATCCTGCTCTTATCGGCGCTGCTGGGTATGTTCTTCCTGGTATCCAGCGGTAACTTTTTAATGTTCTATTTATCGCTCGAACTGGCCACGATTCCTGTAGCGGCGATGGCTAATTTTGATATGGAGAAAAAGATATCTTCCGAGTCGGCCATGAAGATGATATTGTCTTCCGCGTTTTCATCCGGCATTTTATTATTTGGTATTTCACTGGTGTACGGCGTAACCGGCAGCATCAGTTTTGCCGAAATTTCCGGACTGCTCAATGGCAGCCCGATACAAATACTGGCATTTGTTTTCCTGCTTACCGCATTTGCCTTTAAATTATCCATTGTGCCGTTTCATTTATGGACAGCCGATGTGTATGAAGGCGCACCCGTGCCCACTACGGCATTTCTTTCTGTAATATCCAAAGGTGCTGTGGCTTTTGCATTCATCACCGCGTTGTATAAAGTATTCCAGCCCATATCATCCCTGTGGTATAATATGCTGATGGTGCTTTCGGTTATCACCATGATCACCGGTAATATTTTTGCATTAAGGCAGCAAAATATCAAACGCTTCCTTGCTTTTTCCTCTATTGCACAGGTGGGTTTTATCCTCGTGGGTATTACAGGCAATTCGGCTGAAGGAGCTTCATCCGTGATCTATTTCATCCTGATCTATGTATTCAGTAACCTCGCCGCTTTCGGGGTGGCAGGCATTATCAGTGCCGCCACCGGTAAAGAACGCATTGATGATTATAAAGGATTGTATAAAACCAACCCGTTGCTGAGCTGGATACTGGCACTGGCGCTGTTTTCACTCGCGGGTGTACCGCCAACAGCCGGTTTCTTTGGTAAATTATTCCTGGTATCTTCCGGTGCGGCAAAAGGCAGTTATGCCTTTATCATACTGGCTGCACTGAATATGATCATATCACTGTTCTACTATTTGAAAGTGGTGCGTGCCATGTTCATGGACAAGAATGATCACCCGGTTGAAAAAATAACAGTGAACCTGTATGCTAAACTCGGACTGCTGCTATGTGGCGCCGGTATTGTTTTCGCAGGATTACTGAGCTGGATTTACGAATATATAAAAGCGGTGGTGATGTGAGGGTGAATGGTCAGTGGTGAATAATGACTTAATGACCTATTGACCTATTGACCTCTTCAATCAACCATAAGCAATCAACACAACCAACATCAAGTTATGGCGATCAATAAAAATCACGAATTTGAAGAACTGAACGGTGTTAAATGCGGCATTGTGGAAAAGACAGTTACTCCTGCCCGGGCAGCATTTTTGAAGTCATTGCTGGAGAGTAATGGCTATGAAGTGATCGTGGCCCCATCACCCGCACCCAAAGCCGCCCCGGCCAAACCTGTTGCCGAAGGTGAAACAGCTCCGCCCCCGCCGCCACCAGCGCCGGAGACTTTTACTGTTGGTGTTACCGATTATACTTTTAACAGCATCAACGCTGTATTTGGAAGATCACTCAAAACAAAAGACGGTCATATTGTAACCCTGGCTTACTGGCGCCAGGAAGATACTGTGCCCAATGATGAAGTGCCTTATTTGGGCAATATCATTACTTCACCCAACTAAAGAATGCTGCAGCAGTAAGACCACAATGGCCACTGCAAATCCCAGCAAGGCGATCCAGCTGATTTTTTTCAGGTACCAGATAAAATCTATTTGTTCTATCCCCATCACTGCAACGCCTGCAGCTGATCCGATGATCAATGCACTGCCCCCGCTGCCGGTTGTTAATGCGATAAATTCCCAGAACGGGTGATCGGTGGGATAAGTATTTAAATCATACATGCCCTGCGTGGCTGCCACCAGCGGCACATTGTCCACCACCGCCGATAATATCCCGAGCAAACTGCCAATGATATAATCATTTTTGAAGGTGTTGCTGAGCACGGTTGCCATTTCCTTTAATATACCCAGCGACTGCAGTGCTGCCACTGCCAGCAATATCCCTAAAAAGAAAAGTATGCTGGGTGTATCGATCCGTTGCAGTGCCCTGGCTACGGTAAAACGTTCTTTGTATTCTGCTTCCTTATGTTTATGAATAACAGTGATGATCACCCACATCAGTCCGAGCGCCAGCAGCATTCCCATAAACGGCGGCAAATGTGTGAGGGTTTTGAATGCGGGTACAAACACTAAAAAGCCAAGCCCGCAGATCAGCACGATCTTCCCTTCCCTTTTTTCAACCGCTGAAGCCTGCACCGCCGGAAGCACCTGCAGCATCTTTCCCTTAAACCTCCTGGCTACAACCAGAACCGGTATGATGCATCCCAGGAGCGATGGCAGTATCAGTGTATAAATGATATTCATGGCCGTAACCTGTTTACCGATCCACAACATGGTGGTGGTTACATCACCCAATGGCGACCAGGCCCCGCCAAAATTTGCGGCAATGATTATGATACCTGCAAACCAGCGGCGGTCTTCTTTTTCGGGAAGCAGTTTCATGCAGAGGGATGTCATTACAATGGCCGTGGTAAGGTTATCCAGCAATGCTGAGAGAAAAAAAGTGATGAAGGATATAATAAAAAGCAGTTTTACTTTACTGCGGGTGCTGATACCCTGTGTAATGATCTCAAAACCGTTGTGAGCGTCAATCAGTTCAACAATCGTCATGGCGCCCATCAGGAAGAACAGGATGGATGCGATTTCGCCAAAACCATGCAGGAGTGCTTCCGATACAAAATGCGTATCAGTGCTGTGCAGGATATATACCGTCCAGCAAAGCACACCTGTGATCAGCGCAGAAGCAGCTTTGTTTACATGAATATTATGCTCCAGCGCAATGGCGAGATAGCCAATAATAAAGATTGCCAGTATAATTACAGTAGTCATTTTTTTCCGTTACTGTAAAAATACATTTTTATTTACTCCATTGCAGGCTTGCAGTCTTTACATTAGCAGAACTGGTGCCAATCATGATATCGAAATCTCCGGGCTCCCAGTTATATTGAAGCGCATCATTGTAAAACCTGAGCATATCGGGGGTAATGGTAAAACTGATTGTTTTTGATTCACCCGCACTGATAAAAACTTTCCTGAAGCCTTTGAGTTCCTTTACTGGCCGCACCACGCTGCCCACGAGGTCGCGGATATACAGCTGCACCGTTTCTTCCCCATCATACTGGCCTTTATTGGTAACAGTAACTGTGGCGGTAACGGTTTCATTGCCTCTTGGATTTTTATTGCTGAGGTTTATATCACTGTATTCAAACCTGCTGTAGCTTAAACCGTATCCAAAAGCAAATTTGGGGTAAAGGGAAAGGTCGGTATAGGCTGAACGGTAAAAACGGTCATTATCATTTTTTGCCGGGCGGCCGGTATTGTAATGATTGTAATAAATGGGGATTTGCCCTTCCGACAATGGAAAACTCATGGGCAGTTTACCTGAAGGATTGTAATCGCCAAAGAGTACGTCTGCAATGGCTGTCCCGGCAGCAGTGCCCAGCCACCAGGTATAAACAACTGCAGAAGCATTGTCGGCAATCCAGTTAAACACCAATGGCCTGCCTGCACTCACCAGCACCACCACAGGTTTACCGGTGGCCACCAGTTTTTTTACCAGTTCTTCCTGCACACCGGGTAAATGAATATTGCTGCGGCTTTTGGCTTCCCCGCTCATATCCCTTGCTTCTCCGACAGTAACTACAATAATATCCGATTGCTGTGCAATATGCACTGCTTCTTCAAAACCTGAGGTTATACTGTCGCTGATATTACAGCCTTTTGCATAGCGTAATTTTGTATTGGTACCCAGTTTTTGCTGTATGCCTTCATAAATACTCATTATTCGGGTACTGTCATCCGGCCAGTCGTAACTCCAGAAACCAAGGTGATCGCTCTTTGCTTTTACAAAGGGGCCGATCAGCCCGATCGTTCTTGATGCATTCGTTTCTTTTTTTATTGGCAGTACATCCTGGTTTTTCAGCAGCACGATGCTTTTACGGGCTATATCTTTTGCCGATTCTAAATGATTGGGGTTGCTCCATTGCTCTTTTTCTCTTTGTTCATTACTGAATTTATAAGGATCATCAAACAGGCCCATTTCAAATTTCTTGCGTAATATCCTTCTTACGGCATCATCAATCACCGCCATTTTAACCTTTCCTTCCTGTACCAGTTTTGAAAGATTATTGATATAACTGCGGCTTTCCATATCCATATCGCTGCCGGCATTGGCAGCCAGCATCGCCGCTTCATAATTATCTTTTGCAAAACCATGCGGTATCATCTCTCCCACACTGCCCCAGTCGCTCACTACGAAGCCTTTGAACTTCCACTGACCTTTTAAAATATCCCGCTGCAATAATTTATTACCTGTAGCAGGCACACCGTTGAGGTCGTTGAACGAATTCATAAAAGTAGCTGCACCTGCGTCAGCAGCTGCCCTGAAAGGCGGCAGGTAGGTTTCATATAATTGCCGCAGACTCATATCCACTGAATTGTAATCACGGCCACCCACAGCCGCACCATAGGCAGCAAAATGTTTGGCACAGGCCATTACAGCATCGGTATTGCCCAGCCCATTGCCCTGGAATCCCCTTACCCTCGCCTTTGCAATCACACTGCCGAGATAAGTGTCTTCTCCTGCGCCTTCCATCACACGGCCCCAGCGGGGATCCCTTGCAATATCCACCATGGGTGCAAAGGTCCAGTGAACACCTGCAGCAGACGCTTCTACAGCAGCTACTCTTGAGGCTTTTTCAATGGCGAAACTATCCCAACTGGCTGCTTCTGCCAGTGGAATGGGAAATATCGTGCGATAACCATGGATCACATCCTGTCCGAATAACAAAGGAATTTTCAAACGGCTTTGCAGGGCCAGTTCCTGCAGTTCCCTGGTGCGTTTTACACCTGTTACATTCAGCATGGATCCTACTTTACCTGCCTTAACCTGGTCCAGCAATTTATCATCATTGGTCAGCGGTCCTGTTGCAGCCCATGGTCCGTTATACTGGTTCATCTGTCCCACTTTTTCGTCCAGCGTCATTTGTTTTAAAACCGCTTCCACTTTACGGGCAATTGCATCGCCTTTTGCCGGAGATACCGGTTGTTGTGCCCATGTTGCGGCCACACTAAAAACAATCACCAGCAGCTGAAATATTTGTTTCATCATTTCTTCCCTTTATATACTTACAACTTAATACTTATAACTTAACACTTCCAACTCAATAACTGCCCTTCCGCTCATACACCCTCACATACTCCACTTCCATCGATGCCGACCGTATGGTCTCATCCACTCCTCTCACAGCACCCCAGTTTCCTCCCACCGCCACATTCAGCAACAGGTGAAAACGTTTATCAAAGGGCCATTCTTCAAAACCCTTACCGGTATTTTTAAAACTGAAGAAAAGGTTTTCGTCCACAAAAAAATCAATGCGGTCATTATACCATTCAATTGCATATACGTGAAACTTACTGGAAAGGTCGGCAAGAAATAATCCTTTTGTTTTTTGGGTATGAATAATATGATTGAATGATTTGGTATGCACACTGCTGAAAACAGAGTCGGGCATATAACCTACATTTTCCATAATATCGATCTCGCCGCTTTCGGGCCAGCCACCGTATTGCCAGTCGGTTGACAACATCCATATTGCAGGCCACATCCCCCTTCCTGCAGGAAGTTTTGCCTTTACGGCAATACGGCCATAGGTCCAGTCGCCTTTATTTTTTGTAACAAGTCTTGCAGAAGTATAATTATTGTTTTCCTTCTTTTGCTTTACAGCAGTAATAATGAGTTTGCCGTTTTGCACTTTTGCATTGGTGGTATCGGCCCTGGTATAATACTGCAGTTCGTTATTGCCCCATCCATCGCCCCCCACATCATAATTCCATTTGCTGCTGTCGGGCAGACCGGTATAATTGAATTCATCACTCCATTGGAGTTTCCAGCCTTTTTTGGAAGGAGCACAGGAGAATAAAGCTGCCAGTAAAAAAACAGTGCAGCCGGACAGTAACAAGCGAATCATTTTTTATTTTTTTGAAAGTACAGGCATCTGCAGGAACAGGCAACCATGTACGCAACCAAAGTTAGTAAAATGAGTTGTGAAAGAAATGGAATTAACGGCGCTTATTGCCCGGAGCGTTTAAGAAGGCCCAGCAGCAGTTCTGGTTCATTGGTGGTGATAAAATCAAAACCGTTTTCCAGCAGCCACTGCATATCTGCAGCATCATTCACCGTCCATGCATTTAACTGCAGCCGCAGCTGTTTAGCGGCTGCTATCCAGCCGGGGTTCTTCTTAAAAACGGAGTAATGGTAATCGGCCCCACGGATGCCTGCTGCTGCAAGTTCGGCCGGACTCAGATCACCAGCAAGATACTGTGTGACTGCTGTTGTATCCAGTGCATGAATCTTTTGAAGAATCCCCGCATCAAAACTGATGTATACAACTTGTTTTGACGCATGCAATGCCTGTACCAGCTGAACCACTTTTTCTGCCACCTCTTCACCCCTTTCCTTGCTGATACGGGAAGGCTTGATCTCGAGTACCAGCCGCGTGGTTTTGTTATCCCGCAATCCTTCCTGCAGGTATTCACGGAGCAAGGGCAAGGGTTCATTATTGGAGAGCCGGTTAAGGTGTACCGCTTCAAAGCCCGTTTTCTCAATATCCATTTTATTCACTTCAGGATCGTGGTGTATCACCAGTGAATCATCCGCCGTCATCCAAATATCAAACTCAGTGCCGGTGCATTGCAGCCGTACCGCTTCCCGTAATGATGCGATGGAGTTTTCGGGAAGACTGTTTTTCTTCCATGCGCCGCGATGTGCCACTACGGGATTTTTTGCAAAAACAATACTGTTCTGCTGCGAATGCCGGGCAGTATTGCATGCGGTTATTAAAACGGCGGCCAGTACCAGCCGTATAAATCTCCTGTTAGTTCCCATCATAAAATAATAAAAAAGTACACGACCAATGACCGTGTACCATTTAAAAAACAAATTGCTATTTTCCGGCCTTGCCAAGATTGTACAAAGCCTTTATATGCGCATCAGGCAATGTCCGGCTGAACACCCTGATCTCGTCGATTTGCCCCGTCATGGGAGCAAAACTTACATCTGCGCTAACCGGCATACCCGCTGCATTATAATTGGCACCTATCAGCACTTCGCTGGGCTCCCATGCTTTGAACAGGCTGGTGCCGGTTCCCCTGTTGGGGAAATTACCCACTTTAACTCCATTCATCCAGTTATTGAACACCCCGGTATTATAATCGTATGTGAGCACAATATGCACCCAGTTGTTAAGGTTGGTCTTATCCTGGCCGGCTGCACTGTTCAGGTTATCCTGTGTGCCGCCGCCTGCCGTGGTAAATGTTGGCTGGATACGCAATACCGTATCGTTGGTGGCAGGATAACCATTGGTGTTAAGAATAAAATTAATGTTGCCATTGAAAATCGTAGGACGGGCAAGCTGAAATACCATGGTGCGTTTGCTGCCGTTGTTTTTAATTTTTACCCAGGCACTGATACTCCAGTTCTTCAGTGAATCCGTTTTAAATTTCTGGAACAGTGTGGGATAGTAAATATAACCGGCTGCAAGATTCAGCGCCTTACCCCTTACACCTCCGGTCACATAACTGTCGTTGAGTGATGTGGAAGGCGCAGTATTGCTTTTCAGTTCATTTTTGGTATCATCAAAACTCCAGTAGGCGGCCAGGCTGGAAGGAAACACTTCATCAGAGCTGTTATACCCTTCTATCTGCCCGGCATAATCACCGGGTGATACATCATCCAGTTTATTCGGGTTGCCGTCTTTTTTACAGGAGCTCATTACAACCAGTATGGCAACTGCCAGCATGGCCATCCTGAATATTTTAATATCAGTTTTATATCGCGTCATTGTTATTAGTTTTAGATTGATACAATCAATAGCCCGGATTTTGTTTGAGCACACCCTGGCTCAGGTCAATTTGTGTTTGCGGAATGGGTAACAGCACATCACGGTTATCATTGAAATTTGTTTTACCAGCTGCATTCAGCGTGGTTTGTGCAATACTCCAGCGAACAAGGTCGAAGAAACGTTCGTGTTCCATTGCCAGCTCCACCCTTCTTTCCTGGCGGATCGCTGCACGCAATGTTGCCTGGTCGGTAGTAGTGAGATTTGGCAATACGCCTCCCGCTGCGCCGGCCCTGGCACGGGTGCGGATGCTGTTTACTGCATTTCTGGCCGCATCAATATTGGCAGCGCCTCCCGCTTCATTCGCAGCTTCTGCAAACATCAGCACCACATCTGCATAACGCAGTATGCGGATATTCATCCAGTACCCAAAGCGGTTCCCAATGGAAGAACGCAGCGATGGGTTGCTGTACACTTTATTGTTATAACGGGGATTGGGCAAACCTACCGGGAGGTTTTCGCCATAGATCGTTTGATAAATGGTGGTGCCGGTACTTGTATAAAGAATTGTGCGGTTCTTTCTAGGATCGCCGGTTTCGTAAGCGGCTTCCAGGAAAGTACTGGGCGTATTCCATCCCCAGCCAAGGTCAAAACTGCCCGAGCCCCTTACGCCCATAATCTGTGCATACTGCACACCATTGCTGGTGGGGATTGCCGCAGATGCAGTTGCCTGCACTTCAAATACCGATTCCTTGCTGTTTTCTCCTTCTTCCCTGAAAATTTTATCGTAAGTAGTGCTAAGATCATATTGTCCTGAGTTCATCACGATACTGGCTGTATTCATCGCCTGCTGCCATTTTTGCTGGTACAGGTAAACTTTGGCCAGCAACCCGTTGGCTGCACCACTGGTAGCCCTTCCGACAAATTTGGCATCCCATGTCAATGGAAGTTTTGATGCGGCAAACTGCAGGTCGTTTTCAATAAAGGCATATACCTGCGCCACGGTGCTTTGCGGCACATTGCTTTGCGATGCCGCATTGGTAAATACAGAATCAATGATGGGCACTTTGCCAAACAAACGCACCATCATAAAATAAGCGTAGCCTCTTAAAAACTTTGCTTCGCCTTCCGCCTGTGCTTTTGCTTCGGGTGTGGCGGCGATGCTGCTGTTATTTTTTACCTGGTCGAGTGCAATATTGCATTTACTGATCATGGTATAATAACCGGTCCATAATGTATTGCAAAAACCATTGGCCGGCGATACGGGAAAATTATCCATATCAATTGCATTGGCGCCACCGTCAGAAGGCGTGCTGCCCTTATCGGCATCATCGCTGCGGATGCTGGTGGCACAAATAAAGGACTGGCTGTGCACATTGAACGAACGCAGTTCTGAATAAGCGCCAAACAGGTAAGTATCATAAGGGCCAGAACCTCCGGGATAAGGATAGGTTTCCTGTGTATATTGCCCCTGTGGCTGCCTGTCGAGAAAATTCTTTTTACAGGAAGTAATGACAGTTAATCCTGCAACCAGCAGTATCACTGCAAGACTTTTATATTGTTTATTGGTCAGCATTGTTGAATGATTTGTTGGTTGAATTAAAATGTGATATTAACGCCCAGTGAATACACAGCGGGAACAGGATAGGTGCCATTATCAGCTCCACCGGCAATCGGGCTGCCCAGCGGGGCCTCGGGTGTATAGCCTGTTGTTTTGCTGAACGTGGCAATGTTTTGTCCGCTAACGTATACCCGCAGCTGCTTCACCGGTGTTCTTGCCAGCGCATTTTTGCTGAAGGTATAACCCAGCTGCAATGTCCTGATACGGAAATAATCACCGGGTTCAAGGAAATAGCTGCTGAATAGGAAATTATTGGCACGTGTATTATCCATGATGGGTTCAACATTGGAAGTACCTGCGCTTGTCCATGCATTGAGCCTGTTGGCTTCAAAGTTGAGTACTGCAAAAGTGTTGGTACGGCGTTGTACATATACTTTGTTACCTGCAACTCCCTGCCCTTCTATTACCAGGTCAAATTGTTTATAACCCAGCGATACATTGCCGCCAAAATTATACAGCGGGAATGGTGTGCCTAAATACGTACGGTCCTTATCACTGATCACGCCATCACCATTCACATCCGCGAAAGCGATATCTCCGGGCAATGAATTACTGAAGCCGGGCATGCGGTCAAAGTCCCTTACCACCTGGTACACTCCCACCTGCCTGTAACCGTAGAAATAACCGATGGATTGACCTGTTTCTGTTTTATTCACACCACCATTGCCCAATATCTGGAAATTGATATTATCGCCAATGGACACTACTTTGTTTTTATTGTAACTGAAATTGACACCTGCACTATAGGTAAGGTTACGGCCAATCTTATCGCTCCAGCCCAATGCCAGCTCCACGCCGCGGTTGGTGATGGAACCCAGGTTGGTGCGGTAAGAGTAGTTACCGGCTGTGCCGGGTAATGTAATGGTGGTAAGAATATCTTTGGTGGTACGGTCGTATAAAGTTACTTCTGCATTCAGCCTGTTGTTGAATGCCCTTGCATCCACACCCAGGTCGATACCACGCACCACTTCCCAGTGCAAATTGGGATCGGGTACATACGAGGGAGAAACAGAACCATATACATTGTCTCCAAACACACCTGTATTGGCCGTGGTTAAACCGGGCAGGTAAAGATTGGAAGGCAATCCCAATCCACTTCCCACGGTACCCCAGGCGCCTCGGAGTTTTAAGAAATCGATCTTTTTAAACTTGAAGAAATTTTCATCACTGATTACCCAACCCAGGCCAATACTTCCAAAATTCCCCCAGCGGTTGGCAGGAGAAAATTTAGAGCTGCCGTCGCGGCGGAATGTAAGGTTCACCAGGTATTTATTGCCGTATGCATAATTCACGCGGGCGAGGTAGGACATATACGATTCTTCGCCACCGCTGCCACCATTGGTGGTGGGGTTATTGGCATTTACAATATTGAGGTACCAAAACTCCGGGCTGTCGGGCACATTTAATCCCGTATCACGCCTTGATCCTGATATGGCAGCACTTGACTGGAACAATGTGGTAAAACCTGCCAGTGCGGTGATATGATGACTGTTGAAACGTTTATCGAATGTAAGGGTGTGATCCTGCTGAAATTTTCTTGCATCGGATTGCGCCTGGCTTACCGTGGTTCTTGCAGCCGCATCAAAACTGGTATCTGTTTTAGCAGCGCCTTCCCCGAGGTTGATATAACGGAAAGGTAGCGGACTGTAACTGCGGCTGGTGGATACGCCCATATCTGTATAGAAGGAAGAACGGAAAGTAAAGTTTTGCAAAAACTTCGCTTCAGCAAATACACTTCCGATCACCCTGTAACCATTCAGCACTGCATTGTCGGTATTCTGGTTCAGCCTTGCAACTGGATTGCTTACCTGCGCACGCTGAAAGGAAGGCATGCTGTAATATAGATTATTATTTGCATTGACGGGAACAATCGGGGCTGCCCACAAAGCATTGGTAAGATCTGCCCCCGGGTTTTCCTGCTTCCAGTAAAAACCGGTAATATCACCTCCAACTTTTACGCTTTTGCTGATGCGTATTTCATGGTTGAGCCTGCCGATATATTTCTGGTACTGGTCGTATTTAAGCACACCGTCCTGGATATTATATCCAAGGCTTAATAAAGTGGTGCTTTTTTCCCCGCTGTTGGAAACAGTAATATTGTTATTGTTCATTACCGCATCACGTAATACCAGGTCCTGCCAGTTGGTATTGGCATTGTAATTGGTATAATCAAATGCTGCGGCATTCAGGTTTGCCAGCTGTGCGTTGTAAAGTTTTTTAAAGCCTGCTGCATCCGTCACTTTTATTTTATCAGTCACATGCTGTATACCCGCAAAACTCTGGAAGCTGACACGTGTATCACCTTTTGCCGGCCGCTTGGTGGTAACCACGATCACACCATTACCTCCCTGTAAACCAAAAATAGCAATGGAAGAAGGATCCCGCAGCACTTCGATCTTTTCAATATCAGCGGGGTTGAGATAATCGATATTGGTTTGGAACACACCATCCACCACAAACAAAGGATCACTGTTATTGGTGCTGTTCACACCACGGATACGCACGGTGGGAGATGCACCTGCACGACCGCTGTTCACCACCGTTAAACCGGGCACTTTACCCTGCAATGTGGACACAGGATTGGTGGCAGCCATTTTTCCCACTTCCTCCCCCTTAACAGAACTGATGGTTCCGGTAAGATCACGTTTGCGCTGCGTACCATACCCCACCACCACAATTTCATCAATTGATTTTGGAACTGGCTTCAGGCTGATATCAATAATGGGTTTGCCCTTTACAGGCTGTTCAACTGATTTATATCCAACATAAGAAAACACCAGCACGGCATTATCAGGCACTGTAATGGAAAAATTACCATTGGCATCTGTGGCTGCGCCATTGGTGCTTCCCTTCACAGTAACAGAAACGCCGGCCATTGGCAAACCCGATTCGTCTGTTACCCTGCCTTTCACTTCGTGATCGGCCGTTTCAATTGCAGCAACAGTAACCGCAAACAGTTCCGGTACACGCATTTTGCGAACGATGATGGTATTTTCAGAAACGGTGTACTCAAGCCCCTGGTCTTTCAGCGCCAGTTTGAGCACGGCATCAAAAGGTTCTTTTTTCGCAGCTACCGAAACATTTTTGGTACCTGCAAGTACCTGGTCTGCATAAAAAAACTGCAGACCTGTTTGCTGTTTGATCTTTTCAAACAGTTTTTCCAGTGAAATATTATTCTCTTTAATGGTAACCCGTTGGGAGAAGCCAAGTGCACATACATGCATACCGGCGGTGATTAGGAAGATAGCAGTCAGTTTCATAATCTTAATCGTTTGGTTGGAGATACCGGCACGGACACACCGGAATCGGCCAAGTGCAGTTAAATACATAGATTTGTATTGTTTTGGTGAACTAATAAACAGCGCCTCATTTGTTTGTTATACAGCCTGAACAAACCGCCGGGTTCTGCCGCAAACAGGATCCGGTTTTTTTATCAGCTGCACACCGGTTCATCCATCGGCGCTGTATGGTAATTGCGGTGTTTTTTGGGTTGTCATAAAATGGGAATTTAGTGTGATACAATTATTTTCTTTCCGTCGATCCTAAACTTCACTTCACCTGTAAGCTCAATTTTCTCAAACAGTTTTGTTACCTCACCTGATCTTGGCAGCTGGCCTGTAAACCGGATTCCGGCTACATTTCCCCTGTATTCCACTTCGGCATCATACCAGCGCTGCAACTGGCGCAGGATCGATTTAAGATCGGCACTCTTAAACTGGAAACGGCCATTCTTCCATGCCAGTGCTTCGTCTGTATCGGCATGCAGGTTAACCGTGATGTCACCATTTTTAGCAATGGCCGATTGCTGGCCGGGCAGTAAAAACTCAGACTGGTTTTTTATCGATGAGTTCACTTTTACCTTTCCTTCCACCAGCGTGGTTTTAACTGACAGCTCATCATCGTAGGCATTCACATTAAAGTGTGTGCCCAGTACTTCCACTGCAGATGCCGGTGTTTTTACAATAAAAGGCCTGGATACATCTTTGGCCACTTCAAAATATGCTTCACCCGTTATCTCCACCTGGCGCTGCTTGCCGGTGAATACTACCGGGAAACGGACAGATGACTGCGCATTGAGCCATACGCCGGTGCCATCAGCCAGTGTAACCTGGTACTGACCGCCGCGTGGTGTGGTGATGGTATTATAAAATGCCGCATCATTTTCATCCAGCCTGCGGCCATTGATGGAATATACCAGCTGGCCATTGTGCATTTTTTCAACCTGTATATTACCCTGTGTGCTGATAACGCCATTGGCAGCACTGTCGAGTATCACCTGTGAATTATTAGCTAAAGTGAGGATGGCTTTGTTTTCGCCGGGTTTTAACTGCTGTATTACCGGGACTGCCACATGTGCTGCGGTAACCGGTGCTGCTGCAGACCCGTGATTGAAGAATTTAAAATAAACTGCCAGCCCGGCCAGCACCAGCAAAGCCGCAGCTGCAGGCAAACGCCACCAGGCATAAGACGGAAGAGGCTTAACAGCTTTATTCAGTTGCAAAGTTTTATCCAGCCTGGCTTTAATAGCTGCAGCAGTGGATGTTGCTGAATCACCTGGTGCAGCTGTAAGTTCAACGGCAGTATCATCAAAAGAATGATACCATTGATTGATCTGCTCAATCTCTTCGGCAGAGGCGGTACCGGAGTTTAATTTCTCCAGCAATTTGTTTAATTGATGTGGTGCAAGCATACGTTTACATAAAGCAGTAACATGAAACTGCCTTATCCCCCACATTGCAGGAATTATTTTTTAAAAAAGATGGATAAAGAAGGTAGCCAGGGAGAAAATGGCGCTTTTAACCGCCACCCGCAGCTGCCTGATGGCCCTCGTAAGCTGGTTCTCCACCGTTTTGGGTGAAAGGTGCAGTTGGCGGGCAATCTCTTTTACCGGCATGCCCTGGTTACGGGAATATTTAAATATCAGCCGGCATTTTTCGGGAAGCTTTTCAATTTCTGTCTGTACTTTTTGCAACAGCCATTTGTATTGCACCTGCTGTTCGGTAACGGCTTCCACATTCACTGTTCCGATAGCAGTTTCGAGGTAGTGCTTTTCATACTGCCGTTTACGCAGCACATTCAATATTGTATACTTCACGGCCACCGCCAGGTAGTTTTCGAGCTTATCAATCTGAACTGCAGTCCGGTTGTGCCACAGCCCGGCAAACACATCATGCACCACATCTTCAGCAGCTGATTTATCTTTTAAGCGGTTCACGGCCATGGCGAATAATTGCGTCCAGTAGCGGTGATAAATTTCATTAAAAGCCCCTTCATCACCATTGGCAAGCAGCTGTACCAGCCCGACATCATCATATGCAGAATAATTTGTCAATCGTTAAATAGCTGGCATAAAAGTATAAAAAGAATATTTACCGGCACAAAAATAAAAGCCGGCATTATCAAATGATAACACCGGCTGAAATTGTTTTGTTTGAATAAACTTTTATTTCATCCAGCTGACAGCAGCCTTCTTTACATCCCTTGAATTTCCGCCAATCATGATCTCAAACTCTCCGGGTTCCCAGTCATATTTCAAATCATAATTATAAAATTTCAGGTCTTCGGGTGTAATGCTGAATGTAATTGTTTTCGATTCGCCAGCCTTCATCTCCACTTTTTGAAAACCCTTCAGTTCTTTCACAGGCCTGGTTACACTGCCCACCACATCACGGATGTATAACTGCACCACTTCTTTTCCGTCATATTTGCCGGTGTTGGTTACCGTAACTGAAGCGGTCAATGCCTGGTTGCCTTTTAAATTGGCAGCACTCAGTTTAAGATCGCTGTAACTGAAATTGCTGTAACCCAGTCCAAAGCCGAATGGATAAACGGGATCGTTGCTTACATCAAGATAATTGCTGCGGAATTTTTCGAACCAGGTTCCCAGCGGGCGGCCGGTATTTTTATGTGCGTAATACAACGGCACCTGTCCAACATTCTGCGGCCATGTAGTGCTGAGTTTGCCGGATGGATTTACATCGCCGAACAACACATCCGCAATGGCATAACCGGCTTCGCTTCCGCCAAACCAAACATTTAAGATTGCAGGTACGTTTTCGCTTTCCCATTTGATGACCAATGGACGGCCGGTAAATAAAACCAACACTACGGGTTTGCCGGTTGCAAGCAATGCTTTGAGCAAATCTTTCTGTACTTCAGGCACGCTGATATCACTGCGGCTGCTGCTTTCCCCGGACATTTCTGCACTCTCGCCCAATGCGGCAACCACTACATCACTTTGACTGGCGATTTCCACCGCTTCTTTTATAATTTCTTCTGCTGGCCGCTTATCCCTTCCCAATGCCTTACCAAACATACCAGCACGTTCTTCATATTTTTCATCAGCCACCAGGTTACTGCCCTTTGCATACAGGAACTTCACTTTGTCACCCGCCACTTCTTTCAGCCCCGAAAGCAATGATGTTGCTTTTTGAAAATTAGCCGCCACACTCCAGGTGCCGGGCATATTTTCCTTATTGTCGGCCAATGGCCCGATTACGGCTACGGTACCTGATTTTTTAAGTGGCAGCACATTATTATTTTTCAGCAGCACAAAACTTTGTGCCGCCGTGCTCCTTGCAGCCGCACGGTGATCAGCCGAAAACACTTCTGTCTTTGCCCGGCTGTCATCACAATATTTATACGGATCATCAAAGAGACCGAGTTTATATTTCGCTTCCAGTATCCTCCTGCAGGCGGCGTCAATTTCAGCCTGTGTTACTTTTCCTTCCTTGAGTGATTGTTGGAGGGTGGTTAAAAAACCTTCTCCCACCATATCCATATCAATACCTGCATCGAGCGCACGGGCAGATACTGTTTTCAGATCGCCGATACCATGTGCGATCATTTCGTTGATACCGGTATAATCTGTTACCACAAAACCTTTAAAGCCCCATTGCCTGCGCAATACATCCGTCATCAGCCATTTATTGGCAGTGGCAGGCACGCCTTCCACTTCGTTGAATGAGGCCATAAAACTGCCTGCTCCTGCATCGGCTGCGGCCTTGAAGGGCGGGAAGTATACATTGTACATGGTTTGTCTTGTCATGTCGGTTGTATTATAATCCCTGCCGGCTTCTGCTGCACCGTACATGGCATAGTGTTTTACGCAGGACATGATGGTATTGTTCGCTTTCAGGTCGTTGCCCTGGTATCCCTTTACCATGGCCTTCGCAATCTGCGAACCCAGGTATGGATCTTCACCATTACCTTCTGCAATACGGCCCCATCTCGGATCACGGCAGATGTCCACCATCGGGCTGTAGGTCCAGTTAATACCGTCTGCACTGGCTTCCACCGCAGCAATGCGTGCACTGTTCTCCACCAGCTTCATATCCCAGCTGCAGCTGAGCGCTAATGGAATGGGGAACACAGTTTCATACCCATGGATCACATCCATCCCGAAAATCAGCGGAATTTTCAAGCGGCTTTCTTCCACAGCCACCCGCTGCACATCCCTTATCTTGGCAACAGATTTTATATTGAACAAACCGCCCACTTTCCCTTCCTTGATCTTTTTACCGATATCCGAACTCTGGGCCTGGCCGGTAACAATATCTCCGCTGCCCGGCAGGTTCAGCTGACCGATCTTTTCTTCCAGTGTCATTTTTTTCATCAGTGCATCAATGAAAGCTTTCATCTTTGCGTCCTGTGCATCTGCTTTAAAAACAAAAAGCGTGGCAATAACAAACAACCATTTTTTCATCGTATTTATGTTTATGGGTCAACAATTTAAATTCTTATGAGCATCGTGGCAGCTTGCCCCGCTAACAGCGGGGTCGCACACCTGTACTGTTGTGCAGATATCAGCCACTACAGCAAATACGGCTCCATCAATCCCTGCCATATCTTATAACCTTCCGCGTTCATGTGCAGCCGGTCTTTTATGAAAAGCTCTTCCCGCGGTTCACCTTTTTCATTCAGCATCACATCCCACACATTGATAAAACGTGTATGCTTTTTCTTTTTTAAATATTTTTTGATGAGCCGGTTGGCTTCCATGGTTCTTGCACGCATATGCCAGCGGCTCGGACTGGGTTTTAACGATACAAATATTACCGGCACTTTTGGAAACCGCTTCCGGATATCCGTAAATAACTGCTTGAATCTTTCCAGCACCGCAGTACCCGTTACGGCCGTATCACCTGCCACATCATTTTCACCGCAATAGATCACCACCTGCTTTGGATCGTATGGAAAAATCACTTCTTTCTCATAACGGATCACATCCAGTAAAGTGGATCCGCCAAAACCCCGGTTAATGATGGCATGCGCCGGAAAATAATCCTGTACATCCGTCCACTTGGTAAAGGATGAACTGCCAATAAACAATATTTTCCCCGTACCGGGAAAACGGGCACTATCCAGTTTTTTGAATGCGCTTATTTCTGCTGCAAAAGGCTGCGCCTGTAAATTCGCTGCAAAGCAGGCAAGCAGCAGCATTGCCAGTAAAAGCTTATTCAGCCGCTGCCATATTTGATCGTTGTGACACACCATTTTCATTGATCGCTTCTATCGTAAAATAATATTTCTTTTTGGCATCCATTCCCTTGAACCAGTATTCGTTGCTGGTATTACCCATTACCATAATGCAATTATACATTTTGCCGGGTTCTGTACCATAATAAATGTTGTAGGCATAGGCATCATTTACCGGGTTCCATTTTATCCAGCCGCTGCGCTTGTCCTTTTCTGTACGCAGCACAAAAAATGTTTTAACCGCTTCGGGCTTTGCACCGTTAGCATTGCCAAACACCCGCAGCCCGCTGATGGCAAATTTACCGGTTGGCATGTGAATATTCTCGAGTTTTATAAAACGGGCCTGCACGGGCTTTTCCAGTTCGAGGTATTCGTGGGGAATATCGGTTGTGTTCATGCTTTTATCTGCCAGCACATTCCATTTCTTTCCATCGGCAGAATAATACAATTTGTACTGGTGATACTGCTCACCGCCATTTATCTTCCCCAGATGATCCGTTGCAACATCCTGGTCGGCATAATTCACCTGGATGGCATTTACAGTTGAAAGATTACCCAGGTCGGTTTGTATCCATTCTCCTTTATTACCCGTTGCGGCACTCCAGTAAGTTTTCAAATCTTCATCATTGGCATTATTGGGCAAATAACCACCCAGTGTGGATGAAACCGTTACGGGCTTTTTATAATTCAGCAGCATCCATCCTGTAAAACCGCTGCCATAACTATGCGCTGATCCTGAAGGAAGATAATGCGGGTAATCTCCAAACGCGGTATTGCACCACATCACATCATCCTTGTCAAAACCTGCCGGCCAGATACCCAGTCTTCTTTCAAAATTATTTTTTACCGACAGCATGATGGTGCTCACATGCCAGTAATTATTGTTACGATCCATAAAGGTGGAACCATGACCGGCACCTCTTGCAAAACCGCCCAGCTTCATACTTAAGGGGTCTGACTGGTTGCCAAAAAATCCCAGCGGTTCATTACCAACAGCCACCCCATCCGCATAGCCGCTGAACTCTGTACCGGGTGCGCCATACTGCAGGTAATATTTTCCATGATATTTGGTCATCCAGGCGCCTTCTATAAAGGGATCGAGAAAAGTATTGTCCATATGCTCGCCAAAACGTTGCCACCCATAACGCCAGTCTTCCAGCAGGTACAGCTCTTTTCTGGTGCCGATGGGTTTAAAGGTTTTCCTGTCAAGCTCAATGCCGTATAAAGGAAATGAATTGCTGCTGCCATTGTACATATAAAAGCGGCCATCATCATCTGTGAAAAATGCAGGATCCCATCCGCCGATCTCGAAAGAATCCACCAGCGGTTTCCATTCATTGGCTTTGGGATTGGTGCTCATCCAGATGGTGAATTTTTTTGTATAGGTTGAACCGAATACAAGCATCGTATCTCCCACAACACCAACAGCCGGCCCACACAATTCATCATACCCTTCATTCCAGGGGCGCAGGAAACGTTTGGAAATAAAATTCCATTTACGCATATCATTGCTCCACCAGTAGCCCCACTGGTTGGTGCTGAATAAATAATAATCACCCTTATAATTAACAATAACAGGATCCGCAGTGGCCCGGTGCCTGCCCCACTCACTGAAATTGGGAATGGGTGTATATCCATAATCTATATTGATGGGATTGCAATAGGTTTTATACTGCGCATATAAAGCAGGCATTGCAGTGATAAAAAAAACGGATAAAATAATTTTTCGCATGTGCTTAGTTTTTATAAAATGCCATCAACGCCAGTATGTAAGCAGCAGACCCATACCCCACCATTGGGATAGCACCTTTATACAGGCCAAGATCATTGCTGAGTATTTCAGGCACCTGGTTATTGTTTCTTGCAGCATAGGAAGTAATGCGGCTGATGAGTTGTTTTGCAATAACAGGGCTTCCTAGTTTTTTTTGGGCTACAGCAACACGAAGTCCTGCAAAGGGCCATTCCTGGTTTTCATAGCTGTCGCTGCTGTTAAAACGGATATAGCCTTTTTGCGGATCGCCGGCTGCACGGTTGTGCTTGTTATATTCTGCCATATGACTGGCAAAAAGTTTTTTATCACTCACCAGTCCGCCAGCAAACAATTCAAATGTGGCGGCATCATAATAGTGGTGATCGGCCGGATCCTGTTCGGTGGCATTTCCCTTTATATAACGGCCATCGATCAAACAGTTTTTCAGTATGCCATTGTACAATTGCCTGCTGCCGTTTTCAAAAACGGCATAATCAGCTCCTGCCTTTTTCTGCAGTTGTGATACCAACTGCAGTCCCCTTGCACAGGTACCGCTGGCCCACATAAATTCCTTGCCGGGCAAATGGTGTTCCCAGGGGCCGCTGTCGCGCCGCAAAATCCCTTTTGCTGATATATTATGAATGATGGCATTGCCTACGGTACGCAGTTCATTATCCCATCTTTTTAAAAAATCCATATCCCCGCTTTCGTTCACATAATGATATGCTGCGGTTAAGAAGAGTCCCAGATCATCCAGTTCAATATTGGGGCCGCCATCGGTGGTATAATCACATTCTTCCCTTCCGTTGCCGAAATAGCGGGTGAGTGAAATAATGTAGGGCACACCGGTACCGTAATCTTTGCCATCCGTATGGATATAATGTATAAACTGGTTGGTGGGCTTTGCCCGCAGCATAAACTCCAGTGCATTTTTTGCTTCGCCGTACATTCCCAGTTTGCTCATGGCTTCAATGGCAAATGCACCATCCCGCACCCAGCAAATGGCCCATACGCCCGGCCGCAATGAAGCCAGTACCTGTCCCTTTGCCAACGGGAACACTTCGCCCTCTCCCACCTGGCTCATTTTTAAAATGGATATCCCCTGCTCAAATACATTTTTTTCTGCAGCGGTGATTCCTCCGGGGTATTTGCATTGTGCAAAAATGGTTTTCATGAAACGCAGTTCTTCAGCAGGTGAAGGCATCCCCGCCAGCAATGCATCCATATCCGGCAGGGCATTCAACGTATCGCTGAATGCAAAGACAAAATATTTGCAGGCAGACTGATCTTCTTTTTTTGTAACCGTCCTTTCTTCCGTGTTACCCGAAACCGGGTCGTATTTAAATGAAATATTTTCTACCGCTGTTTTTCTGCCTTTCACCTGTACATAGAGTGCTTTGGTTTTTTTTGTAAATGAAGTATAGTAAGTGATGGTAAATTCCGGGTAACCCGTTTCAATCACATGGGTATTGTCTTTATATTTTGTATACAATACAGGCGCATCTGTTACAGGATGCAGGTTGCTGAGAATGGGTTTAACCGCGAGCCCGGAATCATAATAAGAAAAAATATGCGGATAAAAATTTTCAATTGAAGCAGTCTGTTCATTATACACAGCCGCCACCAGCCCGTTGGAGGTGGTGAGCTGGTAATATGATTTTTTGTTTTTTAACTGGGCAGCCACCTGCTTCTCATACATGGCTTTTGTAAGCAACATCACATTACCTCCGTAGATACCACCATCACCGATGCCATTGTATACCCTTATCGCGATCGTATTTTCTTTTTTTACCAGTGTCTTGCCGATGGTATATTTTCTTTCTGTATCCCAGGCTGATTCATCACCGGGCGGAAACCGGCCTGTTTTGCCCACCAGCACCCCATTGAAATACGTTTCATCTGCATCATCAATGGTTCCGGCAAACAGCACCAGGTCCTGTCCGAGGAGTTTTTCCGGCACAGCAAAATGTAACAAGTACCAGGCCACTGTCTTTTCTTTGTTCAATCCCAGCCGGTTCCAGCCGGCAGGAACCGTTACCTTTTGCCATCCGGGTGCAGCTGCTGACGCATTTTTCCAGGAAGGATCATCTCCCATCCTGAACAGCCATTCGCCATTGAGTGATACGGTTTGCGCATTTCCCTGCCATAAACCCATTGTGCAAATGACAGCAAAAAATATTTTTTTCAGGAGTGTCAGCATGCGACAGTTTTTCTTTCTGTGTAGGTTCATTTTTCCATCGCCAGCACCTGCGCTTCCAGCAAAGATGCAGCGGCTTCATCCAGCAGCAACCAGCCATTGGCATGCTTCCTGATATAACCTGCAGGCAGCATATTCGTCACTTCTTCTTCTGCCAGGCGTTTTACAACAGTTGCTTTGTGTGATCCATTCGCCAGCATCAGCAATAGCCTGGCATGCATCATGTGCGTAAGCCCGAGCGTGATCCCTTTCTGTATGGCAACAGGTGTTTCAAAATAATGTTTGCCCGATTCCAGAGTGGAAGGATGCAGTAACTGCACATGCGCCCCCAGCTTTATATCCACGCCGGGTTCATTAAATCCCACATGGCCATTCAAACCCACGCCCACCAGCATACAATCAATACCGCCTTTTTCAGCCACGAGGATGTCCATCTTTTTACATTCCATGTCCGGGTCTTCTGCCATGGCATCAAAAAGATGCAGCTGCGAAGCGGTAATACCCAATGGCCTGAATAATTGTTCATGCAATGTATAATGACAGCTGCCCGGTGTTCCCGGTTCAACGCCCACCCATTCATCCAGCCCGATACAAAAACACCTGCTGAAATCGACTTCTTCCGCAAGCGCTTTCTTCACCAGCAGCCGGTAGGTTTCTACTGGTGTGTTGCCTGTTGCAAAACAGAGCAATGCATCCGGCATATCTTTCACCAGGTCGATGATGGCATCCGCCGCCGCAGCAGCCATGTCATTACCGGAAGAAAATATTTTTTTATGCATGATGTAAAAATGAATTTAATTTAAAATGTACCTCACATGCCAACCGCGTATTGAATACCGTCTGTTAATCCCTTCCAGTCATCGGTTTTGAATGGTGATGCCGGTAATCCTTCCTTATTAAACAAATTACATTCGCTGTTATCATCCGTCCAGCCATACCGCACTGCTGCAGGTGAAGGCACGGCATCACTCCACACCACCACGTTATTATTTTTGATCCATGCTTTTGCCCAGTAAAATTTTTTATCCGCCCCTGCGATCATAAACCCGTTGAGATAACCGTACTTGTTATCTTTTGCCACCAGCCCGCCACCGGCAGATTCAAAATGTATTACGGCCATCCCGTTTTCCACCTGCATGTTTTTATACAGCGGGCCGGATGCCACCAGGTTTTTTCCATACGTATTTTTCAATGCCAGCAATGCCAGCCTTCCGCCCACATCTTTTTTATTGCGGGGATGAATATCTTTTGCATCACCGATATCGGCTGTTACAGCCATGCCGGTATTGGAAACCGACAAGGTTTTAAATTGCGCCTCCCTTAACTCCGCCCAAGCGCTGCCTTCAGTTCCGTTTTGATTACTGGCATTAAAAGATGCCAGCTGCACATAATAAAAAGGCATCGTTGCCTGGCTGAATTTATTTCTCCAGTCGTTAATCAGCAACGGAAAGCTTTCTTCATATTGCTTTGCCCGGGATGCATTGGTTTCGCCCTGATACCAGATCACGCCTTTTACTGCAAGCGGCAGCAAAGGATGCACCATCCCATTGTACAATAAGGCGGGCATTGAATTGGGGCTGGTGGACACAATCGAAGCATTCACATCCACCCGGGCTTTCCATTCCCCGGCAAGCGGGATATCTCCTTCGGCTGTTTCCATTTTTACATCAGCGGCATCGCCCCAGATTCCACCGCCACCACCGGTATCCAGCACTTTTACCACGATGGTATTCTGTCCTTCTTTCAGCAGTTTTGCAGGGATGCTGTATTTGCGCAGCTGGTCATACACACAGGTAGAACCAACCAGCACACCGTTTATATAAGCTGAATCACAGTCGTCAATTTTCCCCAGCCAAATCACCGCATTCTTTGATGCCTGCGCAGCCGTGAGTGAAATATTTTTCCGGTACCAAACCGTGCCATCCAGATTATTCAGCCCCTGCTCTTCCCATTGTTTGGGCGCCAGCAGTTTGCTCCATCTACGATCGTCATATGCAGGCGATTCCCAGCCCTTTACTATTTCCGCGGCATCCGTGTATTGAAAGCCTGCCACACTTTTCCGGATGCGTTCCACCTCGTCTTTCTCAAACTGTTCCATACTGGCAGGAAGTTGCGAAGCCACCGCCGCGAAGTTGCCACTTGTTTGCAGACCGGTTTTGCTGATCCATGTTTCCACCATGGTGCCACCCCAGGAACTGTTCACCAGCCCGATGGGCACATGCAGTTCTTCCTGCAGGCGTTTTGCAAAATAATAACCCACCGCAGTAAACTCAGGAGCTGTTGCCGGTGTGCAGATCTTCCACGATGAAGGTTTAACATCATCTACTGGCACCACGCTTACCGCATGTTCCACTTTGAAATGCCGTACCTGCGGGTTACTGGCCGCTGCGATCTCTGCAGAAGCATTCATTGTTGCAGACAGCGGCCATTCCATATTCGACTGGCCGGAACATATCCAAACATCTCCCACTAAAATATCATTGAGGGTAACTGTATTTTTTTTGCCTTGTATGGTCAGCATCCAGGGCCCTCCCGCGGTTTCATTATCGAGATAAACCGTCCATTTGCCCGTTTTATCAGCCACGGTTTTTTTTACCTGTGCATGAAAGCTAACTGTTATTTTTTCTCCCTTTGCTGCCCATCCCCAAACCGGTATGGCCGCATTGCGCTGCAGCACCATATGATCGGTGAATATTCCACCGGGTTTTACCTGCGAAAAACTGGTTGGGATGGATGTGATGCATGCGATGAACAAAATAATCTGCCGCATAGAATTTGATTGTTGCTTTAGTCGATGGTTATTTCCGCCAACACCGGAAAATGATCTGAAGGATATTTCATATCATAAGAATCCGTCAGTGTTGCAAATTTTGAAACCGAGATGCGCCGGTTGTCATTCACAAAGATATAATCGATGCAGCCATCCGGCTCCTGGTCAAATTTAAAAGCGTTCCAGGTATCTGCGCCACCATATACCTGTTTGCTGATGCTGCGGCTGTTTTTCATGTGGGCAGTCATGTACTGCGCAGGCGCTTCATCGGGCTTTGAGTTAAAATCTCCTGTCAGGATCACCGGGTAGTGTTTTGTATTGAGTTCGTTTATTTTTTTCACGATCAGCATAGCCGATTCCAGCCGGGCCGTTTTACCAATATGATCAAAATGTGTATTGAACACCCAGAAAATTTTACCGGAAGCTTTATGCCTGAACAACCCGTAAGTACAAATTCTTACAATGGCCGCATCCCATCCCTTTGAAACCGTATCGGGTGTAGGTGATAACCAGAAAGTGGATTGCTGCAATAATTCATAGTGGTCTTTTTTATAAAAAATGCATGAGTATTCACCGGCTTCCTTGCCATCATCACGGCCCACGCCGGTATAACTGTATCCATTCAGCTGCTGCAACAGGTATTGAAGCTGGTGGTGCTGTACTTCCTGCCCGCCAATAAAATCGGCTTCATAAAAATTCATAAGCCCGGCCACTTTATCCTTTCGCTTGTCCCATTGATTTTCTCCATCACTCTTTACATCCAGCCGGATATTGTACGACATCACTTTTACAAGCGTTTGTGCATGGCCTGCAGTTACTGAACATAAAAATGCAGCTGCTATAAAAAGATGTTTCATTTAATGTATTTGCGGACTTGTAAATCCCAGTTTTTTTAACCCGGTTTGTACTTCCGGGCAACTCATGAATAATTTCCATAACAGCCCGGTCCTGTAATTTTCCATCATCACCACAGCCGGGCCCTGGTCGATGGCAAGATACCATGGCTTGTACCATCCTGCTGTTTCGCTGAACGCATCGTAAAAGCCATAAGGCCCCCAAATTTTTTCCTGCATATCATTGTACCAATGTTTCATCGCCGCCATGGATTGCTCCGGCGTGTAAGGAAAAGCTGACAGTGCAGCTGTGGGAGAAATCACACCCAGGTCATTTTCTGCAGAGGGTGCATGCGCCGCATAAAAGCCCACGGAATAACTCGCCGTGAGTCCCCAGTTATTGGCGCCATAACCTTTATACTTTTTTGGATTGTCAACACACCATTGATAATTGATCAGTGAAAGCGTTTGGTTTTCTTTCCAGTAATCCGCATACTGATCTTTTAGTCCACGCGGATCCAGCCCGAGATATGAATAGTGCGACCAGAATAGTGGTCCGCCATGTGGCGGGTTGCCCTGGTAGTGGAATTGCAGTTTATAATCTTTATAAGAAGGCGGGTTTTTATTGATGGCACCGCTTTCCGCCCAGCCCTTGTGGTATACCTCTGCAGGCACAGCATGTATGGGCGAAGAAGCCGCCAGCACATACATGATCAGGCATTCATTATAACCACGCACAGCAAAATTCATTTTCCATGCATAGTCCGGGCTCCAGTGCCAGTACAAAACATCCTGCCCGTTCTGGTACCAGTCAAACTCCACCTCTTTCCACAACTGGTCAATGCGTGCAGCCAGTTTTTTTTCCGCTTCCGTACCATCTTTAAAATATTGTCGTACACAAAGCAATCCCTGCAATAAAAAGGATGTTTCCACCAGGTCGCCGCCATTATCATATTTTCCAAACGGTTTTACTTTGCCGGTTTCACCATTCCACCAATGTGGCCAGGCGCCATGAAACCTGTCGGCCGTTTCAAGAAAATGCATGATCTGTTCCAGTCTTGTTCTTGCAGCATCTCTTGTTATAAATCCGCGTTCCACCCCCACCAGTATGGCCATCAGTCCAAAACCGGAGCCGCCGCTGGTCACCACCATTTTATCATGATCGGGGTAATCATTATCCGCATGAAACCTTTCCCTTGCCATTCCGCTTACAGGCTCGGCACCATCCCAGAAATACTGGAAGGTTTTTTCCTGCACGGTTCTGAATATGGCAGTATCTGAAAGTTCTGCAGTGTCTGCATCATTTTTTTGCTTTGTGTCTTTATGTGAAGTATGAGCGAAGCAGGACAGCAATGCTGCCGGTATGATAGCAATAACCAGTAATCTTGCAAACATAATTTATAGATAAGGTGCTGTAAAGCCCAGCACGTTTTTCATGCCGTTTTTAATTTCAGGACAGCTGGTGAGTAAATTCCACACCAGTCCGCTCCGGTAATTTTCAATCATTACAATAATGGGGCCCTGGTCAATAGCCAGGTGCGAAGCGGCCACCCAGGTATCTTTGAGAGAAAACGCATCAGCAAAACCATACTGCAGAAATATCCTGTCGCCCAGTTTGTAATAAAAATATTTCAGTGCATTCATACTTTCCACCGGTGTGTAAGGAAATGATGAAAGCGCCGCCGTGGGTGCGATCACACCAATATCATTATTGGGTTCATTGGCATTATAGCCGCCGGGCACATCACTGGCCGTTAAACCCCAGCAGGAACTGCTGTAACCGTAATACCCTTTGGGATTTGCCTTACAGTATTCGTAATTGATCTTTGTATGATTGGTTACCTGTAACTGGTAACTGGCATAAGCATCATTTAATCCTGTTGGATTGATACCAAGGAAAGAGTAGTGTGCAAAAAACAAGGGGCCGCCGTTATTGCTTCCTAACGGAAGCTGGTAGCCGTAAAAACTGCCGCCGTTCTGCATGGCGCCGTTCCGGGCAAATCCTTCGGTGTACACCACTTTCGGAATGGCAAATGTGGTGGAGGATGCAGCGAGTATGTACGTGATGAGGCATTCATTCCATCCCTGTATCTTATTGTTCATCTGCCAGGCATAGTTGGGACTCCAGTGCCAGTACAGCACATTTTGTGTACCCTGCCTGAACCAGTTCCATTCCACGGCATTCCACAATACATTGATATCATTGCGCAGTGCTGTTTCTGCAGCACCTGCACCATCAAAGTATTGTCTTGCCGTGAGCAGTCCTGCCATCAAGTAAGATGTTTCCACCAGGTCGGCGCCATCATCCTTGGCACTGAAGGGAATTGTAACGCCCGTGCTGCCATTGAGCCAGTGCGGAAAAGCGCCATGGTATTTCTGTGCGGTATTTTTCAGGAAAGCCACAATGGTCTGCATCCTTGCAAGACCCTGTGCACGGGTGATAAAATTGCGGCTGATGGCCACCGGTATACTCATAATGCCAAAACCAGAACCGCCGGTGGTGACTGTTTCGGGTGTGGCATTGCTGCGTTCCCTTGCGAGTCCGCTCACCGGGTGACCATAATCCCAGAAGTATGCAAAAGTTCTTTTCTGCACTGTATCCAGCAGGGCATTATCACTGATCACCGGGAACTTATCAGAAGGATCAATTGCTGTAACAAAATTGTAAGATTTATAAGCATCAATGGAACTGTTGTCGGTTCCACGCAAACTGGTATTAACAGCAAGTGTATAACGTACCAGGTAAAGCATATTCGATGCAGGCTGGATCACCACGGTACTGTCGTTGTTTTCGTAAACATAGTTCACCGTATAGGCACCAAAAGCGCTGAGCCCGATGGCACCCGCCGTGGAGCGGTCAATTTTTTTATTGAACCTGATTTTCATGGATGCGGTAACCGGCACATCATAGGTCAGGCTTCCTGTGGAAACCCCCGTTACAGTTCCCACCTGCACATCCGTGATCAGTAAAGGCGTAACAATGGGTGGTGCCGGGGCCGGGTCGCTTCCTCCTTTTTTACATCCTGCAACCAGTATCAATCCTGCAAAAAAATATAACAGCGTCTTCATATTATAAACGAAGCGGTTCATTAAAAAATGATTGTTTGAATGGAATGTGGCAGCGACTGCAATTCAGCAGCTTTCCCTTTAATCCATAAAAAATACGGGGTGGCCTTACTGCTTTGATTCATCACGATCACCACTACCTTACCATCAGGATTCAGGAATGCGGTGGTAAGCAACTGGCTCCTGCTGGCACTGCTCGAAATTCTTTTAGCACCGGGCTGAATGAATTTAGAAAAATGACCGATGTACCAGTATTCATTGGTATAGATAACCTGTTTTGTCTGGGTGTTACCATGTACAGGCGCAAAGCAAAAATTACTGGCTGTATTGGGTCCGCCGGTTTCATCGAGTAAAATATTCCAGTCGGTAAAGCCCACCATGCCATTATTGAAATCGTTGATCATATTGGCTCCGTATTTTTCACCCAGCTGCCAGTTACCGGTTTGATCCAGTGAAAATTTTTCCTTGCATCCTTCTGTAAAAAACAGGTTTGTGTTGGGATATGCCTGGTTCACCAGTTTTACATTATCATACATCGGGTCGCCCCCGCTCCATGGCTCGTACCAGTGAAAGCCGATACCCCACAAGTATTTTGCGGCATCCGGATCATCCAGCAGTGTGCTCGCCCGCTGGAATATCAGGTCGCGGTTATGATCCCAGCCGATGATCTTTTTTTCTTTGAGTCCTTCTTTTTCCATCGTGGGCCCCAGGTGCTTTTTTAAAAAGTCACGTTCTTCCTCCCCGGTATAAATACAGCTCTCCCATTTTTGCGTGGCCATGGGTTCATTCTGGATGGTTATACCCCAAACAGGCACTCCTTCCTTTTCATATGCTTTGATAAACTTGGTGTAGTACAATGCCCATGCATCATAGAATGCCGTTTTAAGTTTGCCTCCGTGCAGCATATCGCTGTTGGTTTTCATGTATGCCGGCGGGCTCCAGGGGCTGGCAAACAATGTAAGTTTTCCGCCTGCAGCTGCTGTGGCTTCTTTGATGAGTGGCAGTTTAAATTTTTTATCGTGGTCGATATTGAAGGATTTCAGTTCCTTGTCGGTGCTGTCGGTTACATAGGTATAATGATCACTGCTGAAATCACAGCTGTTGATATTGGTTCTTGCAATGGTATAACCGATGCCATCCTTTTTATCAAAATAAGCTTTCAGTATTTCCTGCTGCTTTTCTTTGGGCATTTTGTAAAATGTTTCTGCAGCAGCATCGGTAATGGCACCACCAATGCCGAAATAAGTTTGAAAGGTTTTGGTGGGATCGGCAAATACGATCACTTCATTTTCAAAAGGCTGGGCCTTGTCTGCAAATACAGCAGTATCATTTAAGGAGAGGCGCAGGCTGCTGCTGTCGGCCGTGGTATATACCAGTAGCTGTTTGCCTTCGGTTGAAAATGTTGTGCTGCCGGCGTTTACTGATTCCTGCTTATTGCTGTTATCTGCACAGGAACATGCCAGTGCTGTACATAGAAGAATGCTGATCCTTTTCATAACAATCGTTTATTTATTTACCAAACATAGGTTCCCACAGCACCTGAAGCCAGTGAAGTGAATACCCATTTATTTTTGAATTTGATGTTAAAGCCGAGTGCCGCTGTGCCATCGTTCACCACCACCAGTACTTTTTTCCCTGAAGGTGTTTTGAATGCCACATTGGGCAAATTGGTGGCAAGGCTGCTTTCGATACGCACAGAACCCGCAGGCACAAAACGCGATGCATGCGCAATGATATAGTAGCTTACATTTCTTGTATAGTTTGAACCGCTGATGGTGGCAGCGCCTTTACATTCCGTACAGCCGCCGGGTGTATGCGGATTGTAAGTGGGATCATTGGCCAGGTTCCACTCCAGCGCATTGCGGCTCCAGTTGCGCATGGTGCCGATGATCACATTCTTTACATGCCAGGTAAGATCACCGGAAAAACTTCCGGAAGCACCCGTCCATTGCTCGGTAAAATAAAGCGCTTTATCAGGATGTGCGCTGTGCACGGCCGACAATGCGCTCACATCGCCAGCATACAAATGAAAGGCAGAACCGTTTACAAATGCTTTTGCCGCCGCATCATTCAATATGGTGATGGGATAATTGGCATTGTCGCAGTTATGATCCCAGATGATGATCTTGGTTGTAAGCGCTGCAGCCTGGAATGCCGGGCCTAAATGATTCTTCACAAAATCTGCCTGCTGTGCGGCCGACATCACCATACTGGGGTTGTTGCCGCCATGCTGTGGTTCGTTTTGCACCGTTACGGCATCCACCGTGATGCCTTTGGCTTTCATTTGCTGCACATATTTTACAAAGTATTGCGCATAGGTGCTGTAATACTGCGGCAGCAAACTGCCACCGATGCTGTTGCCATTATCTTTCATCCACACCGGCGGACTCCATGGAGAAGCGAGTATTTTGATATTGGGATTAATGGCCAGGATTTGTTTCATCACCGGTATAAGATCAACCGTATCTTTTGAAAGATTAAAACTGGCAAGTGTGGGATCTGTTTGCCCGGCCGGCAGGTCATCATAACTGAAAACCGCCGCATCCAGGTCAGAAGCACCCATGCTGATACGCAGATAACTTACCGCATTGGTACTGAAAAAATCGGTGAGTAAAGCGGCCGATTGTGATGCGCCCATCCTGTTGATGAGATAGGCACTGCCGCCCGTGAGTGTGTAACCAAAACCATCTACCTGCTGATAGCTGATGGTTGAGTCAACATCAATATTCGGAAACGCATTTACAGCCGTTCCAAATGAAAGCACATCCGTTTGTTTTTGAAGGAGTGCGGACTGGTCGCCTTTAGTAAGCCAGAAATCGACTTCATTTACAGCGGGTGTGGGTGTGGGTTGTGGATTATTGTCTCCCCCGGTTCCTTTGCTGCATACGCCGCACAAAAAAGAAGTGCAGAGCAGCAGCAGCATTTGTCTTTTACGCATGTCATTTAGTTTTATCATCGGTCAGTTTAAAAAATTGTAAGGGTGCATTGTTCATCCCCGCCACCAGGTAACGGTTGCCGGCAGCAGTGTTCACCCATTCCAGGTCACGCAGCTCACCATCGGCGGTGGTAACATAATACAGCGGTTTGAAATGGCTGGCAGTTTTATCAAAAGTAAATACAGCGGGCTCCAGCGCATCATATCTTCCTTCATAAGGAACCGTGCCATAAAAATTTCCTCCTGCAAGGTAGTTACTGCCGCCTAATGCAGCAAAGGAGAAAATAGGCGCCAGTTGCAATTCATCGGGCAATCCCACCTGTTTAAAATTACCCTTGCCATCATTGATAAAGCAGGAAGAGGTAAGCGTTTCCGCTTTCAGTTCCGTATAATCCTTGAAAAGGTCGTAGAACATGAACTGCACGGTTTTGCCCGACACTTCACTGTAGGTGAGATAGGCTTTTTTCAAAACCGGCAGTGGCCGCTCCAGTTCATCCTTTGCCAGGAATGTATATTCCTTTCCGTCCATGGTATAACACATTACCTGCTCCACCATGCCATTGTTGTCAAAATCCTTCACATATAATTTCAATGGCCCGTTGCGCCCGGCCCAAAGCTTGCTGTTATGTCCCCAGTTTCCGGCGAGTATATCTGTAAATCCATCACCGTTCACATCTGCAGCAGTAAGGGTTTGCCACAAGCCTGTTGATTGCGGGATATCCGTTTCTTTAAATACCCCGTTTTTATTCATGAATATTTTTACAGCCATCCACTCTCCTGCCACCACAAGGTCAGGCCAGCCGTCATTATTGAGATCGGTAAATGATGCGCTGGTAACAATTCCTGCACTGTCGAGCCCGATGACCTGCGGGTTCGCTCTTGCAAAATTTGCTTTCCCGTCATTCAATAATAAATAAGATGGCTGGGCAATACCAAATCGTTTGGCATCAGTCAGTCCACCTACAAATAAATCCATATCACCATCCTTATCAATATCCGCTACGCTTACGCATGATTTGTTTTTTTGCAGGACCGGAATTTGAGCCGTTGCATCTGTAAAATGCCCCCGGCCGTCGTTGAGATAAAAATGATCGCCCAGGAACGGACTGCCATCATCGTATTCATTACCGCCGCTGGTTACGTACAGGTCGGGATAGGTATCATTGTTGGCATCAAAGAATACAGCGCCCACTTCCTCGCTCTGCCTGGCCTTTCCAAACAAAGCCGTGTCGGCACTTATAAATTTGCCATTGCTGCTTTGTATCATCAGCTGGCCGCTTTGTCCCGAAGCACCGCAAACATATATATCATCCAGCCCGTCTTTATTTACATCCCCCACGGCAATTTTTGGTCCGCGGGTGGATTGCATATGCGGCGTGAGGTATTGCTTGTTATAATCGAGGAAATCGTTTTCAGTATGGCGCCAGTTATTACCGACCAGGCTGCTGATATTTTGAAGCGGTGCCGGTGCCGGCGGGAAGAAACTGTTATAGTCAAAATGCCCGCCTGCTGCAAGCTGCTGTGCTTCCACCACGCCTTTTGCGGGCACATTCTTCATCACCTGGTATTTTTGATCGGGCCAAACGATCAGAATGCTGTCGATATACTTGATACTGTCAACACCAAAATGCAAAACAGGATCTGAAGATGACTGGAACCCCCGGGTGGACATCACCTGCTGGTACTGCATTTTTCCGCCTGAAAAAAGCCATACTTTGGTACCAATACCCAACTGGTTGGCGCTGTCACCTTTGAGGCTGAAAGAAACATATTTTTTTTCAGGCGCATTGTTCTTCAGTATCACGGCCGGTGCATTGATGCAGTTGATCACCACATCCAGCCTGCCATCATTGTTCAGGTCGGCATAAGATGCGCCGTTGTAAAATCCCTTCATATCACCGGTACCCCAGTCGCTGCTCATATCGGTAAAACTGAGTTTGCCATCTCCCTTAAAAAAGAAAGGATGCGAACTGCCATCGGGCATTTTTTCAATGGCCATCTTATCAAACTCATTGGTTTTGTCGATATCCATTTTCATAACAAGGTCTGATACAAAACGCACATAATCCATATCCACCGGGCGCTTTACAATGCCGCTTGAAATGAAGAGGTCTTTATTGCCATCGTTGTCAAAGTCTGCAAAGAGCGGACTCCAGCTCCAGTCGGTGGCAGACACACCGCTTTGCAGGGCCACATCACTGTAACTCACCCCGCTGCCGTTATTGCGCTGCAGGCAGTTGCGTGAATACTGGTTTTGATAACCATGCCCCATCAGTTTGTATTTGTAGGTATCGGGGTTTTCATCACTGCCATAGGTCTTCAGCACTTTTTCGTTGTAGGGCAGCATGTCTACAGTGAGTACATCCACCTGTCCGTCGTTATTGAAATCTGCCGCATCATTACCCATGCTGAAGCGGCTGTAATGCTTAAAATGCCGGGAACCGCTTTCAGTAAAACGGCCATTCCCATTATTGAGATAATAATAATCGTTCTCATGAAAATCGTTGCCAACATAAATATCATCCCAGCCATCATTATTAAAATCAGCGATGGCAATTCCCAGTCCGTACCCCAGTGTGCTCTGGTAAATGCCTGCTTCTTTTGAAACATCGGTGAACTTACCGGTTGTTTTGATATCATTGCGGTAAAACCGGTCGCCCGAAATGGAATCATACCGGTTTCTTGCAGATGTATCAGTAATATTTGAATTCGGTTTTTGAGAGTGGTTCAGCAGGTAACAGTCCAGGTCGCCATCATGATCATAATCAAAAAAAGCAGCCTGTGTGCCAAAACCGGAAAAATCAAGATTATATTTTGCGGCGCTTTCAGTGAAAGTATTATTGCCGTTATTGATAAAGAGTTCGTTATTGCCTTTAAGATTGTGGTGCCTGCTGGATGCCGTCACGTAAATATCCAGTTTACCATCGCCGTTTACATCGGCCATGGTAACACCCGAGCACCAGTCGGCCATACCTTTAACACCGGCTTTTTCAGTAATATCTTCAAACTGGAAATCACCTTTGTTCAGGTAGAGTTTGTTATTGCCTTTTGAGTTGGCCGTAAAATAAATATCGGCAAGCCCGTCATTATTGATATCTCCTGTAGCCACACCGCCGCCGTTATAGAAATAGAGATAGTATAGGATATTGAACATATCCTTGTCTTCAACCTTGTTTATAAATGAAATATTGGTGGTACCTGCCGGCAGGCTTTCAAACAGGGCCGGCTTATCGGGTTTACAGGAATAGAATAAGGTGGTACTGCAAATGCATGCGATGCATGCCGTAAGAATACTTTTTTTGTTTGTCATGCCTGAGGGTTAATTCCTTGAGAAATTAAAAGGGCTGAGACATAAAATGTCCAGCCCTTTATCATGCTTCTGCTATATGAACTAAGTTAAACCATTACAGTTTGGCAGCATAAAGAGCCTGTACTTCGGCTGCAGTAAGCGCCTTGTTGTATAACCTGAACTGGTCGATAGAACCGGTATAGCTCTTAATCCAGTCGTCGGTAGGTCCTTGTGCATTACCATGTTTGTTCCATCCGCCAATAATGAATTTATTCACTGATGACAGGTCAAGTGCACCTCTTGGGTTGGCACCGTTCTTCACATCGGTTGCTGATGCAGGTGCACCGGTAACCGCTGCACCATCAAAGTAATAATTAACTTTTGAAGTGGTTTGGTCGTATACCATGGCTAAGTGGTGCCAGTTGCCATCCAGCAGCGGCTTGTTGAATTTATTGCCATCAGGAAATTCCATCCACTGGTCCATTAAACCCAGTTTGAATGTGGTGGCTGTAGGACTGCCATGTTCCAGCAACAGGAAGATAGCGCTATGGCTCCAGCCATATTTATCATCCACCAGTGAGAACACGAATTCTGTACGGCCCTGGTCGGTATTCTTCATCCAGAAAGCAATGGTTAAGCTGGTTGCCTTACCAATGTCGTTGGCAGAACCGTAAACGATTGACTGGCCATCAGCACCTTTCATGGCTTTGCCTGAAATACCTGCTGTGGAAGTCATGCTGTTGGAAGAAGGGAAGTTTGCCTTAATGCTGTCCACTGCATTACGGAGGTTATCCGTTGTGGAGCCGTCCATGGCAGTATAAAAACGCAACGGGCTGTTGGGCGGGTTGGCATCTTTGATATAGTCTCCCAGCTCAGGCCGCTTCATCTTCTGGCAGCTGCTAACCACCAGCAGCATGACTGCGGCAGAAAGAAACAAAGTGATCTTATTTTTCATACTCATTTGTTTTTTTGGTGAATATTGTAGGTTATGGCCATTCAGGATTTTGTGTCAGTTTGGGGTTTGCATTTAAAGCGGAAGTAGGAATCGGGTAATACCTGTGTTTGTTCAGGTAGCCTAAACCTCCCAGTACAGATACCGCATCTCCCCAGCGAACCAGGTCATAGAAACGTTCGTACTCCATCGCAAATTCAGCCCTTCTTTCAGCCTTGATCCGTGCACGCATTGTGGCCTGGTCAACAAAACTAACATTTGGCAGTCCGGCCCTGGTGCGTATCTGGTTCACCCATGTTGTGGCATTGGCCTGGTTGGCAGCACCGCCGATTTCATTGGCAGCTTCAGCTGCCATCAGCAGTACATCCGCATAACGGAATACACGGTGATTGATCCAGGTATTTTGTGCTTCGTTATTGGGAGTGCCCAAACCAGCTGCCAGGTAATCGCTGTACTGGTTGTACACTTTTTTGTTCCAGTATAATGCATTGGTAAGGTTGGGCAGTGTTTGTCCGTAACCACCGGTATTGGTACCACCGTCTGACTGGTTAGAATATAAGATAGTGGCAGATTTTCTCACGTCACCGCTTTGATAAGACCCTTCAAGAGATGAAGAGGGCGTATTCCATCCCCAGCCAAGATCCCATGCGCCTGAACCTCCCCTTACACCCTGGCACTGACCCAGGCGGCTCCAGTAAATATTTCCATCACCGGCTGTTTTGGATGCCTGGATTTCAAAGATGGATTCTTCGTTAAGCTCTCCTTCTTTTTTGAATATTTTCCAGTAATCAGCAGCAAGAGAATATTTCTGCGATGCAATTACATCGGTGAGCAATGGCAATGCCGCGGCCCAGTTTCTCCTGTACAGGTACACTTTAGCCAGGAATGTTTTGGCAGCACCAGAAGTCAGCCTGCCTTTGAACTTAACTTCCCATTCAACGGGCAGTTTTTGTACAGCATACTGTAAGTCTGATTCGATCAATCCGTAGACTGCAGCTGTATCTGATTTTACGATCTGGCCATCTGCAACGGTGTTCAGTTTAAAATCAACTTTAGGAACAGCGCCAAAAGTTCTTACCAGGTCAAAATAAGTATAGGCCCTGAAGAACCTTGCTTCAGCCACATTTACGAGTGAAGCTGCATCCGTATAATTGTTCTTAACGGCCTCATCAATGGCGTCGTTGCACAAGCCGGCAAACACATAGTGCTTATCCCAGTACAAACCTGCACCCCAGTCATCTTTTGTATACTGGAACAGGTCATAAGTCTGGTGCCAGGCAGATGCGCCCGGATCAGCCACGATTTCAGCATCGTCAGAACGGAAACCATTCATGGCCACCCATGGAATATTTTCGAAACCATCACCGCAGTAAGGTTCTGCTGCAGAGTTGCGGACTGCACCGTACAAACCCAGCACACGTCCTTCCAGTGCACCTACTTTTACGTCGGTGATTGCGATTGACAGGGGTTCCCTGTCGAGGAATTTTTTACACCCTGAAAAAAGCAGCACAGCAGGAAGCGTAACTAGTAATCCGGCTGCGAGTTGTTTAATCTTTATCATGATTCAAACTTTTAAATTTTGTGTTACAGATTAGAAATTTACATTTAAGCCAATAGTTGTTACTCGTGGTAACGCACTGCCGGCACCACCAAAGTCCATTCCGAATGAAAGTGCATCTCCTGCAAATTCAGGTGAATAACCCAGGTTGTGTTTCCATGTTTTTAAATTCTGAACTGATAATGTGAGTTTCGCATTTTTGATAAACGCGGCTTTGGAGAACTTTGGAATATTGTATCCCAGTGTGAGGTTCCTGATCCTTACATAGCTGCCATCTTCGATACCGTAAGTTGACGGCGCCCTGTTTACCAGGTGATTCTGGTTTACAATGGGAACCCAGTTGGAACTGCCGGCACTTGTCCAGCCTTCAGTATAATACTTGGGATAGTTGTACACAGAGTTCTTTTGTTCTGATGTACCCCATACCCTGTAAATTTCGTTACCATAACATCCTGCGATATCAATATTCAGGTCGAAGTTTTTGTAACGAACGGTACCGTTTACACCGTAAGTAAAATCAGGTGTGGGGTTGCCGATCAGCGTGCGGTCGTTATCATCGATCTTACCATCACCGTTCAGGTCTTTGTACTTGATATCACCAGGCTTAACACCACCACCGTTTACAGTGTTTACAGGTGAAGCAAGGATATCAGCATATGACTGGTACAAACCATCTGCTACGAGACCATAGAAATAACCAATGGGGAAACCTGTTTGTGTCTGGTTGGGTGTTTGCTCACTTGAAGCAATGATACCCCTTACAGGATTGGGCAGGTACAGCACATTGGTGTTATATGTGGTAAGGTTGGCACCTACTGTAAAGTTCAGGTCCTTGTTGATCTTTTGTGTCCAGCCAGCAGAGAATTCCATACCCTTGTTCTCAATAGAACCGTTATTGGTAAGTGTTTGCAGGCTTCCTGATCCTTTGAGGAGGATGATCAGGTTATTGGTCTTTTTGTAATAGTAATCTGCTTCAAAATGCAGGCGTCCTTTCAGCAGGTCTGCTTCCAAACCTACTTCTGTTGAGCGCACAGTTTCCCATTTCAAATTGGGGTCAAATACATAGTCGGGTTCAATTACAGGAACCAGGTTCTCACCAAATACAGCAGAGGCGGTGGTACGTGTGGTGGGATAAGCAGGATATGATTTGCCCTGTGCGGTAAAGTTACCCAGCAAACCGGTAGATGCTTTCAGTTTCAGGAAATCAACCACGTGCTGGTTCTGCATGAATTCTTCTTTTGTAAGTTCCCATGCAGCACCCAGTGCCCAGAAATTCTGGAATTTTTTGGAATAATCCCTGTTGATCTGGCTGGAACCATCACGCCTGAAACTTGCATTGAAATAGTATTTGCCTTTATAGTTATACAGCAAACGTGCAAGACCGGAAACAGTTGAATACTCGCTTTGGCCGGTTGCATCCGTGATCACGCTTCTTACATCACCAAAACCTGTATTGATATACCAGAAACGTTTGTTGTCAGGTATCATATTCACACCCGGAGTTTTCTGGCTTACAGTATTGGCCACCTGCTCGTAGTAAGAATAATAAGTGGTGAAACCACCAGTTACAGTGAATGAATGGTCGGCAATCCTTTTCTTATACGTGGCAATATAATCCTGCTGGAAGGCCCTGGTGTTGATCAGGTCCTGTCTAACAGCAGTCAGGTTATTTTTAGCAAACACCTGTGAATTGGCTGGTTTTGTAGGATCATACAAATCATAAAGCGGGGTGTATTCCCTGTTATTGCGGAAACTCATGTCTGCATACCAGGTACTCCTGAAGTTCAGGTCTTTGGTGATGTTCACATCCACGAAGGCATTACCTACAAAACGGTATTTATCATCAATCTTTTTATCCCAGTTGTATTCCAGTGTTGCCAGCGGATTTGTTTCTGAATTCTGGATGATGGGGGTTGTTGCATATAAATTGTAGTAAGCAGAATCTATACCGTAAGGATTTTTGGTATAGAAAGATTTTGGATCAGAAGGAATGATGGGGAGTGCCCTTCTTGCATTTTCCAAAGCGCCGCTGTTATAAGGCAGTCTTTCTTTAGAGCTGATAAGGCCAAAACCGATCTTCCATTTTTTATTGATCCTGAATTCGTCGTTGATATTGGCAGTAAGCCTTTCGTAACGCACGTGTTTTACCAAACCTTCATCATAGTTATAACCCAAACCAAAGTGGAAACGGTTTTTTTCTGTTGAACCGTCAATGCTGAGGTTGGTGGTATTGAATTTGGCATTGCGTGTTACGGCATCAATCCAGTCGGTATTGCCGGTATAGGCCGACATACCCGGACCACCCACATTGTTTACGAAAGTAAGCAGTGAGTTGGTGGCGGCGCCGTCAGCAGCACGGTTATTGGCTTCAAAAGACAGTAATGAACGGAACTCATCGCCGCTTGCCAGCGGAATTTTGTCCACCAGTTTTTTACCGCCATAAGTTGTATTGAAATTGATATTTACCTGGCCGGCTTTTGCTTTTTTAGTAGTAACCAGGATGGCACCTGCCGCACCTTTGATACCGAAGATCGCCAGTGAAGAAGGATCTTTCAGAATTTCCACACTTTCAATTTCGCTGGGGTTTACAAAATCCATGTTATCACTGAAGATACCATCGATAATATATACCGGGCGGATAGAACCCACACTGATCGTACCCCTGATACGGATATCAGGTGCAGAACCGGGGATCGCTGTATTTGTTACGGATAAACCGGCTACTTTTCCCTGCAAGGAAGCCAGCGGGTTTGAGTTGGGCTGGGAAGCGATCTGGTCGCCTTTCACCTTAGCGATAGAACCGGTAAGGTCACGCTTGCTGGCCTGGCCATAACCGATCACCACCACTTCATCAATTTTTTTGGAAGAGAGCTGCAGCGTAACGTTTACGGAAGTTTTTCCGGCAACAGCCACTTCATAATTTTCATACCCCACGTTACTGAACACCAGCACGGCATCATCCGGTGCAGTAATGGTAAAGTTACCATTGGCATCGGTGGTGGTACCTGTTCTGCTGCCCTTGATAATAACGGAAACCCCTGCCAGCGGTTCGCCGGTGGAGGCTATCACACGCCCTGAAATGCGTGTTTCATTGTTATTGATCTGTTCGGCAGTAATACCTTCTTTCAGTACCACCAGGTTGGTAGCAAGTATCCTGTAGCTGATGCCGGTATTTTGCAGCAGCTTGTCGAGCACTTCACTAACGGTGGCCTGTTCCACATCGATGTTTACCTTGGGCTTGCCTTTCATGGCATCTTCTGTAAACAGGAAGCGGTAATCACTTTTTTTCTCTATAGCAAATAACACTTTTTTAATTTCTGCCTGGCTCATTTTAATGGTGATCCTTTCCTGGGACCAGCCCTTTGCAGAAACCTGCAAACAGGCAAACAGCAGAAATGCAGCAGTCAGTTTCATAATTTTGGCAATCTTTGAGTATAGAAGAACCGTTGCTGAAACATTAATTGTTTCATTCCTTTTCATATTATATATTTGAAGGGTTAATTAATACAGATGCCCCGGCAATACCGGGCAGCTGGTAAGATCATGTTAACCTGGCGGAGTGTTGTTGCAGCAACAGCTCCGCTTTTTATTTTTTTAAGATGTGTTGTATTGATGTCTCATATAGCATAATTAAGCGTTAGTTATTAGTGGTAGATTATTATTTTCTGGCCTTCGATGCGGTATTTAAAAGCAATCGATATTTTGAGGGCGTCGAGCGCCTGTGTTACTGATTCGTTCATGAAAACACCATTCAGGTGCTGCTGCTTCAGGGCTTCCCCCTGTATTTCAATTTCGGTATTGTACCAGCGCTCCATTCTTACGGCCACATCTTCAAAACTTTCATCCCTGAATACAAGCCGGTTGTTCACCCATGCTGTTTCAACAATGGAATTATCAGAAACACTGGGCACCAGTTTATTTACAGATACCTGCGGGGGAATCGTGTCTTCCGGTAATTCAGCCCTTCCGGCAGGAAGCGCTTTCACTTTGCGGTCAACAATTTCATTATTCTCCACGATCAGTTTTTCATTGGGTGAAAGGATGATCTTGTCGTTGGGCCTGTTCTTGATGGTCACTTCTATCTTACCCCTGATAAGGCTGGTTTCGGTCAGTTTATCCTCGGGATAGGCTTTTACATTGAAAGCGGTGCCGAGTACTTTTATATTGATCTTCTGTGTATGAATGATAAATGGTTTGGCTGTATTTTTCACCACATCAAAATAAGCTTCACCCGTGAGCGACACTTCCCTGGTGCCATTTCCAAAATTTTCATTGTCGTAAACCAGTTTACTGTCGCTGTTCAGCCAAACCTGTGTACCATCTGGTAAAGTGAGCTTGCTCCTCGATCCGTTCTTGGTGCTCACCTCGCTTTCTGCCACTTTGGTAATACCCTGTTCGGCACTGTTGCCGCGGGAAAAAAACAACACAAATACAAGCGCCGCAGCAGCCATCAACCCGGTTCCCCATAAGATTCTTTTGCGGCTGGCTTTATGCCCGTTCTCTTCGATGTTCAGCAAACCGGCATCTTCATGCCTGGTTAATTCAAGATCGTGACCGAGTTTCTTTAATTTTTGTGTATGTAAATGGTAAGTGGCTTCTAAAAAATCGTCATCCGCTTCTGCGGGAATATTCCAGTGTTCCTCCACCAGGCTGGCAGGAATGTCCATTTCAGGGTATTGTTCCAGCAGCCCTTCCAGTTCAACCAGTTCGGCGGCAGTGGCTTCTCCGGCCAATTTCCTTGATAATAATGTCCAGATGCGGTCTTTATTCATACAGTGTCAATAGTATAGAGACAATTTTGGGATCAATCCCCTAAAGGCCGGCCAGTTTATTTTTTATTTGAGCTGCGAACGGGAACCTGCAGAACCGATGCTATTTTTTTAAGCGCTATAGAAATCTGGTTGTCAATAGTCTTAACACTGATGTTCAACATCTGGGCAATTTCCTTGTATTTTAACTTGTCTTCCTTGGCCAGCTTGAAGATGATCTTGCATTGTTGGGGAAGCTGGTCAATGGCGGCGGCTATTTTATCAGAAAGTTCGTGGGTAACGATATTGGTAACAGCATCGGGGTCGGGACTGGCGAAATCCACCTGCATATCATCCAGCGATAGCGTGGATGTTTTTTGCAGTTGCTGCAATTTGCGCAGCGAAGCATTGCGCACACTGATATAAAGATACATTTTGAGGTCTTCCACCTGTGGCAGTTGTTTACGGCGCACCCATATTTCCAGGAATATATCAGATACCACTTCTTCTGCCAGTTCATTTGATTTGAGGATGGCGATGGAGAAACTCTTTAAAGGAAGGAAAAAATGAAAGAACAGTGTTTTATATGCCACGGCATCATCGAAATCTGCGATCCTGTGCTGCAGTTCGGTTATAGTATTGGCGTCTGGAAATTGTTTTTTACTCATCAGCGGTGGCAATGCAATCGTTGCCAAATATAGAAACTTTTAGTTTGGAAATACAAAAAACGTATTGCGGCTGATAAAAATCATTTTTAAAAATTTATCAACAATGCCGGCTTCTGTAACAAATGTTACCGTGTAAAAAACCAAATATGGTTTGGGGAAATGGTATTATTTTGCCGGGGATATTGAACCTTTACCTGTAAAACACATGCGAAAAGTAAGATTTTTTCAGCATCGCTTCCTAATAAAAATCATATCACACAATGACACTTAACAGCCGGCAGCCTTTCATGCCTGGTTAGCTTTGTGCTGTTATTTAATATTTCTTATTTTTTATCCCTTAACAATGAAAGAAATGATTCAACAAACCAACGCTTACATACTGGAAAATATTCCGGTAAAAGACGAACTCATCAACTGGGTAAATAAAGTGGCAGCCCTGTGCGAGCCTAAAGCAATACACTGGGTGGACGGATCCCAGAAAGAATACGACGGCCTTTGCCAGTACCTGGTTAAAAAGGGCACATTCATTCCCCTGAATCCTGAAAAACGCCCCAACAGTTTTGCCTGCTTCAGCGACCCGAGTGATGTGGCCCGCGTGGAAGACAAAACATTTATCTGCAGCCGCCGTAAGGAAGATGCCGGTCCTACCAATAACTGGATGGAACCCGAAGACATGAAAAACATCCTGAACAAACACCTTGAGGGCAGCATGAAAGGACGCACCATGTTCGTGATCCCGTTCTGTATGGGCCCGCTGGGTTCTTCCTATGCAAGGTATGGTGTGCAGGTTACCGACAGTGAATACGTGGTGGTGAATATGCGCATCATGACCAGGATGGGTGAAAATGTACTCCCCTATATTCCTAAAAAGGATTTTGTAAAATGTCTCCACAGCGTGGGTGCACCGGTAGAACCCGGTAAACCCGAAAGCAGCTGGCCCTGCAATCCTGATGTAAAATATATTTCTCACTTCCCCGAAGAACGCTCCATCATTTCTTATGGCAGCGGTTATGGCGGTAATGCACTGATGGGCAAAAAATGTTTCGCCCTGCGTATCGCTTCTGTATTGGGACGTGAAGAAGGATGGCTGGCAGAACACATGCTGATCATGGGTGTGGAATCTCCCGATAAAAGAAAAACCTACCTCGCTGCTGCTTTCCCGAGCGCATGCGGTAAAACAAATTTCTCCATGCTGATTCCTCCAAAAGAATTTGCAGACTGGAAAGTGAGCACCGTGGGTGATGATATCGCATGGATACATAAAGGAAAAGATGGTCACTTATTCGCCATCAATCCTGAAGCAGGATATTTTGGCGTGGCACCGGGAACCAATTATAAAACCAACCCGAATGCCATGGAAACCATTAAAGCCAATACTATTTTTACCAATGTGGCGCTTACACCTGATAAAGATGTTTGGTGGGAAGGTTTAACACCCGAAGCACCCGAAGGCCTCACCGACTGGCATGGCCAGCCATGGGATCCAAAAAGCGGCAAACCTGCTGCACACCCCAACTCAAGGTTTACAGCACCTGCTTATCAAAACCCTGCCATCGACCCTTCATGGGATGACCCCAAAGGCGTGCAGGTGGATGGCTTCATCTTTGGCGGACGCAGGAGCAATGGCGTGCCATTGGTGTACCAGTCATTCAACTGGAACTTTGGTGTTTACCTGGCCACTACCATGGGCAGCGAAATGACAGCCGCCGCATTTGGTGAAATAGGTAAAGTAAGAAGGGATCCATTTGCGATGTTGCCATTTATGGGATATCATATTGGTGATTATGTAAACCACTGGCTGCAATTTGGCCGCAACCTGCCCAATGCCCCAAGGATATTTGGTGTAAACTGGTTTACCAAAGATGACAATGGTAAATTCCTGTGGCCCGGTTTTGGCGACAATATCCGGGTGCTGATCTGGATCGTAAAACGCTTAAGGGGCGAAGCTTCTTCAGTGGAAAGCCCGATCGGCTGGATGCCAAGATATGAAGACCTCGACTGGCGCGGACTTGACAATTTCTGCAAAGATGATTTTGCCAAACTGATGAATGTGGAAAGAGAACCCGGCAAAAAAGAACTGCTGTCTCACGAAGAATTATTCGAAAGAATGTATGATAAACTGCCTAAAGAATTTTTCTTTATGAGAGAACTGCTGCTTTCTTCACTGTGGCGTTCTCCTGAAAAATGGGAACTGCAGCCCGAACTGCATTAATGCCTTTACCGATTGCCTGCTGTTTTTTTGTATAGTGAAATATAACTGGTGGCGGTTTTATTACCGCCGCCGGTTTATTGTAACATTTTAAAATAACCGTTTGCTGTGCCCGCTCTCCCCGCCGGCACAGCAAACTAAAATACAGCCGCCATAACACTTCAATTTATTCAGCGGCTGAACGCAGCATAACACTGCATGCCCGGCATGCTCACGGTAAAAGGTTTTATATGAACAAACCCACACACATATTTACACCTGCGCTTTTATTGCCGTATCCCTGCCCGGCCACTATTTTTGACCTTAATTTCATTTTATGAACTGGTTTACCCAATTATTCACCCAGGAAAGTGTTGCACAAACCGTGATCATTTACGGGCTTGTGATCGCAACAGGCACCTGGCTGGGCCGCATTAAAATATTCGGCATATCCCTAGGTGTAACATGGATATTATTCATGGGCCTGCTGTTATCCTACCTCGGCATCACCATCAATAAAGAACTGGAACACTTTTTAAAAGAATTCGGCCTCATCCTTTTTGTTTATTGTATCGGCCTCCAGGTAGGCCCGGGTTTCTTCTCATCACTGAAGAAAAATGCCCTTGCCACCAATATAATGGCGGCATCTGTTGTAATGCTGGGCATCGGAATTGCTGTGGGCTATCATTACCTTACCGCAACTTCAGCACCTGTGATGGCCGGTATCATGAGCGGTGCCGTAACAAACACACCCGGTTTGGGTGCTGCACAAACCGCCATTACCGATATGCACCTCGCAGGCAACCAGGGCTCACTGATTACAGTGGCCTATGCATTGCTGTATCCCTTTGGTGTTTTTGGTATCATATTTTCCATCCTGCTGCTCAAATGGATCTTCCGCGTAAATGTGGATGATGAAATAGAAAAATTCAACAAATCAAGACTGGCAAGTGAGGATAAACCCGTTTCACTTCACCTCCGCCTTGAAAACAAACAACTCGACGGCGCTCCTATCAGGAGTATTTTCGAACTGGTGAAAGAACATTTTGTTATTTCAAGAATGCTGCAGGACGGAAAGATCATCACCCCTTCTCCCGACACCATCCTGCACCAGGATGATGTATTGCTGGTGGTGGCATCCAGGCATTGCGTTGAACAGCTCAAGCTGATCATCGGTGCAGAAACAGATGCCAACCTGAAAGAAAATCCCGACAGTGAACTGGTATCCCGTATCGTGGTGGTTACAAGAAGCGAGATCACACACAAACGGCTCGGCGATATCAAGGAACTGCACGAACATGGTTTTACATTAACCAGGCTGGGAAGGGCCGGAATTGAAATGGTGCCGCATGGTGATATCATACTCCAGCTGGGAGACAATATTAAAGTGGTGGGCACCAGGGAAACCGTTAAGAAAGTTTCTGACGCACTGGGCAACTCCTTAAAAAGACTTGAAGTGCCCGATCTGGCACCCATCTTTATTGGTATTGTACTGGGCGCCATACTGGGCAGCATCCCGCTGTCGTTCCCCAATATGCCTGTACCGGTTAAGATCGGTTTGGCAGGCGGACCATTGATCGTGGCTTTATTGCTGAGCAAATTTGGTAACCGTCTTTACCTGAATAACTATACCACCAACAGCGCTAACCTGATGGTAAGGGAAATGGGCATCACCCTCTTCCTTGCCAGCGTGGGTCTCAGCAGCGGTCACAGTCTTGCCGAAGCCCTTAAAGGCGGCGACGCATGGTTGTGGGTGGGCATGGGCGTATGTATCACCATTTTACCATTGCTCATTGTTGGCATGGTTGCCAAATATGTGTTTAAGAAAACCTTTTTTGAAATATGCGGTTTATTGTCTGGCGCCAGTACGGATCCTCCTGCCCTGGCATTTTCGATGCAGATGGCGAAAAGTGATATTCCGTCACTCACATATGCCACAGTTTATCCGCTTACCATGATACTGCGTATTGTAGGCGCACAACTGTTAGTTTTATTACTGAGTTAATTTAATTACATGAAATACTTGATTGGTTTTGCAGTTGCCCTGGAACTGCTGGTGCTGCCTGTTTACTGCCAGAAAAAAATTGAAAAGAATACTTACACCTGGGTCAGCATCAACAGTAATTTATTTATGAGCAGGCACTGGTTCATTATGGCGGATGCGCACCTGCGTGAAAACAATTTCTTTGCTTCCACTTCATTTATTTTTGGAAGGATCGGGTTGGGATACCAGGCCGACAGCCGGCTTTCATTTGTTGCAGGCTATGGTAACCTGCTGGCCTCCCCCACCACGGCGGGCTGGACTACTAAGGCGGATGAAGACAGGCTGTTTGAACAGGTACAGCTTAGTTCAGAATATAAAAAAATAAAACTGCTGCAAAGGCTGCGGAATGAACACCGCTGGCAGGATATCATCAGCAATGATAAAAAAACCGGCGACCGGAAATTCACCGACCGGGTAAGATACCTGCTGAGCTCCACCATCCCCGTGTTTAAAAACAAAAAGCTGCCGCAGCTGGTGATTGCAGATGAACTGGCATTGCAGTTTGGAAAAGATGTGGTGTACAATACATTTGAGCAGAACAGGCTTTTCGTCGGTATTAAAGAGAGCATTACAAAAGACCTTTCCTTTGATGCCGGTTATATGAAAACCTTTCAGCAAAAAGCCAGCGGGCAGAGTTATACCAGTGGGGATGTGATGCGTTTGTTCTTTTACTATACCCTGCACCCCAAAAATTAGGATTTTTGTATATGCTTATAAGGCCCTGTTTAAAAGCGGGGCTTTTGTTTGCAGATTATTTTTCACAGGCTCCACGAAGGCAGGGTTACCGTAAATGCAGTACTAAGATTTTCTGTACTGGTAAAATGGATGGTTCCGCCCAGCAGGGAAACATATCTTGCAACAATATTCAATCCCAGTCCGGTGCCCTGCATGCCGCCCACGTTTGAGCAACGGTAAAACAAAGAAAAAAGATGCGCCTGCTCTTCTGCAGGGATACCAATACCCTGGTCACGCACTTCAAATACAGCGGTATGATCCTGCACCGCTGTGCGGATAAATATCTGTTTGTACTCAGCTGAATATTTGCTGGCATTTGAAACCAGGTTCACCAGCACATTGTGCGTGATCTTAGGGTCGGTAATCAATGCGGACAGTCCGTTATGTTCATAAACGATCTCCTGCCCCGGCTTAAGGCATGATTCCATTTCCTCGCTTATGGCCATGATCATTTGAGGGATTTCAAATGCCGCCGGATGCACTTCAATAATGCCCTGCTCCAGTTTGTCGAGCGAAAGGAAATCATTCAGTACCCCCGTCATATTTTGTACGGCAGACTTGATCCTTTCTGCATGCTTGGAGATAGGTGCTGAACCGTAACTGTCATTGTACCGGTTGATCAGCGCAGCGGAAGACAACACCGTGCTCAGCGGGGTTCTGAATTCATGTGCGGCCAGGGATACAAACCGCGATTTCATTAAACCTGTTTCCTTTTCCCGCTGCAAAGCTGCATTAAGCTCGGCGGTTCTTTCAACGATCAGCTGTTCCAGGCTTTCCTGGTAATTCCTGAGTTTTTCCGACTCCGTTTTTTGCAGTGTGATATCAGTTACAAAAGCCACCGCCAGTGTTTCATCTTCCGTGGTATAGCTGCAAAGGCTGATCTCCACATACATTTCCGTACCATCTTTTTTA
>JAXLUD010000016.1:0-44522 GCA_046329655.1 Ferruginibacter sp.
CATTGGTCTGGCAAGTCCCGACAGTATTTTGGAAAAAAGCTATGGTGAAATTTTAAAGCCTGAAACAATCAACTACCGTACATACAAACCTGAAAGGGATGGTTTGTTTTGCGAAAGGATTTTTGGGCCGGTAAAAGATTATGAATGTGCCTGCGGCAAGTACAAGCGCATACGCTACAAAGGCATTGTGTGCGACCGCTGCGGTGTGGAGGTAACAGAAAAGAAAGTACGTCGTGAAAGGATGGGCCATATCAAACTGGTGGTGCCCGTGGTGCATATCTGGTATTTCAAATCATTGCCCAATAAAATTGGTTACCTGCTGGGTATGAGCTCTAAGAAATTAGAGAGCATTGTTTACTACGAGCGTTTCGTGGTGATTCAACCCGGTATCCGTGCAGATAAGGGTCAGAATTATGGCGACCTCTTAACAGAAGAAGAATACCTGGATATACTGGATACTTTACCAAAAGACAACCAGTTCCTCCCGGATGAAGATCCCAATAAATTCATCGCTAAAATGGGTGCGCAGGCAGTACATGATATGCTGCAGCGTATTGACCTTGACCAGCTGAGCTACGATTTACGTAATGCTGCTGCCAATGAAACATCACAGCAACGTAAAGCTGACGCTTTGAAACGTTTGAGCGTGGTGGAAGGTTTCCGCGATGCGAATACAAGAATTTTAAACCGTCCTGAGTGGATGGTAATGCAATACATTCCTGTTATTCCACCTGAACTGCGTCCGTTGGTTCCTTTGGATGGCGGCCGTTTTGCGTCATCTGACTTAAACGACTTATACCGCCGTGTGATCATTCGTAACAACCGTTTAAAACGTTTGCTGGAGATCAAGGCACCTGAAGTGATCCTGCGTAACGAAAAGCGTATGCTGCAGGAAGCGATCGATTCATTGTTTGATAACAGCCGTAAATCAAATGCCGTTAAAGCAGAAGGCGGCCGAGCTTTGAAATCATTGAGTGATGTATTAAAAGGTAAGCAAGGACGTTTCCGCCAGAACTTATTGGGTAAACGTGTTGACTACTCCGGCCGTTCGGTAATCGTAGTAGGTCCTGAATTAAAAATGCACGAGTGCGGTTTACCAAAAGATATGGCTGCCGAACTGTTCAAGCCATTCATCATCCGCAAGCTGATTGAAAGGGGTATTGTAAAAACCGTGAAGAGTGCCCGTAAACTGGTAGATAAAAAAGAAGCCATTGTTTGGGACATTCTCGAAAATATTCTGAAAGGACATCCTGTGATGTTAAACCGTGCCCCAACACTGCACCGTTTGTCTATCCAGGCCTTCCAGCCAAAATTAATTGAAGGTAAAGCGATACAGTTACACCCCCTGGTTACCACCGCGTTCAACGCCGACTTTGATGGTGACCAGATGGCGGTACACGTACCATTGAGCAGCGCTTCTATCCTGGAAGCACAATTGCTGATGTTATCTTCTCATAACATTCTGAACCCGCAGAACGGTACGCCGATCACCCTGCCTTCACAGGACATGGTATTGGGCCTGTACTACATCACCAAGGGTAAAAAATCAACCGATACTGAAAAAGTAAGGGGCGAAGGAAAAGCTTTCTACAGTGCCGATGAAGTGATCATAGCGCTGAATGAAAAACAGGTTGACCTGCATGCGCATATCAAAGTAAAGGCAAACGTGCGCAACGCTGACGGTACATTTACATATAAACTCATTGATACAACAGTAGGCCGTGTGCTGTTTAACCAGTTTGTACCAAAAGGTGCAGGCTATGTAAACGCACTGCTTACTAAAAAATCACTGAGGGAAATTATCGGTGATATCATTAAGTGGACCGATGTTCCCACCACAGCCAAATTCCTGGATGATATCAAAACACTGGGATACCGTATGGCATTCAAAGGTGGTTTGTCATTTAACATCAATGACCTGATCATCCCTGAAATCAAACAGGAAATGATCGAGAACGCACAGGGTGAGGTGGATGAGGTTTGGGAGAACTATAACATGGGTCTGATCACCAATAACGAACGTTATAACCAGATCATCGATATCTGGAGTCGTGTGGATACCAAGGTAACTGAAACTTTGATCCGTGAACTGGCAGCAGACAAACAGGGCTTCAACTCTGTGTACATGATGCTGGACAGCGGTGCCCGTGGTAGCAAGCAGCAGATCAAGCAGCTGGCAGGTTTGAGGGGATTGATGGCCAAGCCGCGTAAATCAGGTTCATCAGGCAGTGAGATCATTGAAAACCCGATCCTCGCCAACTTTAAAGATGGTCTGAGTGTATTGGAATACTTCATCTCAACGCACGGTGCCCGTAAAGGTCTGGCCGATACCGCCCTTAAAACTGCGGATGCCGGTTACTTAACACGTAGGCTGGTGGACGTATCTCAGGACGTAGTTATCAATGAAGAAGATTGCGGCACACTGCGTGGTATTGCAACTTCTGCATTAAAAGATAATGAAGATATCATTGAAGGTTTATCAGACCGTATTGAAGGTCGTATGTCTTTGCATGATGTTTACCATCCTGTTACTGAAGAACTGCTGATTTCTGCAGGTGAAGAAATCAGTACAGAAATGGCAAAGAAGATTGAAGACAGCGGCATTGAAACTGTTGAAATACGTTCGGTGCTCACCTGCGAAAGCAAGCGTGGCGTGTGTGTGAAGTGTTACGGTAAAAACCTTGCAAGCGGTATGCTGGCGCAAAAAGGTGATGCCGTGGGTATCATCGCTGCACAGTCCATCGGTGAGCCTGGTACACAGCTTACCCTGCGTACCTTCCACGTGGGTGGTGTTGCGGGTTCTGCATCTGTTGAATCTACCCTCAATGCAAAATTTGAAGGTACGATCCAGTTCGATGGTCTGCGTACTGTAACCACTGAAGACAACGAAGGCAAAAAATCACATGTGGTAATTGGCCGTACCGGTGAGGTAAGGATCATGGATGTGAAAAACGACCGACTGCTGATCACCAATAACATTCCTTACGGTGCAATCCTGAATGTAAAAGACGGCCAGAAAGTGTCGAAAGGCGATGCGATCTGTTCATGGGATCCGTTCAATAATGTAATTGTTGCCGAAGTAAGCGGTTCTATCAAATTTGAATCTTTACTGGATGGTATTACTTACCGTGATGAATCGGATGAACAAACAGGCCACCGTGAAAAAGTGGTAATTGAAACAAAAGATAAAACCAAGCTTCCAACAATCATTGTTGAAGGCAAGGAAAAGAAAACATACAACCTGCCGGTAGGTTCGCATATCGTGGTGGAAGAGGGTGATGATGTAAGAAGCGGACAGGTGCTGGTGAAAATCCCAAGGGTATTGAGCAAACTGAAAGATATCACGGGTGGTCTGCCGCGTGTAACAGAGCTCTTCGAAGCAAGGAACCCAAGCAATCCTGCGGTGGTTTGCGAAATCGATGGTGTGGTTACATTCGGTGCCATCAAACGTGGTAACAGGGAGATCATCGTGGAAGCAAAAGACGGTGTGGTGAAGAAATACCTGGTGCCATTGAGCCGCCAGATCCTGGTTCAGGATGGTGACTTTGTAAAAGCAGGTGCTGCACTGAGTGATGGCCAGATATCACCAGCTGATATCCTTGCAATCAAAGGTCCGTTTGCCGTACAGGAATACGTGGTGAACGAGATCCAGGAGGTGTACCGTTTACAGGGTGTGAAAATCAATGATAAGCACATCGAGGTAATTGTAAGGCAGATGATGCGTAAAGTAACCGTGGAAGATGCCGGTGATACCAAATTCCTCGAAGGAGATACAGAAGACCGTTATGACTTTAATACAGAGAACGATTACATCTTCGACAAGAAAGTGATCACGGAGGCTGGCGACAGCGGCAAGCTGAGGGTTGGCCAGATTGTTACACTGCGTGATGTGCGTGAAGAAAACTCAGTTCTGAGAAGGTCTGATAAAAAACTGGTTGAATACCGTGATGCAAAACCCGCCACTTCATCTCCGTTGCTGCTGGGTATTACAAAAGCATCTTTGGGTACGCACAGCTGGATTTCTGCGGCTTCGTTCCAGGAAACCACCAAGGTATTGTCATCTGCTGCCATCCAGGGCAAAACAGACGAAATGCTTGGCCTGAAAGAAAACGTGATCACAGGTCACCATATTCCTGCCGGTACAGGTCTTCGTGAATTCGAAAACATGATCGTGGGCAGCAAGGAAGAGTATGAATTGCTGATGACGACCAAGGAAGCGATGAGTTTTGATGACGAAGAGTAATATTTAAATTGCTTTTTATACGGGCAGCAATTGTTTGCTGCCCTTTTTTATTCCGTTAACCCTTTCCTAAAAGTTTCACAGTAAACGTGGTAAAATTGGGTTTTGTCGGTATCTTGCCATAGTTAATTTTGGATGAATGAAGAACTTGTCTGTTGTTTTAAATATTGTGTTGCTTGCTGCAGTGGGTTTTCTTTACTACCTGAAATTTTCAGGGAAGGATACTAAAAAAACGGCCGGCAGCCCTGTTGCTGCAAAGGCAGGTGACAGCATCGCTGCGGATATTAAAGTGGCCTATGTGGATCTTGATTCACTGAATGAGAAGATTGTTTACTTTAAACAAAAGCGGAAAGAAATTGAGCAGCAGCAAAGAAACAATGAGGCCGAGATCAATAACGACCTGAGAATGCTGGAAGCCAAGCAAAACAGTTTTATCCAGAAAAATCCGAATCCAACACCCGACGAAGTGCAGCAAATCCGGGCACAACTGGCGCAGGACCAGCAGGGCATCGAAGCCAAGCGGCAGAAATACACGCAGAGCCTGAATCAGCAAAATTTTGAAATGGTGGAAAAGATACGCAAGGAACTCAAAGATTTTTTTGCCGAGTACAACAGGGAGAAAAAATTTCACTATATCCTTACCACCAGCGCCGACCTGGATTATATCATTTATAAAGACAGCACCCTTAACATCACCAACGATGTGATAAAAGGAATGAATGAAAAGCTGAAGGTGAAACAATAGCCGGCTGGCATTCCGGTAAAAATTAATTATCTTGTTCCGTGTAAAACACGGAATTTTTTTATGCAGCAAACCACCACAGAGTTTAAACCCAGCCTTGGCTTATTTGATGCCACAATGATTGTTGCCGGAAGCATGATTGGTTCAGGTATATTTATTGTAAGTGCAGATATTACCCGTAACGTAGGCAGCGCTGGCTGGTTGATTGCAGTATGGCTTATTACGGGTTTTATGACGCTTACCGCAGCATTAAGTTATGGTGAACTGAGTGCGATGTTTCCAAAAGCAGGCGGACAGTATGTTTATTTAAAAGAAGCCTTTAATCCGCTGGCAGGTTTTTTATATGGCTGGAGTTTTTTTACTGTAATACAAACAGCAACCATTGCAGCAGTAGGTGTGGCATTCAGTAAGTTCGCGGCTTACATTTTTGAGTCGTTAAGTGAAAAAAACATATTGGTTGACTTAGGTTTTGTAACCATATCCGCTGCACAGCTGGTATCTATTTTGTTAATTGTATTGCTTACTTACATCAATACAAGAGGAATAGAAGGAGGTAAATTAATTCAACGCATATTCACATCTGCAAAATTGCTGGCGTTGTTCGGTCTTATCGTTTTTGGTTTTTTACTGGTAAAACAAAGTTTTTGGAGTGAGAACTGGCAAACAGGGATGAATGCCCTTCAGCTCGAAAAAGACAAAACCGGCAGTTTTATAACCGGGGGAAATTGGTTTTCGATAGCTGGTACTGCCCTGGTGGGTGCAATTGCAGCCTCCATGTCCGGTTCTATTTTCAGCAGTGATTCCTGGAATAATGTAACTTTCATTGCTGGTGAAATAAAAAATCCTAAAAAGAATATTGGTCTCAGCCTTTTTTTAGGAACCCTTATCGTTACTGTAATTTATGTTTGCGCAAACCTGATGTACCTGAACGTACTGTCATTAAAAGGTATTGCCTCTGCTCAAAATGATCGTGTTGCTGTTGCTGCTGCAAAGGAAATTTTTGGCAATGCAGGAACATACGTAATAGCAGTACTGATCATGGTTTCCACTTTTGGCTGCAATAATGGATTGATCCTTGCCGGCGCAAGAGTGTATAATACCATGGCAAAAGACGGGTTGTTCTTTAAAAAAGCGGCTGACTTAAACAAAAATGCGGTGCCTGAATTTGCTTTGTGGGCACAATGCGTAATGGCTTCTTTACTTTGTTTGAGCGGTACATATGGCAAGCTGCTCGATATGATTTCATTTGTGGTGGTTTTATTCTACGCACTCACGATCATCGGCATTTTCAAGCTTCGTAAAGACAGGCCGGAAATGGAACGCCCCTACAAAGCATTTGGTTATCCGGTCTTACCTGTTATCTATATAATCCTGGCCATTGTATTCTGTGTGTTCCTTATTAAGATGAGCCCGGTATATGCTGGTTTCGGACTGGGAATTGTTTTGCTGGGTATTCCGGTTTATTACTTAGCAATTGCTAATAAGAAAAAAGTTTAGAGGAAATGGAGTTCGATCAATTGTTTTCCAGGTTCAGTGAAATTAAAGTGGCCGTTGTGGGCGACGTGATGCTGGATACATACTGGTGGGGGAAAGTGGACCGTATTTCTCCCGAAGCCCCGGTGCCAGTTGTTGCTGTAAGTAAAAAGGAACTGCGGATTGGCGGCGCAGGAAATGTGGCATTGAACCTGCAGTCGCTGGGTGCAAAAGTGAGCGTGCTGAGCGTGGTGGGCAAGGATGATGAAGGGGTACAGCTTACCAAACTGTTTGAAGAAAACCATATTGATACCAGATACCTGGTGCACAGCGAACAGCGCATCACCACCAATAAAATACGTATCATCAGCCGTAACCAGCACATGATGCGGCTGGATGCAGAAGTAATATCCGATATCAGTACAGCTGATGAAGAAAGATTACTGTATGCTTTTGAAAACTATATTGCTGCTGCAAGCCCTCATGTGGTGGTAATGGAAGACTATAACAAAGGCGTGCTTACCGAAAATGTGATCACCCGGATCATTGCACTTTGCAAACATCATCAGATCGCAGTTACAGTGGATCCTAAACGGAAAAACTTTTTCGCCTATAAGGGAGTTGATATTTTTAAACCCAACCTGAAAGAAGTAAAGGAAGGGCTGAATGTAATAACCGAAGGTGCCGGTATCAGCCAGCTGAAAGAAATACACCAGCAGCTTGTTCAGCAACTGGGGCACCGCATTTCCTTTATCACACTTTCAGAAAAAGGCGTGTTTTACCAGCAGGACGAGAACGCTGCCATTATTCCCACACATATCCGCAGTATTGCTGACGTAAGCGGTGCCGGTGATACCGTAATTGCGGTGGCATCACTGGTATATGCCGTTACAAAAGATGTGCAGCTGATGGCTGAAATGGCCAATATCGCCGGCGGTCTTGTTTGCGAGGAAGTGGGCACCGTGGCAATCAGTAAGGAAAAACTGCTGGCCGAGTGCAAGGCACTGCTGCATTAATCTTCCTGTTCAGCCTGCTTTTTTTTCAGCTTCGATCTTTTATCAATGATCTCCAGCACACGCCCGAAATTCAGGTACAGTTCAAAAAATATTTTCGCTGCCACAAATACCAGTATAAATATTTTTCCTGCCCCAAAACTGAGGAACATACTTCCCAGTATCACCACGATCTGCTGAACAAATATGCGCATATAGGGTTCGAACATCAGCCGGCCCAAGGATACATTTTTGTAATCACCCGATGCAAAAAAGCCAAACACCACCTGCATGCTGTAATAAGCGATGAATATCAGCAGCAGTAATTTCCCATCCCGGCCCAGCAATACAGGTATCTTTGAATATTTCATCAGCAATGAACCATCGGGCAACAGGCCGCTCACTCCAAAAAATAATTGTGTCTGGATAAATACAAAGAACCCGTAGTGGATGATAAAAAAGAATATAAAAAACCAGCCGCTTTGCATACTGCTGCCGCCATTATTTTCCCATACATCAGTGCTGCGCACAAATATGGTTACGCAGGCCATTTTAATTACGTTGGTCAAACCAATGATCACTGTTTCCATGCAGTAAACAAGAAATACCTGGCGGGCATCCCAGTTGTAAAACCATACGCCGATCAGCGGAATGATATTGACGGCCATTAAAAGGAAATCCTCAATTGTTAACCTGCGTTTAAACATTGCTTTAAAATCTTCGAAGCTGTATGGCTGTAAATTAAATACATTTGGTTTACTATTAAATACCCACCAACACGTATGCAAAAACTATCGATTGCTGTTCACGGGGGCGCAGGTACTATCCTGAAAGAAGATATGACCCCGGAACTTGAAGCTGCCTATATCAAAGGACTGGATGATGCGCTAGCTGCCGGTTATGCGGTGCTGGAAGAAGGCGGTACTGCTATCAATGCTGTAAAGGCAGCCGTGGTGATGCTGGAAGATAACGTGATGTTCAATGCAGGCCGTGGTGCGGTTTTTACAAAGAAAGGTGTGCAGGAAATGGATGCCGCCATTATGAGCGGGAAAGATCTTGCAGCTGGTGCCGTGGCCGCTGTGCGCAATGTACGCAACCCGATAGAGCTCGCTGCCGAAGTAATGATCAACAGCAACCACGTTTTTCTGAGCGGCAAAGGCGCCAATGATTTCGCCATCAAACAGGGTATAAAGCTGGAACCTGACGAATACTTTTTTTCACAGTTCCGGTACGACCAGTGGAAAGCTATCCGCGACAGTGATAATTATTCTTTGGATCACACATTGCAAAGCCTGGAAGAATTATTCCGTGATAAAAAATTCGGAACAGTGGGTGCGGTGGCCTGTGATGCCAATGGCAATATAGCGGCAGCCACCAGCACCGGCGGCATGACGAATAAGAAATATGGCCGTATTGGCGACAGTCCTTTAATTGGATGTGGCACTTATGCCAATAATAAAACCTGCGCTATCAGCTGCACCGGTCATGGCGAGCCTTTTATTTGTGCCGTAGCTGCACATGATGTAAGCTGTCTAATGGAATATAAAGGCATCAGTCTTCATGAAGCCATGAATGAAGTGGTGAATCATAAACTGGTGCAAATGGATGGTGAAGGCGGCATGATCGGGGTGGATGCAAAAGGCAACGTATCGATGCTGCTCAACAGCGCCGGCATGTACCGTGGCATGCATAACAGCGACGGTGAACATATTGTGGCTATTTACAAATAATTTAATAACAGGATTTTTTCTGAATCATACAAGGAATACAAGACATAAAAGTCAACCTGTATTTCCATCTGTCTCGTATGTTTTATATTGCCTGTAATCGGCTTTCCTGCGCAACTGCTTTTAATAATTCAGCATAATTGTACCGCAGGTTGTATTCATCATCTTACTTACATTTGCAGCAATGAAAAAATATGCCGTGATAGTGGCCGGCGGTGCAGGTACAAGAATGGGAGCCGGTATACCCAAGCAGTTCCTGCTGCTGAAAGAGAAACCTGTTTTATATTATACACTGCATACTTTTTTGCAGGCTTATGATGACCTGCAGATCATTCTCGTGCTGCCTGAAGAATATGTAGGTGCCGGCCAGGAAGTGATCGATGCTTTTTTTGATTATTCCCGTATACAAATTACAGTTGGTGGCCGCACCCGTTTTCATTCTGTGCAAAACGGCCTGCAGCTGGTAATGGAAGAAAGCATCGTATTTGTGCATGATGCAGTGCGTTGTTTGCTAAGCACAGACCTGGTGCACCGTTGTTATGAAGCCGCGGCTGAATATGGCGCCGTTATCCCGGTGATTGACAGTAAAGACAGTGTACGGTATCTGACAGGAGAAGAAAACCAGTCGCTTGAACGTGCCCAGGTAAAGCTTGTACAAACCCCGCAAACCTTTCACAGCAAGATACTGCTGCCTGCATTCGCCATCGATTATAAGGATAAGTTTACAGATGAAGCCACCGTGGTGGAAGCATTTGGCATCAAAATACACCTGGTGGAAGGTGAGGAGCAGAATTTTAAGATCACACACCCGCAGGACCTGCAGCTGGCGGCTTTATTGCTGCCCTGATTACTTCTTAAACAGTTTCATCAGTGCCGGAAGGTGGTTGTAACGGTAAAAGGAATAAGGCTGGTTCACCGGGTTCATTTTTATGTAGAAGTCAGCAACACCTTTGATGTCCGATCCTTCAAGGTCAAGTAGCCTTCCGCTGTTGCAAAACTCCCGTATAATACTATCGTACAAAAAATAATTCACTTCCATTTTTTTCCCTTCTTCCGTAACACAGGAAATGATATTGTACAGTCTTTTTTCATCTTTAAAAAGCAGCACTGCCGCCAGTAAGTTTCCATTTGCTGTTGCGGCATGTCTGATCACCAGCTGATCCTGCTGCTGCAACCTGGCACAGCATTTTTTGAATGCCGCAAAATCGCTTTCGCGGAGGTGCTGCACCCTGTTGCCATACAAATTCCTGTATAAGCTGATCACCGTATCAATATCTGCGGAACTGTTATAGGCAAAATTGAATTTTGCAATACGCCTCAGGCTTTTTGTAAACCCGGGAAGAAAACCGCTGTGTATAATATCATAGGGCCGGTTGATGTCCAGCACATAATTCACCTGGGGTATGGAGCGGCTGCTTTCAAAGATCCCTGTATTGGCATGGTTGATAAATATCTCGGCAAATTTGAAATGTGCATTTATCACATTTTCTATTTCGCTGAAAATATCTTTTGAAATGGGTGTTTTGTAAAACACACCCAACTGTTGTGTAAATGGGGGCTGGTATAAATAAGCCGTAAAATATTTTTTTCTCCAGGTAAGCGGCATCACGGCTTCATAATCGTTTACCACCACAGCATCCCAGTTATCCGCTATGGCATCGAGGTAAAAGGAATAACCATAAAGCAGGCTGTTAACTGCACCCGCGATGCAGTTATCCCATTTAGATTTATCAATGGCATCATGCTTTAAATAGCGGATCATTTTACAGGCCTGAAAAAGGCAGTATCTTTTTTAAAGGTTTGCTCGAAAAATCTATACTGAAAGCGATCTTCTTCATCAGTTTTTTCTCGGTGATATACGAAGTGAAATAATCCCTGTATACCTTGCTGTACAGCAACGGCAGGTAAATATTGATGATGCCTTTGGCAATGGATAACTGCAAGCCTGCATCATACACAAAACGCCCGGTTCCTGCATCCCTTTTCCAGGTAGCAGCAGAACTGCCAATATCAAGAAACAGTTTGAGCGGAATTTTAACCGGCAGCACTTTCAGGGGATTAATATTATCCGGAATACTTGAAGTAAGGTTTACGGCTGTTAACCAGTTGTCCGTCTTGCCCACTTTGTCAAACAACAGGTCGGTGCCTATTTTAAAACCACCATCCCGTATCATCAGCTGTTGGGCCTGTATTTTGTCAAACTCGTTCCGGCCGGTAAAATAATTGCTGTAAGTGTAGTCTTCATAGCCACGCGGACCGGTCATGTTAAGATGGTAGCGTTCACTTTCCAGTTGCCTGAGTGTAGTTTTATCCCCCGTATAAAAAAACTTGCCCGCAAAAAAACGAAGCTGTAATCCTCCTGCTTTAGGATAATTGAAAAAATAATGGCCGGTAAAACTGGTCCGTACAAAACCTTCTGACTGTTCCGCCATCAGCACCGCTTTGTAGGGATACAGTACCCGTTCATTTTCTATGGTAAACTGGAGCTGGTTGATGTAACGCGACCTTGAAGGGTAGCTGATGATATCTATCTGCAGGGCTGTGTCCCTGTCAAACTGCAGTTGTTGCTCACTGATAAGATATGTTTTCCATTGTATGGATTTTGTGATGGTGCTGCGGCTGTTTTTATTTGCAAATACATATTTGAACGAGGGTGCCAGTTTTGTAAATCCAAGATAATTCACATGGTTGGTGGAGTCGGTATAAGTATCGGCACTAAACCTTGCAGCAGTAAGTGCCAGCTCAGCCCTTGCACCATTATTGCCAGGGAACCAGCTGTAACTTAATTTGCCAATGCCATTGATCTTTTTACTTTTAGATGAATACAAAGGCGCCAGTGCAAACTGGAATTTCGATTGTGGTATGGTATAGTTGTGCAGCAAAATACCCGGCATCACCTTGTCATAAAAATTAAATCCAACCGCAGGTGAAATAAAAATATAATGATGCTTGTCTGCATCTTTTAAACTGAAGAACGGAACCACCCGGAAATCTTTTTTTACCGGAGCTTCCATACTGCCTTTTGTATGCAGCAGGCTGAACAGGCTGTCGGTATTGGCATGCGAGGAAAGAGCCACCAGTTTTTTAAAATCTTCCGGGTATGGATGCCTGAATGACCAATGGCGGTAATAATTCCTCATACAGCTGTCGAACATTTCCCGGCCCAGTTGTTTTTCCAGCAGCTGCATCCATTTGCCGGTTTTGGTGTAAGCCACCACGCCATAGTTATAACTGTTGAACTGTTCAGACACTGTTTCAACGGGCTGGTCTTTTTTTGCAGCAATGGCCGACTGCAGCATGGTTACCTGGATATCTTCCGGCATCCGGTGTTTTATAAACGATGATTTGCTGTTGATGAAATCCAGGCCGTTGAGCCCGTAATATTCTTTCATGTACCGGTAATCATAATAAGTGTTCATGCCTTCATCCATCCAGGGATGCTGCCGTTCATTACTGGCGAGTATCCCGTAAAACCAGTTATGTCCCACTTCATGATTGATCACAAAATCGAGCATTTTTTCGTTGCCGCCCGATGAGAGGAATGTGATGGTCGGGTATTCCATGCCTCCGTCGTTCCGTTCGTCCTCCACCACGCTTACCACATCATAAGGATATTCGCCCAGCCATTTGCTTTTTGTAAGAATGGCCTGTTTGATAAATTCCATACTCCTGCTCCAGGTGTTTTCATTTTCGGCATAATAAAAAGCATAGGCATCGATTGATCTTCCTGAAGGCAATTGTATTTTGCCAGATTTTACCCTGAAGGCCTTGTCGGCAAACCATGCAAAGTCATGTACATTTTGCTGTACATAATGCAGTGTTTTAGTTTTGGTGGCCGAAGGTATGGGGTCAATAATGATTTTATTGCCCGTCTTTTTTTTCTTCTGGTCCTCACTGAAAAAATGGGCCCTTTTTTGCAGCCATTGCTTTTCGCTGTTTTCCTGCAGGTTACCGGTGGCAGCCACCACGTAGTTTTCCGGAACGGTGATCTGCACATCGTAATTACCAAACTCGCTGTAAAACTCTCCTTCATCCAGGTAAGGCATCGGGTGCCAGCCTTTATGATCATATACAGCAGGTTTGGGATACCATTGTGTAAGCTGGTAGGCCTGTACAAGATGTCCGCCCCTTGAAAAATTATAAGGCAGTTTAACATGAAAGGGTGTTTCAATGCTGCAGGATGATTTTGGCGGCAGTGGTGCCGGAAGTATGAGCCTGATGATATCCTGGTGCTGCGGGTGATCTTCCATTGTGGCAGTAACATTATTCACCCGGAAGTTAAGCCGGTTGATATAACCACGTTCCTTATTACCCGAAAAATAAAAAGCGGTCTGCCCGTTACCCAGCTGCTGGTCGGTAAATGCGGTGCGGTCGTTCTTAAATGCATTGGGCCATACATGTATCCAGATGTAGTGAAGGGTATCAGGCGAGTTATTGGTATAGAGCATTTTGATAAAACCATCCACAGTGTGGTCGGTATCATGCAGTACCACATCAATGGTATAATTTACCTGCTGCTGCCAGTATGCCGGCTGCTGTGCAGCAGGCTGCAGCGCCAGTAAAATGAATGCGGCAAAACAAATGGTGAATGATTTCAGCACGGCCATGATTTATCCAAAAATAAGCAAATAGCAGCTTAAACATGCCTTGCTACATGCCTTTTCCGCTGAATATGATGCGGACGGTATGCAGCATGATCTTAAAGTCGAGCGTGAGGGAAATGTTTTCAATATACATCAGGTCGTAGGGCATGCGTTCTGTCATTTCGGCCACAGAGGAAGCATAGCCAAATTTCACCATGCCCCAGCTGCTGAGCCCGGGTTTTACCTTGAACAGGTAATGGTATTCAGGGTGCAGCTGCGTGATCTGGTCGATATAATATTTTCTTTCAGGCCGCGGCCCTACCAGGCTCATTTCTCCTTTGATGATGTTCCATAACTGCGGTAATTCATCCAGCCGCCATTTGCGGATGGTGCGGCCCCATTGCGTAATACGGGGATCGTTGTTATAGCTCAGTTGCGGACCATCTTTTTCCGCATCATTAAACATGCTCCTGAATTTGTACATGGTAAAGGGCTTGCCCTTATAACCGATGCGTTGCTGGCGGAAAATAAGCGGGCCCGGGGAAGAAAGCCGTACACGTATGGCCGTGAACAGTATCAGCGGGGATAACAGGATGGCTGCTGTAACCGCCACCACGATGTCTGTAAGTCTTTTTATATTTTGCTGCCAGGAAGCCAGTAAGCCTGATTGCAATTCTATTAAAGGTGTGCCGAGTACATTACTGGTTTGTACGGCACCGCTTAAAATATCAACGGTATCGGGCGTGATCTTGATATTCACATCTTCATTGCCCAGCTGGCGAAGAATATCTTCTATCAATGACCGTTCATTTTTTTCAACAGCGATGATCACTTCTTCGATGTCATTTTCCCTGATAATGGCGTGTAATGCGGAGGTATGGCCAAAAGAATGCAGTGTGCCCTGGAACGCAGTTGCTGCACCGTCATTGGTATTTACAAAGCCGGTGATGCGGTACCCGGTTTTTTCTTTATTGCTGCTGATGGCATGCAGCACTTTTTCGGCAGATGGTCCGGCACCCACCAGCAGTGTATTGAAAAACACCTGCTGACCGGTAAGCTGTTTTTTTGCTTTGTGCAGCCAGAAAAGACGGAACAGGAAAACGGTAAATACCTGTATGCCCCAAACAGAAAAAAACTCTTTATAATGGATGTAATAATTATTGGTGTTATCAAATACCAGTAAAAAAAACAGGATGCACACGGCGCCAAAAAAGGAATGGTTAAAGGTTTTTACCAGTTCCATCAGCCTTGATTTCTGGTACAGGTTTTTATAAGTGCCTGCCAGGTGGTATAAAACAAGCCATGCCAGCGGATAGAGCAGGAAGCCAAGATAAAAATAGGTCCCGGTGACGGGTGCTTCACCAATAATTTTTTTTCGGGTAAAATAAAACAGCACCCATGCCAGCACTGCTGCAATAAAATCTCCTGCGGCATACCAGGCAATATGTATTCTAGGCTGTTTCAAAAAGCAGGCGGGCTGTTTAATGATGATGGGCCTTGTTGATCTTCTCCAGTATCTGGTGGGCTACGTCCATGGCCCTGAATCCGTCAACAATGGTTACCGGGGTGTCGGTATTATTTACAATCGCGTTGCGGAAAGCTTCCAGCTCCATTTTAATGGCATTCACTTCCGGTACATTGGGGCTTGCAATGGCGATGGTCTTTTTCCCGTTGTTGGTTTCTATATCGAATGTGAAAACATCTTTGTCACCGGGCGTGTTCAGTTTAATGATCTCGGCTTTCTTTTCCAGGAAGTCGATACCGATATAGGCATCTTTCTGGAACAACCTCATTTTGCGCATTTTTTTCATGGAGATGCGGCTGCTGGTCAGGTTTGCCACGCAACCGTTATCAAATTCAATACGCACGTTGGCAATGTCAGGTGTATCACTCATCACTGCAACACCGTTGGCACTGATATGGTTTACATTGCTTTTTACAAGACTGAGGATAATATCAATATCATGAATCATGAGGTCCAGTATCACACTCACATCAGTACCACGCGGGTTGAACTGCGCCAGGCGGTGCACTTCAATAAACATGGGTTGTAATGCGTAATCCTGCAGTGCCAGGAAGGCGGGATTGAAACGCTCCACATGCCCGACCTGGAATTTTATGTTGGCCTCGCGGGCAAGTTTTACCAGGTTACGGGCTTCTTCCATGGTATGTGCCAGCGGTTTTTCAACAAAAACATGGCGTCCCTTTTTTATGGCTGCCTCGCAAATGCTGTAATGATACAGGGTGGGTGTTACCACATCCACGGCATCGCAGTCATCAATCAGTTTTTCAATATCGGTATAACGGGGAAGATTATATTTTTCGCTCACAACGCCTGCATTCGCATCATCTGTATCGCAAAAGCCCACCAGTTGCACGCCTTCGGTTTCCTTCCAGTTGTTTAAATGAAATTTGCCTAAATGTCCTGCTCCTATAACGCCAACTTTCAGCATAGCATAGTTTTTTTCAAAGGTAATTTTTTGGATCAGTGAATACTTCTTTTTGTTACCAACAGCTGTTCATTAGTCTGAACAGGCGGGTAAAAAAAAGGCCTTCCATTCAGAAGACCGTTCATAGTTTATTCTTCCCAGAAACCCATTTTGCCAAATTTTTCAATTCTGTTTTCAACTCTTTTTTCGGCCGGGATCTGTTTTAATTCTTTTATAACCGGGATTAAATAATCTTTTAGTTTTTGAGCGGCATCATCATAATCCCAGTGTGCGCCACCAAAGGGTTCGGGTATAACACCATCTACAAGCCCGAATTCCATCATATCCTTACCCGTCAGTTTCAGCTGTTCTGCTGCAATTTCTTTTTGTGCCCAGCTTCTCCACAAAATGGCACTGCAGTTTTCGGGCGATATTACAGTGTACCAGGTATTTTCTAACATAAACACCCTGTCGCCCACACCAATACCCAAAGCGCCACCACTGGCGCCTTCACCAATGATCACGCAGATAACAGGCACCTTCAGGCGGATCATTTCATAAATATTACGGGCGATGGCCTCACCCTGTCCTCTTTCTTCCGCTTCCAGCCCGGGATAAGCACCGGGTGTATCGATCAGGGTAATGATAGGCTTATTGAATTTTTCTGCCAGTTTCATCAGGCGGAGTGCTTTGCGGTAACCTTCAGGATTGGCCATGCCAAAATTACGCAGCTGCCGCATCTTGGTATTGATCCCTTTTTGGTGACCGATTATCATCACGGTTTCTCCATCCAGTTGTGCAAACCCGCCCACCATGGCTTTATCATCACGAACATTCCTGTCGCCATGGAGTTCATTAAAATTGGTACACATTTTTTCGATATACTTGAGTGTATAGGGCCTGTCGGGATGACGGCTCAGTTGCACACGCTGCCAGGGGGTTAAGTTTGCAGTGAGATCTTTTTTGGCATCATCCACCAGGTTTTCCAGTTGTTTGATATTACTGGAATAATCAACCTTCTTATTTTTTTCCGCAAGCTCTTTCTGTACCTCAATCTGGTCATACAGGTCCTTGATGGGTTTTTCAAAATCAAGGAACTGCCGGTTTTTTAGCTCAGGCATGAAATTTTTTGGTTTGGTTCACAATTGGTATCGTTCCAAAAGGGTCAACAATCGGGCGGTAAAGGTAGCGATAACAATATTTTAATAAAAGTTTTGGAAGGAGAAAATCAAAAACCTATCTTTGCCCTCCCAAAAAAGGAAAACAGGGTTAAGGCCCTGGATACCAGCAAGTGGGAAGCCGGATTGGTAGTTCAGTTGGTTAGAATGCCGCCCTGTCACGGCGGAGGTCGCGGGTTCGAGTCCCGTCCAGTCCGCAACAAAGCCTTGAAGTAAAATTCAGGGCTTTTTTGTTATATGCAACCTTTGCTTTTTTAGATTAGACAGGTCTGTATTTTTCTTAATGCAAGCAGGCGTCAAAAGGAACAGGTTATTGAACATACTGCACTTTTATACTGTGCGCAGGCACCGTATAGTTTTTGAAATGAACTGCTGTTTTGCAGGCTGGTAATTTGGACTATTCATGCTGCTTTTTCAGTTAAAAGTACGGCGAGCAAGTATATGTGACTATAACCGTGGAGTTGTAAGAACCGGATCAACCCAATATCTCAAACGCATAGTCACTTTTGTCAAACCGGTTGATAAAGATGGCAACCTCACCACTTTTAATATATGCTGAAAGCGTTTCGGCATTGCATGGAAACGACTGGCTTGTCATTTTAATTTTTTTGCCGGCATTTTCATAATAAAAAATTATTGCAGATTGTTCGATCAGTTGTGTGCTGTGATTTCTGTCAGGATCATACAGCGCATCAAATACAGCTGCATCAGAAATGCTGTTATTGGTTATTTCTTCGTAATAATTATTTTCACGAACCTGGCAGTTATCAGTTGTGAGGATAATTTTTTCCCGGTTTTGAGTTAAGTGGTCTGCAGTCTTTTGGGCGCTGATTTTTTTGCCGGTGAATGCAAGGTAAATTCCGGCAAGTCCAACAACAGCACTTAACATTTGCCAGGCAAAAGGCATGGGAATCATTTTTCCGGTATAATTCCTGAAATATATAAATCCCATAAAGCCGGTGCCCGCAATTGCATATCCTAAGACTGTTTTTATCATTTTGAGCGATTGCATAATACTTATCCCGGCCTGCCAAATTTGTGAATATCCGGCCTGTCCGCCTGTATCCGAAGCTGAATGTATAACTAAAATTTGAAGTGATGTGTACAATGTATATGCCGGCCTTATTACTGCCCGCTGTGAATATGTAATGCGGAGCAGTATACGGGATACCATACAGGAAAATAATCTCAAACCAACGTACACCTGATGCTGTTAACCGCTGAAGCTGCTCCCCGGAGCGGATTTTGGTACAGGAGGTGTTTTTAATGCAACTTTTTCTTTAGTAATATAATCCATCATTGCAGTAAAACCTGACATTGGGTAAAACCCGGTACGGAAGTAACTTTCGTGTTCAAAAAAAGGGTGTTTTTTACCGGCACACCAACAGCCGGAACGATTGTAAAACCTTTGAGAAGGAAGTTGCCATATTAACCGAAGCTTGCGTAATTCTCTTTCACCGATGTGTTTCATCTTTTGTTCCCGGATGCAATGAAGGCAGCTGCCTATGCCGGCCACAGCTTATGTTTATCAGACGATATTTTGAAGATATAGCGTTGGATGAAGGACGCACAACAAAAGAAAGAACCATCACTGCTGCTGATATTGACCTGCATGCAAAAGAATCCGGTGATTATTTCCCGCATCATATGGATGCGGCATGGTGCGAAACTCAGCCCTTTAAAAAAAGAATGGCGCATGGTACCCTGGTGATGACGGTGGCAGTAGGACTCACCGCTGATGTGATCAATGAAGCGGCCATGACCTATGGTTACGACCGTGTAAGATTTGTAAGGCCCGTTTTTATCGACGATACCATTTATGTGAAGACAAGGATCAAAGAGAAGAAAGATCATAAAAAACCAGGTTACGGACTCATTACAGAACTCGTGGAAACATTTAACCAGCATCATGAACTGGTAATGGTATGCGAGCATATTTACCTGGCCGAGAAAAAAAATAAGTAATGGCAGCAATTCATTTAAAAGGCATCAGCTGGAACCACAGCAGGGGTATTACACCGCTGCTGGCAGCTGCACAGCGTTTTAATGAACTGCATCCCGGCATCACGGTGGAATGGCACAAACGTTCGCTGCAGGAGTTTGCCGATTTTCCCATCGAAAAGCTTACCACACAATTTGATCTTTTAATCATTGATCATCCCTGGGTGGGTTGCGCTGCCGCCACCCGTTGCGTGCTGCCGCTGGACGAATATCTTTCCAAAGAATACCTGGATAACCAGCTGGCAAATTCTGTGGGAGGCTCGCACGAAAGTTACCACTACAACAATAAACAATGGGCCCTTGCCATTGATGCAGCTGCACCCGCTGCCAGTTACCGTAAAGATTTATTCGAAAAAAATAATGCAGCAATGCCACAAACCTGGCAGGATGTGCTGCAACTGGCCACCGCCGGAAAAGTGGCGGTTCCTGCCATTCCCATTGACCTGCTGATGAATTTTTATACTTTCTGCATCGCCGCGGGCAGCGAACCCTTTACCAGTGAGCTTGAAGTGGTGGATGCGGCAGCCGGGGTAAAAGCCATCGGCTTAATGAAACAATTGTATGCGCAGGTGGATAAAACCATGTTTGGATATAATCCCATCGCTGTGGCAGAAACTATGAGTACAACGGACGCATACTGGTATTGCCCCTTCGCCTATTGCTATTCCAATTATGCAAGGGAAGGATATGCACAGCACCTGCTGCATTATACGGATGTGGTTAGCCTCGACGGCAAAAAATTACGCACCACTATTGGCGGTACCGGTCTTGCTGTATCGGCATTCAGTGAACAGAAGGCTGCGGCAGTTGATTTTGCCGCATGGGTGGTATCTGAAAACATCCAGCAAACATTGTATGTGCAGCATGGCGGTCAGCCGGGGCATTTGGCAGCATGGAAAAATCAAGCAGCCAATACGCTCACGCATGATTTTTTCAAAAACGTTTTACCGGTAATGGAAAACGGTTATATACGGCCACGGTACAACGGGTATCTCGGTTTCCAGGATCATGCCGGCGATCCGCTGCGGCAATGCCTGATGGAAGACGGGGATCCTTATGAAACACTGGCCGTAATAAACCGCATGTACAGGGAAAGTTTAATCAATCATCAACTAACAGCAACCGCGTGATGGAACTGCCATTAAAAGGAATTGTTGTGCTTGAATTCAGCCAGTACCTTTCGGGGCCCTCGGCCGGTTTAAGGCTGGCCGACCTGGGCGCACGCGTGATAAAAATTGAGCGCCCCGGCAGCGGTGATGCCGGTAGAAAACTGGCCATTAAAAATTTATGGGTGGATGAAAGCTCACTGCTTTTTCATACCATCAACCGCAATAAAGAAAGTTTTGCAGCCGATCTGAAAAATGAAGAAGATATTGCAGTGCTGAAAAAACTCATTGCAAAAGCCGATGTGCTCATTCATAATTTCCGCCCCGGCGTGATGGAAAAAAACGGGCTTGTCGCCTGAGTTCTGGAGCCGCAGCATGGGCTGGTACATGATGGCATTGGTGGATGTGCTGGATTTTGTGCCAAAAAATCATCCACGCAGGAATGAGCTGATAAAAATTTTAAACCGCCTCACCACCGCACTCGTAAAATACCAGGATGAAAAAACAGGTGTATGGTGGCAGGTAACCAACAAGGCCAACCAGGAAAAAAATTATCTGGAGTCATCCACATCCGCCATGTTTGTATTTTCCATTGCAAAAGGCATCCGAATGAAATATTTGCCTTCAACATTTACCGCAGCAGTGCAAAAAGGCTATAAGGGGTTAATAAAGGAATTTGTGAAAGAAGATGCCAACGGTCAGTATCACTATAACCAGGCGGTAGCTGGTGCCGGACTGGGCGGCACGCCTTACCGCGACGGTACTTATGAATATTATGTAAACGAGCCGAAACGGGATGATGATTTAAAAGCCATCGGGCCATTTATACAGGCATGTGTTGAAGTGGAGATGATGAAAAAGAAATAAAATGCGCATAGAAAATTTTGAATTGTTCACTGCAAAAGCGCCGCTCACAAAACCAATTTCCGACGCCACGCATACGCTCACCGAGATATCATTTATCGTGGTGCGTATACATACCCAGGCAAAGGTTACGGGTGAAGCATATCTGCTGAGTTTCCAGTACAGTCCGAATGCCATTATTGGTGCACTCAAAGACCAGGGGCATTTTTTAACAGGGGAAGAAGTGTGCAATACGGTTAAAGTTTACTCGGCATTGAATCACGCCAATGAGTATTTTGGTAACGAGGGTATCAACCGCTGGGCACAGGCCGCTTTTAATATTGCCATGTGGGATGCCTGGTGTAAAACACTCGGTCAGCCCATCTGGAAAGTGCTGGGCGCATCCGCCAAAAAGATACCGGCCTATGGCAGCGGCGGATGGATCAGTTACAGCATGGATGAATTACTGGACGAAGTAACCGGTTATGCGCAACGGGGTTTTAGAGCGGTAAAAATAAAAGTGGGTAAGCCCGACTGGCGGGAGGATCTCGAACGGCTGCATAAAGTTCGTGAAGCTGTGGGCAATGCTGTTAATATCATGATGGATGCCAACCAGGGAATGAATGTGCCTGATGCGCTGGCACTCGCAAGAGCGGCTCGCAATATCGGTATTCAATGGTTTGAAGAACCCATTGATCACACCGATTATGAAGGCTACAGCATTTTGCGCAACCAGGCAGGCATATCACTGGCCATGGGCGAACGGGAGTACAGCACGGTACCCCTGCGTGAACTCATCAAACGCAATGCGCTTGATATATGGCAGCCAGATATATTAAGACTGGGCGGTGTGGAAGCCTGGCGTAACAGTGCCGCCATTGCCGGTGCACATAACATACCTGTGCTGCCGCATTATTACAAAGATTATGATGTGCCGCTGTTGTCAACCATTGCAAATGGCGCAGGGGTGGAGTCATTCGACTGGATTGACCTGCTGATTGATAATCCCGTGCAGTTTGTGGATGGATTTGCACTGCCGCAAGACAAACCGGGATGGGGCTTTAATTTTAAAGATGAATTTTTGCGTCCTGTAACATAATATGATGTAACGGGCTGCATTTCTTTATTCAGCATAGTTGCGCCAGTCCGCCGTATAACTTTGGCAGGCGGGTCGCACACTTGAAGGTTTTGTCCTTTACCGGGCATATTAAGTTTTAAACAATGAAGAAGAGAATTTACATATCAGTAGTGCTTTTTTACTCACTATTCACTACTCACCACTCACAGGCCCAGTTGGTCGACAAAACCCCCGCAGCCATTCCCATTGCTCCTTCTGTCTATAACCGTGAACCATACGAAGATCCATTGGTGAGCGGTATCAACCGCGATGTATCCCGGGCAACAGCTTATTCTTATGCCAGTATCAATGATGCATTAAAAAACGACCGGGAAAAATCAGGCCGTTATATTTCCTTAAACGGTGAATGGGATTTTGCCTTTGCACTCAAACCTGGCGATGAACCCGGCAATTTTTATAAAAGCAAGGTTATAGGCTGGAAGAAAATTCCCGTTCCTTCCAACTGGGAAATGCAGGGTTACGACAAACCAATTTATAAAAGTGCAGTATACCCGTTTCGTCCTGTTAACCCGCCCTATGTGCCGAAGGATTATAATGGTGTGGGCTGTTATCAACGGTCTTTTACTGTTCCGGCAGACTGGAAAGACAAAAACATCACCCTGCATTTTGGGGGCGTAAGTTCCGCATACAAATTATGGGTCAATGGAAAATTTGCGGGTTATGCGGAAGACAGTTTTTTACCCAGTGAATTCAATATAACCCCTTATTTGCAAGCTGGTGAAAATATAATTTCCGTTTGGGTCATCCGCTGGAGTGACGGCAGTTTTTTAGAAGACCAGGACCAGTGGCGCATGAGCGGTATTCACCGGGAAGTGTATTTAATGGCTGAACCCAAAATGCGTATCGCGGATTTCTTTTGTCAAACAAAACTGGATAAGGATTATGAAGATGCCATTCTCAGCATCCGGCCGAGGATAGAAAATTTAACCGGCAAAGAAATGCCGGGCTATATACTGAAAGCGCAATTGTTTGATGCAAATAACCAGCCCGTACTGCAGGCTCCATTGGTAAAAAAAGCCGATGATATCATCAATGAAATTCACCCGCGGCTTGACCGGGTGAAATTTGGTTTGCTTGAAACCACTGTCACCAACCCGTTGAAGTGGAGTACAGAAGATCCCAACCTGTACAAACTTGTATTGAGCCTGGAAGACAGTGCCGGCAATGTGCAGGAAGTGAAAACATGCAGCATCGGTTTCCGTTCAATAGAATTTAGAAAATCAGACAGTAAATTACTGATCAACGGCAAGCTGACTTATTTGTATGGTGTTAACCGGCCCGATCATCATCCTGTAAAAGGAAAAGCATTGGGCCGTGAAGATATTTTGCAGGATATTAAAACCATGAAGCAGTTTAATTTTAACTGCGTGCGTTTATCGCATTATCCCAGCGATCCTTACCTGCTTGATCTTTGCGACCAGTTTGGCATGATGGTGATTGATGAAGCCAACCTCGAAACGCATGGCCTGGGTGGAAAGCTGGATCATGATCCGCAATGGACTGCAGCATATATTGAAAGGGTGAGCCGTATGGCGCTGCGGGATAAAAATCATCCCAGTGTTATCATGTGGAGCCTCGGTAATGAAGCAGGCAGCGGGCCCAATCATGCGGCCATGGCTGGCTGGATAAAGGATTTTGATATGACGAGGCCCCTGCATTATGAACCTGCCATGGGCAGTCCGAAGGAAGCAGGCTATATCGATCCATCGGATCAGCGTTATTTAAAAAGCAATGATCATTCGCACCGTATTCAAAATCCGCTCGACCAGTATTACGTGGATGTGGTGAGCAGGATGTATCCTTCTGATTATACAGCGCCCCTGCTCGTGAACCAGGATAACGGCGATCACCGTCCCATTTTCTTCTGTGAGTATGCACATGCCATGGGCAACAGCGCCGGTAACCTGAAAGATTTCTGGGACCAGTGGAGAAGTTTACCAAGGGTGATCGGCGGCTGTATCTGGGAGTTTAAAGACCAGGGATTACTGAAGACAGATTCGGCCGGTGTGGATTATTATGCCTATGGTGGTGATTATGGTGAAAAATATTTCGACAATTTTACCATCAAAGGAGTGGTGAATGCTGATGGAAATCCCAAAGGAGTAATGTGGGAATGCAAAAGAATCTTTCAGCCCATACAATCTGAACTGGCGGATGCGGCAAAGGGGCTGGTGAAAATCACCAATCTCAGCCAGGTGAAAAATGTAAACGCATTCAAAGGCATCATCCTTGTAAAAGAAGATGGCGCCACCATTCAAACTGCCGAACTTCCCGAAATCAGTATCGGGCCGGGTAAAGACAGTATCATCAGTATTGCATCATATCTCCCCGCAATGAAAGCGGATGCAGAATACCTTGTGGCTATCTGGTTCAATTTGCGCAAAGATGTGTTATGGGCCAACAGGGATTTTGAAATTGCCACCAACCAGTTTTTGATCAGGGCCGCTGCTCCGGCACAACATACTATGGTGCATACGGGATCGCTTTCTTTTAAAGAAGATACCCGTTCAGTCACCATCAGCGGAACTGTATTTACGGCGGTTTTCTCCAAAGGCGATAAAGGCGGTTTGTCATCTTATAAATACCAGGGTACAGAAATGATACAGCAAACATTGCTGCCCCATTTTACAAGACCTTTAACGGATAATGATAAGCGTGGCTGGAAACCACATCGTAAATTAAGGCAATGGTACGAGGCGGATTTAAAGCTGGCAGATATCAAACAGGGTAAATACGATGGCCGCAACGGCAGCGGCATCTTCATTGAATACACTTATACATTGATACATGACAGTGCAACAGTGATTGTCGGTTACGAAGTGGCAGGAGACGGACTGATCCATGTAAACTACCGGCTGCATGTAAAAGACGGTTTGCCCAATATACCGAAAGTGGGCATGCAAACAGCGGTTCACCGGGCATTCGGCCAGGTGAGCTGGTATGGCAAAGGGCCTTTTGAAAATTATATTGATAAATGTTATGGCGCCGATGAAGGACAGTATAAAATGCCGTTGAAAGATTTTATGGAAAATTACGTGGTGCCGCAGGAGAACGGCAACCGCACCGGTACCAGGTGGCTGTACTTAAATGACAGCAAAACAAAAGACGGTTTATTAATTGTGGCCGACAGCCTGCTCAGTATGAGTGCCTGGCCCTATACCGAAGAAAATATTCAAAATGCCCGGCATACTAATAAACTGAAGGATGCAGGCTTTATAACGCTGAATATTGACCTGGTGCAAATGGGTGTGGGTGGCAACGACAGCTGGAGTGATGTGGCGGCGCCATTGGAAAAATACCAGGTTCCTGCAAAAAATTATCAATACGGTTTTTATATAGTTCCCTTTAATGCAAAAAATAAAACAGCGGGTGAAAGAGCAAAAGAAATTAAGCTTTAAAATAACCACAGAGAGCACTGAGGTTTGCACCGATAGGGCAAAGAGCTGCTTTGTGTTCTCTGTGCTGTTCTTACTTTGTGTCCTCTGTGGTAAAATTACTTTTGCTCAGCAAAAAGAAGTGCCACAACCAGTAATGCAGCAAATTTATGAGGAAGTAAAAACACCTTACAAATACGGTATGGTTATAACCCCGGCAGACAGCACCAAAAAAATAGATTGTCCTTCTGTTTTCCGAAAAGGGAAAAACTGGTACATGACTTACATTCAGTTTACCGGCCGTGGTTATGAAACATGGCTGGCAACCAGTAAAAATTTGCTGGACTGGAAAACACTGGGAAGAATACTGAGCTTTGGCGATACAGCTGCAACAAGAGACCTCACTGAATGGGATGCCAGCCAGCGTGCCGGTTATATTGCCTTGCAGGATACAAAATGGGGCGGCAGTTACCAGCTGCAAAAATTTAATAAGAAATACTGGCTGAGTTATATTGGCGGAAAGGAAACCGGTTATGAAGCCGGCAAACTCAGTATCGGCATTGGTTATACAAATGGTGATATCAGCCGGCCACATGAATGGAAAAGAGTGGGAGATCCGGTGCTTTCCATGAGTGATATTGATGTAAGATGGTGGGAGAATAAAAAATTATTTAAGAGTACCATTATCTGGGATAAAAACAACACTTTGGGAAAACCCTTTGTAATGTATTACAATGCCAATGGCGACACCAGCCACAACACACCCAAATGGCGCTGGTTTGAAAGAATAGGAATGGCTGTTAGTGACGACATGATCAACTGGCAGCGCTATCAAACGGACCCGGTGGTGCATCATAAAATTGGAATAACCGGTGATGGTGTGATACAAAAGATAGGTGATGTGTGGGTAATGTTTTATTTCGGGGCTTTTTGGGAGGGAAGAAAGAATGAAACCTTTAACCGTTTTGCCTGCAGTTATGACCTGGTAAACTGGACCGACTGGAACGGTGACGATCTCATCAAATCATCAGAACCCTATGATGCTAAGTATGCACACAAACCTTACGTGGTGAAATGGAAAGGTGTGGTGTATCATTTTTACTGTGCGGTGGATAAAAAAGACACAAGGGGGATTGCGGTGGCAACTTCTGTTAATAAAAGAAAATAGGCTCACAGATTTCCCGGATCAACACAGATTATCTGTGCAAATCTGTGCCATCTGTGAGAAATAAAAAATGAAAAAGTATTTCTCAATAATGCTGCTTATTTTTTTGAGTAATTACTGCATTGCTCAGCATATTGATATAGAAAACGTTTTTAAGCATCCCCCGCAATCTGCAAAACCCTGGGTATTCTGGTACTGGCTGCATGGTGCTGTGTCAAAAGAAGGCATTACGGCAGATTTAGAAGCCATGAAAGAAGTGGGTATTGGCGGTGCCTACCTGATGCCAATAAAAGACACGAATTCTAAAATTCCCTTTCAGCCGCAGGCAAGACAATTAACCCCAGAGTGGTGGGCGCTTGTGAAATTCGCCCTGCAGGAAGCGAAGCGGTTGCAGCTGCAGATCGGTGTGCATGTAAGCGATGGATTTGCACTTGCTGGTGGCCCATGGATCACCCCGGCAATGAGTATGCAAAAACTGGTGTGGACCAAAACAATTGTTCCGCCCGGTACAAAGAATATTAAGATGCTACAGCCGGATGCTTACCAGGATTACTACAGGGATATTGCAGTTTATGCATATCCCATCAATTACAAAAACGAAATTGCCGGTAATAATATAAAACCCGTTGTAACCACCAGCGATGGTGCTGAGGCAAACTTTTTAGCGGATCCTTCATCCAGACAAACCTACAGAGCTGATTCGGCCTGCTGGATACAATATTCATATCCGCAACCTGTCACCATCCGGCAGGTGAAAATAAAAAAGCAGAACAATGCTTACCAGTCGCAGCGCTTTATCATCGAGCAAAGCAATGATGGCATGCATTTCAACGCTGTTGATACATTGCAGCCACCCCGTGCCGGCTGGCAGGACTGGGACGAAGCTTATACACACGCTGTAAAAACATTCACTTCAACATATATCCGTTTTGTATGGAGCAAAGATGGTACTGAGCCGGGCAGTGAAGATTTAGATGCGGCCAAATGGAAACCCGTGTTAAGGGTACAGGGCATTTATATTAGTGATGAACCGGTTCTCAACAATTATGAAGCAAAGAACGGCAGCGTATGGCGGGTGGCGCCAAACACAACACCTGCAGAAGTGGGTAATGCAGATGCCGTGCCGTTAAAATCTATTATCAACCTTACTAAATTTTTAAAAGAGGACGGTACGTTAAAATGGACAGCGCCTCCCGGTAAAGAATGGGTGATCGTTCGCATGGGGCATACATCCACCGGGGCCATGAATAATACTGCAGGAGCTGGCAAAGGACTCGAGTGTGATAAGTTCAGCAATGCGGCAACCGTTTTGCAATTCAATAACTGGTTTGGGAAATTTTATACAGAAACAGATGCAGCGCTTGCAAAAGAAGTTATTAAAGTGTTTCATGTTGACAGCTGGGAATGCGGCAGCCAGAACTGGGGTGAAAATTTTGCCGCCGAATTTAAGAAGCGCAGGGGGTATAACCTGTTGCCGTATCTGCCCGTGATGGCTGGCATACCCATCAACGACGCCGCCAGTTCAGAAAAAATTTTGCATGATGTGCGTAAAACCATTGCTGAACTCGTGAATGATAAATTTTATGGCAAGCTGGAAACACTGGCACATCAAAAAGGCTGTTTGTTCAGTGCAGAAAGTATTGCGCCCACCTTTGTAAGTGACGGGCTGATGCAGTACAAACATGCTGATATTCCAATGGGAGAGTTCTGGCTCAACAGTCCAACACACGATAAGCCGAACGATATGCTGGATGCCATCAGCGGTGCCCATATCTATGGAAAAAATATTGTGCAGGCAGAAGCATTCACCACATTACGAAGCGACTGGAGCGAACATCCCGGCAGTTTAAAAGCATTGGGCGACCGTGCATTTGCATCAGGCATCAATAAATTATCACTGCATGTGTTCATGCACAGTCCCTGGCCGGATAAAAAACCCGGCATGACACTGGATGGCATCGGTTTGTTTTACCAGCACAACCAAACATGGTTCAAACAAAGCAAGGCTTGGATTGCGTATTTAACCAGGTGCCAGGCTTTGCTGCAACTGGGAAAACCTGTGGTGGATATTGGCGTGTTCATTGGAGAAGATATACCACGCCGTGCTGTTTTGCCAGACAGGTTAGTGAGTACCTTACCGGGTTTGTTTGGAAATGAAAAAGTTGAAGCCGAACAAAAACGTTTGCGCAATAAAGGGCAACCCCTGTGTGAAATGCCTGCCGGTGTGATTCACTCTGCTAATATGACCGACCCGGAAAATTATGCAGATGCCCTCAATGGTTACCAATACGATTGTTTTAACCCGGATGTGCTGATGCAGATGAAAGTGGAGAAAGGAAGAGTGGTAACACCCGGAGGTGCTAGCTATGCCGTGCTGGTGATACCGGGCAAACACCCGATGAATCCGAATGCACTGATGGGTGAAGGCGTAAAAAACAAATTGAATAAGCTGGCGGAAGCCGGGGCGAAGATTATTATAGATCCGGTATACAAACTTTACGAAAATAGAAAGTTTATAGTTGCTCCTTATTATGAAAACAGTTTAGAAAAATTAGGAATAAAAGAGGATATCAAATTCGATACTTTTCCGGGCGGGATTTATAGCGAAAAATTACTGCGACCCAATCTTGCTGTTGCAAAACGAATTTTTGGGGATAAGATTATTTATTTTATTTCAAATCAAAATAATCAATTTCAGACTTATAATATTTGGATTAACACCAAAGGGTTAAAGCCTGAAATGTATAATCCGGTAACAGGTGAAATCAAAACATTATTTGCTTCTGATCCCTCAGATCAGCATGTTAGTTTAATTGAATCGTTTGAGCCATATGAGTCAAAGTTTATTGTCTTTAATAAAAAAGGCATGCCCGAAATAGAGATATTAGACGATGAAGCAATGCGCAAAATTGTAAAACGGATACAACCGGTGCAGGGCAACTGGGAAATACAATTTAAAAATGATGAAGGATCTGTAACAAAACATTTGATTTTTGATACAGCAAAACTAAATAAGGGGCTAATTGACGAAGCCTTTGAAGCCATAAGACTTAAAAGCTGGACGGAGGACAGCAGTAGTTTTGTAAAATATTATTCCGGCACAGCTGTTTACAAAACCAGTTTTACTTTTGATAAAAATCCAGACACTGTAAATGTGGTGGCATTGCAGCTTGATTCGGTGTGCAATATTGCCACTGTAAAAATCAATGGTATTGATTGTGGCACAGTTTGGACAAAGCCTTATTCCGTTGATATTAAAAAAGCCATCAAGCCCGGAATAAATACTATAGAAATTTCCGTAACCAACACCTGGCGCAATAAACTAATTGCAGATGAATTAATGCCGGATAAAAGAACAACATGGTTAAATTCGCCATACAAACTAAAAGACAAACCTTTATTGCCAGCCGGGATCATCGGGCTGGTAGAAATATTTACACAATGGGGAGGAGAATAAAAAATTACCTGCTGCTGTTATGTACAGCAACTGCATGTGCGGCCACTGCACAAATTCCTGCATCGTATAATGTTGCCTGGACCACGCAAAGCAAGAATGCTTCCGAATCCATGCCCTGCGGCGGGGGGGATATAGGTATGAATGTATGGGTGCAAGAAGGAGACATTTTAATTTATGCCTGTAAAAGCGGCAGTTTGAACGAAGACAATAATTTGATGAAGGCCGGTAGACTGCGAATAAAATGTTTGCCTAATCCCTTTGACGGAAAAATATTCAGACAGGAGCTGCACCTGCAGGAAGGTTATGTCACTATTGATGGTGAAAATAACGGGGTGAAGGCAACCCTGAAAATCTGGGTGGATGTTTTTAATCCTGTGGCACATTTCGAAATCACGGCCTCTCAAAAAATAAATGTGGAAGCGGCTTATGAAAGCTGGCGTTACCAGGACCGGCTGATCACCAAAAGGGAGAATTTTTCCAACTCATGGAAATGGGGACCACCTGCTGATAAAAAATACACGAAAGACAGCATTTCATTTTGGGATAACAGCGTTCTTTTTTTTCATAACAATGGCCCAAAAACAATTTTTGATACAACTGTTGCACAGCAGGGATTGAATGCATTTAAGAATGACATGTACAATCCTTTAAAAAACCTGGTTTTTGGCGGTATGTTGTATGGAAAGGATTTTATTCAGGCAGGAAACAGCAGTGGCGTTTATGAAGAAACTGATTACAAAGGCTGGAAATTAAAATCAAAGCAAGGAAATAAACTGCATACATTACTCTGGGCATTTCATAATGAACAGGGAGAAAACACCAGCAGTGAAATAATGCAGGCTTACCGGGTTGTGAAGGCTGCTGTATTAAAGATATTACCAGGCGATAAAAATGCATTTGCCAAAACGCAGCAATGGTGGAAAGAGTTTTGGAACCGCAGCTATATTACCATTGATGAAAACAATGTAAACAGCAAAGCATGGGAGCTGGGCCGCAATTACCAGCTGTTTCGTTATATGCTTGCCTGCAATGCAAAAGGATACTGGCCCACAAAATTTAATGGCGGATTGTTAACCGTAGATCCGTTATATACCGATAAGGGCAATAAAGGATTAACCCCCGACTACCGAAACTGGGGTGGTGGTTTGCACACAGCACAAAATCAGCGGCTGGTTTATTTTCCCATGATCAAAAGCGGCGACTTTGATATGATGCAGCCTCAGTTTGATTTTTATCTGCGTATTTTAAAAAATGCCGAACTCCGCAGTAAAGTCTACTGGAATCATGGCGGCGCCTGCTTTACCGAGCAAATGGAAAATTTCGGTCTGCCCAATTATGCTGAATACGGCATTAAGCACCCCGCATATCTCGACAAAGGTGTGGAGCACAATGCCTGGCTGGAATATACCTGGGATACGGTGCTGGAGTTTTGCCTGATGATGATGGAAGAACAGCGTTACACCGGGAAGGATATCAACGATAAAATTCCATTTATAGAAAGCTCCCTGCGTTTTTTTGATGAACATTACCAGTACCTGGCCAAGCAGCGGGGCATCAAAGCACTGGATGGAAACGGTAAACTGGTTTTGTACCCGGGCAGTGCTGCTGAAACGTATAAAATGGCCACCAATGCATCTTCCACTATTGCAGCTTTGAAAGTGGTAACAGAAAGGCTCCTTGATGTGCTGTCAGGTAATGTGTTTAAAAAAGACATGACTGCAGATACAACAGTACTCAACCAGATACGGGACCTGGCGGCATTTTATGAAAGGATACCGGATATCAGTTTTACGAATTACAACGGTCACCCTGCTATTGCACCTGCAAAAAACTGGGAGCGGGTGAACAACGAAGAATCAATGTCATTGTATCCTGTTTTTCCATGGGGCATTTATGGCGTGGGTAAACCCGGACTGGATACCGCTCTTAACACCTGGCGTTATGATACGCTGGCATTGAAATTCCGCAGTCATGTTGGCTGGAAGCAGGATAATATCTGGGCAGCAAGATTGGGATTGACGGAAGAGGCCTGGAAACTGAATGAACTGAAAATGCAGAACAGCGGCCGGCGCTTTCCGGCTTTCTGGGGACCGGGGTTCGACTGGGTGCCGGATCATAACTGGGGTGGCAGCGGCATGATCGGTATGCAGGAAATGCTGATGCAGGTGGATGATAAAAAAATATGGCTGTTCCCGGCATGGCCCAAAGACAAGGATGTGCATTTTAAATTGCACGCGCCTTACAATACAACCGTGGAGGCCGAATTGAAAGATGGTAAAATTATAAAGCTGCTGGTAATGCCTGAAGACCGGAAAAAAGATGTGGAGTTACTGCTGCAATAATCGCTTCATAAAGATATGTAGTACAAGAGCCGGTAGCGATTGGCTGCGGTGCACATACTGCTAAACTGTATTCCTGGTGCTGGATGACAAAAAAATCAATGCCCCTGCTTACCAGTCATCCGTTCTGAAACTGCTTACAGGAAAACCTTCGGTGCTGAACAAATCTCCTGTTACAAAATCTTTAAAAGCATAACGTACAGCAACCGGGTTAGGCACATCGGGAGCAGATACTACAACTGTACCTCCGTTTACCATTGCTTTTGCAGGTCTGAAAATTTTATTGGCACCCGCTATTTCAAATTGCAATAAAGGTTTCCCAAAAGCGCTGAGCCCGTTAGGTGCCCCGGAAAATTTAATGGTGGCCACGCCATTTACAAAATTCACACTTTCATAAGCCGGACTTTCAAATGCAAAACCTTTTTTGCCATAGGTTTTTGCAAGCGTCATATACGCCAGCCTTTTGCTGCCCGTGGCTTTATCCATTGGATGGATATTGAACTCCTCGCCAATATCCATCAGCACGGCCATCCCGCTGTTGGGAATCTTTGCAAGCGCCTTACGCTGCGCATCACGTAAATAAGCTGAATTATTATTGACCGCATTTACGGCGGCATAGTTGTAGTAATTATAAGGTGCGATCTGGCAATAATAAAACGGAAAATCACCCTGTTCACTTTGCTCCCTGAGTTGTTTTACAAAGGCAGGAAACAAGGTTTCGTATTGCTGGGGCCGGTCGTTATTACTTTCGCCCTGGTACCAGATACATCCTTTAATGGTAAAACCTAAAAAAGGCCGCAGCATGCCATTGTATAAAACAGTGGCCACTTTGTTATTGAGTTTAGTGGTATCATTCCTGCCTGGTATTTTAATTTCTGGAAAGGCCTTCAGTGTGTTCTCATCCATAAAAGCTTCCACGGGGCTGCCGCCATAACTGATATTCACCAGGCCAATGGGAACGTGCAGTTGTTCATATAAAAGTTTACCAAAAAAATAGGCCGTGGCGCTGAAATTGGAAACGGCTTCGGGCTCTGCCAAACGCCAGGGAGCATTTTTGCTGGTGTCCTGCGGCAGGCGTTGCACTGAACGTGGCACGGTATATAAACGGATATTGCTGTTGGTGGAATTAAATACGGCATCATTGGAGCCCGTGATAGGCTGGTCCCTGAAACCTTTCATGGGCATTTCCATATTGCTTTGCCCGCTGCACAACCACACTTCACCGATCAGTATATTTTTTAAGATCACCGGTTTACCATCGCTTACGGTTATTTCAAACGGTCCGCCTGCGGTCGGGGTGGCCAGCTTCAGTTTCCATTTGCCATCAGCCCCTGTTACAGCGCTGTATTTCTTTTTATTCCAGGAACCGGATACGGTGATGGTACTGCCTGCTTTTGCCCAGCCCCAGATGGCAGCATCGCTTTGTTGCTGCAGCACCATATTATCACTGATGAAATGAGGCAGTTTTACCTGGGCAGCGGCGGAAGCTGCAATGGTAATAAGAACAAAAATGGCAAGGCATTGTTTTTTCAGCACAGCAATCATAACAGTGGGTTTAATGAAGGCTAATTTAAACAATATTGACTGGTGGCTGTCTTGTACTGTTGGTTTAAAGGGTTTTCAACCTTGCCAGGGTTGAAAACCCTTTAAAAACTTTTCTGTAATTTTCCTGCTTCAACGGCAGGGCTGTATGAAAGAGAACAAAGAAGGCTCACATAAAAATATCTGGTATGGGGTGGGAAGACAGCGTATCGAAATTCCCAAAACCATATTAAAGACGAGGGTGCAGAATAATCCCCTGCTGATGCACCTACATATCTGTTCCATCGGTTATTATCCCAAGGCAAAAGACCATTACACCTACCGGAAAAAAGGGCTTTCCGAAAACTTTCTTTTTTACTGTGTGGATGGAAATGGCTGGTATAAGATCGGCGACCAGCAATACCAGGTGGGTCCGAACGAGTTTTTTATTTTACCCCAGAACACCGAGCATGCCTATGGCAGCAGCCCCGATAATCCCTGGAGTATTTACTGGGTGCATTTTGGCGGCAACGCGGTGGAAGAACTGAACAAAGTGCATGCGGTGCAAAAACATTTCAAGCCTGCACATATCTCCAGCCGGGATGAAACCATTGATATGTTCCGCCGTATGTTTAAAACACTGCAGCTGGGTTACAGTATCGATAACCTGCTTTTTGCCAACATGTGCCTCACGCATTTCTTAACGCTCTTTGTGTACAATGTGCGGCATTTTGATACGGAGAATACGGATAAGCTCGATTGTGTGGACAATGCTATCCTGTACATGCGGGAGCATATCAATGAGAATATTTCGCTGGGCGACCTGAGTAAACATTACAATTATTCGGTTTCAAGATTCAGTAACCTGTTCAGGCAAAAAACCGGTTATGCCCCCATCGATTATTTTTTGCAGATGAAAATGCAGAAAGCCTGCCAGCAGCTCGATTTCAGCAATCACAGCATCAAGGAAATCGCTTTTGGTATGGGCTTCGATGATCCTTATTATTTTTCAAAGCGCTTCCGCACCATCATTGGCGTATCTCCCAAAAAATACCGGCAATTAAAAAAATCTGAGTAAGCGTTGTCAGCACCCGGCTATTGCAAGCAGCTGCCCGATATTATGTATCACAATTTTGCTCCCTTTTGTTTCCAGGATATTTTCAGCCTTTAATGCAGAGAGCAGCCGCACCACATTTTCCCTGGCAGTGCCGACGAGACTGGCAAGGTCATCGCGGCTGATATTGATGGATACGGGCGCATTGCTGCCGGGAACGGTTTTGTATTTTTCGCAGAGAACAGCCAGTTGAAGTGCCAGTCTTTCTTTTACGGGCTTATGTGCATAGGTTGCGATATTATTGGCGAGTACAGCATAATCATGGCTCAGTATTTTTAATAAACGCTTTCCAAGGATATCAGATTCCTGCAGTACTTCGAGAAAATCTTCCTTGGGAATAAATATCACCTGGCTTTTTTCTATAGCTGTTGCAGAGTCGGGATAAGGTTCATTCGAAAGCACGGCATGGTAACCCATCAGTTCACCATTGCCGGCAATGTAAATAACATGTTCTTTACCGTCTTTATCAGTCTTAAATTTTTTTATCTTTCCTTCCCTGATAAAAAATATCCCTGCAGGAAATCCTCCTTCCCTGAAAATACTATCCCCTTTGTTAAACTGAAAAACAGACTGGTGCCGGGCAAGTTTTTCTGTTTCTTGCTGCGGCAGACTGGTAAGTATGGATTCACTTTTGAAATCCCAGTCATCCATCTGGAATGTAATTCCCTGGCCCATGCTTGCAACAAATTTAATTGTTAAAGTTTATTTACACTTTTTAAAAGTGATAATTTTTACTTTCCTGCTTTTGCGTGCTTGCTAATTTTATACAGTAAACAGCATCGCTGTAAAACGAGGAATACTTTACGGCGGTGAGACGTGAGTTGATTGGAAGGTTTTTGTACATGCAGGATTCCTTTCTTTTCACTCACTTTTTAATTTGAAAGAAATGTTTGATATACCCGCATCCCGGGAGGAGAAAATGCGTAGCAGGAGAAAAGGGATGCCCCGGCAGGGTGAAATAAGGAGGATGGTCTTCCGGCTTTCATGCTGCCATTTACAACTGCGCTTCTGAAAATTTAAATATACCGTGCCGGGAAACAAACCGGGTTGCAGTCATCCTGTATAAGGATGTTACAGGCTTCCCGTGAACTGCCACCCTTTAACAACGAACAGCTGCTGTTGCCTTTAAGGGCATGATTGTTTGATATCCTGGAAGGTTGATAAAAGACCCGGACAGGAAAGAAACACCTGCCTGGAAATATGTATTGCTAACCTTTTAAAATCTAAAAAAATGAAAATTGATGCGGGTAATGAATTAAGGGAAATGGAACCCGATATTAAGTCTGCTGCAGATTATTTATCCTGTGAAAAAGTGCTGATCCATAACATGAAAAAGCATGTAAAAAAAGGCGCTTCAGATGCGGATGTGCATGAATACACCAGGCAGCTCGCAGCATATTATACCGCACAAACTGCAGCCACGCAAAATACCAGTACAAGCATTAATTACCGCTATGCCGCGGCTTTTCTAAACGTGCTGATGTGTGCGCCGCATTTGTGTCTCTGGATAGAATCCAGCCGTACCTGAAAGTGTTTTCACATCAATGGCTTTATTATCCCACCCTTCTTAATAAGTTGTGGATATACCGGATGTACGCCGTTTCGAAAATGCAGCCATAGTTGCCAGCGAAGAAAAAAAATACTTTATACAGCTAAAGAAAGCAGCTTTTTAGAAGAGGCATTTTTTTGTTATTTGTAAACAGTGTCTTTTAATGGCATCTCCCGGTTGCGTGAGGGCGTATTGTAATTTGTTAAAGCAATTTAACAGCGGCAAAAGATACATACCACCGACCTTTGCGTTCTCGTTTTAAAATCCAGTATAGAAGCATGAGACAAGTTCGTTTTAAAAAAATCTGGTTATTCTTTTCATCCCTTTTTATCTTTTTGCTGCACCTGCCATTCGGATTTGCAAAGAACAGGGTAAAAGAAGTATTGTATACGCAGCGCAGCATGCTGAATAATGCGGATGCTTTTTCTCCGGTCATCACTGTTCCTGAAATGAGTATGGGCATGTTGTACGACAGCCTGCGGCTGGGTATGATGGGTTTATCCCAGCAGGCATTCAGTTATGCCATGCAGGGGCTTGATTATCTTGCCAGCAATGGAAGGATCGAAAATGAAAAAATTATTTCCATTGCAGATTTCAGCCAGCCCTCTTACAGGAAAAGATTGTTTGTGATTGATCTTGAAAAAAAGAAAGTGCTGTTCAATACATATGTGGCGCACGGTATGAATTCAGGAAAAGAATATGCGAACAGTTTTTCCAACATGCCGCAAAGCAATAAAAGCAGCCCCGGGTTTTATGAAACAGCCACTACTTACCTGGGCAAACATGGGTATTCGCTGCACCTCCAGGGACTGGAAAAAGGCATCAATGATAATGCATGGCGCCGGGATATTGTGATGCACGGCGCGGATTATGTAAATGAAGATTATGTGCAAATGCAGGGTTATATTGGCCGCAGCCAGGGTTGTCCTGCTGTGCCTGAAAAAATGCATAAACCTATTATCGATAAAATAAGAAATGGCACCTGCTTTTTTATTTACAGTCCTAACAGGAATTACCTGCTGCATTCCAGGTTGCTGAAAGAAGCCAGTGAAATGGCGGCATCCGGCACCAATTAATATTCCTGCAAAGTATGTACGATCCCGGCTGTTGGCCGGGATTTTTGTTTGCAGCAGTTGCGCAGCTATTTAGTATCTTCACGCAAATTTTAAAATAATTTGTATTATGAGTTCGTTTGCAGGCACAGGTGTTGCCATGATCACGCCTTTTAACAGTGATGGAAGTATTGACTGGGAAAGCATGAAAAAAACCATTAAACACCTTTCTGATGGTAAGGTGGAATACCTGGTTATATTGGGAACAACGGGTGAAACAGCCACACTGAATACCGCCGAAAAACAGGAAGTATTCAGTTTTGTAGCAGCGCATAACGAAGCGAAGCTGCCATTGGTGGCAGGCATTGGCGGTAATTATACCGCAGCGGTAATCGACGGATATAAAAAATTCGATCTCTCCGGGTACAGCGCAATATTGTCTGTAAGCCCTTATTATAATAAACCCAGCCAGAACGGTTTGTTCCAGCATTATAAAGCGCTGAATGATGCGGCGCCGCTCCCGGTGATCATGTACAATGTGCCTGGCCGTACAGGCATGAATGTAAGTGCGGAAACAACTTTGAAAATTGCCGAAGAATGTAAAAATATCATTGCCACCAAGGAAGCCTGCGGCAATTTTGACCAGATCATGCAGATCATCAAATACAAACCTGCTGGTTTTGAAGTGATCAGCGGAGATGATGGCATCACACTGCCCATGATAGCATGCGGTGCAACGGGTGTGATATCGGTTGCGGCCAATGCATATCCTTTATTGTTTTCTGATATGGTGAGGCTCTGCCTGCAGGGCGATTTTGCTGCGGCACGGCCTTTGCACTATAAACTTACTGATGTGATCAACTCCATGTTTGCCGAAGGCAGCCCGAGCGGTGTAAAAGCCTATATGAGTAAAATGGGCATTTGCAAAAATGAGTTCCGCTTGCCGGTGGTGCCTGTAGGAGATGGGTTGATGCAGAAGATATCTTCTTACATGGCACAACTGTAAAATTTATTGCGGTACATTTTTGTAACCATATTGCTTGCTTTCCAAACTCATCTTTTTGCGCAAAAGGATACCGTCATTTTTATTTTGGTGGATAATGCGGGAGGCAGTCCTGATTATTTTCTCGCAGGTAATATGAATGGCTGGAAACCGGATGACACTGCATGGCGTTTCAAAAAAGACCAGGACGGCACACAGTTTTTAAGCTGCATATTCGATAAAGGGAGCCAGCTTGAATTTAAGTTCACCAGGGGCGGATGGGAAAGGTCTGAATGCAACAGTTCCGGCGCTTTTGTTGCCAATCGCCAGTTGAAAACGGATACGGCTTCCATGTCGGTATATTATGTCGCAGGGTGGACAGACAAATTTGCCCAGGTTACTGCGGAGCATACGGCCTCAAAAAATGTATCGGTGCTGGATACGGCCTTTTATATACCCCAGCTCAATCGCCACCGCCGCATCTGGATATATCTTCCCGCTGATTATGCCAAAACAGGAAAACATTTCCCGGTAATGTACCTGCAGGATGGACAGAATTTATTTGATAAAGCCACCGCTTACAGCGGAGAGTGGGGCGTGGATGAGATCATCGATTCACTGGTGGACAAGGGCAAGCCCGGCTGCATTGTGGTGGGAATTGATAATGGCGGGCAAACAAGGATGAATGAATACAGTCCGTATGATTTTACCTGGCGGGATTCACTCAGCAGTAAAACTTTTAGTGCCGAAGGCGATGCTTACCTTGCGTTTATTACCGCCACACTGAAGCCTTATATCGATAAAAAATTCCGTACGCTGCCTTCCAGGGAAAATACTGTAATTGGGGGTTCGTCCATGGGCGGACTCATCTCTTATTATGCGGCACTCAAATACCCGGATGTTTTTGGAAAAGCGGGTGTATTTTCTCCCTCATTCTGGATTTCTCCTGCTATCAACAGTCTTACTGATGCTGTTGCACCAAAGATCAATGGTAAGTTTTTCTTTTATGCGGGCGATATGGAAGGCGGTGGTATGACGGAAGAAATGTATGACATTGCCGAAAACCTGGGCGCCAATTCCGCTGCGATGATACTTACAGTGGTGGATAAAGCCGGTCAGCACAATGAAGCATACTGGAATAAATGGTTCACAGAATTCTATACCTGGATAATGGCCGATGGTTATAATATTCCCCTTAAGCTGGATGATTAGTCATTGCATTACGCTTATGCTCCATTCTCCATTCACTACTCACCACTCACTACTCACTACTCACTACACCCTGTAACAAACGCCCTCAATAGCCAGTTCAGTATTGTCGAATACTTCTTTTGCTTCTGCTAAAAAGCCATCCAGTGTTTCGTACTTGGAAGAGAAATGCCCGATCAGCAGTTTTTTTACCCGGCCCAGGGCCGCAATGGCTGCAGCCTGAACGGTAGTGCTGTGATGACGGCTTGCTGCACGTTCTGCTGCATCTTTTAAATAAGTGGCTTCGTGGTACAGCAGGTCCACATGTTTTACTATATCCACGAGGTCTTCATCATAAATGGTATCGGCACAATACGCATATGTTTTAGGTTTGGAAGCGGCCGTGGTTACCAGTTCATTTTTAATCACCAGTCCATCCTTGCGGGTATAATCAAGTCCCTGCTGCAGTTTATCATAGTAAGCGGCGGGGATTTCAAATTCAGTTACTTTTTCGGGGTTGATTTTACGGGGATTCTTTTTCTCGCGGAATAAAAAGCCCCAGCATTCAATGCGGTGCTGCACCCGGAAGCATTCTACAGTAACCCTTTTATCATCCACGATCTGCTCTTCCCTTTTTAAGGCGTGAAAATGCAGGCGGAAGGAGAGTTTGGTGTCGGATACTTTCAGCTGAAGTTTCAGGATGTCTTCCAGGTCTTTTGGCCCGTGAATATGCAGTTCCTGTATACGGCCCAGCAGGCTCATGCTGTTGATAAGCCCGATCAGTCCGAAATAATGGTCGCCATGCAGGTGCGAAATGAAAATGCGGTGAATACGGCTTCTCCTGATCTTATATTTCATCATCTGCAACTGGGTGCCTTCGCCGCAATCGATGAGATAACTCTCTTCAGCAGTTTGTAAAACCTGGGCGGTGGGGCTCCGGTCAAATGCTGGCAGTGCAGAGTTATTGCCAAGAATAGTTAATGCAAGCATTATGTATAAGGGTTAAGAATTGTTTGCAGTTAGTTCATTTTCATTACAAGACACCGGGTTTTGAACAAAAGTTGCTCCGGGTGTTTTTAAAAATCATCCCCTTCCAGCAACTCCCTTTCAATTTCCTCCATTTGCACAATATCCCATGCCTCGCTCTCAGTAGGTGTTATATTCATCAGCTCCAGCAATTCCTTTTCTTCCAGTTTGGCTTCCACATTTTGCTGCAGGCTGCAAATCACAAAGGATGCATTGTTTTCGTAAAACTGCTGCTGTATACCTGCCAGCTCCTCACAACAGCTGTCATCTGAGTCTATAACGTTTTCCATATTGAAAACAATATGCGGAATGTCTTTTTGCAGGTAAGGAAGCAGTAAATCCTTTAATGCGGCTGACATATTAGCAGCAAAACTGCTTTCGAGCGGCGTAATAACAGTAAATTTTTCTTTGGTATCGGTTTTGACATTCATTGTTTAATCACCGGTTATTTTATGATTGGTTTTTGTAAAGTAAAGAAAATTTAACTGAAGTTGCGTGAAATAGTTGTGCAGCAAAACAGCTTTTGTAACAGCGTTTTAACTTTTTAACATATTAACATTTCGTCTTTACGGTAAACTTAATCTTCAAAATTATCGTTATTATTGTACAAGCTAAATTGAACCAAAAATGGACAACAATTTTTCAGCACAGGTTAAGGAAATTATCTCTTACAGCCGTGAAGAAGCACTTCGCCTGGGCAACGATTTTATCGGAACGGAGCACCTGGTTTTGGGATTGATAAGGGACGGGGAAAATACAGCGATTAAAACCCTCAAATCTTTAAATATCGACCTGTTTGAATTGCGCAAGGAAATTGAAATGGCGGTAAAGGATAAAACCGGTAAAAACATAGCCAATATCAACTCACTGCCCCTCACCAAGCAGGCAGAAAAAGTGATCCGCATCACCGTACTGGAAGCCAAGGCTCAGAAAAGCGCCCTGGTGGAGAGTGAGCACCTGATGCTTTCTATTCTCAAGAACAAGGAAAATATCGCCACACAGATCCTGAACCAGTTTGATGTGGACTACGATATATTCAAAAACGAACTGGGTTTTGTAACCAGCAACCCGCCATCAGCCGAATTCAGCGAAGAAAATGACGACGACTTTGATGATGAAAAAAGGCAGTACGGCAGCGGACAGAAATCACAGCAAAGAGGCGGGGCGGCCAACCAGCCCAAAACCAAAACCCCGGTGCTGGATAATTTTGGCAGGGATATTACCCGGCTGGCAGAAAGTGGTTCGCTCGACCCCATTGTAGGCCCTGAAAATGAAATTGAAAGGGTTTCGCAGATATTATCCCGCCGCAAAAAAAATAATCCCATACTGATTGGTGAACCCGGTGTGGGTAAAACAGCCATCGTTGAAGGACTGGCCCTGCGTATCGTGCAGCGAAAAGTTTCCCGGGTTCTCTTTGATAAACGTGTGGTGAGCCTGGATCTTGCCGCCCTGGTAGCCGGTACCAAGTACCGCGGCCAGTTTGAAGAGCGCATGAAAGCCATCATGAATGAGCTGGAAAAAAACCGTGATGTGATCCTGTTCATCGACGAAATACATACAATTGTTGGCGCCGGTGGTGCTAGCGGATCGCTGGATGCAAGCAATATCTTTAAGCCGGCACTGGCAAGAGGTGAACTGCAATGTATTGGTGCTTCCACGCTGGATGAGTACCGCATGCATATAGAAAAAGACGGTGCACTCGACCGCCGGTTCCAGAAAGTGATCGTGGAGCAGCCTTCTGTGGAAGAAACCATCCAGATACTGAATAATATTAAAAGCAAGTACGAGGACTATCACAATGTTACATACAGCGCAGAAGCGATTGAGGCCTGTGTGAAACTGAGCGACCGTTATATGACCGACCGACTGCTGCCTGATAAAGCCATTGATGTGCTGGATGAAGTGGGCGCCCGGAAGCACATCAAGAATATCAATGTGCCGGATGAAATACTCGAACTGGAAAAGAAAATCGAAGATATCAAGCTGGAGAAAAATAAAGTGGTGAAGAGCCAGCGTTTTGAAGAAGCCGCTTCTTTACGTGATACGGAAAAACGCCTGCAGGAAGAACTGGAAAAAGCAAAAAACAACTGGGAAGAAGAAAGCAAGCATAAACGTTACCCGATTGAAGAAGAAGATATAGCGGAAGTGGTTTGCATGATGACGGGCATCCCGGTTAAAAGAATGGTACAGGCCGAAACTGAAAAACTGCGCCGTATGGGTGATGACCTGAAAGGTGCGGTTATAGGACAGGATGAAGCCATATCAAAAGTGGTGAAAGCCATTCAGCGTAACAGGGTGGGACTGAAAGATCCTAAAAAACCGATCGGTACATTTATTTTCCTGGGGCCAACCGGTGTTGGTAAAACAGAACTGGCCCGTTCTCTGGCCCGGCAAATGTTTGACAGCGAAGATTCACTGATACGAATCGATATGAGTGAATACATGGAAAAATTCACCGTAAGCCGTTTAATCGGAGCGCCTCCGGGTTATGTGGGATATGAAGAAGGCGGGCAGCTTACTGAAAGGGTGCGCCGTAAGCCTTATTGTGTGATCCTGCTGGATGAAATTGAAAAAGCACATCCTGATATTTACAACATATTGCTGCAGGTGCTGGATGACGGTCAGCTTACCGACGGTATGGGCCGTAAGGTGGACTTCAAGAATACACTGATCATCATGACATCCAATATTGGTGCAAGACAGCTGAAGGATTTTGGAGATGGTGTTGGTTTTGCCACCGCAGCAAGAATGGAAAATGCCGACGAGAATAACAAGGCTGTGATTGAAAAAGCTTTGAAACGTACATTCAGTCCTGAGTTTTTGAACAGGATCGACGATGTGGTGGTGTTCAATTCACTTTCCAAAGAGAATATTTTTGAGATCATCGATATTCTTATGAAAGGTGTGATGAAACGTTTGACCAATCTTGGTTTCACACTTGAACTGTCTCCTGAAGCAAAAGATTTTATTGCCGACAAAGGATACGATTCGCAGTTTGGTGCAAGGCCTTTGCACAGGGCCATTCAGAAATACCTGGAAGATCCCCTTGCTGAGGAGATTTTAAGCATGAATGTGAAGAATGGCGATGTGCTGGTAGCTGAACTGGATAAAGAAACGGAAAAGGTTAAATTCAGCATCAGGGATGAGAAGAAAGAGGAAAAAACAAAAGCATAAACGGCTTCATATTATTCCAGGGACTGTTCCAACAGTCCCTTTTTTATTTTTGAAGCAGCAAAATTCCTGAACTGGCTTTTTTGCTGCATTTTTGCAATGCAATGAGCAAAAAAATAATCATCACCATTG
>JAXLUD010000017.1:0-32310 GCA_046329655.1 Ferruginibacter sp.
AAAACTGTCGGCCTTGTTGTGGCGGTATTATTCAAGATAAAAGCTGCTTGAGAGATTTGCTCACGGCGGCACAGCGTCACAAAGAAAACATTGCGCCGTTGCGTGAAATCCTGCAAACACAGTACATTGTTAAAAATAACACAACAAAACTTTTGCTGTATCCCAATGGCACCGGCTTTGCGTATTACTGATAAGGAGGAACCATTTTATGAAACGAACTTTACTTTTTTTAACAACCTTATTGGTGCTGGTATCCTGTAAAACCAGCAAAGACTATTTATCAAGGGCCGATGAAGACCGTACGCTGTACGATATTGTAAAACGCCTGAACAAAAAAAGCAGCGATGAAGATGCATTGAACGCATTGCCCCAGGTATATAAAACCGTGCAGCAAAACCACCTGAGAAAAATAGCATCACTGAACAACAGCAAAGAGCTGAATCACTGGGATAAACTGGTGGACGAATACAACACCCTGCAAAATTTATATGAAGCTGTGAACAGCTCAGATATTGCTTCCCGTATAGTAAATGCCACCAGCTACCAGGCCGAGTTATATGATGTGAAAAATAAAGCGGCAGAAGAGTATTACAACCTGGGGCTGACCTTGCTGCAAAGCAATTACAGGGACGAGGTGAAGACAGCCTATAATTATTTTAAGAAAGCAGATAAATGGATACCCGGTTATAAAGATGCCCGCGGCAAGATGGATGAAGCATACCAGAATGCCATCATTGATGTGGTGATTAACCCGGTGCAGGACAACTCTTTTTTCTTTAACACCGGCTGGGGCAACACGGGTTATAATTTCAGTAACGAATATTTTCAGCAAAACCTGGTACGTGACCTGGGAGGTAAATATGCCAGCCGCTATCCTGCAAGATTTTATACCGAGTGGGAAGCAAGAAGGGATAATGTAACCCCGCAATGGGTGGTGGATCTTACCCTCCGCAACCTGGATATTCCCCGTCCTTATACCAGCAATTACACCCGTAACCTGAGCAAGCGCATAGAAAATGGTAAAGACACCAGTGGCAAGCCGGTTTATCAAACAGTATACGCCACATTGCAGGTCAGTAAAATGAGTTTTACAGCAAGGGCACAGATGGATGTGGCGATCACCAATGTAACCAACCGCAAAAATATCAGTAACAATACCTATAGTGATGATTACAGGTGGGAAGAAGAAAGGGCCACCTATACCGGTGACAGCCGTGCACTGGATGCAAATGACTGGGCGCTGGTAAACAACAGCCGCTACAACCAGCAGCCACGTAAAGAAGAAATATTAAATGAATTGTACCGCAAGATTTACCCGCAGGTAAAGAACAGGATCAGTTATGCGGTGGACTGGTAATAAATTAAAGCGCAGGTAAGAACCCGGTGAGTGCCGGGTTTTTATTTTACAATAACATATACCAGCCAGCTGAGGAAATATGCCAGTCCTGTCATGTATGCCAATTGTATGGCGGGCCATTTCCAGCTGCGGGTTTCTCTTTTTACAATGGCGAGTGTGCTCATGCACTGCATGGCAAACACATAAAACACCAGCAATGATAAACCGGTGGCCAGGTCGTATACTTTTGTGCCGTCACTACGGGTGGCGGCAGCCATTTTTTCACGAAGGGTATTGTCATTTTCGCCCGTATCATCTCCCACGCTGTATAAAGTGGCCATGGTTCCAACAAAAACTTCCCTTGCGGCAAAAGAAGTAATAAGCGCAATTCCTATTTTCCAGTCGTACCCCAATGGTTTTATCACCGGCTCAATGGCCTTGCCCAGCGTGCCGGCATAGGAATTTTGCAGCAGTTCGGTTTTGCGGTGTTTTTCCAGTTCATCTTTTTGAGCAGGACTGGCAGCAACCAATTGTTCATATTTACTGGTAACAGCAGCCATTTTCTCTTTTGGTCCGTAGGTGCTGAGGCCCCACAAGAGCAGGCTGATGATCATGATGATCTTCCCCGCATCCAGCACAAAAATGCGGGCCTTTTCAATCATGGTGGTCAGTGCATTCTTCCAGCGGGGTCCGCGGTACATGGGCAGTTCAAGGATAAAATAACTGCGTTCGGTGCTTTTGATAAACCATTTCATCACCCAGGCAACAATGAGTGCCATTACGGTGCCCATCAGGTACAGGATCATCATCACCAATCCCTGCAGGCTTAAAAAGCCAAGATACAATTTGGAAGGTATTACCAGTGCTATCAAAATTGTATATACCGGCAACCGGGCGCTGCAGCTCATCAGTGGTGTTACCATAATGGTGAGCAGGCGTTCTTTTTTATTTTCAATATTACGGGCCGTCATCACCGCCGGTACTGCACAGGCATAGCCGCTGATCATGGGCATTACGCTTTTACCATTCAGCCCGGCCTTGCGCATCAGTTTATCGGTTAAAAAACTGATCCGGGCCATGTAGCCACTGTCTTCCAAAATGGTGATCAGCCCGAAGAGGATCATGATCTGCGGAATAAACACCATGATGCCGCTTAACCCCGCCACCACGCCGTTGATGAGCAGGTCGCTCCACCATGTTTCGGGCAGGTTGCTGCTCAGCCATCCGCCCAGTTTTCCAAATATCCATTCAATTCCGTCCATCGGGTATTGTGCGATCCAGAACACACTCTGGAATAAGAGGAATAGTACGGACAGTAAAATAATGTATCCCCACCAGCGGTGGAGTAAAATATTGTCCAGCCTTTCGGTAAAGAGTTTTTTCTGCAGGGGATCCGCCTCCACCACGGTTTGCTGCATGATGATCTTGATACGGCCATAGCGCTGCATGATCTCTTCTGCCTGCGTTTTGGTGGGATTAAACTTATGCGCCACCTCGATATTTTCGATTAAATCCTGCTCAGCGGCAGCATAAGCAAAATTTTCGTGGTTGATAAGCGTGTGCACTGCGGCATAATTGCTCAGGTGCGGAAACTGTTTTTGCAGGTCGGCCACCGGTGCAGCCGCCAGCGCCCTGGTATCAATAAAATCCTTGGCCGGTGTTTGCTGCAGTCTTTCAGCAGTTTGTTCAAGCGCTTTTTTTAAGGGCGCAATACCTTTATTCTTGCGGGGATTGACCGGGATCACGGGCACCCCCAGCTGCAGCTCCAGCCCGGGAATATCAATTTGTGTGCCGCGGCGTTTTGCAAGGTCCATCATGGACAAAGCCACCACCACGGGAATTTTGAGGTCGATGATCTGTGAGCAGAAAAGCAGGTTTCGCTTGAGGTTGCTGGCATCGGCCACCAGCAAAATCATATCAGGCCTGATTTCATCATCCTGGTTCAGCAAAACCTTATAAGCCACCCATTCGTCCGCCCGCTTGGGATATAAACTATAGGTGCCGGGCAAATCGGTGATGTCAGCCCTGAGATGATTGCCCAGGTGAAGGGAACCGGTTTTTTTATCAACCGTAACACCCGGGAAATTCCCCACTTTTTGTTTAAGACCGGTAAGCACATTGAACAGCGAACTTTTACCGCTGTTTGGATTCCCCACCAATGCTATGTTTACGATCTTGCTCAAACGATTTATGAAGCGCAAATTTAACTGCAATAAACGGTTAAACATTACGAAATGCGAAAACGGGCTTTAATTAAGCGGAAATACGAAGCCCGGTAACCGCAGCAGGAGATTTGACAATAATTTTGCCTTTGTTTTAATGTATAAGCAAACAGCTTAATTAACTTTGCACCATCTCAAACAAACTACTGATGAAAAATATTTTCTGGCTGCTCGTACTGTTTGCTCAGTTTTCTAATGCACAAAAATTAAAAAAGGCCGACAAAGCTGTTTTGAACAGCCTGCAGGCGCATGTGGGTTTCCTGGCCAGCGATAAACTGGAGGGCCGCCGCACCGGCAGCGCAGGAGAAAAACTGGCGTATGAATACATCAGCAGTGAATTTACAAAAGCAGGATTATTGCCCAAAGGCGATAACGGTACTTTTATACAGGAATTTGAGGTGAATGAAGGCAAACAGATCAGCCCTTCTTCACATTTGATCATAAACGGGTTTGACCTGGATGCGGAGAAAGAATATTTCCCCTTCATATTTTCTCCCAATGGTTCGGTGGAAGCAGCACCCTCCATTTCTTTAAGGGAAAGTGGCACCATCTGGTTCTGGGACCTGAAAGAAAAACTGGAAGAGAATAAGAACAATCCCCATTTCGACCTGGCGGATGCCATTAAAACAAAAGTAAATGAAGTGGCCGGTAAGGGCGCCACCGCACTCATTATTTACAATACATCTTCCATTGCAGATGAACTGAAATTTGAAGCAAAGGCTAAGGCAGAACCGGTAAAAATTCCCGTTGTATATGTTACCAATGAAGTAAAGAAAAAATATTTGTACGATGAAACAGCCACGCAGGATATTAAACTGAAGGTGGACATCACTGATAAAAAACGTACCGGTCATAACGTGGTGGGCTATGTGGACAATGGTGCTGCCAATACCATTATCCTGGGCGCTCACTATGATCACCTTGGTTATGGGGAAGATCATAATTCCTTATACACGGGCAGCACCCCGCAAATACACAATGGCGCCGATGATAATGCCAGCGGTACCGCAGCCCTGATTGAAGTTGGCAAGCAGCTGAAAGCATCTAAATTCAAAAACAATAATTATCTCGTCATTTCTTTTTCAGGTGAAGAGCTGGGTTTGTATGGCAGCAAGTATTACACCGAACACCCCACGGTAAACCTGGGTAATGCCAACTATATGATCAATATGGATATGGTGGGCCGCCTGGGCGATAGCACACACGGACTCACCATTGGCGGTTACGGCACTTCTCCGGTATGGGGGCAGCTGATCACAGAAAAAGATAAATACTTTACCATCAAATTCGACAGCAGTGGTACCGGTCCGAGCGATCATACTTCTTTTTACAGGAAAGATATTCCTGTGCTGTTTTTCTTCACCGGTGTGCATGGCGATTACCACAAACCCAGTGATGATGCAGACAAAATCAACTACAACGGTGAGCTGCAGATTGTGAAATACGTGTACAATATTGTTGAGAATACCGATAAAAAAGGCAAACTGCCCTTTACCAAAACAAGGGAAGCCGCCACCAGCGCCAAAAACAGTTTCAAGGTATCACTCGGTATCATGCCCGATTATACATTCAGCGGCGGTGGTGTAAGGGTGGATGGCGTAAGTGAAGGTAAACTGGCCCAGAAAGTGGGTATTAAAGCTGGTGATATCATTACCCAGATCGGTGATCATAAATTCAGCGATGTGCAGGGATACATGGGTGCACTCGGCAAATTCAATAAAGGCGAAGCCACTAAAGTAAAAGTACTGCGGGGCGCCCAGGAGCTCTTGTTCGATATTGTGTTCTGATAAACATGAAACTTAAAATCGATAACGAAACACTGGCGCAGGAATTTTTTGAAGATGCTGCGCTGCTGGGTATTGTGGCCCCGGTAAAGGACTACCAGTTTTGCTGGCAGCTGAACCAGGTACTGGGTTTCGATTTCCGCATCAACAACGATTACGAGATACAGCTGGCTAAAAAGCAGCGTAATTATTTTTTCTCCATTTACCAGTTCGAAGTGCAGGGCACCTGCCTGGTGCACTATTTATACAATAACCAGTTTGACGGGGAATATTTACTGCCCGAATTCAAACACCTGGATTTTTTATGGCTGCTGAAGGGAGAATCTGTAAGCGGTGAAGAATTAAAACTGCTGATGCAGTCCATCCGCTCTCTGCCTGCCGTACAGCTGGTTACTGAAATGACCAATGAAAAGATCAGGAACAAGCAGCATTTGATTTTTTAAACGGGTCGTATAAAAAAAACGGATCATGAAACGGTATACACTTTCATTGTTAGCCGTCATATTGTTTCTTTCTGCTGCAGCGCAAAAAAAATCACCGGTTTCATTGCATCTTGCAGCAAGAGTTAACATTATGACATACGACCGGCTGAAGCGATATGTTCATGCAGGCGCCGGTACGGGTGTTCAGCTGTATTACAATAACAAGAAAAAAGTTAAACCCCTTTTTGAACTGAACATTGATGTCTTTTCCACCAATAAAATTTTATTGGTGTTTGAAGACGGTTCAACAGGGGCCCCAAAGAGTACCGTTGCAACAGTGCTGGCAGGTGTTGCATTTCAGCCGGTGAAGAATTTTGAAACAGGTGTTGTTGCGGGCCCTTCATTTGTACAGGGAAATGTATATGCCGGGGTAAAGCCCTTTATAGCCTGTTATTTTGGTAAAAGACAAACCGTAAAAGCCTTTACTTCACTCACGCATGTTTTTGAACGCGACCGTATTTCCAAAAAGAACAGCGGGTTCATCAGTGCGGGCCTGGCTGTAAAAATTTTATAAAAAATATTTTATGTGGAAAGAAGAAAACAATACGCTCTACAAAAAATTTGAGTTCGGTAATTTTTCCGAATCTTTTGCATTTATGACGAGGGTGGCCATCGAGGCAGAAAAGATGAACCATCATCCCTTATGGACCAATGTGTATAATAAAGTGGAGATATGGTTAAGCACCCATGATGCCGGGGATATTGTAACCGATAAAGACCGTAAACTGGCCGAAAGGATTGATAGATTAACCCATTAAAGAAGTCAAGTTTTTAAAACTTGACTTCTTTACTCCACCGATACAAATTTTTCTTTTTCCTCCACAAGCCGACCCACAGGCTGTATAAAATTTTCCAGCCCCTTTTCCTTTAAAACACCCACTACTTCATCCACCGCATTTTCATCCACCGCAATCAATAAACCGCCGCTGGTTTGAGGGTCGGCTAAAATTGCTTTTTGATAATCGGTAATGGAGCCAATCTTATCTCCGTAGCTGTCCCAGTTGCGGTTGGTGCCGCCGGGAATACTTTTTTGTTCAATATAAAAAGTAAGATCTGCCGTGATCAGGGGTATTTGCTTCATATCAATTACTGCGCTTACACCGCTGCCTTCGGCCATTTCTGTTAAATGACCCAGCAACCCAAAACCGGTAACATCTGTCATGGCCGTTACGCCGGTTATTTTTCCCAGCGCTTCACCGGCTTTATTCAGCTGCATCATTTGTTTGGCGGCAAGTCCGCGGTGTTCCTCTTTAAGGATACCCTTTTTTTCAGCCGTGGTAAGAATGCCCACTCCCAGCGGTTTGGTTAAAAAAAGATGGTTACCGGCTGCAGCCCTGTTATTTTGTTTGATATTGTTAATGTCAACCAGGCCATTTACGGCGAGACCAAAAATGGGTTCCGGGCTGTCGATGCTATGGCCGCCGGCGAGCGGTATGCCCGCTTCCAGGCAAATGCTCTTGCTGCCTTCAATTACTTTTTGTGCAACAGCGGGCGGAAGCTGGTTGACGGGCCATCCTAAAATCGCGATGGCCAAAATAGGTTTTCCGCCCATGGCATACACATCGCTGATGGCGTTGGCCGAAGCAATGCGCCCAAACTCAAAGGGATCATCCACAATGGGCATAAAAAAATCAGTGGTGGAAATCAGTGCAGTGCCATTATTGAGATCGTATACCGCTGCATCATCTTTGCTGTGATTGCCCACGATCAGGTTTTTGTTATCGGGCATTGCAAAATTGCTGCTTAATATTTCATCCAGAATTTTTGGCGATATTTTACAGCCGCATCCGGCGCCATGCGAGTATTGTGTGAGTTTAATGTCAGTCATACAGCAAATGTAGGAAGAGGGGTGAATAGCGGGCGTTATATTTTTGATCATTTATAACACGAATTGGTTTTGCAGGGTCAAAAAAAGCCGCAATGTAAATTGCAGCTTTCTTTTATTTCAATTTTTGTAATTCGAATAATTCGTGTTATCCTTTTTTCCTTCTGAACACAATGGCCGAGCTTTTTTGCATATCCCCGCTGAAGCGGATCTCGTAACGGTCGCCGCCATCATTCACAATCAATAAACCGGTATTGGGCGGCAGGGTGCCCAGGCTTTCTGCATACATCACCAGCTGGATGCTGTCGCCGGCAATTTCATTGGTATAAACGGTTTTTTTAACGGCCTGTGTGCTCAGTCCTACCTTGGGCATGATCACGTTGCCATTCATTACCACGCTTACGGTATCGCCATCTACTTCACCATTATCGTATAATGTAAGCGTAAGACTGTCTGATTTAAAATAAAGCGCCTTGATGGTTTCAACCTTACGGTTTGCAAGATCAGATGCTGCAGTAGGGTCTGCTACTACGGGTTGTGGTTTGGGGGCAGCGGGTTTTGTTATGGGGGCCGTTACTACCGGAGGAGGAACTGTTTTAACAACAGCCGGTTGTTCGGCAGGTTTTGCAGCAGCAGGTTTTGTTTCTTTTGGAGCAGCAGTGATAACTGGTGTGGTGGCCACTGCAGGCAGAGGTTTTGGCTGAACAGTTTTTACTGCAGGCGGCGGTGCAGCCTGTTTGGGTGTTTCTTTTACAACCACGGCAGGTTTTTCTTCTTTAGGAGCTGCAGTAACCACTTCTTTTTTCACTTCCGGTTCTTTGATGGCAGGAGGTTCCGGTATTTTTACTTCCGGTGTTTTGGAAGTTTTGATATCGGTGTTTTGCTGTTTGGCCTGCGCAGCCACCACGATGGCCTTTATCTCTTCATCCGAGGTAACCGGTTTCAATACAAAATCACTTTCTTTTTCGGAAGCATCATTCAGGAAGGCGAGGTTGGGAGCAATATTCAGTTCCTGCAGGTGTGGCACCAGGGCACTTTGTTTGTAATCATTGGTGCGTTCCACGTGCACATAACCGGTAAGCGGCCGGTAATCCCGGGTGCGGTTGGTTTTATAACCGCCGCTCAGTATCATAATATCCCCCTTGATCTCCAGTTTCAAAGTGTTGAGCTGGTGCACGCCTTTGGCAGGAGGGATGGGATAATTGTGAACGATCAGCTCCACTTCTTCCGTGGTTATTTCGTTGCCGTCTCTTTTTATTTTGAGTTTTTTTACGCCATGGTATTCTTTATCGCCAACAATAAAATACTGGTGTGAGTAACCGTACAGTTTTCCTTTTTCCTGGCTGATGGCAATTTCGTAACGCAGGTTTTGCTGGGTGGTGTCATTGAACATAAAACCCTTCCACAAACCGGTGATATCAGGTTCCTGGGCAAAAAGCTGTACAGGTAAAAAAACAAGCGCTAATAGTTTTATACAGTTGCGGATGGCCATGCCGTTATTTTTTTTGTGTTGATAAGGGTATCAACGCCGGAACAGGGTATTTTATTTAGTAAACCACCCGGATTTTCGCGGTTAAACAGGGCTTTTTGGTACCATTTATCATAATACCGCAGTAAAATGCGGAAAGCTTCTTTGTGATTGTCTTCCAGCAGGTGGCTGATCACATTTTTAGTTTCCAGTCCGCCCAGCCTTTTCTGTATGCGGATAGTGGCATTTACCAGCTTTTCCTTTTCGTTTTTGCCATATTCTTCCGTGATATAATCCAGTCTTGCCTCAAAAGGGATATCCAAAAAATATACCGGGCTTTTGCGCATGGTGTTCCATAGCGGGATGGGTATTTGCAGGTTGCCGATGCGCTGGCTTTCGTCTTCTAACCAGATGGAAGATGACAGATGACTGATGACAGCAGCGCTCTCCTCCTTTACTGTCATCTTTATACTGACATCCGACAAATGCTGGGCCAGCAAATTCTCAAACATCTCCTGCGTTGGCTGTTTGCCCACGGCACCAAATGCCGAGCCTTTATGATTGGCCAGCGCTTCCAGGTCAATGGCGGGTTGCTGTTGTTTGATAAGCTCGTGCAGCACCAGGGTTTTACCGCTTCCTGTATGTCCGCCAATGATGTTGAATGCATATTCTTTTTCAAACTGGTCTCTCACCCATTTGCGGTAAGCTTTATAACCGCCCACCAGGGTATATACCTTAAAACCGTAAAGGTCCAGCAACCAGGCCACGCCGGCACTGCGCATGCCGCCGCGCCAGCAGTGTGTAAGTACGATATTAGAGGTACGATGTACGCCGGATATTTGATTGGATGGGTTGTTGTACATCGTACTTCGTACCTCTGATATCTTCTCCACTGTTTCAACCATACCCCGCATTTTGGGTCCAAAATAATCAAGCCCCGTTTTTATGGCCTGTTCACGGCTTTGCCTTTTGTAAGCGGTACCCACTACGGCACGTTCTTCATCCGTAAAAAGGGCCAGGTTTTCTGCACCGGGAATATGAGCGTGGCTGTATTCGCCCGGACTGCGCACATCCAATACGGGATGCTGTTTTGCCAGCTGTATAAAATCTTCTATGAGGAGTTTTTGAATCGGCATTTTTATTGTTCTTCCTGTAATTTAACCGGACTGTCTGAAAGGCTTTGTAAGTAATTTTTTCTTGTTTTTAATAAACCTTTCATATCCATTTTTCTCTGGTTAATTGAAACATTAACACCTATATATCTTATGTTGTCTTCAGCAGCCCAGGTGTCATATACTTCATAAAGAATGTTGTTATTTGAAAAAGAAAGATAAGCATAATCCATTGCAGCATTTTGTTTGCCACCTCCACGGCTGTAATACGTAAAAGAAAACCGCTGCCATGACGAGCTGTCCGGGAGTTGAGGGTATGTTAGTTCAATTTTATCTTTTGTGCCGAAGCGATAAACAAGATATTTGTCATTCTTCTCTCTGCAAACCGACACCCATTTTTTATTTTTCAATTGAAATGCAAAGGCCACCGATTCGTTTGTTTTACTAAGCTGTTCACTAAACTGCGCAAAAGTATTGTTATAGCACAGTACTAGTATGATTATCCCGCCCCATTTTTTTAACATTCTAAGCTGGATTGTTTTTGTTAAAGGTAAAGAATAAAAAAACCGCTTCAGAAAAGAAGCGGTTTCATTATCCATTAAAAAATTATCCATTCATTTTACCCGTTCATGCTGGTAAGGAACTCGGCATTGTCTTTTGTTCCCTTCATGTTTTTCAGCAGCATGCTGATGGCTTCTTCGCTGTTCATATCGGCAATATGCTTGCGCAGCACCCACATACGCTGGAAGGTGTCCTTATCCAGCAACAAATCATCACGCCTGGTGCTTGAAGCCACAATATCTATTGCAGGATAAATTCTCCTGTTGCTCAGCTTACGGTCGAGCTGCAGTTCCATGTTACCGGTACCTTTGAATTCTTCAAAGATCACTTCATCCATTTTACTGCCGGTGTCCACCAGTGCCGTTGCAAGTATGGTGAGTGAACCGCCGTTTTCAATTTTACGTGCAGCTCCAAAAAATTGTTTGGGTTTTTGCATGGCGTTGGCTTCCACACCACCGCTCAATACCTTACCGGAAGAAGGTGCCACAGTGTTGTGCGCCCTTGCCAAACGGGTAATACTGTCCAGCAATATCACCACATCATGACCGCATTCCACCAAACGTTTTGCTTTTTGCAGTGCGATGGTGGAAACCTTTACGTGTTTTTCTGCGGGCTCATCAAAAGTGCTGGCGATCACTTCGGCTCTAACACTGCGTTCCATATCCGTAACCTCTTCAGGACGTTCATCCACCAGCACCACCATCAGGTAACATTCCGGGTGGTTTTGTGCAATGGCATTGGCCACTTCTTTCAGCAGCATGGTTTTACCCGTTTTGGGCTGTGCCACAATCAAACCACGTTGTCCCTTACCAATAGGAGTGAACAGGTCCATGATACGTGTGCTGTAATTATCAGCCTTGGTGCACAGGTTTAATTTCTCAAAGGGGAATAAAGGAGTAAGGTAATCAAACGGCACACGGTCACGCACTTCTTCCGGTTTTTTACCATTGATGGTATCCACTTTCAGCAGGGCAAAATATTTTTCACCGTCTTTAGGCGGGCGCACCGCACCAAAAACGGTATCACCGGTTTTTAAACCGAATAATTTTATCTGTGAGGGGGAAACATAAATATCATCGGGAGAAGAAAGATAGTTGTAATCGCTGCTGCGTAAAAAGCCATAACCATCGGGCATCATTTCCAGCACACCTTCGCCTAAAATAACACCATCAAATTCTATATTGAAAGCATTGGGATCGCGGCGCTGGTTTTGCTGTTTGCCGGTTTGTGGCTGCGGTTGCGGTACAGACTCTTCATCATCTGCGGGCAGCTCGGCCATTTCCTGTTCATCCTCTGCCTGCAGCATTTGTGCAATGGCGGCGGGTACGGTGCTTTGTGCGCTGGTGATGGGCGCCAGTTCTTCTTCATCCGTTTCTTCTGCCTGTTTTTTAGGCGCTTTTTTGGGTTTGGCTGCTTTGTGTTCTGCAGCAGTTTCAGCAGCTGGTGCCGCACCGGCGGCAGGTTTGGGTATGCGTTTGCGTTTGGGTTTTTCTTCTTTAGAAGTACTCATAGTGCTTTGTTTTTCCAGGATGGCAGTAACCAGGTCCTGTTTGTTAAATTGATCGGCTTCTTTAATGTTAAGTTGTTCGGCAATATCAAGCAATTCAGGAACGAGCAGCTCGTTCAGTTGTAGCGTATCGTACATAAAAATTCAAAAGGGTTTCGTCAAAATCAAAAAGGCCAGTCTTTATTTCAGATAATTTGTTCCCGTTAACTTGCGGGGGGTGATTTATGTTGATTGGAATATGAATTTCTGATGAAGAGAATGATTGGATTAGACCTTATCAGCAAGATTCCGTTGCAATATTACAGCGTTTTTTCGGGAAAATGCAAAATTTTTTAGGCTGGAGTCACCCCCTGTTCGGGCTATTAAAAAGGCGTATTGAAAAAGCTTTCTCTTTAAAAGTCATAAAAAACTACCCCAACATTTTTAAAAATATTCTTAATATAGGCTTTTCGATATGTAGTTTTGAATCATGCAAGGCTTATATACAATTTCTATAAAACCCTCGGCTTTAAAAGAACTGGCCTGCTTGCCTAAAGCCACTGCTAAAAAAGCCGGAAAAGCGATCGACGGATTGGCTGTAAATCCCCGCCCGGAAGGTGTTAAGAAATTAAAAGGGTCCAATGAAAATTTGTACAGAATAAGGGTTGGTGATTACCGCATTATTTACTTAATAGAAGATGAAATAAAAATTGTAGATATAAGAAGAATCGGCCACAGAAAAGACATCTACAAATAGAAACCTACAACTTACCGGCTTTTTTTAATTCTTTTTTAGCCAGTTCCCAGGGAATGCTTTTCTCTGCTTTCCGCTCCTCGGCAATCAGCACATCAATCATATCTTCAAATTTTTGGGGGTTTTTAACCAATTCCTTCACGTCTATCTGAAGAATTTTTTTGTTCTTTTTAGGATCAGCCAATAACGAGAAGCCTTTCATAAAACTTTTGTCTTTGTACAAATCTAATCATTTAATCGACCCGATTACTGGTTCAGGTGGCCTTTTGCTTGCAACTTTGCCATTTTCTTTCCGTGAAAATCTGTGTAACCCATGGCAAAACTTATGCTGTGGCGTATCTTTGCACTCCTTAAATAGTGTTTATGTTTAATAAAAGAACCAGGATCAAGGCTCTGCTTGAAAGTGACCGTACAGATTATGAAGCTACCGTAATGGGATGGGTACGCACTTTCCGCAATAACCAGTTTATCGCATTGAATGATGGCAGTACCAATAATAATATCCAGGTAATGGCCGAACTGGGGAGGTTTGATGAAAGCCTTCTGAAACGCATTACCACCGGCGCCTGTATCAAAGCCACCGGACAGGTAATTCCATCATTGGGAAAAGGGCAGAAAGTAGAACTGAAAGCGGCCACTATTGAAATACTGGGCGACAGTGATGCAGAAAAATTTCCCTTGCAGCCCAAAAAACACAGTCTTGAATTTTTACGCGAGATAGCTCACCTGCGTTTCCGCACCAATACTTTTGGCGCTGTGTTCCGTGTGCGTCATGCCCTGGCATTTGCCATTCACAAATTTTTTAATGAAAAAGGTTTTGTGTATGTGCACACCCCCATTATTACGGCCAGTGATGCGGAAGGCGCCGGGGAAATGTTCCGTGTAACCACGTTGCCCATTGATGGCTCAGCACCTAAAAATGAAGATGGCAGCATCAATCATAAAGAAGACTTCTTTGGCCGCAGCACCAACCTTACCGTAAGCGGACAGCTGGAAGGTGAACTGGCGGCTATGGCTTTCAGTGATATTTATACTTTTGGTCCTACCTTCCGTGCAGAGAACAGCAATACCACCCGGCACCTGGCCGAGTTCTGGATGATTGAACCCGAAATGGCTTTTTATGACCTGGAAGACAATGCCAACCTTGCAGAAGAATTTATCCAGTACGTGATCAGGTACGCCATGGAAAATAATAAAGAAGACCTGGAGTTCCTGGCACAGCGGCTTGCGGAAGAAGAAAAAGCGCTGCCACAGGATAAGCGCAGTGAGATGGGCCTGCTGGAAAAACTGGAATTTGTACTGCAAAATAACTTTGAAAGACTTACCTATACAGAAGCTATACAGATTTTACAGGAAAGCAATCATAACAAGAAAAAGAAATTCCAGTATCCCATTACAGGATGGGGTATGGACCTTCAGAGTGAGCACGAACGTTACCTGGTAGAAAAACATTTTAAAAAACCGGTAATACTTACCAATTATCCTGCAGCCATCAAAGCCTTTTATATGCGGCAGGATGATAACTGCGAACCCGGCAGGCAAACCGTAAGTGCTATGGATATTTTAGCGCCGGGTATCGGTGAAATTGTAGGGGGCAGCCAGCGTGAAGAACGTTATGATAAACTTACCAGGCGCATGGAAGAAATGCATATCCCTGCAGAGGAACTGTGGTGGTATTTAGATACACGCCGTTTTGGTGCCTGCCCGCATGCCGGTTTTGGCCTGGGCTTTGAAAGGCTGGTGCAGTTTGTAACGGGTATGGGTAATATCAGGGATGTAATCCCCTTCCCGAGGTACCCTAAGAGTGCGGAGTTTTAATGCTGCGTGCAACATAAAATTTACAGCCGGGTACAGCAATGTACCCGGCTTTTTTTACAGGTAATTATTCCACACAAACAATACCCTTAAGGCAAAGAGTGAGCCTACAGCAACCACGGCACTCATCAATGCCATGGCAAGGTATACTTTGCCCAGCAGGGTTTCTTCCCTTTCACTGCTGCGCAGGAACGCTTCTGTTGCGGTCCTGTAGTTTTGAGCCGCAGCTGTTTTATTTTTAATCCTTCCCGGTTTATACACTGGTCCCTTTAAACGTTCTTCCAGCACCTCATCATTCAGCTGCTTGTTTTCCCACAGTTTTTTGAAAACGTATTTTGAGGGGTGATAACTGTGGTAATAAACCGGGTCGCTGGCATAGAGGCTGAACTGGTTGATGGCCTGCTGAATTTCACGCTCCACATAAGCATTGCTGCCGGCAGGTGTTGCTGTTTTGGGAATCTCTTTTAAAAGCTGTAAGAGGGTTTCCCTTGCAACCCTTTCCGTCTCTTTACTGATTCCGTTTAAAAGTTCAAGCCTCAGTGAGCCCGGCATTTTTCCTTCCTGTACCCATGGAATACGTACCAGCCAGAGCAGTGCGGAATAATTCAGCAGCTTTTCATTTCCGTAGTGATCAAAGAGGGCGTTGCCCAGTGCCAGTATAATTTCCCAGCGCAGTACCGGGTAAACCGCCAGCGCCGAAATCCATTCGTAAAGAATATTCACTTCTTCATTTGAAGTGCCGGTGTCGGCCAATCCTGTTTTCCGGCAATACAGTAACAGGTATTGCTTATCCTGGAAATTGAAATTGCGGCAACTGTAAAAAACACCCATACATGCGTTCAGTCTTGCACGGGTATTGATACTGCTTTCTTTTTCAGTAATGATATCTGCCAGTAAAAGCAGTCCCTGCATATCTGCCGGTACTACAGGGATAACCGGCAGCAGTATTTTTTTTTCAGTTGCTGTCCAGTCGGGATAAGCAACTGGTGTAACCACGGCTTTGTATAACCATTGGTTCAATGCGGCAGTTTCTTTAGGCTGCAGGCTTTCACTGTTGTTACCTGTTAAATGATGTCCTGTTCCTAAAAAAAGAACAATATGGTTGGGGTGTTTGCTGTATAATTTTTCAAGACTGGTACCATAGCTTTCATAAAAATTATGATAGCGCCCGGTATTGCTGCGGTAGTAATAGATATCGGCGAGCAAACCATGTTTTTTAAAAAGAAAGGCGACGTATTCAAACAATTTTACCTGCATGCTGTTGCCGGCACATTCTTCAATCAGTAATAAATACTCGCTTGGCCGGGTGCGTTCTTCCTTCACCGGCATGAAAAACCCGCCAAGTTCAATGGTGCGGCTGATGGTTTTTGGAATATGCAGGTAACTGATATGATCTTTTACCCGCCGCCGGAGCTGCCTGGCAATTTCAACGGTATCGTGTTCTGTTGCCGGCAGGAAATTTTTATTCAGGAATGGCAGCCATTCTTTTTTCTTTGATCCGCCCAACGCATGGGCAATACTGTTGTAATGCTGCATGGCTGCTAGTTTTATGCCACCGGCCAGCTTCAGTTCTTTAAGCCATAAACCTGCAAACAATAAACCCAAAACCGCAAAAACAGCAAACAGTATCTTGTACAAACGGGAGAGATAACTCATATCAGTACTGGAAACCGGCGCAGCGGCAGCCTTGCCCATATCCACCACCATATTGCTGTCGGTCTTTACAACAGAAGGCCTGTCTGTTACAAAAACGCTGATATCTTTTTGGTTGCCGCAGTAATCAAATTGTTTGGCAGCTTTTACAATACAGCTGATGGTATGGCTGCCTGTCTTATCAAACTGAAGCTGTATGCTGTTGCCGCTCCCTTTTGATACACTGTCTACGATCCACTGCACGGCTCCGGGTTTTTCTTTATCGCTGCCTTTAAAAACTGCAGTGCAGGTGAACGTATCGTTGGTATAGATGCCGGATGCTTTTTTAGACAGGGCAATGTTTATACCGGCATAACCCGGGCATACAAAAACCCTGCGTGAAATAAACACCTGCTTGATGGTATCCGTGTTATGCAATACATACACCATTGCCTTCAGCCTGTATTCACCGGGGTTGATATAGATATGCTGTGGCAGGCTGCTTTTTTCAGTGCTGTCGCCCCAGTCGTATGTAACAAATGTTTGCAGGGGCAATTGTGTGCCGCCCTGCTCTGTAATAATGCCAGTTTTCAGCTGCTCATTGCTAAGCAGCCGGAATGCAGCCCATTTGCTAACGATGGCTCCGCCGTTATTGTTATCCGTAATGAAAACAGTGAGCTGGTCCGGGTCATAGGCCGGTTGCGGTAACTTAACCGTGCTGAATATTACGATCAATGCTGTGAGTGCAATGGCGGCGTATATGAAAATAAGTTTTCTCCAGTGCTGCTTCAGTTTTTGCTGCATGGTGGGCCGGGGAACAGACTGTGGATGTGCTGCCGGGTGTATTGTTGCAAAATGGCGGCCGAATAATTTTTTAAACAGCTCCTGCTCGTCTTCATTACCTGAAAAAACAGGCGTAAGATATTTGCAAAGCTGCAGTTCGTTTTTAACATGGCTGGCATACTGTGCGATTATTTTATTGGCATGCACCACCTGCAATGGCGTAACAGGAAAGCCATTTTCCTTCAGGATGCCATAAAATTTTTCAAATGGCAGCAGCAATTCTGAACTGACAATTTCCGGCATGAATAAAATGTTACCCGGTGATCTCTTTTCTCATGGTTTCAAAATCGGCGCCCGATTTGGTGATGATACCCATGGTTTCCAGTAATTTTTTCTTGTAATCATCATCGGCAGCCCTCCAGTCGGTCATATTCTCATCCAACAATTTTTTATGGAGCAGGCAGGTGATCCAGTCGATCAGTTCTGAAGTAGCCGGTTTTTTTACCAGGTTTTTCTGGCGCAGTTCGGAAAATCTTTCAATCGCATCTTCAATATGCGGATGATCGGTATTCAGGTTTGTTTTTACAATGTTCAGCAACTCTTTTGTATCGGGGAAATTGATGTGGTGAAAAACGCAGCGTCTTAAAAATGCATCAGGCAAACCTTTTTCATTATTGCTGGTGATGATGATAAATACCGGGTAACGGGTGTCCTGTTCCACCTTAAAACCCGGCAATTCTTTAATGCCGAATTTAAAAGGCGGTTTTTCCAGTTCTGCCAGCAGGTCGTTGGGAAAATCCCTCGGCGCCTTATCAATTTCATCGATCAGCACCACCGATCCAAAGGGCCCGTTTTTACTGAACACATCATCATAATAATTTACAAAACGTTTCAGGTTCATCTCCGGGTTATTGGTACCCAGCAGTGCAATACCCAGTGCATTAAAAGAAATGAATGATTCTTTGGGGGTGTTCGATTTATCGCCAAAATGCGAAACCGCATCATAATTATAAAACAGGTCGGCCGATTGCGAACCTGATTTGGTATCAAAACGCAGTGCTTTATCCGAGCTGAAAGCATGTGGGTACATGGATTTAAGCTGACGTGCCACAAAATCGGCACATTCTGTTTTGCCCGTACCGGGATCGCCAGAAAGCAATAAGGGACGCTGTAAAAAAAGTGCGGTGTTAATGGCTGCCAGCAGTTCATCGCTGGGTTTATAAACATCATGGAGCGAATGGTAAATTTGTACCTGCATGGTGAAAGGGTTTAAACCGGTTATGCCTGCATATTATACAATTTTCACTAATGCCATAAAAAAAATTGGCAACGGTGCTTTCGGGTTTGCCGGTTTGTGAAAATAAAGGCATATGAACAAAGAAGCACTCGATAACTGGGCGGCATGGGCTTTTATCTTTTACGTACTGCTGCTTTTGGCCATACTGGTATTTTTTTACTGGCTGTGTTTAGGCTGGCTCAGGCGTAAATATCCCGGGCTGCGCAGGCTTAAACTTAAGGCGGCCCTTATTGGTACCGGTATTTTTGTAGTGATGCTCTTACTGTGGCAGGCGGGGTATATTTTCAACAGGTATTTCCAATAAAACCTCAGAGGCCGGCGAGTAATTCCCTGACCAGCTCCTGTTCAAACCCCTTTTGCAGCAGGTGATCCTGCAGCTTTCTTTTTTTGATAAAGATATTTTTCTCGCTTTTGAGGGTCTTCAGTTTTTCGGCAAACAGTTTTTCCAGGACTTTCCGGTAGTCGTCTTCGTCAATTGTCTTCAGCGCCTTTTTGATACAGTATTCACTTACCTGTTTTTGTTTAAGATGGTACCTGATCTTTACCCGGCCCCATTGTTTGGTGCGGAAGTGCCCGCCGGCAAAAGCAATGGCAAAACGCTCCTCGTTGAGGTAGTTTTCCTCTATCAGGGTGCTGATAATGGGTTCCACCTCTTTTTGATACAATCCATACCCGTACAGTTTTTCCTTCACGTCGGTATGGCTCCGTTCCTGGTAAGCGCAGTAATGCTTTATCTTTTGCAGGGCCTGCCCGGGGGTTAATTTTTGCTGTTGCATGGCAGTACAAAAATAGCGCTCTTATCCGGGGAACAGTTATCAACAGGTGGCGGTATTTTTCTTAACTTGCCTGTTTAAAAACTGTTTTAACCCTTTATCTTTGGCGTTCATTAAATAACTGTTATGAAGTTTATCGTTTCCTCTTCGGCCTTGCTTAAACAACTGCAGCAGATCAGCGGCGTTATCAATGCCAACACCGTGCTGCCCATACTGGAAGATTTTTTGTTTGAAATTGAAAAGAACAAACTTACCGTGGTGGCCACCGACCTGGAAACCGTAATGAAAGTGCACCTGGATATTGAAGCAAAGGACAGTGGCAAGGTTTGTATCCCTGCCAAGATACTGATGGATTCTTTGAAGAACATCCCCGAACAGCCGCTTACGTTTAACATCGATAAAAACTTTGGCGTTGAAATCACCAGCGATAATGGTAAGTACAAGGTAATGGGCGAAAACCCCGATAATTTCCCCAAAGAACCTGCCGCGGATGATGCCAATAATTTTACCATGACATCCACCGCCCTGGTAACTGCCATCAATAAAGCTATTTTCGCGGTGAGCAATGATGACCTTCGCCCGGCGATGACAGGTGTGTTCTTTGAACTGGATAAAAAAGGCATCACGTTCGTGGCCACCGATGCACACCGCCTGGTGCGCTACACACGTAAAGATGTGAGCTGTCCTAAAAAGGATTCTTTCATCGTTCCTAAAAAACCGCTCAGCCTGCTGAAAGGTTCTTTACCCGATAACGAGGATGAGCTGAATGTAAGCTATAACAGCAACCACCTTTTTGTAAAGCATGGCGGTACCGAACTGGTGTGCCGTTTGATTGATGCCCGTTTCCCGGATTATAAAGTGGTGATACCGGCGGATAACCCATATAAAATGACCATCACTAAAAGTGATTTTCAGAATGCACTGCGCCGTGTGAGTGTTTTCAGTAATAAAAGCACCAACCAGGTGGCCCTCAATATCAGCGGCAGCGAACTGCAGCTGGCCGCACAGGATGTGGATTTCAGTTTTGAAGGGAACGAACGCATGGCCTGCCAGTACGATGGTGAAGACCTGCAGATCGCCTTCAATGCAAAATTTTTGATTGAGATGCTGAACGGGGCCGACACACCGGAAGTGAATATGGAACTGAGCACCCCTACAAAAGCGGGTATTATCAAACCCACCGAACAGGGAGAAGATGAAGAACTGCTGATGCTGGTAATGCCGCTGATGCTGAATAATTAATTAAGCCAAAACAACCGTTTTATAAAACCGAAGCCAGCCGGCTCCGGTTTTTTTATGACCATTTGAAAAACCGTTCTTCATATAACTGATTCTTTTACTAAACTTGCATTACAAAACTCTCAAGATATGTTCTTAATAATATTGGGTATTATCATACTCGTTGCCGCAGCAATCTTCTTTAAAAACAAACCCGCATTGGAAAAATTCAGGCCGGTTAGCAGGATCATCGCCTTCGCTTTTATTTTGCTGGGAATATTGAACGCCTGTGTTAAACAAATCGACGCGGGTGAAGCGGGTGTAAAAGTATTGTTCGGCAGTATTCAGAACGATGTGATGGGAAGCGGCCTTCATTTCATTAATCCGCTGATGGATGTTAAAAGGCTGGATGTGAAAACCCAAAATTATACCATGAGCGGGGTAAACGATGAGGGTCATAAATCGGGTGATGATGCAATAAGGGTTTTAACCAGCGACGGGCTGGAAGTAACAATCGACCTGACGGTATTATACAGGATAGTGGCTTCTGAAGCGCCAAGACTGCTGCGGGAAACCGGTGATGATTACGAAGATAAAATTGTAAGACCGCTGACCCGGACAAAAATCAGGGACAATGCCGTTTATTACCAGGCAGTGGATCTTTTTGGAAACAAAAGGGATGAATTCCAGCAGCGTATTTATAAAAGTATTGAAGAAGATTTTAAAAAAAGAGGATTGCTGCTGGAGCAACTGCTGGTTAGAAATATTACGCTGCCCAATTCTGTAAAAGCTTCTATCGAATCTAAAATAAACGCAGAACAGGATGCAAAGAAAATGGAATTTGTTTTGCAAAAAGAAAAGCAGGAAGCAGAGCGGAAAAGAGTGGAGGCGCAGGGTATTGCAGACTACCAGCACATCATCAATACCGGTCTTACAGACCAGCAATTGCAGTACGAACAAATTAAAGCCATGAAAGAACTGGCACTTAGTCCCAATGCTAAGGTAATTGTTATGGGAAAAGGAAACACGCCTTTAATTATTAACGGAAAGGAATAAAAAACACTTATGTCATTTAAACAAATTGCCAGTTTCGATAATTATCTCCTGGCCAACATGACACTGGGCCTGCTCGAGGAAAACAATATCAATTGCCATTTAAAAGATGAAAACATTGTCACCATCGATCCTTTGCTCAATCCTGCTGTGGGGGGTATTAAACTGATGGTGTTTGAAACACAGGAGCAGCGGGCAAGGGAACTGATCAAAGAAGCCGAAGCAGCTTACCTGGATGAAATTACCTGCCCGTATTGCAGGGCAAAGGGACTGGTGGCAGAAGAAAAAATTGATACCCCCTCTGGTTTAATGGGTGTGCTGAAGAATAAAATTCTGTACGGGCAAACATCGCTTTACAGCAAAAAATACCGCTGTAAATCCTGCAAAAGCTTAATGGATGAACTGCCCTCTTCTTTTGAAGATGCGGAATAGTTATTGCTGCTGCTGCACCATTTGCATATAACGCCTGTAAGAGTTGTTGCTGCCGTCGGTGCTTGCTGTTTTTTCCAGCGATGCCTCCACCACGCCGGGTGTTAAAATGGAGGCTTCCTCGTTGTGCACCTGCCCGTCTTCATACGATACAGAAACCCCCACTTCCAGTGTTTGCTTGGCCGTGCCTTTATAAGTTCCTTTCATGGGAGAACAGTCGCTGAAGCTGCGCCCTATCGCCAGCCGCACGTGCAGGTCGTTTACCATGCAGTTATTGGTGGGGTCAATGCCCAGCCATCCATAATATGGTATATAGGCTTCAGCCCAGGCATGCGTGGCGCCTTCGCCGCGTAAAGAACTGTCTTTCGGGCAAACATAGCCGCTTACATAACGTGCCGGTATATTCAGCAGGCGCAGCATCAGCAGCAGTATATGCGCAAAGTCCTGGCAAACGCCGGCTTTTAAATTCCAGATCTCATCCAGTGTTGTTTCCACGGTGGTGATACCCTTGATGTATTTAAAATTATCATACACCCAGGTATTGAGTTCCTGCACAGTCTGGTAAACGGTTTTTTCCTTGAACAGCTGCGGGTCGGCAACCTGTTTCACTTCGTCCAGCTTGCTGAAATATTCCTGTTTTAAAAAATCGATATAGGGAACGATATACTGTATTTCCTGCAGGTATTGCCACTGTACGGCCGCCGGTTTATCATCCGCGGGGAATGCACGCTCACTTGTTACCACCGAAATATTGGAATCAATGCGCAGCTGTGTGTGCGGGGCAATATTCATAAATGATCCCACATCATTTCCATAATAATCTTTGTATACTTCAATCGCGGGTTCATCAGAAATAAAAATGCGCTGCGACTGCACTTCCTGGTACTCGTCTTTAATGGGATACAGCATCATCTGGTTGGCGCTGTCCCTTACCGGCTCGGGATAAGTGTATTTGGTAACGTGGTGTATGAAAAATCGGGGCATAAGGGTGAGTTGTGAATGGTAAGTGGTGAATGGTTCCCCGGGTGAAAGGCCCCATACTCACTTCTAAGCATGTACAAAATAAGTGTGATTTAATGTGTTTCCAATTTGTAAGAGCGCCTCTTTGGTATCTGATAAAAACTGGTGCAGGCCTTCATGAATAACAGAATCGGCCGTACTGAATTTTACCTTGCTGCGCAGTTTGCCGATCATAAAATCGAGCTGGTTAAAACTGTGCAGGTTCCGTTCGTTTTTGAGTTTTTCAAAATACCGGTGCAGCCGGTTTACCGAGTACAAGACCGACCTGGGAAAATTATCATTCAGCAGTATCTGCTCCATTACATTTTTAGCCTCGAAACCGCTGGTATAGGTTTTTAAATAGAGCTCATAGCCCGAAATGGACATCAGCATGTATTTCCAGTACGTGGTGTCGGCGGGTTTATCGAGCTGGTAATCCAGGTCGCTGAATTTAATGTCGAGTATATCGGCCGACTGAATAGCCCGTTCAAGGAATTTGCCAATATTGATGAAGGCATTGCCTTCGCCGCGGCTCATGGTTACATCCGTGGTGCCGAAATAAAGCATGCATTGTTTAATCAGGTTATCAAGCACCGTTACAGGATCATCTTTCTGCAGCTGGTCAACCAGTTTATCCTGTCGCATGATATGATAAAATTCATTCAAACACTGCCACATTTCCTTGGTGATATGGTCCTGTACACTGCGGCCGTTTTCCCTGGCCTGTGTTACAATATTCAGCACCGAACCATTATTGTTCCGGTCGGTAACCATGTATTGCAATACCGCCCTTGAATTGTTTGCCAGCGCATCCATTTCCTCCTCGGGTAAGTAGGTAAATATCTGGAGCACCGGTTTCCATGAAAACTCATGGATGTCATCCTGTGAAGAAGCATAATTGATCTTCAGCATCCGTAAAATACCATCTGCCCGTTCCATATAACGGCTCATCCAAAACAAACTGTCTGCAACTCTGCTTAACATTTATTATCAATTATTCAATTATCAATTTTTGTTTACTCTGCCAGCACCCAGGTGTCTTTACTGCCACCACCCTGCGAGGAGTTTACCACCAGCGAGCCTTCCTTGAGCGCCACCCTTGTTAAACCGCCCGGTACAATTTCAATACCATCGGGTCCGCATAAGGCATAGGGCCGCAGATCAACACGCCGGGGTTTTAATGTGCCATTCATATAACAGGGACTGCTCGACAGGCTGATGATGGGTTGCGCAATAAACTGCCGCGGATCTGTGAGCACCTGCTTTTTGTATTCCTCAATTTCTTTTTCAGTTGCCGCACTGCCCATCAGCATACCATAACCGCCGCTTTCATTGGTTTTTTTGATCACCATGCGTTCAATATTTTTAAATACATGGTTGCGCTCGTCGTCTTTTGCCAGCTGGTAGGTTGGTACATTTTTTAATAAGGGCTCTTCATTGAGATAATACCGTATCATGGCTGGCACATAACTGTAAATGGCTTTATCATCCGCCACGCCATTGCCTACCGCATTTACGATGGCCACATTGCCCTTCCTGTAAGCGCTCATGATGCCGGCCACACCCAGCACACTGCTGCTGTTAAACACCAGCGGGTCTAAAAAATCATCATCCACCCTGCGGTAAATTACATCCACCTGCTGCAAACCCGCGGTGGTTTTCATATAAACCTTGTGATTGTCCACCACCAGGTCTTTTCCTTCCACCAGCTCCACGCCCATTAAACGTGCCAGCGTGGTATGTTCAAAATAGGCCGAGTTGTAAATGCCCGGTGTAAGCAGCACCACGGTGGGGTTGGGTATTTGCCTGGGCGAGAGCGACACCAGGTTACGGTGCAGGATAGTGGGATATTCCGTTACACTCCGCACATTGTTTTGCGGCAGCAGGTCGGGGAAAATGCGTTTGGTGATCTCGCGGTTCTCGAGCATATAGCTCACCCCGCTGGGGGTACGCAGGTTGTCTTCCAGGATATAAAAAGAGCCATCGCTGTCGCGTATCAGGTCGATCCCTGAGATATGTACATAAATATCATACGGCACCGGGAAGTTGTGCATCTCCCGCAGGTAATGCGGGCAGCTGTAGATCATATGTACGGGCACAATGCCGTCTTTGATAATAAACTGGGTGCTGTATATATCTTTCAGGAAAAGATTGAGCGCTTTGAGCCGCTGCTTGATGCCTTTTTCAATATAGTCCCATTCAGCTGCTGTGATAATGCGGGGAATGATATCGAAAGGAAAAATTTTCTCGATACCCTCGCCGCTGCTGTAAACGGTAAATGTGATGCCCTGGCTCATGAAGAGGCGTTTGGCCAGTTCTTCTTTTTTGTTCAGTTCATCAACCGAAAGCTGCTGTAAAAAGGCAAGGGCTTTCTGGTACTGCGTTCTTACCGCAGCATCTTTGTACATTTCATCCCATGTATTGGCATCCACCAAATACGATTGCAACAGTTCACTTGCCTGCATAACAGATAGTTTTTAAAATGAATTGATAAAGCCTGCAATCGTGGGAGCAATCTTTTCAAATATAGTGAATCAAAACTGTTTTTCCTTAACCTCACCGGATTTAATTGGTAAATTTGCTTTTTATTTTTACTGATGAAAAAATTTGCAATGATCCCGGCCCGTTATGCGGCCACCCGTTTCCCCGCCAAACTGATGCAGGTGCTGGGCAGTAAAACTGTTATCAGGCATACTTATGATAATACAATGGCCACTGGTTTGTTTGATGAAGTGATGGTGGTGACCGACAGTGAAATTATTTACAATGAAATCACCTCAAATGGCGGCAGGGCAAAAATGAGCGTGCGGCAGCACGAAAGCGGCAGCGACCGTATTGCCGAAGCGGTGGCAGATATGGAGGTGGATATAGTGGTGAATGTACAGGGCGACGAACCCTTTGTACAAAAGGAGCCACTGGAAAAATTACTGCAGGTCTTTGAAGATCCTGCGGTGCAGGTAGCCTCCCTCATGCAGGTGCTGAAAGAAGAACAGTTTATCAGCGATCCCAATTATGTAAAAGTGGCAGTGGACAAAAACATGAATTCACTTTTTTTCAGCCGGAGTGTGATTCCCTATCACCGGGATAAGACAGTGGCGCCGGTGTATTATGAGCATATTGGTGTGTATGCTTTCCGCAAGCAGGCGCTGCTCAATTTTACACAATGGGAAATGACACCGCTGGAAGCTGCTGAAAAGATCGAATGCCTGCGTTACCTTGAAAACGGCGTGCCGCTGAAAATGGTGGTTACACAATACATGGGCGTGGAAATTGATACACCGGAAGACCTGGAAAGGGCTGCCAAACTCCTGTGATTATTGAATTTCTGAAAGCAGTGTATTGATCTGCCGGTTGGTTTCTTCAATACCCTTGTTGAACTCCTCCAGCCGTCCATCGATAAAATAATTTTGATAAACAGCAACCTGCTCCTTCCGCAGTTCAATATATTTTTCCAGTGTAGCCGCTTTGTTTTTGTTTTGGGGTGATACATCATATTTCTGCATTTTCTTTGCCAGCAGCAATGCTTCTTCCCATGCGGGAACACTTTCTTTTTCGATACGATCTTTCAGCTGGCTGCTGACAGTAGTGTCATTAAAAGGCAGTAAAGCTTTATTGTCGGCATCTGAAAAACGCTTAAGCGCATCATTGAAACTGTCGTTGTCTTTGTAGCCGGCATCAGTTACCTGTTGCTGTGCTTCCTTGCGTAATGCTGTGCCTGCCTGGTTGGCACGCAGGTAATAAAATGTGCTGGCCAGAGTAACCACTATTACAAACGGAACCACCCATTGTAATGCCGGTTGCTGCTGCTTTTCTTTTTTAAGGGAGAGCGAATAAATATAACCCGTTATAAAACCGCTTAACAAACCGCCCACATGCGCTGCATTATCTACGCCCGATTTTAAACCATAGGCCAGGTTATACAAAACAAAAATGCCGATACTCTGCAACAGGGCATTCCTTACTTTAGCCGGTATAAGACTGGTGGTTAATAAGGCCAGGAACAAACCATACATTCCGAAAATTGCACCCGATGCACCCGCGCTGTTCGCTGCATTGCTGCCATGCCACCATAAACTTGTAAGACTTGCAAAAATTCCTGTGCACAGGTATGCGATGATATAGCGGGTTTTGCCCAGCATTGGTTCAAGGTAAATGCCTATATAATACAAACTGTACATATTCATGGCCAGGTGAATGATACCAAAGTGAAGAAAGACACAGGTAATCAAACGCCACCAGTCGCCGCTCAGTGTAAGCGGTCCGTAATTACTGCCCCATTTTATATGCACCAGGCTGTTTGCCTCAAATATACCCGCCCCGTTAAAGGCCATCATCACAAACACCAGGGTATTGATGGCAATAATGCCATAGGTAACCCACATATTGCTGCCGGATAAATTCATGGCGGCATCCAGTTCGCTGGCCTCTTTTATTTCCTGCTGGGCCACCTGCAGTGTTTTTTCCCTTAATGCGGTAATAGCGGCAGTGTTTACAGCCTGCTCTTCTTCTGTAATGGTATTTTTCAACGACTCAAAAACCTGTAAAAAAGCCTGTATGTTTTTTTGATTTTTGCCACGGGGATCAAACATTTCCCCATTGGTCATTTCGCTGCTTACAGTAAGTTGCTGCCCTTCGGTATCCGCCAGCACCTGCTGCGGGTAGCTGTTCCATTTTTTAGGTGTCTGGGCCAGCAGTTTGGTTTCTCCGGCAAAAAGAATATCCCAATCCAGTTTTTTAAAACAGCTGTAACATATTGACAAAACCCGGTCTGCATCCATATTTTCTGTACTGATACTTTGTTCTTTTTTAGGCATGCTCAAAACATTTGTACAAATAGAATGATTTTTTCCATTATTAAAATACCAGCAAGTACTTATTTTTTTAAAGCAGTACCTTTGCCGGCATAAACAGTTTTTATGGCATTTCGCAATTTTAAAATGGTTGGCTACGTGGTGTATGGCCGTGGCAGTTTTAACCAGCTGGATGAAATTCTTGCACCGCACCGCAAGCCCAATGCGCCGATGATCTTTTTACTGGATCATTTTTTTGAGGGTAAATCCCTTGTAAACCGCATTCCGTTAAGGGGCAATGATAAAATAATTTTTGCCGATGTTACCTACGAACCCAAAACCACTTATGTCGACAGTCTTGCCCGGCAGCTGAAAGATGAATTTGGTACAGTAAGCGGTATCATTGGTATTGGCGGCGGCAGCACCATGGATCTTGCAAAAGCCGTTTCACTGATGATGAATAACCCCGGCTCTTCGGCCGATTACCAGGGCTGGGACCTGGTGAAATACCCCGGTGTATATAAAGCGGGTATTCCAACATTGAGCGGTACAGGAGCAGAAGTGTCAAGAACAACTGTGCTGACCGGCCCGACCAAAAAACTGGGCATGAACAGCGATTTTACGCCATTTGACCAGATTGTACTGGATCCTGAATTAACGGCGGATGCCCCCGTGAACCAGCGGTTCTATACAGGCATGGATTGTTATATTCATTGCATTGAAAGCCTCGAAGGCACTTACCTGAATGAGTTCAGCAAAAGCTATGGCGAAAAGGCATTACAGCTGTGCCGCGAGGTTTTTGTAAACAAACCGGTATGGGATGCAGACTGTGATGATAAACTGATGATGGCTTCGTATGCGGGCGGTATGAGCATTGCCTACTCACAGGTAGGCGTGGCCCATGCGGTGAGTTACGGACTGAGTTACCTGCTGGGAACAAAACACGGTATCGGCAACTGCATCGTGATGAACCACCTGGAAGCATATTACCCTGCAGGAGTGAAAGAGTTTAAGCATATGGTGGAGAAAAACAAGATTGACATACCAACAGGAATTTGCAAAGGCCTGGCTGAAGAAGATTTTGACAAAATGATCAATGTGAGCCTTGGTATGAAACCGCTTTGGGAAAACGCACTGGGGAAAGACTGGGAGTCGGTTATGACCAGGGATAAACTGCGTGAACTGTACGGCAAACTATAAAAAGAAAAAGATGAACAAACTGTTCATCTTTTTTAATGTTGAAAGAGGGGTGAAGTGACTGCCGGTCAAACCGCCGGCGGGTTATAACGGAATTTCCACTTCAACGCAACAGCCTTTACCCGGGGCTGTGCTCAAAGTAAACGTTCCTGAAAAATACCCTGCACGTTTTTTAATGTTGCCAAGGCCAATTCCCCCGCTTTGAGCTTTAGGGTCAAAACCCACGCCATCATCAGCTATTTTTAAAGTAATTTTTTCCTGGTTCTGCTGCATGCTTACATGTACATTTTTAGCACGGGCATATTTACTGATATTGGATAATTGTTCCTGTAAAATGCGGTACAGGCATATTTTAATTTCTGTACCCAGTTTTCTTTCATCAATACCAGAAAAGTTGCAGCCGGGTTTAAAATGCCCTGCTTTGCTGAGTTCATTGATGAGCAAGGTGCATTCTTCCTGTAAAGAATTGGTAAATGCAGCCGGGGCCAGCCTGTGGGAAAGATGGCGGATCTCGGTAACCGCTGTATCAAGATGCATCCTGCATGAATCGGCGATCTTTACGATCTCTTCTTTTTTCATGGGTGCATGGCTTGCAGCGCCCAGCATTAAAACAGTGCCGGTCAGCAGCTGGTTAATATTATCATGCAGTTCCATACCCAGGTATTGTCTTTCTGCTTCCTGCGCATCCACAATCGCTTTGGCAATCCGGTTCTCTTCTTCTATTTTATAGGTGACATCCTGCATGGCGCCAATCATACGGTATGCCTTCCCTTCATTGTTATATAAAACAAAGGCCCGGTCAAAAATATGCTTGTATGTGCCATTCTCACTGCGGAAGCGGTATTCAAACTGCACCTGCTGTTTTTGGGCAGCAAAGGTTTCGTCAATGGTATCTGTAACTTGTTTGATATCGTCTTTATGAATGTTCTCTTTCCACCATGTCCTGATATCGCTGATTTCAGGTTTGCTGTAGCCCAGCATATTGCAAATGCCTTCATTATACAGCATGGTGTCATTTTCAATATCCCAGTCCCAAATGGTATCGCTGGTGGCCTGTGCCAGTAACTGGTAACGTTCTATGGCCGACTGCATCCTTGCTTCTGCATCTTTGCGGCGGCTGATATCCTGCCTGATGGAAATATATTTCACCGGTTTTCCTTCCGCATTTAAACAGGGTACAATGGTGGTGTTTACCCAGAAATAATCACCCTGCTTGTTACGGTTTTTAATTTCCCCGTTCCAAACCTTGCCGCTGCGGATGGTATTCCAAAGGCTTTTATAAAACCCGAGTGAATGATAAGCAGAATCCAGTATAATGTGACTTTTACCAATAACCTCTTCACGGTTGAAACCGGTGGTGGCACAAAAATTGTCATTCACATAGGTAATCAGCCCATTGCTGTCTGTTACATCCACGATAGCAGCCTGGTCAAGTGCAAAACGGTAATAGTGCGATTCATTCTGTGCATTCTTAAATTCAGTTATATCCACATGGCTTACCACCACTTTTGAATGATTGCCGGCAAAGGGGCTTATCCGTACAAAAAACCAGAAGTCCCTGTCTTTTGCATGAACAGGATATTCACTCTCAAACAGGGGGATTTTTTGTGTACGCACAGCATCTAAGCCATCAAGGAAACTGGCTGCGACGGGGTCTCCAGCCGCAGCATCCGTTCTTGTGGCGGTAATAAAATTGTCTCCTTTGGCCAAACGGGCCAGTGTAGTTTTTCCATGCTGCTCCCCGAAGTTTTTCCATGCCTTGTTCACGGTTACCAATTCACCCGACTCGCCAATCACAGCTATTTGTGATGTTACCGAAGTAAGGATACTTGTATTTAATTCCTCGCTTTCCAGCAAAGACCGTTCTGTTTGTTTCAGGCTTGTATTGTCTTTAACGATGGCCATCAGTCTGCCATCGGCCAGTTTTTTTGCAGATATATGAACGTTTAAGAGGGTTTTGTTTTTATGTACGGCATTCAGCTCCTTATCCACCCATCCGCCGCTCACGATCTGGTTAAATATTTCCAGGTTTTTCTGGTATTCGTTTTTAGGGAAGAGGCGTGCAATATTCATGGTTCTTAACTCCTCCCTGCTATAACCGGTAATGGCAGATGCACGTTCGTTGGTGTCCAGTAAAAGACCGGTGGAATCGGTAATAAAAATTGCTTCAGATGACTGCGCTGCCAGGGTATTATATTTATCTTCGGTAAAACGGGCGGCAGCAGCTTCCTGCTTTTTTTCGGTAATGTCCACCAGCATATTCACGGCACCGGTAAGCTGCCCTTCTTCATTGAACAGGGGCGACGGATTTACAATAACCCTTCTTCTTTCACCATTGGGTTGCTGAATGATGAGTTCAGAGGAAGCACAGGCTTTTTTCTTGCGTATGGTGATTGCCATGGGGGAGTCTTCGTGTGCAACAGGCGCCCCGTCTGTATAAAATAATTTTTTCGAACCGCACCATTTCTCCCTGTTAACCAAAGGTTCCCTGCCCCACAATACTACTGCAGCTTTGTTATACGTGAGGATAAACCCGTTTTCATCACAGGTGTAAGTGGCATGCGGGAGGTACTGGATAAGATCGCGGTTTTCCTTTTCCCTGGTTTTTAATTTTTTTTCGGTTTGAAAAGCCCGGGTGCCGTCTTTAAACACCAGCACTGTACCGCAGATGTCACCCGACTCGTTGTATAAAGGCGTACAGGTATTGGTAATGATCACACGTTCCAGCCTGCTGTTGCGGATGACGGTGTTATTTTCATTGAAAATAGGGCGCCCGGTTCTTAAAACCCGGTCTGGAGCAGATTCAATCTGCACCCCGCTGTATTCATTTTCTGTTTTGTAGATGGTGGACAGCGGATTGTTTTGCACAAGTTGCAGCATGTGGCCCGTGATCTTTTCTGCAGCCTGGTTCATAAAATGAATGCGGTTGTTCTTATCCGTAACAATCACACCCTCATCTACATTATTGACCGCGGCAGACAATTGTGCCTGGCGGGCGGTAATAAGCCGGTGCTGCTTTTTTAATGAATTGATCTCCCTGATAAAGAAAGCGAGCAGGAAAACAGCCGTTAAAATAACCAGTGGCTTAATAATATACGAACTGTCTTTTTGGGAAACATATATCCATACGGCAGTCACAATGGCTGCAGCCGATAAAGAGTAAGTAATAGGGTTTTTATACCGGGATATTGCTGGTTTTTTCTCCCTGATAAACTGGATCATCATGTGTAATCGGTTCTTTTGGTTTTTCGGCAGATATCCGATATCAGTCCGGGTATCTTTTCAAAATCTTTA
>JAXLUD010000018.1:0-16061 GCA_046329655.1 Ferruginibacter sp.
CGCTGGACGAATTATTATCAAAAAAACAAAGCAAATCAGGCAAATGAGTAATGTTAACTACTTTAGCAACAACAAACACCCTCCTGTGTAAGAAAAAAGCAGGACTATCCCCAAAGGGTGTAAGCGAAAAACCGGACTATCAAAATCGCATGTAAGGAAAAGTCAGGACTGACAAATCTACATGTAAGGAAAACGCCGGACTATCTTTTAATCTGTAAGGTTATATCAGGACTAGACAATACTCTATATCCGTGTGAGTACGGACGAACAGGCTGAAAAAGGTTACAGTCTGAAACACCAGGAAGAAAGATTAAGACAATACTGCCAGCATCAGCGAATAGAAGTTGTTGCGGTTTACAAGGAAGACCATTCCGCTAAAACTTTTGAAAGGCCAGAGTTTACCAAACTCCTGGCCTTTTTAAAAAAGAATAAGGGATGTGCTGACCTGCTCTTGTTTTTAAAATGGGACAGGTTCAGCCGTAATGCAGGTGATGCGTACGCAATGATTAACCAGTTAAATAAGTTGGGTGTAGAGCCGCAGGGTATTGAGCAGCCGCTTGACTTGAATGTTCCTGAAAATAAAATTATGCTCGCATTCTACTTGGCCGCACCTGAAGTGGAAAATGACAGGCGTTCATTAAATACGATTGCAGGTATGCGAAGGGCAATGAAAGAAGGTCGGCATGTAACATTAGCCCCAAGAGGTTACCGCAATGCAAGGAATGAATTGAACAGGCCGATTATTGAACCTAATAAAGATGCTGTGCATGTTGCCTGGGCATTTGAAGAAGTGGCAAAGGGAATTGACACGGTGATGGATTGCTGGAAGGCAGTAACGAAAAGGGGGTTTAAAGTGAGCAAGAATCAGTTCTGGAATATGCTCCGTAATCCTATCTATTGTGGTAGGATATTTATTCCAGCTTACAAAGACGAAGCTGAATCTATTATACCAGCAACGCATGAGGCTTTAATCAGTGAAGAATTGTTTTATGAAGTGCAGGATGTTTTGAATGGAAGAAAAAGAAAATTTCCTGCTAAGAATACGTTGAAGGAAGAATTACCCCTTCGTGGATTTTTAGAATGTCGTAAATGCGGGACAAGATTAACAGGTAGTGCATCCAAAGGAAATGGCGGCCGGTATTTTTATTATCATTGCTCAAAAGGCTGCAATGAACGTTTTAAGGCAGAGGAAGCCAATGACATCTTTGTAAAAGAACTGGAAAGAATATCCTTTAGCAAAGGCGGCATTAAAGTGTTCAGGAAAATACTTACTGACTATTCAAAGAAAACCGGGAAAGACCAATCAGTATCCAAGCAGCAGCTTGATACAGAAATTGAGAAAAACCAGCAACGCATTCAGAATGCCCAGCAACTAATGTTGGACGGGCAATTAGAGCCATCAGATTATCGGGACATAAAGAACCGGTTTGAAAAGACAGTCATGGAACTTGAAAAAAAGAAACGGGAAATATCCTCCCTGGATTTTAACCTGAGTGAGTACATGACTTCTGCACTTGAAATAGTAGAGAACCTCCCGAAATACTTTACCAGAGCGGATTTGAAGGCAAAACAGCAGCTTATTGGTTCGGTATGCCCTGAAAAATTGATTTTTGAAAATAAATCGTATCGAACCAACCGTGTGAACGAAGTGCTTGCCCTGATATGCAGTGCAGACAAGGGTTTTAACGGTTCTAAAAAAAGATTGGCTCCCGTTTTTGGGAGCCAATCCAATCAGGTGCCCAGAACTGGATTCGAACCAGCACACCCTTGCGAGCGCTGCGACCTGAACACAGTGCGTCTACCAATTTCGCCATCTGGGCATTCCTGGTAATTGTGAATCAGGGCTGCAAATGTAAGGTGAAAAACATAAACTGCGAAAAACTACAGCAATTTATTCCGGATTCTTTTCTTTGGGCTTCCAGCCAATGATCAAAACGCCTGTTACGATCAATACCGTACCGATGATCTGGACCGTATAAACCGGTTCACCCAAAATAAAATGGGCCTGCAAAATCGTGGAAACAGGCCCGATGGTTGATATGATCGCCACATTATTGGACCCGATCGACTTTGTACCCGCAGATACCAGCCAGCTCGGAATCACGGTGGCCACAATGGCGATCAGCAATCCATAACCCATATACTCCGAACCACTCTTCAAAATACTGTAATTACCCGCCAGCAAAAAATGTAAAAAAATTCCTGCTGTTGAAAAAAGCATGGCATAGGCTGTGAATTTTGTGGGTCCCACCATGGGTATAATTTTACCGCTGCCGGCAATATAAATGGCAAAGGTGATGGCGCATAAAAAAATCAAGAAACTGCCCATGAAAAAACCGGGGTTACCACTGTCAATTTTAAACTCTCCCCAATAAGCCACCAGTATCCCGGTATACGAGAGTGCCACGGCCAGCCATTGAATTTTACTGATCTTCTCCTTAAAAATAAAAGCATTGATGAGCAGCACGAAAGTGGGATACAAAAAAAGTATCAGCCTTTCGATTCCTGCAGAAATATATTGAAGTCCCAAAAAATCAAAAAGGCTGCTGAGATAATAACCAAACAATCCCATGGAAATGATAAAAAACCATTGCCGGGTGGTAAATTTTTTATTCCCTTCCCGCCTGGAAGCCAGCCATGCCATCAGGATATAAAATGGCAAGGAGAAAAGCATCCGTAAAGCCAGTAAGGATATCGCATCCACCGGCGTATGCTTAAAAGCATATTTTACCATCACCGCCTTGGTGGAAAAAAACAATGAACCCACCAGTGTGATTAAAATACCCGTCCATGAAATTTTATGTACTGCCTGTTTTTCCATAAAAATATAAACCCCGGGAAATACCGGGGCTTACAAATGACTAGTGACAAATGACCTCGGCTTTTACACACTCACATTAAAATCCCTCAATGCATCGTTTAAACTGGTTTTAAGATCGGTGCTCAGTTTACGCTGGCCAATGATCAGTGCACAACCCACGCCATATTCTCCCGCAGGGAATTTTTTGTTATAGGTTCCGGGTATCACCACGCTCCTTGCCGGCACCCTGCCTTTCATTTCAACGGGTTCGCTGCCGCTTACATCAATGATTTTAGTAGACTGTGTGAGCACCACATTCGCTCCCAGTACCGCTTCCTTCTCCACGATCACGCCTTCCACTACAATACAACGGCTGCCGATAAAACAACCATCTTCCACAATCACCGGGCTGGCCTGGAGTGGTTCCAGCACACCGCCAATGCCCACACCGCCACTCAGGTGCACCCCCTTTCCTATCTGGGCACAGCTGCCCACGGTTGCCCAGGTATCCACCATGGTGCCTTCATCCACGTATGCGCCGATATTTACATAACTCGGCATTAATACCACGTTCTTTGCCAGGTAAGCGCCATAACGGGCCACGGCATGCGGTACAGCACGAACGCCTAAAGAAGCATAATCGCTTTTAAGTTTCATCTTATCATAAAACTCAAATGGCGGCAGTGTATATGTCTCCATCTGCTGGATACCGAAGTACATCAGTATGGCCTGCTTTACCCATTCATTTACCTGCCAGCCGCTGTCGGAAGGAGATGCGGTACGCAACCGGCCCTTATCCACTTCCTCAATCACCGCCCTTACTGCATCACTGTATTTTTTATCCTTTAATAATTCCCTGTTGCCCCAGGCTTCAAGAATCAAATCTTTCATTTTGTAAAATTTTCGCGAAAATAAAACAATTATAGGCAAATGACGGGTAGAAAATTGATGCCTGCACAGTTGATATGGGTTACAATGTTGACATAACTCCACCCATTATTCATTATTAATTATTCGTTGTTCAATTATCTTTGCCCGCATGAATATTGGCTTTGATGCAAAAAGGGCTTATCAAAACACCACGGGGCTGGGACACTACAGCCGTACCCTTATTACATCACTCGCAGGGTATTTCCCGGAGCATGCCTATTATCTTTTTGCACCCAAAATTACCCGGTTGTTTCAAAGCGATGCGGCGAATATCCATCCCGTTGCACCATCAGCCTTCCCCGCTGCCCTGTTCAAAAGTGCGTGGAGAAGTAACTGGGTTAAAAAAGATCTTGTAAAAAATGGCATTGATATTTATCATGGCCTCAGTCATGAAATACCTTTCGGCATTCAAAAAACAGGGATTAAATCGGTGGTTACCATTCACGATCTCATCTTTGAACGTTATCCCAACCAGTACAGTAAAATCGATGTGCAGATATACCGCAAAAAGTTTACCTATGCCTGTAAAAACGCGGATAAGATTATTGCCATCAGCAACCAGACGAAGCAGGACATCATAGATTTTTATAAAATCCCTGGAAGCAAAATCAGCATTTGTTACCAGAGCTGCAACCCCGCTTTTTTTAATACGGTTACCGGAGAAGAAAAACAGGCGGTTATCACAAAATATAATTTACCCCGGGAATTTTACCTGTATGTAGGTTCTGTTATTGAACGAAAAAACCTGCTTACCATTTGCAAGGCCATGAAGGAACTGACCAATGGAATCCCCCTGGTGGTGATTGGTAATGGCGACCATTATCTTCAGAAAGTAAAAAACTATGTTGCTGAAAACAACCTGCAGCAAAAAATTATCTTTCTTTCAGAAACTGCAGCTGCAAGAAACAGCGAGGCATTCAAAACAGCCCGGGATTTTCCGGCTATTTATCAAAGTGCCGCTGCCATGATCTACCCCAGCATTTTTGAGGGCTTTGGTATCCCGGTTTTGGAAGCGATTGCAAGCGGCCTGCCAGTCATCACCAGCAATATCAGCTGTTTACCTGAAGCCGGCGGAGACGCGGCAATGTATATAAACCCTTTCAGCATGGAAGAAATGAAGCATGCCATGGAACAAATTGTAACGGATACCGGTCTCCGGAGTAATTTGATTGAAAAAAGCTTTCATCATGCACAAAAATTTACGCAGCAGGTATGCGCCGGCGCCGTAATGAATGTTTACAAAAGTTTATAATGAACAGTTTCGAAAATGATATACAGCAATGTGTGGCCGTACTGCAAAACGGTGGCCTGATCTTATACCCTACTGATACCATCTGGGGAATTGGCTGTGATGCCACCAACGAGGAGGCTGTTGCAAAAATCTATGCATTAAAACAAAGACCTGATGAAAAAAGCATGCTGGTACTCGTTGCAGATGAGCGGCAGCTGAACCAATATATCACCTTACCACACCCGGAAATAAGTGAATACCTGCAAACTGTAACCAAACCCACCACGGTTATTTATGAAGGCGCTGTAAACCTTGCAGGCAACCTCATCAACAAAACAGATGGCAGTATTGGCATCCGGATAGTGAAAGACGATTTTTGCAAACAGCTGATCAAACGGTTCCGTAAACCCATTGTTTCCACTTCGGCCAATACCAGCGGGCAACCTTCACCACGGTTTTATGCGTCCATTGCTGATGATATTAAACAGGGCGTGGATTATATTGTACAACACAGGCAGGAGGAAACAACTGCTGCTGCGCCTTCATCCATAATAAAAAGGAACGCAGACGGCTCGGTGCACATCATACGTTCCTGATATATGTAATTGAATGTCCGGAAAAACTACAGCTTAAAGCCAACGCCCAGCTGTACACTCTGGCTCTTCCACTTATCTTTATTGTCAATATCGTTAATGCTGTTCAGTCCTACAGTATAACGGCCATATACTTTAAACCCGCCCAGGTTTAATTGCACACCACCCAGCATGGCGAGGTCGCCCGATTTGAATGCGTCCTTGCCGTTTTCAAGAAATGTATTGCTCTTGTTCATCAGGATACCAAATTGCGGACCGGCCTGCAACGTGATTAATTTATTGGCATTGTAATTAAGCAGGATGGGGATGCTCAGGTATTTCAGCTGCACATTATCCAGTTTGTTGAATTTGTAAATAGAACTGAATGTGCTGCTGGTATCCACATTGATCTGGTTAAACAGCACTTCAGGCTGTATGGCGAATTTTTTACCCAAACCCAGGGAAACAAAACCTCCAATATGGTAACCAAAAGAAAATTCTTCCTTGAATGTTTTTCCTGTAAGCTTGTTCATGGTAGCACCACCTTTAAAACCAATCTGCACTTTTTGTGCCATCGTGGCTGTACTGATAAAGCAAATCAATGCTGCGAATAAGATTTTTGTTTTCATACTATAGTTGTTTTTCCAGTTAAGTTTCAACTAATATGCCAACTGCCGCAGCAGCTACCTAATTTTTTGTTAAGTCGTTTGCACTCAAAAGCTGAAGCCGGCAGCAACAGCAAAAACAGCGGTTAACCTGCTGCCGGTTGTTTCGGGGAAATAATAATCCAGGTAAAGGTTCGATTGCAGGAAAAACTTCCCCACACCATAAGTAAAATCAAATGAAGCAGCGGCAGACTGCAACTGAAAGCTGTTGGAAGCTTCCTGTCGTTTCAACGCACTCAGTCTTTTGCGGTCGTATATTTTGTTGAGATGGGTCTGAGTGAGCTGGTCGCTCCCAAAATTTAAAATCAGTGCCGGCACAAAATCCAGCTCATCGTTTTTATCAAACAGGTGGTAAAAACTAAAATCATGCTCCACGCTGGCTGATAAGGAGAAGTAACTTGTCTTGTTATCGGTTGAATCAATTCCTGAAATGGTGATCACGGTATCACGAAGCGGGTTCAGCAGCCGGATGGTACGCTTAAACTTCACAAATAAGGCTTCCTTGTATGAGCCGGCAGAATAGCCTGCTGAAATACCGGGCTGCAGTGCCCCTTTTGCTTTTTTCAGGTAACCGAAAAAATCATTTTGGTAAAGTGACTTGGTGTTATACCTGCTCCTGTCACTCAAAAAACGGGTATAGGAAAGTCCTGCATGAATTTGTTTGCCGTAATAATCATAAGATACGCTGGCTCCGGTTTGATACAGCTCAGGTTTCTTTGCACTGTCGCCGGTGATATACCCTGTAAGCCCGAAACTGAACCCGTTTTTAAGCCGGTATACAATCCCCGGCGTATAGATAAGCTGTTTATTGACACCAGTGGCATTGGCCGCCTTATTATCTGAACTGAAAGCCCCGTTCCCGATTCCGATGCTCACATCAAGCGTGTTTTTTTCATTCTCCTTCATGAGCTTTAAAAACTCATCATTCGCCATCATGGAATCCAGCAGGGCTTTATCCTGCTTACTGAGTGAATCGGTTTGTGCATAGCTGCATACACATATAAAAAAAGCAGCAACGAGCAGGTGAAACTTAGGCATACAAGTGGAATAGGTTAAGATTTCAGACAGCAAAAAAACGATAAAGTTTAATACCGCCGGGCTTTGCTAAAACGTAAAGTTCAGTGTTTTAATTGTTTTAGCCAATATAATGCCCTACCTTTGCACCCATTATTAATAACTGAGAATTACATGAGCATGCTCAGTTGCTGTTGAAGAGATTACTGCCGAACACTTTAGTTAGTTACTCACCACCATCCCTGTTAAGGAATATGATTACAGGGTTACAACGGCCAAAAGCATGATATCCCGGATGATAAGGGATTTTAACATGTGGCTATCGCAAATCAAATTTATATGAATGCATTTGAAGCCCTGGGCTTGAACGAAGCATTGGTAAATGCTGTAACAGATCTTGGATTTGAAACACCTTCTGAGATACAGCAAAAAGCCATCCCAATCTTATTATCCGGCACCACCGATTTTATCGGGCTGGCACAAACCGGCACCGGTAAAACCGCCGCATTTGGTTTACCCCTGATGCAGCTGATTGATCCGTCTGAAAGACATGCGCAGGCGCTGATCGTTTGTCCTACCAGGGAATTGTGTTTGCAGATCACCAATGACCTAGACAAATTTAAAAAATACAGTAAAAATGTTTTTACCGAAGCGGTATATGGCGGCGCATCCATTACCATGCAGATACGCAACCTGAAAAGGGGCGTGCAGATTGTGGTGGCTACACCGGGCCGTTTAATCGACCTGATCGAAAGAAAAGCCATTGATCTGCAAAAAGTAAAATACGTGGTACTCGATGAAGCCGATGAAATGCTGAACATGGGCTTCCGCGATGATATTGATTTTGTACTGAAGAATACGGTTAACAGGGAAAGCACCTGGTTATTCAGTGCCACCATGCCGCCGGAAGTGAGGGCCATCTCTAAAAATTACATGGATACCCCCAAGGAAGTAACTGTTGGTAAAAAGAACAGCAGCAATGCCAATATTGACCACCAGTATTTTGTAGTGGGTGCACCATACCGCTATGAAGCGCTGAAGCGTTTGATAGATTTTAATCCCGGCATGTACGGTATCATCTTCACACGAACAAAGGCTGATGCACAGGAGATCAGTGAAAAACTGGCAAAATCCGGTTATGATATCGAGGCATTGCATGGTGACCTTACGCAGCAACAGCGTGATAAAGTAATGGGCCGTTTCCGCAGTAAAAGTTTGCAGTTGCTCATTGCCACCGATGTGGCAGCCCGTGGTATTGACGTGGATGGCGTAACGCACGTGATCAACTATGAATTGCCCGATGACATGGAAGTGTACACCCACCGAAGCGGCCGTACAGGACGTGCCGGTAAAACAGGTGTGTGTTTTTCGATCTGCCACAGTAAGGAAACCTATAAAATACGCGGACTGGAAAAACTCATCAACGCCCAGTTCCATAAAACAGATATCCCTTCCGGTAAGGAAGTGTGCCGCAAACAGTTTTTTCACTTTATGGATAAACTGATGCAGGCCGATGTGAGCAGCGGTGATTATGAAACCTACCTGCCCGACCTGATAGAAAAATTTGCTGACGTAAGCAAGGAAGAAGTATTGCAGCGTGTGGCCGCCCTTGAATTCAGTCATTTCCTGAAATACTATGAGCATGCAGAAGACCTGAACATGCGTGAAAACCGCGACAGGCGTGGAGCAGCCTTTGACAGAAATGACAGGAACAGCAGCAACAATGGCCGCAGGGGTTTTACAAGGAACGACAGCGGCTACACCAGGCTGTTTGTAAACCTGGGTACAAAAGACGGTTTTTACAAAGCAAGTTTTTTACAGTTCATCCTGGATGAAAGTAATTTGAAAAAAGAAGTGCTTGGAAAAATTGATATGCGGGAAATGAACAGCTGGGTGGAAATAGACAGCGCTGCTTCCGGCAAGATGATTAAAGCCATTGATGGTAAACGTTACAACAACCGCACCATCCGTATGAATGAAGCAGATGGTGGTTTTAAGCGTCCCAGCGATGAAGGACGTAAAAGGAATTTTGCCCAGGGGGAAAGAAGGAATTTCAGATAATCATCTGCCGGCCTCCTGCTTTTTCCTGAAATTGAACATGCTTGTAATAAGCAGTGCATACACCAGGCTTCCAGTTGCCGCAATAATGACATCTTCTGATGTGTTGTGATTTTTTGTAATAGTAAACCGGATCAGCAGCACAGCGGGAATTGCAATAAAGAATATCAGCCAGTATTGAACCGGCCTGCGATCAAAACGCAGGCCTTTTTCTTTGGGAAGCCGCAGCACAAACCAAAGCATGTATGCAGCACCCAGCACCGAGCTAAGTAACTGCAGAAAATAATAAACCGGCAGCGAAAGCTGCAGCAGGTTTACCTGCGAATGAAAGAAGGATACCGGTCTTGTCATAAATCCATCCTGGTGCGTAAACGCGTCAATAAAAACATGCGTGGCCACCCCTCCCATCACACTTAAAATAAAAGACAGGTAATGTTTTTTAAAATGGGCAGTCCAGTCAAATGAGATAAACGGAACAAACCGCTGCTGCAAGAATGGCGGAAGGTGGATGATGAGCTGGTCTCTTACAAGCAGGTGAAAAATAAATGCGGCGGCGATGGCGGCAGGTAAATTGAATAAAATAATCCCGGGCCATAGATGCCCGATATAGTCTGACTCACGCAGCAAAAACAAGAATTCAAAATCTGGCACCATACTGCCAACTACCAATCCCGTTACTGATACAGGCAGTTTGTTTGTTTTGCAAAAAGGCAGTACCGCTGCCGGGTGGGAAAATGTGAATGGCATGATGAAACACTGTAAACAGGCAATAAAATACAAGAAGCAAAAAGGCGAAAGTATTTTTCAATACCCTCGCCGTTGCAGCAGGAAATATCACCTGCCTGAATTGTCCCGCGGTTGCGGGATTATTAAAAAACTTAAATATGCAGTTTATCTTTTTTGGCCAGCAGCGCATCCACTGTTTCCTGGTACATATCATCCGGCACGCAGCAATCAACCGGGCAAACTGCAGCACACTGGGGCTCTTCATGAAAACCCTGGCATTCTGTGCATTTGTTTGGCACAATGTAATAAGTATCTGAACTGATTGGAGCATTACGCTGGTCTGCATCAATTGCACTGCCATCCAATAATGTAAAGCTTCCTTTTACAGTGGTGCCATCGGCAACAGCCCATTCCACACCACCTTCATAAATCGCGTTGTTTGGACATTCTGGTTCGCAAGCACCGCAGTTGATACATTCGTCTGTAATCTTTATAGCCATCTTCTGTAATTTTGGGTTACTAAATTGTTGATGCAATTTACTAAAATAATATTATGAACTTAAAAAACAGGATTGAATTATTAGAAAAATTAAAGGCCTATATACAGGAAAACGGCAACGACTGGCAAGTGACGAAATCCCGTGCCACGGCGCAAAACGGCTGGTTTACACCTGAATTTATCGAGCTGGCCACGGCCAATATTTGCAACCATATTCTGGGCATGAATCATATCATGCAGTGGGCTGACCATTATCATTTGGATGACAATATCGGGGGCAAAAATGTGGGAATCGTGATGGCGGGCAATATCCCCCTGGTGGGATTTCATGATTTTTTAACCGCGTTTCTAAGCGGGCATAAACAAACCATCAAACTTTCTTCCAAGGATGATGTGCTGCTGAAGCACCTGGCAGAAAAGCTTTGTGAATGGGATACTGCTGCTTCAGGTAAAATCGTATTCGCAGATATGCTCAGGGGATGCGATGCCTATATCGCCACGGGCAGCAATAATTCGGCCCGTTATTTTGAGCAGTATTTCTCCAAATACCCGCATATTATCCGCCGCAACCGCACTTCAGTAGCCATACTAACCGGTAATGAAGACGCGGAAGCGCTGGACAAACTGGCGGATGATGTGCATTTGTATTTCGGACTGGGTTGCCGGAACGTGACCAAGGTTTTTGTACCGGGGGAATACGACTTTGTGCCATTGCTCAGGGCTTTTGACAAGTACAAACATTTTGCGGATCATAACAAGTACAAAAACAATTATGATTACCAGTTGTCGCTGGCATTGCTCAACAACAAATATTACATGACCAATGGCAGCATTTTATTGCTGGAAAATGAAAGTATTTTCTCCCCTATCAGCCAGCTGCATTACAGTTATTACAGAGATCTGGATACATTGAAAACACAGCTTGCGGCTAACGGGGATATCCAATGCATTGTTGGTGAAAAAGAAACCGGGTTCGGACAGGCACAAAGCCCGGGGTTGTTTGACTATGCCGATGGAGTGGACACGATGGCCTTTCTTCTCTCATTGTAATACATCTACGAAGGTCTTCCTAATTAAATGTTAAACATGGCAGTTGGTAAATCTCATTTTGTCAGTGCTTCGTTATTTTGTGGTAACGGCACAGGACTTGATGAATAATCCTGTCAGGGAAACCTGGATACTTTACTTAGTTTTGAACCTGGTTTGCCGGATAAAGAAACTTAAAAACACAATAAAACTTACGTAAAATGAAACTGAAACAAGTCTTATTCACCGCAGCAGTCAGCGCTGTAACCACCATCGGAGTTATTTGGGGTTACAGCAGGTTTATTCAGAAGGATAATACTTATGCAGGGCAACAGGCAGGCGTGGTTCCTTCCAATTACAAATATGCAGGTTTATTAGATGGTGGCACACCTCCGGCCGGGGCTGTGGATTTTACCGCACCATCGGCTGCCGCTTTACCGGCTGTGGTGCATATCAAAACAAAAACAAATGCCAAGCAGGTAAGCAATAACCTGCCCAAATCCCGCAGTCCCTTCAGCGATTTTTTTGGTAACGATGAAATTTTTGACCAGCTGTTTGGCAATGGCCGCGGCGGCATCATTCCTGAACAACGGGCAAGCGGCAGTGGCGTTATTATCAGCGATGATGGCTATATCGTAACCAATAACCATGTTGTACAAAATGCAGATGAGCTCACGGTTACTTTAAACAATAAAAAAACCTACAAAGCCAAAGTAGTGGGCACCGACCCGGCTTATGACCTGGCTGTGATTAAAATTGAAGCGGCAGGTTTACCCTTTCTTTTATATGGCAACTCAGATGACTTAAAAATTGGCCAATGGGTACTGGCCATTGGTTACCCGCTGAACCTTGAAACAACGGTAACGGCCGGTATCGTGAGTGCCAAAGCAAGAAGCCTGGGTTTAAACCGTGGCAAGAACGGAGATCAGTCTGTGGGAGTGGAATCATTTATTCAAACAGATGCTGCCGTAAACCAGGGCAACAGCGGTGGTGCATTGATCAACACTGATGGTAAACTGGTGGGCATTAACTCTGCCATTGCCTCCCCCACCGGTTATTACAGCGGGTATTCATACGCCATCCCCGTGAATATTGTAAAGAAAGTGGTGGACGACCTGATTAAATTTGGTACAGTGCAACGCGGTTATTTAGGGCTGCAGTTTGTCGCCGCCAGTGATATGGATGAAGAACTGAAGAAAAAGAATGGCATCCCTTTAAACGCCGAAGGTATCTATGCACAGGACGTTCCCACTGATGGTGGTGCCTATGCCGCAGGCATTCGCAAAGGCGATATCATCAGGAAGGTGGATGGTATTGAAGTTACCAGCAGTGCCGAACTGCAGGGACAGGTAAGCCGCTTTAAACCCGGCGATAAAGTTCCGGTAACTTTTGTACGCAGCGGAAAAGAGAACACCGTTACAGTTACACTCAAAAACAAAGCCGGCAATTACGATATTGTAAAAGCAGATGATATGCTGGAAGGCCTGGGTGGTGAGTTTGTGAATTTAGACAGCAAGAAGGCAAGTGATTATGGGGTGAAAGGCGGTGTGGTGGTAAAGAAAATCAATGGCGGCGCCCTCAACGACCAAACACGCATGAAGGATGGTTTTGTGATCTTAAAGATCAATGATAAAGATGTAAAAAACCTGGATGAAATGAAAGCGGCAATCGGCAGCAATAAAAGCATTACGATCAGCGGTTTTTATCCCGGTTATGATGGCTTATATGAATACCCCATCAGCCTCGGCGAATAATATTTATACAGAACACAAGCACTAACAACGGCCCCGGAAATTTCCGGGGCTTTGTTTCTATACCGAATTATAAAGTCCGGCACTTAGCGGATATTTATCAGTAACCAATGGTAAAAACTTTTCGCATCAGTTACTCTTTTCATAAACAAGATATTCCCATGGCGCCATTTCGAAAAATTTCTCCGCTGTAAAATCGTTCGCGGTATTACTGAATACATTGTTGTAATGCCCCATAACAGGCGCATCCTTCAGTTCAAAACGAACTTTGTCCCTGCTGAGGTTAAGCAGCACCAGCACTTCGTTACGGCCGTTTTTCCGCAGGTAAGCGAGGATATTATCCGGGGCATCAGTATGAAGTAAATGTGTTACCACGGCGGTATCGCCGGCACGAAGGGCCGGGTTGGCAGACTTTAAAGAAAGCAGCGTTTTATAAAAACCAGCCAGGGCATACTGCCCGTTCCATTCAATGGTATCCTTGTCAAAAAATTTCAGTCTTTTCATATTGGGCAGTTCCTGCCCGCTGTAAATAAGCGGCATACCATTCCAGGTAATGCTGAAAACAGCCAGTGCTTTTGCAGCATCCCCGTATTTTTCATATTCGGATCCATTCCAGCTGTTCTCATCATGGTTGGTGGTAAACCATAAGGCGATATCATTTCCGCTGCAAACCGAATCGTATTGCTTCAGCACCGAATCGAGTGTGCTGAGCGGGAGATGCTTTTTGTAAAAGTCTTCTGTTTTATGCATCCACGTCCAGGTATAGCATGCATCAAAGGCTTTGTAATAATCAGGATGCTCAATAGGATCGCTTTCTGCCAGCCAGAAAAGGGTTTTTGTTTTTTCCAGTTCCGCTCTTGCTTCCAGCCAAAAATCCAGTTCCACCCAAAAAGCAAGATCGCAACGGAAGCCATCAATATCCGCTTCGGTGATCCAGAACCGCATCGCATCGATCATGGCCTTGCGCAAATCCGGGTTCTTAAAATCCAGCTCAATGATATCATCCATGCCACTGGCAATTTTAAAATCATTCGTGGCAGGGTCTTTTTCATAATATCCGGGGTGGGTTTTTGTCCATACATGATCCCACCCGGTATGATTGGCCACCCAGTCGATGATCACTTTAAAACCCATTTCATGTGCTTTACCTACAAGCTGTTTAAAATCTTCCAGCGTGCCGAATTCCGGGTTGATGGCCGTATAATCACTGCAGGCATAATAACTGCCCAGGCTGCCCTTCATCTGTTTTTTTGCGATGGGCGTTATGGGCATAAACCAGAGTGTCTTCACCCCCATTTCCTTTAGCCTGGGAAGCTCAGCAGCAAATGCATTAAAACTGCCTGCAGCAGTGTATTGCCGGAGGTTTACTTCGTATACATTGGTGTTTTGTATCCAGTCTGCCTTTTTAAATCCTGTTGCTGTCATTGTGATTGCTGTATTTGTTTGCTGTTTTGCCCCCTGCTGATTACATGCTGTCATGCATACGCTGAGCAATAATATGGAATACCTCAGCATGATCTTTTTTTTGGTGCCCAAATGTAAGCAGGCTTTGGTAAAAAACAGCAAAGGCCGAATACTCATTCAACATTGTACCTTTGCGATTGTTAATATGTACAATGAAACAGTTTAATGTTCCCATCATTTACCGCAGTCCCTTGATATCGGCCATTAAGGCCAAAAGAAAGGAGCTGGATAAAATGAAAAAAGATTTTACCCCCACCAGGCTGGATTTCGGGCCGGTGCAGATTTTTCTTGCCAGGCATTTTGGCTTTTGTTACGGGGTGGAGAATGCCATCGATATTGCCTTCCGTACCATTGATGAAAACCCGGGCAAACGGATTTTTTTACTGAGTGAAATGATCCACAACCCGCAGGTAAATGCCGATTTGCAGGAAAGAGGCGTGCAGTTTTTGCAGGATACGCATGGCCGGCAACTGGTGCCTTTTGATACACTCACAAAAGATGATGTGGTGATTATACCGGCATTTGGGACCACGCTGGCGATGGAAGAAAGACTAAAAAGTATTGGCATTGCCGTGGAGCGGTATAACACCACCTGTCCTTTTGTTGAAAAAGTATGGAACCGCAGTGAGCAGATTGCCGGTAAAAAGTATACCGTGGTGGTGCATGGAAAACCCACGCACGAAGAAACAAGGGCCACGTTTTCCCATGCAGCTTTTCATACGCCCACCGTGGTGGTAAACGACATGAACGAAGCCATTGCATTGGGGAAATACATTACCGGTGAAAAACCTGTGGTTGAATTCTACACAGAATTTGCAGGAAGATACTCGGATGGCTTTGATCCGGCAAAGGACCTGCAGCGGATCGGCGTGGTAAACCAGACCACGATGCTGGCCAGCGATACACAGGCCATTGCTGATTACCTTAAAAAACGAATGACCGCTTATTATAAACTTTCTGAAGACGATACAGAAGAAAGATTTGCCGATACGAGAGACACATTATGTTATGCCACCAATGATAACCAGAGTGCAGTTTACGGCCTGCTGGAAACCGCCGCCGATTTTGCAGTAGTGGTGGGCGGGTATAACAGCAGCAATACCTCTCACCTGGTGGAACTCTGCGAGGAAAAACTGCCGGTCTATTTTATCAATAACGAAGAAAAAATATTATCGCCGCAGCAGGTGCTGCATTTTAACTTTCATACAAAAGCGGAACTGGTTACGGAAAACTTTATACCCAAAAAAGACGTTGTAAAGATTCTTATAACCAGCGGCGCCAGTTGCCCCGATGCACTGGTGGAAGGCGTCATTGAAAAACTGGTT
>JAXLUD010000019.1:0-9847 GCA_046329655.1 Ferruginibacter sp.
TTTTTGTTTGAAAAAAAAGTAACGTCATTCGTTCTGTCAGATGGAAATATCAAAGCAGTTAAAACTGCCGGTGGTGATTTATTTGAAGCTGAAGCCTGCATCCTCGCCACGGGGCACAGCGCCCGGGATATTTTTGAAATGCTGCATCAACAGGACATTCTCATTGAAGCAAAACCTTTTGCACTGGGCGTGCGGATAGAGCATCCGCAGGCACTTATCAATACTTGCCAGTATAAAACCAATGCAGGCAATGCGGCCCTGCCACCCGCAGCATACAGTTTGGTGCAGCAGGTAAATGGCCGCGGCGTATTTAGCTTTTGCATGTGCCCGGGTGGCATCATTGCGCCGGCAGCCACCAGTCCGGGCGAGCTGGTGGTAAATGGATGGAGTCCCAGTAAAAGAAACAATCCTTTTGCCAACAGTGGTATGGTGGTGCAGGTGGAGATGAAAGATGCACTGGATGCAATGAGAAGGGATGCTTCTTCAAAGTTCAATGAAAAAAATCCGCTGATGATGATGGCATTCCAGCGCAGCGTGGAGCAGGCCTGCTTTGAAGCAGGTGGCGGAAAACTGGTGGCGCCTGCGCAACGTATGGCAGATTTCAGTACAGGGAAATTCTCTTCCACTTTACCGGAATGCTCTTACCAGCCCGGGCTTAACAGCGTGCAGTTAAAAGAAGTGCTGCCTTCATTTGTATATACATCGCTTGCAAAGGGCTTTGCTGCATTTGGCAAAAAAATGAAAGGTTATTATACCAACGAAGCAGTGGTGGTGGCTACAGAAAGCCGTACTTCATCTCCCGTAAAAATTCCAAGAGACCCGGTACTGCTTACACACCCGCAGGTGAAAAACCTTTATCCCTGTGGCGAAGGCGCCGGTTATGCGGGAGGTATTGTAAGTGCTGCCATGGATGGAGAAAGGGTGGCATTGCAAATTGCTGCCGTTATTAATCAGCTGTGACCTTTTGTAGAATTGCAGCCGGGGCTGTGATGCTTTATGATATATTTGACACTCAATAAATTCCTGCTATGAATATTTTAGAATTACATAACCTTAAAAAATACTTTGCCACACAAAAGGCGGTTGATGATATCAGCATGACCCTGGGGCAGGGTAATATTTTCGGTTTGCTTGGTCCCAATGGTGCTGGTAAAACCACCCTCATCCGAATGATCACCGGCATTTTTTATCCCGACGCCGGTGACATCATTTTAAAGGGCAAAAAATTTGACCCCGAGAATGATGTAAAATATATCGGCTACATGCCGGAAGAAAGGGGGCTTTACAAAAAAATGAAGATTGGTGAACAGGCATTATACCTGGCGCAGTTAAAAGGTTTAAGCAGGCATGAGGCCATGCATAAAATAAAAGACTGGTTCAAGCGGCTTGAGATGGAAAGCTGGTGGAATAAAAAAGTAGAAGACCTCAGCAAGGGCATGGGACAAAAACTCCAGTTTGTAATTACTGTTTTACACGAGCCCGACCTCATCATCCTGGATGAACCGTTCAGCGGGCTGGATCCCATCAATGCCAACCTGATCAAAGACGAAATATACCGGCTGGCGCAAAATGGCACCACCATTATCTTCAGCACACACCGCATGGAACAGGTGGAAGAGATCTGTAACCATATCGCACTGGTGAATAAAGGCAAAAAAATCCTGGACGGCACCGTACAGGGCGTTAAGCAGGATTTCAAAGAAAATCTTTTCAGCCTGCAGGCCGAAAATATTCCCGCAGCCGCCGGCAGTCATGCTTTTGAAGTAATGAAGACAGATCATAACAACCTCACTGTAAAAATTCATGACGGATTCAGTCCGAATGATGTGCTGAGCCATTATATCAGCAATGGCGCCGGCATCATTTCATTTAAGGAAATACTGCCATCGCTCAACGATATATTCATTAAACTGGTGGAAGGCACCCCCACAGCCAGGCAATTTGAAAACGTGACTCCCTAACCACTAACCCGCTAATTAATATGAACAAGATATTACTGATTATAAAACGTGAATTTCTTACCAGGGTACGCAAGCGTGCCTTTATCATTGGCACCATCTTATTTCCGGTGCTATACCTGGGAATGATTTTCGGCACCGGTTATATTGCTGAAAAGACAAAGGAAAACCTGGATATTGCCATGCTGGATAAATCAGGACTTTTTAAACCCGAACTGCTGTCGGCTGTTGCGGGAAAAGACAGCACCAGCAATATAGCACTGGTTACCCTGCCCGAAGAAATACTGAAACAGCAATTTGATTCCATGGGATATGATGGATATGTAGTGGTGCCGCAAGATTTCAGCTGGCAAAACGGGGCCGACAGTCTTATTATCAACACCAAAAAATCTTTTGGCATTGGAGCGGCCAAGCCGGTTGAAGATAAGATCAATAAAGTATGGACAAAAATAAAACACGACAGCCTGGGGCTTGATACTACGAAAGAACAGATCCTGAGCCGTACGGTACAACTGCGTTTTCACAACGAGAAAAACAAGCATGCTGATGCAGGCACCGCCACGGTGATCGGTTATGTATGCGGTTTTCTCATGTATTTCATCCTGCTGCTGTATGGCAGCCAGGTAATGATGGGTGTAACCGAGGAAAAAACAAACCGCATTGCAGAAGTGGTGGTATCATCTGTAAAACCTTTTCAGCTGATGCTGGGAAAAATCATCGGAATTGCCATGGTGGCTTTAACACAGTTTCTCATCTGGATCGTGTGCATTTTCCTGATCTACAATATCGGCAAAACTTCCGGCAGTGGTGGTACAGCTGCGGCCATGGTTGGGCAGATTCAAAATGTATTTACCAGTGTAAATATCCCATTGGTGATCGGCTGTTTTATTTTTTACCTGCTGGGCGGATTTTTCTTTTATTCCTCCTTGTACGCAGCCATTGGCAGTGCGATTAATGAAGATATGCGTGAGGCGCAATCACTCAGTTTTCCTATTACCATGCTGGTGATTTTTTCCATTGCGCTGATGACACCTGCCATTTCAAACCCCACAAGTCCCGTGGCTACCTGGGCCAGTATCATACCATTCAGCGCACCCATTGTAATGATGGCACGCATTCCGTTTGGTGTACCATCCACGGTGCCTTACTGGCAACTGGCTTTATCCATGGTATTACTGGTGGCAGGTTTTATATTCACCACCTGGTTTGCAGCAAGAATTTACCGCACCGGTATTTTAATGTATGGCAAGAAACCCACCTGGAAAGAAATGATAAAATGGGCTTTCAGGAAATAAAAAAATCCCGGCAGTGTTTGCCGGGATTTTTTTATCATATCGTTTATACCGTTTTGGGTGCAGCAGGTTCTTTTGGCTGAGATGCTCTTTCAATGGCTTTATTGATCTCGGCACCCGCATACTGGCTGATCACTTTCCAGCTGATGGCAATGGCGCCGAGCAACAGGCCAAGCAGCAAACCTACAATGGCATATACTTTGGGGTTTTTAGCCGAAGGAATATAAGGACCTTCCGGTTTATCCAGGGCTTCAATGATGGGCGTTTCTTTTTGCAGTTTATAGGCAGCTGCCTCCCTGTTATTCACCGCATAATAATACTGCGACTGTACGGTTTGTTTATCGTTTTCCAGATTTACTTTAGGAAGACGGTAGCGCTCCAGGTCCTGGTTTGTAAAAAAAGTTGATTCATTCAGCTGAATGGTTTTTTCATCCAGCCTGTCCAGCACCGTTTTAAGCGAATCTGCTTTTTTTACGGCGAACTCAAAATCAATCTGGGCTTTTTTCTTTTTAAGATCGATATAGAACTCGGAAATTTTATTAATATAGATATAACTCACCGCCCTAACAATATCCGTATTGCTGTTGCTATAATACAATTCAAGTATCCCGTTCTTATTGATCTTTGCATTGAAAGAGTTAAAGAGCATATCACTGCCGATATTTACCAGTGTGGAACTGTCCAGCGGCAGCTTGATGGGTTCATTCTGCATAAAACCGGTGTGCTTGTTGTATTCTTCCACCAGCAGCTCCGCAATCGTTTTGTTTTTCAATGATGGCACTCTTGCAGTGGCAACTGCTTCTCGGGTACGGCGGCTGCTGGCAAGCTCCACAATATTGATGGCCGCTTCAGCCGTAAAAGATTTAGGTGCATCCGACAGACCAAGAATATTACCGATAGCACTGGTGGTAATGGTATTGTCACTGGTACTGCTCAGCGGAAAAACGGTTGATTTGGCGGTATAGTTTACAATACCCTGTTTTGCCATGATATAAAACAGCACACCAAATCCAAGCCCGATGATGATAATGATCCAGCTGTATTTTTTAAGCCTTTTAATCAGCTTTTTTATCAGTTCAATATTTGTCATTGTAATCTTTTTTAACAGGCGTTATAATTGCGACACTACTTTGGCAACCAGCACGCCCGTTACGATTGTAACCAGCGACAGTCCTGCCTGCTTAACGATATCACCCACCTGGCTGCCATTAGGTTTGGTGGGCACATTTACGGTACTGCCCTCTTCCACCCTTGGGTAAAAATGCAGGAAGAAAAGGTTTTTTGTGCGCCTGCTTTTTCCATTTGCATACTGAACATAGACACGGCTCTTCCATGGACGGATCCCATATCCGCCGGCCTTATCAATATAATAACCAAGCCCGGTATGTTCTTTATCGAATGACAATTTCAATGGAGACTGCACAGTTCCCTTCACACTCACAAAGGGGTTGATCTCCGGAACAAAGATTACATCGCCATCCTGTAAAATGATATCATGTTTGGAATTTCGGTCTTTTAAAGCTTTATACAGGTCAATACTTACCGGTTCCTGCAACACTTCATTCAGGCTCGCTTGTGCAGAATCCAGCGACACTCCACCCAGTGAGTCTGACAATGATGCTGCCTTTTCTGTAATATTATCCCTGAAGTACTGAATTTTTTTCCGGTAAAGAATGGCTCCGCTCAGGTCTGCGTTTTCCTTTAAGCCGCCTGCACGGTCGATATAAGATGAAAGACGTTCGTATTTATCCAGCCTGGGATACGGACCAGGGTATTTAACCAGTCCATTCAGCTGTACCAGTTGCTGCAGTTCAAAAGTAGGATTCTTCCTCACATAAATCTGGTCATACGGCTTCAGCACTATTTTAGCACTCACGCTGTCCACATCAAGATTAGGAGATACCTTAATCGTTTTAAGAATCACCCGCGTAGGCTGCTGTTCTCTTTTAGCCGAGTCAATATCCACCACGCTTGATATTTCGATCCTGCCGTATTCAGCAGATTGTTTTAAACCTCCTGACAGGTACAACAGATCCTGCAGCGTCATTCCACCATATTTGCTCACCCTGCCTTCTTTCCTTACTTCACCGAATATTTCAACATATTGCCTGTCGGAAAAACTGTTGGCATTGAACAGCATCACCTGGTCGTTGGGATACATCTCCACATTGTACTGGCTCAGCACATTGTTGTTATCGGTTTTTGTAATATCGGTCAGGTCAACTTCCAGCCTGTTGGAATTAATCTTCGTACTGTCGCCCGCACCCCTGAATACAAATGCACGGGGCAGGTATGTATTCCTTGTAATACCACCGGCACGGTTGATGATATCAAAAAGCCTGTCGCCCTTCCTCAGTTCATATTGCCCGGGGTAAGATATTTCACCTTTGATCTCCACTTTATTGATCAATCCGGGATTTACAGCAATTACTTTTATGATATCACCGTCTTCCAGTTCAAAATCCTGGTTTACCAGCCTTGGATCGTTGGTGGGATTGATAATGGCCGTGGCATTTACATCCCGGATGGTTTGCTGTTCCAGTTGAGTACGGTATACTTTCACGCCGCTGGAGAACGCATCCCGCTGCAGGCCACCTGCATATTTCAATAAAGCCTTCATACCTTCTCCGGGTTTCAGCTGGTAATACATGGGGCGTTTGAATTTACCCTCTGCCTTTACTTTTTTCTTCACGGTTTGAAGAATTACAAAGTCATTATTCTCGAGGTAAATATGCTTGCCGAAATCGCCGGTGGTGAGGTATTTATAAACATCCAGCTCATCAATCACTCGCCCGTTTCTTTTTATTAAAATAGAACGAAGGTCTGCCAGGTCTGTCGGTCCGCCTGCCAGCGCTATCACATTAAAGGCATTGGTAAATGCAGATACCGTAACGGGCCCCTGTTTATTGATCTCCCCCGCCACATTTACATTAATGGTGCGTGGCTGGCCCAGTGAAACTGTAATATTGGTGGTAGCAGGCACATAGGTTTTAAAACGCTGGATCACCAGTGAACGCATTTGTTCAAAAGTTAATCCCTGCACATAAATTTTTCCCAGCCCGGTTGGGAAAATGGAACCATCCCTTGCCACGGTATAATCAAGGGTGGCTTCTGCCCCGTTCCATAATGAAACAATGATCTGGTCGTACACACCAACTGGATAATCCAGTGGTGGGGTGGAGAGGTCTGTAATTTCTGCAATCACACCATTGGTAAAAAGATTCATACCATAGGTGGTTTCAGTAATATTGGCCGATTGGGGAGTTGATTCCCTAACAAGACTGTCTTTATTGATTTTTTTATTCAACGGGCCGCTCAGGTCTTTTCCCAATGACTTCCCGCTTTCAGGATTTTTATCTTTCAGTGCCTCGTATAACTGGGCTGAGGGCATATTCACAGGCAGGGTTTCGCCACCGCCGCTGGGGTCGGGTGTTGTAGGCGGTTGTCCCTGCGCACTGCACACAAAAGAAAATGAAACCAGGGCTACGACCAAACTCTTTACACGCCTGATTACCCTATCTGAATTTAATGTCATTTTTTGGGGGTTGATATTCAAAAAAATTGATGGCAAAGATAATGTTTTATTTGAGTGGCTGCTTTAACAGCAGCTCAAACTCATTCCATATTTCATTTACAATTGCAGCTGCTGGCATTACAGATTTTATTGAAGCGCTTACCTGCCCGATTTCAAGTTCTCCCTCTGTAAGATCCCCTTCAAACATCCCTTTCTTCGCCCTTCCCCGGCCCAGCAATTGTTTCAGTTCATCGGCCGGCGCACATTGCGCTTCTGCCTGCTGCACTTTTTTATAAAATTCATTTTTTAATAACCTTACTGGAGTAAGATTTTTCATCATCAGCATGGTATCGCCTTCTGCCGCTGCTATCACGGCATTTTTAAAACTGGTATGTGACGAAGCCTCTTCGCTGGCCACAAACCTGCTGCCTATTTGCACACCTTCGGCGCCCAGTACCATAGATGCCAGCATCTGTCTCCCGGTTGCAATACCGCCCGCAGCGATCACGGGTATATGCACTGTTCTGCATACTTCTGGTACCAGCACCATGGTGGTGGTTTCTTCACGGCCATTATGACCACCGGCTTCAAAGCCCTCGGCCACCACTGCATCGCAACCAGCTTCCTGGGCCTTTAGCGCAAACTTGCTGCTGCTTACCACATGCACCACTTTAATGCCGTTTTCCTTTAAAAGCCCTGTCCATGTTTTAGGATTGCCCGCCGAACTGAACACCACGGGTACTTTTTCTTCTATAATGATCGCCACATGCTTGTCAATATCCGGATACAATAATGGAATGTTCACCCCGAATGGTTTTGATGTGGCTGCTCTGCATTTTTGAATATGTTCCCTTAATACATCCGGGTACATGCTTCCTGCGCCAATTAATCCAAGACCGCCGGCATTGCTCACCGCACTTGCCAGGCGCCAGCCACTTGCCCAGATCATACCTGCCTGAACAATGGGGTATTGCACCTTAAATAAATCTGTAATCCTGTTTTGCATATCTAAAGCACAAAGCTAGTGGCATAATCATTAAAAGCACTTTGAAACGCAAAGTAAAAGATTTTATTTTACTGTTGCAAGCTTTTTTGAATATTTTACGGGAATCAGCCCCTGATGCCTCCGCCCAGGTCAATGGCGGTATTGTCGCCGATATTGAGGCTGCGGCTTACGCCACGCACATCTGCATCGCTTCCAATAAGAGAAGTATTCAATACAATTTCAAACAGGTTGGAATAGGAGCCGATGATAGAATCTTTGATAATGGAATGATTGAGGGTGGCAAAATCACCGATCGCCACGTTGGGACCCACCACCGAGTTTTTGATCTCGCAGCCCTCGCCAATACTTACCGGCGGTATAATGATGGTATTTTCAAAATTGTGGTTTTCGGAGATATTTCCGCCGAATTTTTTCAGCAGGGTGGAATTTGACTCAAGCAGGGTTTCTTTTTTCCCGCAGTCGAACCAGTTCTGTACTTTAAATGGCTGGAACCGTACACCATTCTGTATCATGCATTCCAGGGCATCGGTCAGGTTAAACTCATCATAGCTTTTGATATCCGCTTCAATGATCTTTTGTATACATGAAAATAAAAAACTGGTCTCCTTTATCTTGTAAACTCCCACCAGCGCCATATTGCTCTTGGGTATGGCAGGTTTCTCCACCACGCGGCCCACAAAACCTTCTTCATCAATTTCGGCCACTCCAAAATTACGGGGGTCATCCACTTTTTTTACACCCAGCATGGAATAAGGGCTGGTAATGATATCCTTCACATCGTATTCAGCAATGGTATCTCCGAGCACGATCAGCACTTCATCATTTCCAATAATATCCTTGGTTAAGCTGATGGCATGACCGGTTCCGTAACGTTCGTTCTGGGTGATAAAATGGCTGTTGATACCGGGATATTTATCCTTTACATAATCCTGAATTTTTTCGCCGAGATATCCAATGATAAAAACAAAATCATTGATGCCTGCTTCACGCAGCTGGTCGATTATGATGCTGAGAATGGTTTTTCCTGCGAGGGGGATCAACGCTTTGGGTTGTGTATATGTATGCGGGCGGAGTTTGGTGCCTGCACCCGCCACGGGAATGATAGCCTTCATGCCTTGAATGTTAATAAGCGTCTTTTGTTTAAAAAGGACGTGAAATTACTGATTTTTTCGCCATGGCTGTGTATTTTTTACAGTTAGTGCATTGGGTTTGGTTGCAGCAACCATATATCTTTGCGCCAAAATTTTAACAATGCAAAAAGATACGGCTGTTTTTGAACTCATTAACAAGGAACTGGAGCGCCAGCGTAATGGCATTGAACTGATCGCTTCTGAAAACTTTACCAGTCTGCAGGTAATGCAGGCCATGGGAACCGTTCCAACCAATAAATATGCGGAAGGTTACCCCGGTAAAAGATATTACGGAGGTTGTGAGGTTGTGGATGAGATAGAACAGCTGGCTATTGACCGATTAAAGAAAGTATTCAACTGTTCATGGGCCAATGTACAGCCGCATAGTGGTGCATCTGCCAATGGCGCCGTTTTCCTGGCTGTAATGCAGCCCGGTGAAAAATTTATGGGGCTCGATCTGAGCATGGGCGGGCATCTTACCCATGGCAGCCCGGCCAACTTCAGCGGCAAAACATACCAGGCATTGCATTATGGTGTTACCAAAGATGGTATTGTGGATTATGAACAACTGGAGGCTACGGCCAGGAAAGAAAAGCCGAAAATGATCATCTGCGGCGCATCTGCCTACAGCCGCGACTGGGATTATAAACGCATTCGTGCCGTTGCCGATGAGATTGGGGCTGTTGTATTTGCTGATATCGCACATCCTGCTGGTTTGATTGCATCTGGTTTGCTCAACGATCCGTTTGAATATTGTCATATTGTAAGTTCAACAACACATAAAACCCTGCGTGGCCCAAGAGGTGGTATCATCATGCTCCGCAACGATTTTGAAAATCCCTGGGGCATTAAAGATCCCAAAGGCAACCTGCGTACCATGAGCCAGTTGCTGGACCTGGCCGTTTTTCCGGGTTCTCAGGGCGGGCCGCTTGAACATGTGATTGCAG
>JAXLUD010000002.1:0-491264 GCA_046329655.1 Ferruginibacter sp.
TAGTGCGTTGGGTGGTGAATTGATAAAGGGCAAACATGAGCCGCTGGTATCACAAGAAATATTTCTGAAGGTAAATGACATCAAACCCCGCAACTACGGAAAGCTGAAAAACGAGAAGTATGCAAACACCCCATTAAAGGGGCTGTTGAAATGCGAATCTTGTGGCGAACTCATGCGGGGCTATATCGTAAAAAAGAAAGGGCTGTATTACTACAAATGCAACAGCGATAAAAAATGCGGCTGTAATAAGAGTGCCAAAGACCTGCACAACCAGTTTCAGGGAATCCTGGAAGAACTCACCATTGAGGAAAAGTATGTGGAGGTTTTTAAAGACCAACTGAGGCATATTTATACAGAACTGAACGCAAATAAAGACAAAGCAAATGCGGAGTTTCAGCGGCAAATAAATGAGGTAGAAACAAAACTGGAACGTCTGGAAGAACGCTTCATTAACGAGGAAATCAAACCGGATTTGTACGAGAAATTCGCCAAAAAATTCAGGCAGGAAAAGCAGGCAATTGAGGAAAATATGAAGGGTTGTCCTGTAAGCGGGTCGAACCTTGAATACTTCATCAATCGCTCAGTGGAAATTTCCACAGAACTCCCGTCCCTGTGGGCTTCCAGCGATTACAGCAACAAACAAAAGCTGCAAAATCTCATCTTTCCGGAAGGAATCTACTATAACAAGAAAAAAGACGAAAGTCGAACCACAAAAGTAAATTCAGTCTTCCTCCAGATTGCGCGACTGAAGCGGGTTTCAGGGGAAAATGAAAAGGGACTTCAAGCGGGAAAACCGCTGAAGTCCCTCTGGGTAGCCCCGACAAGAATCGAACTTGTATCTAAAGTTTAGGAAACTTCTATTCTATCCATTGAACTACAGGGCCAAAAAACCAGGCTCTATGCTATCCTCCCGATAACTATCGGGAGAACTAAGGGCCATCCTTCATTATTAGTAATGAGGGTTGCAAAAGTAATTATTTCTGCCATAAAAACAGCCGCAAATTTGGTTACATTTATGGCTGAAGCAAGTTATATGAAAAAATATATCCTTATTATGATGGCATTGACCTTATTTACAGGCCACGTCACCCATGCACAGCAAACCAAAGCGCATATCAATCATACAGCGATTTTTGTTATGGATGTTAAGACCAGCGCTGCATTTTACCAAAACATCATCGGGCTGGACACCATACCCGAGCCCTTTCACGACGGTAAACATGCCTGGTTCAAAACGGGCCCCGGCATCGCCCTGCATATTATCCAGGGAGCAGCAGCCAAAAAAGAATATTATAAAAACCAGCATACCTGTTTCAGCGTGGCGTCGGTGGAAGCCTTTACCAGCATGCTCGCAGCCAAAAACATTTCTTATGAAGATGTAAAGGGCAACAAGGGCTCGGTTACTAACCGGGTAGACGGGGTAAAGCAGCTGTGGCTGCAAGACCCCGACGGTTACTGGATCGAAATAAATGACGCCAAAGACTGACCGTTTCAGGCCCCAAACCTTATCTTTGCCGTCCTAAAAAACAGAGCTCATGAAGTGGCTGAACCTATTTATCAAGTATCGTTTATGGCTGGGTATTGTATTGCTGGCGCTGGCCATTTTTACCCATCTCCAAACCAGTTTCTGGCCTGCGTTTATCCTGTATTTAATAGCTGTAATCCTGATCCTGGGTCATTTCCTGCTGGGACCTATGCGCCTCATCCAGTCGTACATGGAAGAAGGGGATATTGAAGGTTCTAAAAAAGTGCTGGATTCTATCTGGTTCCCGGGATTGCTCATCAAACCGGTACGCTCCGTTTATTATACAGTAAAGGGTAACCTCGATATGGTAAACCAGGATTTCGCATCAGCAGAAAAAAACCTGAAAAAGAGTAACGACCTGATGAGCAACAGCACGCTGATGAAAGACCAGCTTAAATCTGCCGAAGGCGCCAATAAACTGCAGCTGGGTATGCTGGCCATTCAAAAAGGCGATATGAAAACCGGTGAAAGCTATATCCGCCAGGCCATCCGTGCCGGCTTGCCGGATAATGAAAACAACGCGGCTGCTTACTTGCAGCTCTGCTCCATCATGATGAATAAAAGGGAATTCAGGGCGGCGAAAGATTATTTCCGCAAGGCAAAAAGTTTTAAGCCTACCACCCCGCAAATTGTTGACCAGATTAAACAAATTGAAAAATACATTGCCCGCATGCCGGGTTAATGTTCAGGATATATAAATACCTGCACCCGGCAGTTGGCCAGTTCGGCTGCCGGGTTTTTTGCGGCATTCAATGGCCGTTTATCACCAAAACCACCTGAAGCAAGGATCCTTTTCTCCGTTATATTGCGTGTGAGCAAATACCTTTTCACCACATCCGCCCGGTTGGTGGCCAACTGGCTGCAGAAATATTCATTTCCCTCGCTTTTATGCGCATGCCCCTGTATGGAAATAGTATAAGAAGGATTTTGCAGCAGGAACTTCACCAGCGTATCCATTTTAAGATAAGTGATCCCCGAAAGCCAGTCTTCCTGGCTGCCAAAGGGAATGATATAGGCATTACTGTCGGGGCAGCCCTTGTTCGCTGCATACCCAAAAATATCCGGGCAACTGTCTTCCTCGTTCAATATCCCATCCTCATCCTGGTCGTTGATCACCAGTGGCTCCACAGGAATATTCAGCACCAGCTCGGCCCTGAAAAACTGTGCATGATGTGCTTTATCTATGATGGAATGCGTGGAAGCAGTGGCGCCCATTCCCTGTGTAGAAATAATGCGTTCTTCCTGCACACCACGGCCAATGATATACTTTTTTACAAACAGCGCCCGGTCATCCGAAAGCCACTGGCATACAGAATCGGAGCCTTCTTCAACCTGCGCAAAACCGCGGATGGTTAACGTGATCTTTCCATTACGCTGCAGCAGGTTTACCACACTGTCGATCACTTCGTAGGTATGCGGGTGAAATAAGGCAGACTGCTTATAATCAAAAGGAATAAGCACCACGGCAGAGTCGGTTCCCTGGCTGGGCATAATTGCGGGATTATATTGTGTGGCTGCATCGCAACACAAACAGCTTAACAGCAAAAACAGGTACAGTGTATTCCGCATGGGATATCGGGATGTTATTACTGAATCCCTGCAAGAATGATACCGTTAAAAGTTAAGGACTGTAAAAACTATTTTATTTCGCCGAAAATTCCGGCCACTTTTTTATAGCGGTAGTCAAAAATCTGCCGTAACTGCTTTTTTACAAACAGCCAGTTTGCAAGATCGCCCAATATCCAGAGCGGCAGTTTATAATGTACAATATCCGTCATTTCAACGCCGCCCGGCACTGCTTTAAAATGATGCTGGTGGTGCCATAAACTATAGGGACCAAAACGCTGTTCATCCACAAAATATTTTTTGTCTTCCACATGCGTGATCTCCGTCATCCAGTACAGCGGAATGCCCAGTACCGGACTCACTTTGTATTCAATGATCTGCCCGGCATACATGGTATCGCCATGGTGTTTGGAAATGATTTTAAAACCCATTGTTGGGGGTGTGATGGTTTGCAAATTGGCCGGGCTGCTGAAAAATTCCCAGGCCTTATCCATCGAAACAGGAATTTGCTGAACAGTTTTAAGGCTGTATACTTTGCTCATGCATCATTAACAACCACAATGGTCAATTGTTCATCCGGCAGCCCGCATCCAGTATCCAGAATCCAGTATCTTTGAAACATGCAGCTTTACCGCGATAAACTCCTCAAAAAATTCAACGAAGAATACGCCAAACTTAACGCCAACCAGCGCAAGGCGGTGGATGCGATTGAAGGTCCTGTAATGGTAATCGCCGGCCCGGGCACGGGTAAAACACAAATACTGGCCGCACGCATCGGTAAAATTTTACTGGAAACCGATGCCATGCCGCAGAATATCCTCTGCCTTACTTATACCGATGCAGGCACCATCGCCATGCGCAAAAGACTGCAGCAGTTTATTGGCGCCGATGCTTATAAAGTAACCATCTCCACCTTTCATGGTTTTTGCAATGATATCATTCAGGAGAATTTATACCTGTTTGAAAAAACAAGCATGGATCCCATCAGCGACCTGGAGAAGATCGAACTCTTTAAATCACTGATTGATGCATTTCCTAAAAACCATCCTTTAAAAAGATACCGGGGTGATGTGTACTTTGAGGTAAACAACCTGCGCCAGTTATTTGCAGATATGAAAAAGGAAGGCTGGCAGCCGGAAACATTGTTACAGGGTATTGACCAATATGTAAACGAACTGGCCACCAGCGATGAGTTTGTGTATAAGACCAGCCGTGCCGGTAAATGGAAAGCAGGCGATTTAAAACCTGCTTACTACGATGAGTTGCAGCGCATGGAAAAACTTAAAGCCGCCATCCACGAATTTCCGCATTACCAAAACAGCATGCGCCAGCGCAGCCGGTATGATTTTGATGATATGATCAACTGGATCATCAAAGCATTTGAAGAAAACAAAAACCTGCTGGCCAATTACCAGGAACGTTACCAGTATATTTTAGTAGACGAATACCAGGATACCAGCGGCACGCAGAACAAACTGGTGCAGTTGCTGATTGAATTCTGGGAAAGACCCAACATTTTTGTAGTGGGTGATGATGACCAGAGTATTTACCGTTTCCAGGGCGCCAGCGTGGAAAATATGCTGGTATTTGCCGATGCCTATAAAGATGACCTGGAGAAAGTGGTGCTCACCCACAACTACCGAAGCGTACAGCCCATTTTGGATATTGCCAAAACCATCATTGATAAAAACGAAGAACGCCTGGTAAAACAGGTACCGGGACTGAGCAAGGAACTGCAAAGCAGCAATGACAAACTAAAAACCCTGCAGCTGCAGCCGGTGATCAGGGAATACAATGCCCCCAGGGAAGAAATGGCCGATACCAGTTTCCGCATTAAAGCATTGCTGCAGCAGGGCGTGGCTCCGGGAAGGATTGCTGTTATCTATAAAGAAAACAAATACGGCGAGGAGCTGGCTGCTTATTTCAAATTGCAGGACATTCCTTTCTACAGCAAACGCAGCATCAATATCCTGGTACAGCCCTTTATTCATAAAATCATCCAGGTACTGCGTTACTTAAATGCCGAACTGGACATTCCCTATGGCGGCGATGAAATGCTGTTTGAAATACTGCATTACGATTTTTATAAAATTCCCGCCATTGAAATTGCAAAGATCACCGTGGAAGTGAACAGCAAAAACTACGGTGGCGGCGGTACTTCCATCCGCAGGATGATTTGTGAAAAAGCGGCGCAGCCGCCGGCCAATTTATTTGATACCGGTTTGCATGAAGGGCTTAAAAAAGTGAGCGCATTCATTGAAGAGCTGATCACCGAAGTGCCAAATGTAACCCTGCAGCAGCTGTTTGAAGATGTGATACAGAAGGCCGGCATTGTAACCTGGGTATTGCAGCAGCCCAACAAGATCGAACTGCTGCAGCAGCTTACCGCATTTTTTGATTTTATCAAGGAAGAAACCAGCCGTAACACCATGCTCCAATTACCGGGTCTTATCAGTACCATCGACCTGATGGAAAAAGAAGGACTGGCCATCAGCATGAACAGCATCACCGGCACCGATGCGGGGGTGAACCTGCTCACGGCACATGGCAGCAAGGGACTGGAATTTGAATATGTTTTCATTGCAGGAACCAATTCGGGCAACTGGGAAAAGAAACGGAAACCCGGCGGTGGTTATAAATTTCCGCCCAGCCTGTTTACATCCAAAGCAAAGGGCAGTGATGCAGAAGAACTGCGGCGCCTGTTTTATGTGGCCATCACCCGTGCAGAAAAACACCTGGTGATCTCTTACAGCAAATACAAGGCGGATGGAAAGGAAACCGAACCATCCATGTTTATTGCTGAAATTCAGGAAGCACACCAGTTGCAGACCGAGCCGGTAAGTGTGGGCACAGAAGAACTGCTGTTGTTCCAGTCGCTCCAGTTCAATGAAAAAGCACCCGAGATCGCCGCAGCCGAAGAAGATTTTGTAAATGGCCTGCTGGAAAAATTTGTAATGAATGTTACAGCACTCAACAACTACTTAAAATGCCCGCTGGAATTTTATTATAAAAACCTGGTGCGTATTCCCAGCGGCAAAAGTGAAGCCACCGAATTTGGCAGCGCCATTCACTATGCCCTGGAGCGTATGTTCAAAAAAATGCAGGACCACCCGAAGAATGAATTTGCGCCGGTGGAAGATGTGATGCAGGATTTTGAATGGTATCTTAAGAAACACCGGCAGTTTTTTACCAAAGAAGCTTATGCCCGCCGTTTTGAGTATGGGCATGAAGTGCTGAAAAATTATTACGAAAAATACAAGGGCACCTGGAACAAAATTGTAACAGTGGAACGCAATATCCGCGGCGTGGTGGTCAACGGTGTTCCCCTCAAAGGCAAACTGGATAAACTGGAATTTGATGGCAGCAGGGTAAATGTGGTGGATTATAAAACCGGCGATATTGATAAAGCAAAAGACAAGCTGCAGGGCCCGGGTGAAAAAAATCCCGCAGGCGGCGATTACTGGCGCCAGGCCGTTTTTTACAAACTGCTGGTGGATCATTACCAGCAAAAAGAGTGGACCGTTGTGAGCACGGAATTTGATTTTATCGAACCCGATAATAAAAAACAATTCAGGAAAGAAAAGATCGTGATCAGCCCGGCCGATATCACCACCGTTACACAGCAGCTCAGCGATGTTTGGGAAAAAATTCAGCGGCGTGATTTTTATACCGGCTGTGGCAAGGCCGACTGTCACTGGTGCAATTTTGTAAAAGACAATCATATGGCCATCGCCATGCACGATCTTAAGACAGAAGAAACCGAAGAGATTTAACAGATTATATTCAGATAAATACGGCGCCAATGCAGCAAAGCCGCTAAGTTTGCATACCAATAACAACCATCACCTTGAGGAATATTCTATACGCTTTACTGACCGTTTCTTTTTTTTATATCATCGCCGTTACGGGCAATGGCTGTGCACAAATTGGCAGTATTCCCGGCGGACCAAAAGATTCATTACCCCCAAGGCTTATTACTTCCAGCCCAAAACAACCCGCAATCAATATCAAAGACGGCAGGATATCATTAACCTTTGATGAATATGTTGAACTGCAGGAGCTGCAGAACAACCTGATCATTTCACCCTATCCTAAAAAAGCACCGGAGATCAGTTCACGACTGAAAACGGTTTCGGTAAAACTGAAAGACAGCCTGCTGCCCAACACCACTTACAGCATCCAGTTTGGAAGTTCGATCCGCGACGTGAATGAGAACAATCCCGCCAAAGGGTTTACCTATGTTTTCTCTACCGGCAGCCATATCGATTCCCTTACACTTTCAGGCAAACTTGTGATGGCCGAAACCGGAAAACCCGACAGTACATTACTCATCCTTTTATACCGGGATGCTGTTGATTCAACCGTTGAAAAGCAAAAACCCAACTATATCAGTTTTATCAATGGTGATGGCAGTTTTGAATTTAAAAACCTGCCTGCAGGAAAGTTTTCAGTCTATGCACTGAAAGACGGCGACGGCGGCAAAACCTACAATTCCAAAACTGAAATTTTCGGTTTCCTGGACAGCGCCGTTACGGTGAGTGAAAAAACAGCACCGGTTACACTGTATGCCTATGCCGAAGAAAAAAAGGATAAGGCAAAACCCGCCGCACCTGCAAAAAACGCTGTAAAGAAACTGCGGTATGCTGCCGGCATCACCGGTGCGCAGGATATCCGCAAAAACCTCGAAATCACTTTCAGCAACAAACTTAAACTGCTCGACAGCACAAAACTGCTGCTCACCGATACCAACTACAAACCGCTGCCCGTTTCATTCAGTATTGACAGTAACCTGCTGGTGATAAAAACCAAATGGGCCGAAGATTTTGATTACCGCCTCATCATTCAAAAAGATGCCGTAAGGGATATAACCGACAGCAGTCTTTCCAAAACAGACACCCTCCGTTTTAAAACAAAGAGTGCTGCAGATTATGGCAATGTAACACTGCGCTTTAACAAGATTGATTCTGCCGCTCACCTCGTACTGCAGTTTATACAAAACGACCAGGTTGCTGAAACCTTTCCCCTTACCGGTAAGGAATGGAAGTATAAACTCTTCCCGCCAGGTGAATATGAAATCAGGATCCTGTACGACGTTAACAATAACGGCCAATGGGATCCCGGCAGTTACAGCAAAAAAAAGCAGCCTGAAAAAGTGGTGGCCCTTCCTAAAAAATTTGCTGTAAAAGAAAACTGGGATAACGAGAGTGATATAAATTTATAATGGATAACGGGGTAATGGATAATTTTTTTAAATAGATGCCGCTTCTCTAAAACCGCTTGCTTTGTTATCCATTATTAAATTATCAATTATCCATTATCTTCTATCTTTGCCACAATGATTTTCTCTTCTTCTCTTCTGGAAAATGCGGTGAATGAGTTTGCCAAACTGCCCGGCATTGGTAAAAAAACCGCCCTTCGCCTGGTATTGCACCTGATCAAACAGGATGTGAATGATGTGGCAGCTTTCAGCAATGCCATCGCCACATTGCGTGAAGAGATCAGGTTTTGCAGCCGATGCCACAATATTGCCGATGGAGCATTGTGCAATATCTGCAGCAACAGCATGCGCAGGCAGGAGATCGTTTGCGTGGTGGAAAATATCCGGGATGTGATTGCCATCGAAAGCACCCAGCAGTTCAACGGGCTGTACCATGTGCTGGGCGGTGTGATCTCCCCGCTGGATGGTATTGGTCCGGACCAGCTCCAGATAGAAACCCTGGTAAAAAGGGTGGCCAATGAAAATATCCAGGAGATCATTTTTGCGCTTAACCCCAATATACAGGGAGATACCACCATTTATTATATCGGCAAAAAACTGAAATCATTACCCGTTAAAATCACCACCATTGCACGCGGCATCGCCTTTGGAGGCGAGCTGGAATATGCCGATGAAATGACCCTGGCCAAGAGCATCAGCAACCGCATACCGGTGGAAAATTATATCAGCGCCGGCAACTAAAGTATCCCGTTTTCCCGTTCAGTGGTTAAAAATACCCGTTCGGTATCTTTTTCTGGCACAGGGGCAACCCCGCTTATATCTTCACTTATAAGAATTACTTATGGCAGGCAAAACAAAAAAGATCATCCTGGCAGGCACACTGGGACTGATTCTTATAGCTGCATTCATCGGCTATAAATTATACAACAAACAACATTTCAGCGTGGCCTATGCCACACCGGCTGCTGCTTTAACAGCCGCAGACCTTCACAACACCTTTGCCACCGATTCGGTTACGGCCAGGGCAAGGTTTATTGGTGACGAAACCAATCATAAAGTGATTGAAGTGAGCGGCGAAGTGGCTGATATCAGCACCAACCAGCAGCAGCACTCAGTGATCAAACTGAAAACGGCCACCGACGGCGCTTTTATCAATTGTGAGATGGAAGCTGTAATTTCCAGTGTAAAAGCCGGCGACAAGATCACACTGAAAGGTATTTGTAACGGCTACCTGTTTGAAGCTGACCTGGGCATACCGGGTGATGTGAATATGAACAGGTGTTTAATAAAAAAATAAATGCACCATGAAGAAAGCACTGGCTGTTTTAATCATTGCGGCAGGATGTATACTGCTTGCCAACTCCTGTAAACACGAGCCCCCGGTTTCGGCCGTAAACCCCGATCCCATCCCGGGACCGGTGCCCAATAACGGCGTTTGTTTTGAAAGCGAAATACTGCCTTTGTTCAAAAGCAATTGCGCCAAATCAGGCTGCCATGATGCCATTACACATGAAGAAAACCTGGTACTGGACAGTTATGTCAATATCATGCGGAAAGACATAGTGCCCGGCAAGGCCGATAACAGCAAAATTTATAAAGTGCTGTTTGAAACCGGCAGTGATAAAATGCCCCCCGCTCCCAATGCCGATCTTACAGCGGCACAAAAAGCGCTGATCGGGAAATGGATCAACGAGGGCGCCAAAAACACCGTGAACTGCAGCAGCACCTGCGATTCAACACAGTTTAAATACGGGGCCAATATTGCACCCATCATGAGTACTTATTGCACCGGTTGCCATGCAGGCGCTGCACCCTCCGGCAGCATCGATCTCAGCAACTATGCCAATGTAAAAATACAGGCCAGCAATGGCAGGCTCGTGGGTGCCATCACACAGGCGGCCGGTTATTCCCCCATGCCGAAAGATGCTCCCAAACTGAGCGAATGCCAGCAGGTACAAATAAGGAAATGGGTGGCTGCAGGTGCCCCTAATAACTAAACAGGCAACAAATGAAGAAAAAGACCGCAATAAAAAACAGCATACTCTTAACAGGTATTGGTTTACTAATTGTCCTGCTTTCCGGTACAGGCTGTTATTACGATAAGGAAGAGATCCTTTACCCGCAAACGGCCTGCGATACCGCCACTGTAACCTACAGCAGTTCGGTGGTGCCGGTGCTGATATCCAACTGCAACAGCTGCCATGGCGGCGGCACACCATCTGCCGGTATCGGGCTGGATACCTATGCAGGCGTAAAAGCACAGGTGACCAATGGCAGGCTATGGGGAGCCGTTTCGCATGCAGCCAGTTATTCGGCCATGCCAAAAAATGCGCCGCAGCTGAGCACCTGCAGCCTGGCCAAGATCAAAAAATGGATCGATGCAGGCGCCCCTAATAATTAATTGATAACCGTGAAAAATAAAAAAGCATGAAACGTATTCTTTTAGCAGCAGTAATATTATGCAGCTTACAGGCCGCAAAAGCCCAGAAGCTGTATACCAAAAATGGCCTGGTATCTTTCTTCTCGGGCACATCCGTGGAAAATATCAAGGCAGAAAACAACCAGGTATTGTGTGTGCTCAACAGCCAGACAGGCGAACTGCAGTTTTCGCTCCTGAATAAAGGATTTCATTTTCCCAAAGCACTGATGGAAGAGCACTTTAATGAAAACTATATCGAAAGCAACAAATACCCCAAATCAACTTTTAAAGGAACGGTGGCTGATATTTCAAAAGTAAGTTTTGATAAAGACGGCACCTATCCTGTTACCGTTAAGGGGGAACTGAATATCCATGGAGTGACAAAGGCGGTAAGCACGCCCGGCAATATCATTGTAAAAGGCGGCAAGGCCACCGCTTCTTCCAAATTCACTGTAAAACTGGCCGATTATAATATCACTATACCCAACCTGGTAAAAGATAATATTTCGCAGAACATTGAAATAACAGTCGACTGCCTGCTGGACCAGAAAATGTAATACCCCTAATTCAGTAGTATCATGACTAAAAATATTGCACTGGCTATTTGCCTGGCTTCATTTTCTTCGGTATGTTTTGCGCAGGACCCCGACGACCTGATGAAACAACTGGAAAATGAAGTAAAGAACACCACCGATTATACCACCGCCACTTTTAAAACCACCCGCCTGATCAATGGCCATACCGTGGAGAATGTGGGCAAAAAAGTGCTGGACGTGAAGATCTCCCACCGCTTTGGAAAAGTAAACGGCGGCGGCTACGAACTGTTCGGGCTGGACAATGCCACCATGCGCATGGGCATTGATTATGGCATTACCAACACACTGATGGTGGGTATTGGCCGCAGTACCTACCAAAAAACCTACGACGCATTTTTTAAGTGGAAAATACTGCGCCAGAGCACCGGCAAAAGAAAGATGCCCATCACCCTGAGTTATGTGCCTACCATTGCTTTGAAAACACTAAAGTTTGAAGATGAAACGAGGGAGAATTATTATACCTCCCGGCTTTATTTTACGCACCAGCTCATCATTGGCCGTAAATTTTCTGAAGGCACTTCCTTACAGCTGATGCCTACTTTCAGTCACCGCAACCTGGTACAGCTGGCAAAAGACCCGAATGATCTTTTTGCCATTGGCATCGGCGGCCGTCAGAAACTGAATAAAAGGGTGAGCATGAATGTGGAATATTATTACCAGCTGCCCGGCTATAAACTCACCGGTACCAAAAACTCCTTATCGGTAGGCTTTGATATTGAAACCGGCGGCCACGTGTTCCAGTTACATTTTACCAACTCGCAGGGCATGAGCGAGCGCACTTTTATCACAGAAACCACCGGCGACTGGGGCAAGGGCGATGTTTTCTTTGGTTTCAATATCTCCAGGGTGTTTACCATTGGCAAAAACAGGTAAATGATGCAACTGCCAGCCAAAACTATTTAATATTTTTACAGCATGTACAAAAAGCTGTTCATAACACTTGTTTTTTCCTCGTTGCTGCTGGCTGCAAAAGCGCCTTTGCAGGATTACAAGGTGAGTAATGGCTCCATCTCTTTCCGTTCAGATGCGCCGCTTGAACTCATCAAGGCGCAGAGCTATGAGCTGAAAGGTGTGGTGATCCCCGAAAAGAAACAGTTTGCATTCATCATTGCCGTTAAAACATTTAAGGGATTCAACAGCCCGCTGCAGCAGGAACACTTTAATGAAAACTATCTCGAAAGCAATAAATATCCCACTGCTTCCTTCGAAGGCAAGATCATTGAAGACATTGACCTGTCAAAAGACGGCGTGTTTGAAGTGCGCTCCAAGGGCAACCTCTCCATTCATGGTGTAACACAGGAGCGGATCATCAAATCGGAGCTTACCATCAAGAATAAAAATATCAGCATCCGTTCAAACTTTACTGTACTGCTGGCCGACCATAATATTCCCATTCCTAAAGTGGTGCACGAAAAACTGGCATCAGAAATAAAAGTGGAAGTAAAAGCCGACCTGGCTATTAAATAACGCACACATGCCGGTGATTAAATCCTTTGTTATCCTGTTGCTGCTTTGCACCGGCCTGCATGGAGCTGCACAGCCTGTGTTTAAAACATTTCCCCTGCTGGATGATAACCGGCCCTTTAAAATCAACTGTCTTAGTAAAGGACCGGAAGGATATATTTACACCGGCACCACCAATGGCCTGTATATTTTTGACGGCATTGCATTTCGTAAAATAAAAATTGCCGGTACAGACAGCAGGGATACCGTTACGGCCGTTTTCCATGATAACAAACACCAGTTATGGGCAGGTTTTAAAAATGGCCGCATCGCCAAACGTGTAAACGGGATACTGGAATTTGTAAATCCTGAAGAAGGGCTTCCCAAAGTGGCCATCACCGCCTTTATACAGGACCTGAATGGCAATATATGGTTTGCCACCAATGGCGAAGGCATCTATTATTTTTACAACAGCCATCTTTACCTGATCAATGAGGAAGAAGGCATGAGTGATAAATATGTGCATGCATTATCACTGGCTGCCAATGGCGATGTGCTGGCCGCCACCGACCAGGGCATCAATATCTGCACGGTTACCGGTACCAAAAAAACAGTGAAAACGATTGGACCGAAAAATGGTTTGCCCGATTATTATATTACAGCCATTTCACCGGCAGGCCATGATAAATTCTGGGTGGGCACCCAGGAAAAAGGATTTTGTCTCTATGACCATGCGGCACAAAATATCACCATTCCGCCTGCCGCACAAAACTGGGATGCCGGCCAGGTGAATGCCGTAATATGCACCGGTAACAATTGCTGGATCGCCACTGCAGAAAAAGGCCTGCTGCGGCTGCCCGCTTTCAACGCAGCCATCGAAACCGTAGCCGCCACGGGCAATAATACCGGCAACCTGCTGCAGGATAATGAAGGAAATATATGGATGAACAACAGCACTGCGCTGCTGGCCACCGCAGCAGATAAAATACAGGTACTGCCACTGTACAACGCCGCCATTTACGAAACCATCCATACCATTCTCTGCGATCACCAGGGTAATATATGGGCAGGCACTGACGGCGGACTGATAAAATTTGACCGGCAAAAAAACAGTTCTAAAAACTATCCCGTAAAAGGACTCACGGCTGCCACTGATATTACCGGGCTTTACCAGGATGTGTACCACAATATCTGGATCAGTACCATGGGTGAAGGCGTTTTCGTGATGGACCCCTTTACCGGCCGCTACCGGAATATTTCCGAAAATCCCCTGCTTAAAAAAGCCAGTGTGTTATCGGTTACCGGTAATGGCAATACGGTTTGTATGGGCGGACTGGAAGGTGTGGCCACCATATTTGAATTATCGGCCGCCAACAGCACCATTGATGCGCCCTACAGTTATACCAACTACAATAACATACCCAATATTGGCAATAATTATATCCATACCGTTTACAAAGATTACTACGGCCGCATATGGTTTGGTACCGATGGCAAGGGCGTAACTGTTTTACAAAAAGGCAGGTTCAGTTCCTTCAACAAAAGCAACGGTATCAACGACAATATTGTGTACAGTTTTGCTGAAGATAAAAAAGGCAATATCTGGTTCAATACCAAAGACGCCGGTGTTTACTGTTACGATGGCAGAAAATTCAGGAACTACAATTTGTCATCCGGCATCAGCGATCTTAAAATATCTTCCATACAGGCCGATAAACAGGGAAATATCATCATCATCAATGAAAAAGGCGTTGATATACTCAACCCGGTTACAGGCACAGTTTCTTACCTCGACAATGTGCAGGGCATTACTGATATAAATACTGCGATCGAATCCAGCACAAAAGACACGGCCGGCAATATCCTCATCTGTACCGCCGCAGGCATTGCAGTGTATGCACCTGCAAACAACACAGAACTAAAACCAAGAACCATACTGGATGAAGTACTGCTGTTTTTAAAGCCAGTTACCGGCGGCACTGTTTTTGCCTCGGATGAAAACAGCTTTACCTTCAATTTCACCGGGCTTTATTACAGCAATCCCGATAAGGTACGTTACCAGTATAGACTCGACGGGCTCGACAGCTCCTGGGTAACCACCCGCGACCGCAGTGTGCCCTTTCCGAATTTGCGGCCCGGTAAATACACTTTTCATGTGCGCTCATCGCTGAATGATAATTTTGAAAATGCCAGTGAAGCCATTTACTCCTTTACCATCACACTGCCCTTATGGAAGCGTTCCTGGTTTATTGCGCTTTGCGTGCTGGCAGTTGCCGGTTTGCTCTACCTGTATATCAAATACCGTGAGAAGGAGATCAGGAAAATGCAGCTGCTGCAGCAGGAAAAAGTACAGTTCCAGTTCCAGGTGCTGGGCAACCAGGTGAACCCGCATTTCCTGTTCAACAGTTTCAACACACTCATTTCTGCCATTGAAGAAGACCCGAAATCGGCCGTTGATTATGTGGAGCATTTATCGGAGTTCTTCCGCAATATTGTGAACTACAGGGATAAGGATATCATTTCACTGGGTGAAGAGATCAGCCTGCTCAGCAATTATTATTACCTGCAGCAAAAAAGATATGGCAGCAGCTTACAGCTCAGCATCCATATTCCTGCGGATATAAAAACCAAATGGATGGTGCCGCCGCTGACCCTTCAGCTGCTGATGGAAAATGCCATTAAACACAATGCCGTTTCAAAAGAAACTGTGCTGAACGTGGATGTGTGTACAGAAAACGGCAGCAGGCTCGTGATCAGAAACAATATCAACCCAAAAATTTCGCCCCAGCCCGGAACCGGTATGGGATTACAGAATATTGTGAACCGGTATAAACTGCTCAGCAGGGATGCCGTAGCCATCCATAATGAAAATGGCTATTTTACTGTTTCATTACCCGCTTTAAAAAACGATTGATATGAATATACTGCTGATCGAAGATGAAGAACCGGCCGCAAAAAGACTGCAGAAAATGATACTGGAAACAGCGCCCGGCGCCACCGTGTCGGATAATATTGTAAGCGTTAGTTCCGGTATCAAATGGCTGAACGAAAACCCGGCTCCCGACCTGATCATTTCTGACATACAACTTGCAGACGGGCTCAGTTTTGAAATTTTTAAAGCCACCGCCGTTCAATGCCCGGTCATATTCACCACAGCCTACGACCAGTATGCGATTGAGGCGTTCCGCGTAAACAGCATTGATTACCTGCTGAAACCGGTAAAAAAAGAAGAACTGTCCAATGCCATCAGCAAGTACCAAAAACTGCATAAAGCCGCCCCGGCCATCAATATCGAGCAATTGCTCAAAGCGATGCAGCCTGCCGCACAGGAATATAAAAAGCGTTTCGTGGTGCGTTATGGCGAGCATATCAAAACCATTGGCGTGGATGAAGTGGCCTATTTTTATACCGAAGACAAGATCAATTTTTTGACCACCAAAGAAAACAGGCGTTTTACGGTGGATTTTAATCTCGACACGCTGGAGACCATGCTGGATCCGGCAGCATTTTTCCGGATCAACCGGCAGTATATCATCAGCATACAATCCATTGCCGAAATGTTTGCCTATTCCAAAAGCCGGGTGCTGGTAAAACTGAACCCGCCGGCCAAACACGAAACGGTAGTCAGCACCGAGCGGTCGGCCGACTTCAAATTATGGCTGGGGGATGAGAAATAACGCATCCGGTTCAGCAGCCTGAAATACCGGTTCAGCAGGTTTGGCTTATACTATAAAAAAGGATTCAGCAATTTTACTGTATCAAATGAGCACGGGTTCCGCTGATGTCCAATAAAACCAACTGGTATTTCCTTGAAAAACAACAAAGTTGTGCCTGTTAAACGATAAGGCCGCAGCCGCCAAATTAAAGCCGTAACATTTTGTGTTACGGCTTTTGTATTCTATTTTTGTGCCCCGCAGGCGGATTTGTTTATTGTTCGGCCAACAGAACTAATAAACGTTACAAAACTCTCCACTAGTTTTTCCAGCGTTTATTGATTTCTTTTGGTATGGCGGCAGCAAATTGCATGCATTGGTTCATGGTTGATGGTTCATGGTTCATAGTAAAAAACATACCATCAACCATGAACCATCAACCATCAACCAAAAAAAGCAGCAGCTATGGACATCAGGAAAGAACTCGAAAAAAGAATACTCGTGATCGACGGCGCCATGGGCACCATGATTCAAAGACATAAGCCCACCGAGGAAACTTACCGGGGCGAGCAGTTTAAAAACTGGCTTATCGATATGAAAAATAACAGCGATGTGCTCAATATCACCCAGCCCGGGATCATTGAAGGCATCCACCGTGAATACCTGGAAGCCGGCGCCGATATCATTGAAACCAATACTTTTGGCGCCACCACCATTGTACAGGAAGATTTTCAGCTGCAGGACTATGCTTTTGAAATGAATGTACAGGGAGCTAAAATCGCACGCAGGGCTGCGGATGAATTCACCGCAAAAGACCCTTCCAAACCACGTTTTGTGGCGGGTGCCATCGGCCCTTTAAATAAAACACTGAGCCTTTCTCCCGATGTAAACAATCCCGGTTACCGCGCTGTAACCTTTGATCATGTGGTGCAGGCCTATTACGAACAGGTAAAAGGACTGGTGGAAGGAAAGGTTGACCTGCTGCTGATTGAAACCATTTTCGATACACTCAATGCTAAAGCAGCTATTTTTGCCATTAAAAAATATTTTATGGAAACGGGCCAGCCCGAACTGCCGGTTTCTATCAGTGGTACCATCACCGATGCCAGCGGCCGCACACTGAGCGGGCAAACGCTGGAAGCCTTTTATATTTCGGTGATGCATGTAAAGCCATTAAGCATCGGGCTTAACTGCGCACTGGGTGCAAAAGAAATGCGGCCGCATATTGAGGAGCTGAGCCAGATTGCCAGTTGTTATGTATCGGCCTATCCCAATGCCGGCCTGCCCAACGCCATGGGTGAATATGACGAAAGACCGGAAGACACCGGTCATTACCTGGAAGAATGGGCAGAAGAAGGCTGGGTGAATATTGTGGGCGGTTGCTGCGGCACCACCCCCGATCATATAAAGCATATTGCAGCGCATGTAAAAAATATTACACCCAGAAAGTTACCCGTATTGGAAGATGCACTGGATTAAACACTAAGTCCACTAAGACTGCACAAAGTACACTATGATCACTGAAAACGAAATTTCGAAAGTTGTTTTTGAAGCTGGTTTAAAGGTACATAAGACTTTAGGGCCAGGTTTATTGGAAAGTGCGTATGAGGAATGCCTGCATTTTGAATTATTGAAATCCGGCTTATTTATCGAGCGGCAGAAAGTATTACCACTCGTTTATGAGTCGATAAAGCTGGATGCCGGCTACCGGGCAGATTTTTTGATAGAACACAAACTGATTGTTGAAATAAAAGCAATAGAAGCATTGGCGGATATCCATCTTGCGCAGGTTTTGACTTATCTAAAGTTGTCAAAATGTAAACTTGGACTATTAATAAATTTTAATGTAGTACTTTTTAAAGAAGGAGTTAAAAGGGTAATAAATGGCATTTTGTGATCTTAGTGCAAACCCTTTGTGACCCCTGTGGTAAACAACATGAACACTATAAAACCCTACAGCAGGTTCAGCGGACTGGAACCTTTGATTGTTCGCCCTGAAACAAATTTTATCAATGTTGGGGAGCGTACCAACGTTACCGGCAGTAAAAAGTTTGCAAGGCTTATCAAGGAAAATAAGTACGAAGAAGCCTTAAGTGTTGCCAGGCAACAAGTGGAAAACGGTGCCCAGGTAATTGATGTGAATATGGATGATGCATTGCTGGACGGCGTGCATGCCATGACCACCTTTATCAACCTGCTGCAAAGCGAACCCGATATTGCAAAGATCCCCGTGATGCTGGATTCATCCAAGTTCGAGATCATTGAAGCCGGGTTAAAATGCGTGCAGGGCAAGTGTATTGTAAACTCCATCTCGATGAAAGAAGGTGAAGCCAAGTTCATTGAACAGGCCATTACCTGCCATATGTATGGTGCCGCCGTGATTGTAATGGCTTTTGATGAAAAAGGACAGGCCGATACCAAAGACCGTAAAGTGGAGATATGCCACCGTGCTTATAAGATACTGACTGAAAGAGTGGGTTTTGATCCGCAGGACATCATTTTCGATCCCAACATTTTTGCCGTGGCCACCGGCCTGGAAGAACATAACAATTACGGGGTTGATTTTATCGAAGCCACCCGGGAAATTAAACAGCTGATGCCGCTTACCAAAATCAGCGGCGGGGTGAGTAACCTCTCTTTCTCTTTCCGTGGCAACGAACCGGTAAGGGAAGCCATGCACAGCGTGTTCCTGTACTATGCCATTAAAGCCGGTATGGATATGGGTATTGTAAACGCCGGTCAGCTGGTGGTATACGATGAAATTGAGCCGCAGTTAAGGCAGCTTTGCGAAGATGTGATACTGAACCGCAATAATGATAACAATGAAGCCACCGAAAAACTCATTGCCTTTGCAGAAACAGTAAAAGCCACTGGCAAAGTGGAAAAGAAAGATGATGCATGGAGAAGCACTTCGGTGGAAGAAAGGCTGAAACATGCGCTCGTTAACGGCATCACCGATTATATTGATGCAGATACTGAAGAAGCCCGGCAAAAATATCCCCGCCCGCTGGATGTAATCGAAGGTCCGCTGATGGCCGGTATGGATGTGGTGGGTGATTTATTCGGCAGCGGTAAAATGTTTTTGCCGCAGGTGGTGAAAAGTGCCCGTGTGATGAAAAAAAGCGTGGCTGTGTTAACACCCTACATTGAAGAAGAAAAACGAAACAATCCCCATGCATCCGAAGGCGGTGCTGCAAAAATTTTACTGGCCACCGTTAAGGGTGATGTGCATGATATTGGAAAGAATATTGTGGGTGTGGTGCTCGGGTGTAACGGGTATGAAATAAAAGACCTGGGTGTAATGGTGCCCGCAGACAAGATACTGGATGAAGCTGAAAAATTTGGTGCTGATATCATTGGCCTGTCCGGCCTCATCACTCCATCACTGGATGAAATGGTGCATGTGGCTCACGAAATGAAACGCCGCAACATGAAACTGCCCTTGCTTATTGGTGGTGCCACCACCAGCCGCATGCATACCGCTGTTAAAATTGCGCCGCAATATGAAAGCGGCGTGGTGCATGTACTCGATGCGTCAAGAAGTGTAACGGTGGCAGGTAACCTTTTAAACGACGATCAGAAACCTGTTTTCCTGGGCGATATCAAAACTGAATACCAGAAACTGAAAGAGGATTTTGAAAATAAAAAGCCGGTAAAACAATTTTTGACTTTCGCCGATGCGCAAAAAAACGGTACTCAAATCAACTGGCCTTCCTATACCGCCGTTGCGCCTTCATACACGGGCGCAAAACAATTTGCCCATTACGATTTAAGTGAGATCAGGAAATACATCGACTGGCAACCCTTCTTCATTGCATGGGAACTGCATGGAAAATTTCCTCAGATACTGAGTGATGAAAAAGTGGGCACCGAAGCCACCAAACTGTACAATGATGCCAACGCATTACTGGATAAAGTGGTGGCAGAAAAATGGCTCACGGCAACAGGTGTCGCAGGTTTCTGGCCCGCAAACAAAACCGCTCCCGACACCGTGGATGTACTGTCAAACGATGGGGTTATTAAACTGGAATTCCTGCGCCAGCAAATTAAAAAGGCAGAAGGACAGCCCAATTTATCGCTGGCTGATTTCATTATTCCTGCAGAAGAGAAACAGCAGGACCATATTGGTGCCTTCAGCGTAACCATCAAAGGCATTGAAGAACACATTAAACGTTTTGAACAGCAGCACGACGATTATAATAAGATCATGCTGCAGGCACTGGCCGACCGCCTGGCCGAAGCTTTTGCCGAACTGCTGCATGAAAAAACGAGAAAGGAATTATGGGGTTATGAAAAGAATGAGCAACTCTCCAATGAAGAGCTGATTAAAGAACAATACAATGGCATCCGCCCGGCCCCGGGTTATCCTGCCTGCCCTGATCATACAGAAAAATACAAGCTGTTTAATTTATTAGGCGGGGAAGAAACTACGGGCATTCACTTAACAGAATCACTTGCGATGTATCCTGCTGCCAGTGTTTGCGGATGGTATTTTGCAAACCCCGAAAGCAAGTATTTTGGTGTGGGCAAGATCAATGAAGACCAGCTGAAAGATTATGCATCAAGAAAGAACATGAGCCTGGAGGAAGCCACCCGGTGGTTAAGACCTGTGCTGGAATAATTATTTTCTTTCAAACTGTTCCTTCATTTGCTGTGCATTTTTAGCATCATTGAGTCCTTTTATCAAAAACACGATGACGGCAATTTTAAAGATCAGTCCGCTCAAAATTGTGCCGGGCTCAAGGAGCGCATTGATCACTATAAAAGCACCAAACAGGATCAGCCCACCGATGATGGCATAATAAGGTTTTTTCTTTGTCCACAACCCCAGTGCGATAAAACCGCCGATATAAACAACCCATAATAAGTAATCAAGCCATAATAATTCAAGATCGAATTCAAATTTCGAGAACAGTATCATGGCATTCAGAAAAAGAATACCGGCAGCAATAAATAAAGTGTTCCGGGCCTGGCGGATATGCTTGTCGTATCCTTCCATCGAAAACTCATCGCCGGTAAAAATTGTTTCAGCATTATTTTCCGGGGCCGGGTCCTGTGGTTTATTTTCTTCCATAAATGTATTTTATGCTAATATAATTATTCCGCACCGAACAGGGCATTGCTTTTGGAAAGCATTTAACCGGTTGTGTTTAAAAAAAAAGGCCCGGGATAAAAAGCCGGGCCTTTTGAATGCGGATTGTTTATTTCAATTTCTTTAATCCTTTTATATCCGCCTCCGATGCAGGCATGATGCTGGCTGCGCAGCCGCCACCAGGAGCCAGCTTTAAATTCAATGTACTGGTGTTTTTTACGGCAAATTTTTCAATCACGTATTCTTCAGGGTTGTTTTTCCAGTCTGCCTTATCACCATCGCGGTATAAGGTTACAATATACCATTGGCCTACATCAAGAAAATTCAATGACGCAGTTAAAGCACGCGGGTTTTCATCTGTAATGGCACCAAAGAACCAGTTGTTCTTTCCTTTTTCCTTCCTTGCCACCATGATATAATCGCCGGGTTCGGCCGCCAGGTATTTACTGTCATCCCAGTCAACCGGCACATCTTTTATAAACTGGAAGGCAATTGCCTTTGCTTCATAATTCTCCGGCAGGTCGGCCGCCATCTGCAGCGGGCTGTACATGGTTAAATACAGGGCCAGTTGTTTGGTAAGCGTGGTGTGCACCTGTTCTTTTTTGGCGGTATCGTAATAACTCATTTTTATTTTGAAGATACCGGGTGTATAATCCATTGGTCCGCCCATTAACCTGGTAAAAGGTAAAATGGTTTCATGATCGGGCGGGTTGCCATAACTCCATGCATTGAATTCATTGCCCCTGGCAGCCTCGCACGCCAGCCAGTTGGGATAAGTGCGCTGTAAGCCGGTTGGACGAACAGGTTCATGCATATCCACCATGATCTGGTAGCCGGCTGTTTTAGCCGCCACCCTTTCATAATGGCGTACCATCCACTGCCCGTCATGATGTTCACCCCGGGGAATGATGCGGCCCACATAACCTGTTTTCACTGCCGCGTAGCCGTTATTTTTCATAAAGCGGTAAGCAGTGTCCATCCAGCGTTCGTAATTGGTGGCCGAGCCTGATGTTTCGTGGTGCATGATCAGTTTCACACCTTTGGATGCCGCATACTGGTGCAGTTCATTCACATCAAAATCCGGGTAGGGTGTTACAAAATCAAACACATCTTCTTTCCATTGTCCAAACCAGTCTTCCCAGCCTGTATTCCATCCTTCCACCAGCACTGAAGGAATGCCGCTTTTAGCCGCAAAATCAATATAACGTTTAACATTGGCCGTATTGGCGCCATGCGGTACATGCGCTTTTGCCTGCGAACCCACCTGTCCGCCGCTGTAATCCCAGCTCGATTTGTTTACGTGCATCTCCCACCATACCCCAACAAATTTTTGCGGTTTGATCCAGCTCACGTCTTTTATTTTGGAAGGTTCGTTCAGGTTGAGAATGATTTTAGAAGCGAGGATATCGGTTGCCTGGTCGCTTACCACCACAGTTCTCCAGGGCGTAACCGCTGGTGTTTGCAAATAACAGGCATCTCCCACCGCACTGGGTACCAGTGATGCATTCAGGGTGAAGTTATCCTTATCCACCACCAGGTTCATACAGGCATAATTCACCAGCGCCGCTTCATGAATACTGATATACAAACCTCCGGCACTTTTCATGATCAGCGGGGTTTGTGTGGCATTCTTATCAAAGAATGTTTTGGCGTGTATCTCCTGTGCCGCACCGCCGCCTGTGGCATCCACGCCGCTGAGTTTGGTATGATAGTAGGAATATTCGTTGGTATCATAATCACCGGGAATCCAGAAGGCATCATGGTCGCCATCCATGGCAAACTGTGTAAGCTCCCTGGCAATTACAAAATGATTGAGTTTTTCCTGCGTGGGAAATTCGTACCTGAAACCCAGCCCGTCGTCGAACACCCTGAAATAAATATTCAGTTTGATGCCGGAAGTTTTTTGAGTAAGGGAAGCTTTGAGCTGGTGGTAATGATTCCGGATGGTTTTTACTTCGCCCCAAACCGGGTTCCAGTTTTCATCCACCGCTGTTTCTTCCAGTGCGGTGATGGTAAAGTCGCCGAATAAACCGCCTGTTTCTTTCAGTGTAAAGCCCAGGAACGATTTTTTTATGAATGGATTGTTTTTAAATTTTGCTGTATAGTAAGGCTGACCGGCGCCATCCACATCAAATGTTACCAGGATATTTCCGGAGGGAGAACTGATTTCTTTTGCAAAACCGCTGCAATAAACCGCCAGCAATAAAATCAGCGAAGCAATCTTTTTTCTCATAAATTTGATTTTAAGTAACGCAAGTTACTCACAGTAAAACAAAAAAAATATACACTGATGAGAATCATTTCCTATAACGTTAACGGTATCAGGGCCGCGGTGAAAAAAGGATTTTACGACTGGCTGAAAACCGATCCTGCAGATATCATTTGCCTGCAGGAGACCAAGGCCACCAAAGATGATGTGGATACCAAACAGCTCGAAGCGCTGGGCTTTCAGCATCACTGGTACAGTGCGCAAAAAAAAGGTTACAGTGGCGTGGCTGTGTTCAGCAAACAAAAACCAGATAAAGTGGAGTATGGCAACGGACATAAGGAAAGTGATGATGAGGGCCGCGTGATACAGCTCGACTTTGGAGATATCAGGCTCATCAACGCCTATTTTCCCAGCGGTACCAGCGGTGATGAACGGCAGCAGTTCAAATATGTATGGCTGGATGAATTTCACAGCTATCTCAACAAACTGAAAAAGAAATATCCAAAAATCGTGCTGGTGGGTGATTACAATATTGCACACAACGAAATTGACATACACGATCCCAGGGGCAATAAAAACTCTTCCGGTTTTTTACCGGAGGAAAGGGAATGGATGACAAAGTTTTTAAAGAGCGGCTGGATCGATACCTTCCGTGAATTTCATCCCGAACCGCACCGCTACAGCTGGTGGAGCCAGCGTTTTCCCTCTGTGCGGCTGAATAACAAAGGCTGGAGAATTGATTATATCACCGTAACCGAAGCCTTAAAAAAACAGCTGAAGGATGCGGATATTTTTCCTGATGTAAAACACAGCGACCACTGCCCCGTGTATGTGGAACTGAAAAAATAAAGACCATGTTTATTTACAATGTTACCACCAAGATAGATTACAGCGTGAGCGAAGCATGGCTGCAATGGATACAGGAAGAACATATTCCCGAGATACTGGCAACCGGCTGTTTCAGCCAGGCCACTGTATTAAGACTGCTGGAAACGGATGACAGCGAAGGACCCACTTATGCCATCCAGTACCGGGCAGAAAGCAAGGCGTCTTACAACCGTTATATCGAAAAGTTTGCACCGGTACTGCGGCAAAAAGCCTTGGATAAATGGGGCAACCGGTTTATCGCCTTCCGTTCGCTGATGCAGGTGGTGGACTGAGGCCTGCGTTGGCGTATTTAAAAAATCAGCAAAGCAGCTGAATGCATTGCCGGATAACGGTTTGAAAATAATCCCTCCAAAGTTTTGCACAATATGCGTTTCGGCATTTGCCTGAAATGCTTGCCGCACGGGCATTCCAGGCGTTTTTTACAGAATATTTAGCTTGTAAAAAAATTTTATTCCAAATAAAAACCTTCTATATTTGCCCCTCGTAAAAAACTTAAAAAATATATCATGAACAAAGCTGAATTAATAGCAAAGATTGCTGATGATGCCGGTGTTACCAAAACCCAGGCGAATGCTGCTTTAGATTCTTTCGTGGAAGCAGTAACCAAAACTTTAAAAGGCGGTGGTAAAGTTACTTTAGTTGGATTTGGAACTTTTGCAGTTTCTAAAAGGGCTGCACGTAACGGACGTAACCCCCAGACCGGCGCTGTGATCAAAATCAAAGCTAAGAAAGTGGCTAAGTTTAAAGCCGGTAAAGAACTGGCTGCAAAACTCTAACACTGCAGTAACCTCATTAAAAAGCAAGGTTTCGTACCTTGCTTTTTTTATAAAACCAGATTATTCACTCTAAAAAAATTATTATGGGACGTGGTGATGTAAAAACCAAAAAAGGAAAAATCTTCAAAGGTTCTTTTGGCAAATCAAGACCAGCTAAGGTTACCAAGAAAGCTGCTGCCAAAAAGAAAGCTTAATCCTGGATGGAACACAGATATGACGGATAAAACTGATTAACACTGATTGTTTATTTTCTGTGTTAATCAGTTCAATCGTTTTTCTCAGTGTGCTGTTATCATATTAAGGCGCCAGCCGCTCAATCTTCCAGCTGCCGTCATCTTGCTTTGTATATAAGATGCGGTCGTGCATACGGCTGGGTCTTCCCTGCCAGAACTCCGCTTTTAATGGCTTGATCCTGTAACCGCCCCAGTGTGGTGGTTTGGGAATCTGTCCGTGTTTGAAACGCTCTGCATAATATTCAAAGGTTTCTTTTAACCAGGCCTTGCCCGCAACTGCCAGGCTTTGCGGGGATGCCCAGGCGCCAATTTTACTGCCATCAGGCCGGCTGTTGAAATAAGCAATGCTTTCTTCTGTACTTATCTTTTCGGCAATGCCGGTAATACGTACCTGGCGCTCCAGTTCTTTCCAGAAAAAAACCAGGCATGCGTTGGTATTGTGCGCCAGCTCACCACCTTTGGCACTGTTGTAATTTGTAAAAAAAACAAAACCGCGTTCGTCATATCCCTTCAGTAAAACAATCCTTGCAGCAGGTATGCCTTCCTTATCCACCGTGGCCAGCGTCATGGCATTTACTTCCAGTATATCACTTTTCATGGCATCATCCCACCATGCATCAAACTGTTCTTTGGGTGTGGCAGCCACATCTGATTCAGACAAAGACTTCATTTTATAATCCTTCCTGATATCGGCAATGTTCATCGTTGAAAATTTAGGGTAAAGTTCTGCCAATTGGTATAAATAAAAAAACGCCGGCAGTACCGGCGTTTTTGAAAAAATCATTTAAAGTACTCAACGAATACTGTGCAGCATGCCAAAACCAAAGGCTGCAAACAGCACTGCACCTAAAATAGCGGCCACAATAAAATACAATGCAATCATGATCACATAGGCTACCAGCAGGTATACAACTTTTTTATCTTCAGGTGTCTTTTTTAACGGCCCCACACCCAGGTACATGATATACACGCCGTAAACCCAGCCGGCAATCGCAATCAAACCACCCACAATGGGTATGAACGACAAAATAGCTGCAACATAGGATGGCGTGGCTGAATAAGCCACCAGCTGTGCAGATTTATTCATATTTTTTTCAGACCCGAAACTGGGGGCCAGCAGGTCGATAATAATGGTGGCCACATAATAAGTAACCAGCTGTGAAATGAGTGCTATGATTGCTGTAATAAGAAAATACTTAAACCCCCATGCTCCCGCCCATAATAAACCGGTCAGCAGGGGTCCTGCCATCGACAGTACTGCAAGCGGAATAACATAACCGGTCAGCAATGATTGTTGCGTGGACTGTTCACCATTGATCACATCCCATTCAGGTTTTGGGGTAATTAAAATGTTCTTTACTCGTTCAATTAAATTCATAAGTTTAAGTTTTAGGGAAGTAAAATATAAAAAGGAAGGCAGGTTTGCAAGATTTGTTATAAACAACCCGTTGATTGTTATTCCTGTATATTTTCAAGGGCAGCCAGTTTTTCCAGCAACGTATCCCTTTCAAAAGCCAGGTTTTCCACCTTGCTTTCCAGCTCTCCCACCTGTACTGCAATGCCCTGCAGCATCATATTCTTCTTCTTAAGTGCGCTCAATTCTCCCTGCATGTCTTCCAGTTGTGTACTGGTATAAATGAATTGTTTTTTAAGATCATTGTACTGCTGGAGCATTTGCACACTGTCTACCAGTTCCTGCTGCAGCTCCATTTCCCTGCTTTCGGCCCCGGCGGTTTTGCGCTGTTGCAGGCTGATCTGGTTTTGCATGCCGGCCATTTCTTCCAGCCGAAGGTCGAGCTGGCTGCGCAGGGTAGCAGCCCCGGCAGCTTCTTCCCGCAATAATTCCAGCTCCTCTTCCCGCAAAGCCAGTATTTCTTCCAGCTCTTTTACCTGGGTTTGCAGGGATTCGTTTTCGGATAAAAGCTGCTGTATTTGCTGCGGGTTAAGCATCATATGTCCAAATTTACCCAAAACCGGCTGGTTTTTGTATCTTATGAACAATAAATGCTGCCGGGCAGCGTAATTGAAAGCCGGGGTATCTTTAAAAAAATGCCCTGTTTAAACCACATCAGTTTTGACGGAACAAGAACTCATACGGGGATGTATAAGGGAGGACGCCACCTGCCAGCGGGAGGTGTTTAACCATTACGCCGGTCGTATGCTCGGCGTTTGTCACCGTTATGCACGTACCCCGGCAGATGCGGAGGATATATTACAGGACGCATTTATTAAAGTATTTGATAAGATACACCAGTTTAAGTTTGAGGGAAGTTTTGAGGGCTGGATACGCCGTATTATTGTAAACACCGCCCTTAAAAAATATTCACTGAGGCGGTATGAAAAAGAAGTGGTGGGTTATGAAGTACAGGATAAGGATGAAAATGCAATGGAACCGGCGGCCTATGCACACCTTACCCAAAAAGAGATTTTAGAACTGATCAACAACCTCCCCGACGGATACCGGTTAATTTTTAACCTGTATGTAATAGAGGGGTTTCAGCATGAGGAAATTGCGGAAATGCTGGGTATACAGCCCGGTACCAGCCGCAGCCAGTTGGTTAAAGCCCGCACCATGCTGCAAAAACAAATTACCGAACTGCAAAAAATTGCGGTATGAATTATAACCAGCGCTTTGACGAACATATTCAAGAACAGTTCCTGAACTATACGCCGCAGGTGCATCCCCGCATTTGGGAAAATATTGCCAGGGAAAGGGAAAAGAAACGCCCTGCAGGATTCTGGCTGCGCTTTTTCAACCGGCGCAACCTCTTTATCCTTGGCGGCCTGCTGCTGGCTGCCGGCGGAGGCGCTTATTTATATTCTTCCAAACAGGTACAGGTAAATCAACCTGCTGCGCCTTCAATTACCCATAACGTAACAACAGGCAGCAAGGCTTCGGCAAATGAAGATCCAGCAGCGAATAATAACGAAACCGGCAACACCACCAGCACTTCAGTCAATGAACCTGCCGCTACAAACAGCCATACTATTGATAACACTGCTGATAATTCCGGTATACCCGGTGAAAGCTTTACAAAACAGCCTGCCGGTGATGTAAAACAACCTCGAATAGCTGGCAGCAGCGTGAACAATACCGGCGATAACAACCGGCGCAGTGATGTGGTCCTGTTCAGCCAGGGGGATGCTAAAAAATACAATACTGCAGCAAGACAACGCACCCGGATTCAAAACGGAACTGCCGTAACAGAACCTGAACCTGCCACCAGCGAACCCATTGCAGCAGAAATCAATCATCTTTCTTTCCTGCTTTTTACAGCACAGAAAAACAGCAGTACAAAAAAAGAGAACAAGCTCCGCAAGCCTGTTTTTTTCATTGCCGACCCGGGTTGCCCTTCGATAGAAAAAAATGCAGCGGGTAATAAAACCTATTTTGAAATTTATGGCGGCCCCGATTATGCATTCCGCAATATGAGCGATACGGGCAACTCTGCCTACCTGCAAAAAAGAAAGGAAAGCACCCGCTTTGCTTCCGCCTTCAGTGCAGGTTTAAGATATACCAGGGTGTTCAGTAACGGCATCAGTTTCCGCACCGGTATCAATTACAGCCAGATCAATGAAAAATTCACTTACAGCGAAGGCAATATTGTACAGGTGGTTTATATCATTAACAATGCCGGTGATACCATCGGCAGTTATATGACTTCGGGCACACGTTATAAAACCACGCAAAATAAATTCCGCACCATCGATGTACCGCTGGTACTCGGGTACGAACTGGGTAATGGCAGGCTGCATACCAATATCAATGCAGGTGTAATTGTAAATGCCTACAGCTGGCAAAAGGGTGAAGTGCTGGACAGTAATTATAAACCCGTTACTATCACTACGGGTAAATCCAATTCAGCTTACCAGTTTAAAACAAATATTGGTGTTGGTTTTATCGGCAGTGTTTCGGTGTATTATAAACTGAACGACAGGTGGCATATACTGGCCGAACCTTATTTCAGGTATAACCTTACGCCTGCCAGCAAGGAGACCATCACTTTTAAACAAAAGTATAATACGGCAGGTATCAGGGTGGGACTGCGTTATGATTTGAAATAACAGGCAGCGCATTTTTAACTCATGGTATCTTACCATCAAACCACAAAGCTACAATGACCAAAAAGATAACATACTTATTACTGATTGCAGGAACGCTGTTCTTCAGCTCCTGCCAGAAGAATATTGATGTGTTTGTACCTAACGGCACCACGGGCCCCGACACCACCTGGTACGCCACGGTAACCAGCAGCATGCCACTGGCCTCTTTACAAACCAATTTACTCATCGAACCTGTGAGAGACAGTGTTGAAATCAGCAGTTCCATCAATACCTACTTAACCACTGTTTCCGGTATTCAATGTGGTTTTCCGCCGCTGTGTTGCGTTAACACAGCCGGAACACCCGTTACCGGGAGAATTCAGGTGGAATTGTTTGTGATAAGAAAGAAAGGTGATATGGTGCTGATGAACAAACCCACCACTTCCAATGGCAATATGCTGGTGAGTGCAGGTGAGATTTTTATAAGGCTGAAAAAAGACGGGCAGGATATTACTTTAGCACCGGGTGCCCGGATCACTATCCGTTACTCAGATTTACCCGTTAACAGCTCGATGAAATTGTTTTTTGGAGAAGAAACATCCAACGGCTTATTTAACTGGCTGCCCAATAACGACACGCTGCTGAATACCGTGGGTTACGCACAGCAGGTGTACGAGATCACCACCAATCACCTGCGCTGGATCAACCTGGATTATTTATACGATACCGCCGGTATTGTACGGTCTACCGTTAGTGTAAGGCTGCCTTCCAATTATACCAATGCCAATACCACCGCTTTCCTGGTGTTTAAAGACCTGCGTTCTGTGATCCGCATGAATGCTGATCTTACAGAAAAAAGATTTATTACCAGTAAAGTACCGGCAGGCAAGGGCGCATATATCGTGGTGATCTCCAAACAGGCCAATGATTATTTTATGGCGAAAGAAAGTATTACCACGGGTGTAAATGTTACCCCGGGTGGTAACCAGCCCTTCTCTCTCACGCCGGTAAAAACCACGCTGGCAGATATTAAAACCTGGCTGGCCACATTATAAACCTTGAAAACTTTATAATAAAAAACGTCTTGATTAATTTCAAGACGTTTTTTTTGAAGCAATTATTTTAACCCGAATATGTTAAGGACATCCGGTTTTACGACTGTACCTCTTTCATCAGCTCACCAATGTGCCCACCTGTTCGCCATTCACCACTTTAAGCAGGTTGCCAGGCTTGTTCATATCAAACACAATGATGGGCAGTTTGTTTTCCATGCACAGTGTAAATGCGGTCATATCCATCACTTTTAAGTTTTTCTGGATGCACTCGCTGTATGTGATGGTTTCGTATTTGGTGGCGGTTTTATCCTTTTCAGGGTCGGCCGTGTAAATACCATCCACGCGGGTGCCTTTTAAAATAACATCGGCCTTTATTTCAATGGCCCTTAATGAACCTGCAGTATCTGTGGTGAAATAAGGATTACCGGTGCCGGCGCCAAAGATCACCACGCGGTGTTTTTCCAGGTGACGCATGGCCCGGCGGCGGATATACGGCTCAGCAATCTGTTCCATTTTAATGGCGCTTTGCAACCGGGTGTACACACCTGCTTTTTCAAGCCCCGCCTGCAATGCCATGCCATTGATCACCGTGGCCAGCATGCCCATATAATCGCCATGCGCCCTTTCAATACCAGTCTCAGCTTCATTCATACCACGGTAAATATTACCACCCCCGATCACGATCGCCACTTCTGCACCCGCTTCCACCACTGTTTTTACATCTTTTGCGTACTGGGCAATGATATTAATATCCAGTGGTTCGTAACCATCATTGCTTTTTCCCATCAGTGCCTCGCCGGAGAGTTTCAGTAATACCCGTTTGTATTTTAAGCTCATCTGTATAAAATTTTATGCGAAGATAACTGTTCTGCTTTTTATTATCAGCACAAAGGTTTCCTGCCTTGATCATTAAAGCGGAAACCCTTGCTTATTTTATACGCTGAAAGATTTACTCAATCGTCTTCAGCTGGATGCTCCAGTCGAACTGCATTTTAATGATCAGCGGGTTCTTCGCATCATTCAGTATCCACATCTGGTGGGTACCATCGCCATTTTGAACATGAATCGTATTAAGATATTTGGGTACACCGTTTACAATCACCTTATCTTCCAGCGCCTCATTATCCCAGCCCTTCTCCGCATTATTGGGTACCACGGTAAACACTTCTTCTCCATAACCGGCATCCATGTTGGCAGTGCCTTTATGGAGCAGGTCGTCCATCACCGCCTTGCTCAGCCATACCGTTGTCTGGTCTTTCATCACAATATCTTTCATGGCGGCACTGAAACGGTTGTTTTGTGCTATGGCGCCGGCCATGGCTTCTTTGGTCAGTGTAATATGTCCTTTCATATCATCCCCGCTCGTCATGCTCCAGTCAAATGCCATTCCTTCTTCAGTATTTCCCTTAATATTGCTCACCACAAAATCGTAGTTATTGCCTGAAAAATCCACTGCCCATGTGGCCGACCTGATATCATTGATGGCCGGTGTGGCAAAATAGGCCGGGCACTTATACCGGTACCTTAAAAAATCATACATACTGTCGGTGGCAATGATGCGTTCTGTTTCAGCGCAGCATCCGGCGGTATTGCCTGCATCAAAAAGTGTTTTTGCCTTTGCCAGCTGTATATTGATCTCCTTGGGAAAAAGCCTGATCATCTCATCATACTTTTCAACGGCTTTATCATAGTTTTTGTTCTTTTTGTAAACAAAGGCATACACATCCATAATATCAAAATCACCGGGATACTTTTTATTCAATGCGTCAATGGAAGCCAGTGCCTTCTCTGGCTGACCGCTCATGGCCAGTTCTTTTGCATAGAATGGCCCCAGCATCTTTTCCTCTTCTTCGTTGCGCAGGCGTTTGTTCATTTCATCCATCACCGGCAATGCTTTATCATGCTGCTGTTTGTCGGAGTAAATACCCGCTTTTGCAAAATACCCCCAGGGTCCGTTGGGCAGTATTTTGATCGCTTCATCCGCACATAACAAACCCATGGTGGTCAGCACCGTGTCGGGTACCTGGAAAGCCATTATCGCCAGGTATTTGGCGGCGGTATCGGCAGATGTAAAAAAACTTTTCACCAGGCCGAACCCTGCGTCATATTGTTTCAATATCACATGGCTCACCGATTTTTGCATGGTGACCTGCGTATCCCGCGGGTTTTTTGCGAGGTACTGTGCTGCTTTTGTGATTACCGCCTTATAATCTTCACTGCGGTACAGGCTCCTGATATCCGCTTTCATTTTTACATAATCAATTGCTTTAACTGCCGGCTTGGCCACAGGTTTTGCCGGTTTGCGTTGGGATGGCTGAGCCATTGCCGCGAAGGAAATCAATAAAAAGCCGGCGAACACGGCTGTACGGGAGAATGCAGACATACGAATAGTTTTGATTGTAAATATGCGGATTTTCTTTGCAACCGGCACTACCCTTTGCAGGGTATTTTGCAGACAGTACGGTTCGGCAGTTTATATATTGTAAAGTATCTTTACGGCCTTTATTTGAAATTGGCATGAACAAGGCATTACAACAGCTGAAAAACCAGCTCTCCGGCGAACTGTATTTTGATACCACCATGCGCACCCTGTACGCCACAGACGCCAGCGCTTACCGTGAGCTGCCCTTGGCCGTGGCCATTCCTAAAACAACGGATGATATTAAGCAACTGGTGCGTTTTGCCCATGCCAATAAAACTTCGCTGATTCCACGTACTGCCGGTACTTCACTGGCGGGCCAGGTGGTGGGCAATGGCATCGTGGTGGATGTTTCAAAATATTTTACTGAAATTATTGAGCTGAATAAAAAAGAACACTGGGTGCGTGTGCAGCCGGGCGTTATCAGGGATGAGCTGAATATATTCTTAAAATCGCACGGGCTCTTCTTCGGGCCCGAAACCTCCACCGCCAACCGTGCCATGATCGGTGGTATGGTGGGCAATAACAGCTGCGGCAGTAACTCGGTGGTGTACCGCAGCACCCGCGAACATACCCTGGAAGTAAAAGCCATTTTAAGTGATGGAACTGAAGCGGAATTTAAAACCACCGGGCTGGATGATTTTCATACCAAATGCGAAGGCAGCACACTGGAAGCAGCCATCTATAAAAAAACAAGGAGTTTATTAAGCGATTATCATACACAGGAAGAAATACGCAAAGAGTTTCCCAAAAAATCGGTGGAGCGCAGGAATACCGGTTACGCGGTGGACCTCTTAATTGAATCGGCTCCCTTTAACGCCGGTGGTGAAGATTTTAATTTTTGCCGGCTGATCGCGGGCAGTGAGGGCACGCTGGCCTTTATCACCGAGATAAAACTGAATGTGGTGCCGTTGCCACCGAAAGAAACCGGTTTGCTTTGTGTGCATTTTAACAGCATTGATGAAAGCCTGCGGGCCAATATCATTGCCATGAAATACAAACCCAGCGCCAGCGAACTGATCGACCATTATATTTTAGCATGCACCAAGGATAATATTGAGCAGCGCAAGAACCGCTTTTTTGTACAAGGCGATCCCGGCGCTATCCTGGTGATTGAATTCTGCCGTGAAACCCGGGAAGAGATCACTGCCATGGCGAAGCTGGTGGAAGATGATATGCGTGCAGCAGGTTTGGGGTATCACTTCCCGTTATTGTTTGGGGCCGACAGTAAAAAGATATGGACACTGCGCAAGGCAGGACTGGGTTTGCTGAGCAATTTGCCCGGGGATGAAAAAGCCGTGCCTGTGATTGAAGATACCGCGGTGGATGTGGATGATCTTCCTGCATATATCCGTGACTTTAATGAGATACTGAAGAAACATGGCCTGTACAGTGTGCATTATGCGCATGCAGGCAGTGGTGAAATTCATTTAAGGCCCATCATCAATTTAAAAACAGCGGAAGGTAACCGCCTCTTCAGAACGATTGCCGAAGAAATTGCCACGCTGGTAAAAAAATACAACGGCTCTTTAAGCGGCGAACATGGCGATGGCAGGTTACGGGGTGAATTCATTAAACAAATGGTGGGTGATAAAAACTATGCTTTGCTGAAAGAAATTAAAAAAGCATGGGACCCTGAAAATATTTTCAATCCGAATAAGATTGTTGACACCCCCAGTATGAATACCATGCTGCGTTATGTACCGGGGCAGCAAACGCCTGAATTCAAAACGCATTTCCGTTTCAATAACCAGAATGTGCTGCAGCATGCCGAGCAATGCAATGGCAGCGGTGATTGCCGTAAAACCGCACTGAGTGGCGGCACCATGTGCCCCAGTTATATGGCCAGTAAAAATGAAAAGGACACTACCAGGGCCAGGGCGAATATCCTGCGTGAATTTTTAACCAACAGTGATAAACTGAACCGCTTTGATCATAAAGAGATTTATGAAGTGATGGATTTGTGTTTGAGCTGCAAAGGCTGTAAAAGTGAATGCCCCAGCAATGTGGATGTGGCCAAACTGAAAGCAGAATTTTTACAGCATTATTATGATGCCAACGGCGTGCCTTTCAGAAGTAAACTCATTGCCAATTTTATGGCCTCTGCCAAATTGGGCGCACTGGTTCCGTCACTGTACAATTTTGCAGTTACCAATTCCGTAATTGGCGGCACGATAAAAAAACTGAGTGGTTTTGCAACGAAGCGCAGCATGCCCACAATGTATAAGACCACGCTGGAGAAATGGTTTAAAGCCAGGCAGCAGACGAAGGACGATGGACGACAGACAACGGTCAACGGTCAACTATCAACTATCAGCCTCTTCTGCGACGAATTCACCAACTACAACGATACCGCTATTGGTATTAAAACCGTGGAGCTGTTGAAAAAACTCGGTTATACTATAACCATTCCGCAGCATTTGGAAAGCGGCCGCACCTGGCTGAGCAAGGGTTTGGTGCGCAGGGCAAAAGAAATCATCAATAAAAACATTGAACTGCTGTACCCGGTGGTGAATGAAAACAACCCGTTGATCGGCGTGGAGCCTTCGGCTATTTTAACTTTCCGGGATGAATACATTGACCTGGCAACAGGTGAAAACTTAGTCAAGGCAAAAGAACTGGCCCAGCATGTTTATACCGTGGAAGAATTTATTGCGAAGGAATTTGCTTCGGGGAAAATCGACCGTTCCTTATTCACCAATACCCCGCAAAAAATAAAACTGCACGGCCATTGCCAGCAAAAATCATTGAGCGGTACCGGCGCCACTGTTAGCATGCTTTCCATTCCTGAAAACTATTCAGTAGAAACCATCCCCAGCGGCTGCTGCGGTATGGCAGGCAGTTTTGGTTATGAAAAAGAACATTATGATTTGAGTATGCAGATCGGCGAACTGGTTTTATTTCCCGCAGTGCGTGGTGCAGAAGCAGCAACTATTATTGCAGCTCCCGGCACCAGTTGCCGTCATCAAATTAAAGATGGCACAGGTGCCAAAGCAAAACACCCGGTAGAGATTTTGTGGGAGGCGTTGAAAAAGTAAGTTTTTTTCTTTAAATACAACAACAGTGCAAGTTAGTTTTTAAACAAAAGCCGGTTGTAAATTGAGTCCCCTGTTGCTTTTTCTGGTTTTGTATTCTTTAATTTAAGGCTTTCGAGTATACTGTTATTTTTTGACGGTAATTTTAATGCGTCTGATATTTTAGTGCTTTTAGCTGTGTCAACAGATGTATTCAGTTTTGCTGTAAACAAATTTCTTTCAACAGTAAATCCGGCTGAATTGCTGTTTTGAAAAACCGAAGAAGGCTGGTTATTGCTTTTATCTGTAAGCATTAAACCATCAAGTATCCGGGTTTCTTTTTTACTGGTTGCTTCTTTTGTGTTTAACCCCTGTAGTACCACACGGGTGCTGCCATTGTTATTATTTGCAGGCGTTAATAATTCTGATGCTTTTTGTGTTTGTGCATTTTCGGTAAATGAGTTGAAGCCTTGCTTTGAGTTTTGCGCTTTTAAATAAGCATTAAAATCCTGTGCGCTTTTTTGAGATTTTATATAGTTATTAAAAATTACAGACTTTTCGTAAGTGCTTTTGCCCTCATTGCCTAACAAACTTGAAGTATAGCATTTACTTAATAATGAAGTGGGTTTATTTGAATACAATACAAATTGAGCTGAGTTGGTGCCTAAGGTATTAAAAATAAGCATTTGACTAAAACCCGCCTGTGTTGCAATTGCAACATATTGTTTATAATTTTCTTCATCCCCTATATAGGTTAAATCACTTTTCTCTCTTACTAATTGTATAAATTTAGCCGCCAGCCTGTTATATTCTTCTATTCGTTTTTTTTTGCTGCTGTGCTTGCTGCTTTCTCTATTTCTAATTCTTTTTTTGTTTTAGGTTTAAAAAGGTAAGGCTCGCCGCCTGTATTACCAGAGCTGCTGCTGCTGATATTACCATATTTGCTGGGCCGGGACCGTATGTCCTGCACCCGCTGCTGGTAATGCGAATTATAATCTTGCCACTCCCGTTGTGCCTGTGTACGGCCGTAGCTGTCTTTAGGTTGGGCAAAAACGCTTATTTAAAAAAAACAAGTACCCCAATAACAGTGAATAGTTTTTCCATCTTCAAAAAATTTATTGAAGTAAACTTAAATACCAGTTAAAGTAAAGCAGCATTTTTTTGTAAATGGGTTTAGCCAAAACCTGCTGGTTATGTTCAGAATTATTTTGCAAAACTCAGTTTTTCCACCATGCTTGTTTGCCTGCCTACAGTTACAATGCCAATGCCTTCAAAGTTGCTCAGTGCTTCATTTTTTTTATCGAGTATTACTGTATCTACCAGGCTGCCGTTTATATAAAGCAAAAACCGGTCACTTTGTTTTTCAATTGCCAGTGTATTGCGGGCAATAGATTTTCCGTCGTTTACAAATTTATTTATTTTAGGCGATTGTATGTTATAAGTGGTACCGGTATAGTGGTTATGTGTTTCCCATTTATTATTGTTGGGGTTTTGGCTGCCAAACCAATAAGTAGCAGTAACAGGGTCTATCAAAAAATACAGCCTGCTGTAGTCGCCTTTCTTCCCGTCTTTATACAGTATCATAAGCCCTTGTCCAAACTCGCCGCTTCCACTACTGGCCATGCCTAATATGGCAGCGTATGTATAAGTGTCAAATTTTCCAACATTAGGCGTAGCCATTGCCCAGGTATAGCCATCTATCTTTTGCCGGATGCGCAAGATTACATCGTCTTTATCCCCGGTTTTATCCGACAGGTCCAAAAAATCCCTTGTTACATTGGCATCGTTGGCAGGCGTTTCCAGCCAGTTCCACTTAAAGGTGATTTTGGCCCAGTTCCAATTTTTGAATACATAAGTTTTTGAAGCGTCTAAAAAGGGTACTGACTTTTGCGCCACTTCAGGTGCTTGCGTAACGGGTTCTGTTTTTGCAGGGGCCGGGTCCACCACAGCTTTAGGACTTTCTCCATTTTTCACCCCGGTCATATTCTCAAAATAACTGTAATCGGTAATCATTACTTTATTGCTTCCTGCCAAAACAACTTTTGTTTTGTTTGCGTTGCTAATCATCATTTCCATTTGATGCGGAAAGCGTTGGCCGTTACTACTTGGGTCGCACTTTAACTCACCGTTAAAAGCGTAAATGCCCTCCGAACTTGAGCACAGCACCAACTCCCCATTATTTTGAAAGTGTGCCGAGTAAAAATTCCCCAGGTCAAAGGTGGATAGTTGTTTGCCCGTGAGGGCATCAAATACATACATGTTATTTTGATAACTGCAGAACACTTTTTTGGCCGCAGCGGCTATATCTACGGTCATTTTTTTTTCCCCGCCCGGCGGCGAAATGGTTACAATTTCCTTCCCGGTTTTTAAGTTCCAGGTTTTTACCAAATCTCCACCTGCAGATACTAAAGTGTTATTGTCCAAAAACCGGGTGCGTAACACCAGCCTGTTTGATGGGTTTGCAGTAAGTATTGCCGTGCGTTTACCTGTGGGCAAATCGTATAATAATATATCGCCAAAGTACGTGCCGGCAGCCAATGTTTTACCATCTGGCGAAATTTCTGCCACAAATAGCACTTTGCCCACCGTATCCTTCATGAGCGTGCGAAATATTTTTCCAGTCGCAATATCTATTTGTACCAGGCCCTTGCCCACAATGTGGCTATAGAGCGATTTGTTGTCTGGTGCAAAAATTGAAAAATGGGCATTCATTTCAGGAATGTCTTTGACCTCAGCTTCTGAATCCGCATCAAAGATTTTTATTTGCCCGCTGTTTGCATCCCCGGAACTAGATACCACAAACTGCTTGCCATCGTTGCTAAAAGCTGCATGGGAAATTTTTCCGCCCAATTCTGCTATGGTACGCTTGTTTGTTTTTGCAGCTTTAGGCTCATCCTGCTTACTATACTTTTTCCGGTAAATAAGGATGCCTGCATTATTGGTATTTACATGGTCATTGGATACGCCTGCAAATATGAGCCTGCTCAATTGCATTTTAGGCCTGAATGGAGTGGTTTCGGCAAGGGCATCACCGGCGAAGTCCTGCTCAAAAGCAAATTCGGGATTGCCATCGGCATCTACCTTATCGCCTATGATTGCCTTGAGCTTAAAACTACTTTTCATTACCGTGGCAATGGCCATGTACATGCTGTCGGGGCTGCCCGATATCCGCTTGCCTACCCATCGGTTATCATCGGGGCCACCCGCCAAGTTATACTCGGCATATACCCGCTGCCAACCATTTTTCTCCAATTCTTCCTGCCTTTTCTCCAATATCTTGTTTACTAATGCCCATCCCCAGGTATCCAATTGCATTACCCTCGTTTCAGTAACGTTGTCAGGGTTTTCCCAATAGCGCAGGCCACCGGGTTGCACATATTTGCCCTCCGGGTTTTCTTTAAACGATACATCTAAGCAACTGCCAAAAGCCATTTTATTGATCCCCTTGCCAGTTAAATAGCTTTGGGCACTTCGGCAATCGTAGCCTTCTTTAAATTCAAAATACATATACGGCGTGGGTGTTTGGTGGCGGCTTTTCAGCAAATCGGCTATTCGGTTTTCACTGTCCTCATTTTTAAAATCAATGGTATATAGCGATACGCTTTCTATCATTCGGTTGGCACCGTAGTAAAGCAGCATTACCCCAGATTTGTAATTCCGCCGTTCCAGGTTTGCCTGTCGCACTGTAACGTTCTGGGCCTTAACCAATAAGGTAAACATTAACAATAACGGAAATGCGGTTGCTATTTTTTTCATATGCTGACGTATTTTTAGTAAACTTATTTTTATTGTTTAGCGCCTTTGAACATGATGGAAATATTTTCGGGCCGTACTATCATTATTATCGGCTGTTTTCTCTCTTTGTCCAATAACCTGTAAACAGACCTTGACCCATCTTTATCGATATCTAAACTGTACCCCTCTGCTTTTTTAAATTCATTCAGGGCATTTAAAATTTTTGTTTCCAACTCTGCAAAGCCTTCATCAGCTTTATAAGAGATAAATGAATAATCAAAAGTGCTGTCCGCATTTTTTGTGATACTTGGGGGCTGCATAGTGCCTAATACATTTAATGAAAAATCTGATCTGGAAATTCCCAGCCGTAAAACATCTGTAATCCGATAGCCATTCATTTTTATGAAATTTTCGGAGGCCTCATTTAAAACAGATTTTAACTCGTCAATTAAGCTGTAAGGTTTTTGCATAACAATCATACCGGCAGGGTACTTGTTTTCATTATCGGGTCCTTTTTCCCTGCTTATAAAGGCTACCGCATAAGGATCAACATCATTAATATCGTAAGTAAAATGTAGCATTGGAGTTTCTGCAACTGTACCACTGCCAAATAAAGAGGCGTATAAAAGCGGTGGCCGGCCAACCACATCACGGTTGTAGATAACCATGCTGGTTTGAGTGCCAATGGCAGCGGTTAAAATTTTATAAGCATACCCTGTTTTAAAAACCTGTTTTTCGCCAATACCGTCCCTGATGCCGCCCATATTGGTTAGAACAGAAGATACTTCCGTCCAGCCTTGATTCTTTAACTCCCGATAACGGGGATTGAGTAACAGGGCCACTTCTCTTATTTTGTTTTTTGTACTTTCAGCATTGGAATTGCCTGCAGATGTGGTATTATCTGTAAATGAGGCTTGTGTACAACTGCTGATATTCATTTTGCTGATGCCTTTTTTTTGCAGGTACCCGGTAGCATTGTTGCAGTCATAACCTTCTTTAAATTCAAAGTAAATATACGGACGGGATGCACCCACCCTCGCTTTTAATGATTCAGCTATTTTTTCTTCGCTATCGTCTATCTTAAATGTTACATTCCAAACGGAGCAATAGCTAACCAACCGGTTTTCGCCATAATACAAAATCATAGCTCCGGTTTTATATTTCCGCCTTTCCAGATCGGCCTGGCGAACGGTTACTTCCTGTGCATAAACAACGATTGTTAAACAGGCAATAAAAAAAGTAAAGACTATTTTTTTCATCCGGGTAAATTTTTTAATAATATAATTTTAATAACCGCTGCAACCATTGCATCCAACTGCTTTTATAGTATTGCGAACTCTTGTGCTTTGGCAATTTTCGCCTTCCATAAAAGAGTAAGACATAAAAGGAGTACCATCGCTGTAATTACTCATATAGCTTTTTATTACAGAAACTTCTTCTTCTTTCGCATCAAACTCAGAAAAGAAAACGGTGCAGTGCTTTACTTTACCACCGGTGCCCCAGAAAATAAAAAAAACTCCGTTGCGTTTGTTTCTTCTGGTTAAATTTCCCTTGGCAATTGTTATCCCGTTTACAGTAGTAACGGTAAAGCCGGAATTGTTGGAAGCCGAATTATTACCATTTGTAGTTGCCGCAACGTCTGTGTTTGAAGAGTTTTTGACTGGAAACCGATATGTTGCTGATGTATAAGCGGAGTTACTTACATTCTTTATCCACCACGGAGAATTAAGAAAAGCAATATCGGCTTCATATGGTTTTGAATTTCCCTTTTTATCTGAAATACGGGAACAAAAAAAGTATCCAAAATCTGACTTGGGTGAATATCCGGGGGCAAAGTTTTGTCCCGGCGGTATCCAGTACAACCCCATGAGGGCATACTCTCTCTGCACTTCACCTAATTTGTAATAGGAATAGCTACTAATAGCGGAGCGGTTTTTATATTTATTTGGTGTGAATGAAATACTATCAGGCCATGCTTCTTCAGAGGCATGCTGAGACACCATTTCTATCTCATCATCGGTAAGGTGAAACTTATTTTTTAGAAGGGGATAAAAGTTTTCAAGATTGTCCGGAACCGGGCTGAGTTTATCGGTGTTCTCTTCTTTGGAAAGTTTTGCGGCATCTAGTTTTTTAATTAAAGGTTTAACAGACGAAGGCAAAGGCGGGATAAATGCAATTGGGTCATCCCATAAAAAGCGGCTGATAACATAAAATCCGTTTTCGGTTTTGGGTATATATCCTGCAGCATTGTCAAGATTGTCTTCTTTAGGCAACCAGTAAATATGCAGTCGCCTGAAATCGTTTAGTAAAGGAAAAAACTCAATCCAGCTTCCAATCCAGAACCCTTTATATTTTACAAAACTGGCCCAATCATTTTTCATCCCTGATAAGAGTTTATCTGTTGTGTTAATTGCCTCCGGATATTGCTCTATCTGAGAGTAGGTCAGTACTTTTTGGAATTGCTCCTCGGTGAGTATCTTGCCGCCTACCAATGCATCTTTCATTCTCTTATCATCAACAAAATTTGCATTGAAAATCACAGCCTTTTCATGAATAAAAAGATAGGGTTTTGCAGGATATTTCTTCAACGGGTTTTGTGCCCATGCAATGGAGCCTGAAAGTAATGCTATAGTAAATAATAAGTATTTCATGCTTTCAAATTGATTTTAATAAACAATATATCCTTTGCCATGGCATCTTGAACAAGAGGTATAAGTAGTGCTGGCTGGCCGGGAAAAAGATTGGGGTGGATAATCCCATGTAACATATCCACTGCTGTTTACACTACCAATACCACCCAATGTAGTGGTGGAGCCGGGTGTAGTGTAACTGCTTCCTCCTTTACCTTTACATGAGCTGCATTCCATTTTTTGCGGCTCTGTTAATGCTTTTCGTAGTGAGTCTGCCCTTGGGTTTTTTACAGAAGTTATTTTTTTATTTACCACTTCCACAATACCTGTGGTAGCTGCACTTACATAAGTGCCGGTTAGCGGCTGTCCGCTATCATCAAAACTCCCGGTAAATTTTGTATCACTGTCTTTGTAATAAAACATTCCTGTTGTTGGCCGGTGGTTTTCAAAAATGGCTTCAATATAATTGCCACTGGCGAATGACATTTTGCCCTTTCCATGAAACTGGTAATTTTTAAAATTGCCTTCGTATTTATTGCCGCTTGGAAATTCCATTACACCAAAACCATTGGCACAGTCGCCGCTTTTGCAGCCTTTAATATCTTCTTTTTGTTTTTCCACACCATCGGTGCCGATAACGATTAAGGGCTTGGGTGGTTCTAATTTTTGTCCATTGTTGTATGCCACCTGGGTCGCTACATTTTTTTCAAACAAAAGGCCACGGCCATGCTCTACGCCATTTTTCCATTCGCCCTGGTATTTGTTTCCTTCGCCATAATCCATTGTTCCATTGCCATCCGGCTTGCCATTTTTAAAATTGCCTTCGTACACAGCATAGCCCATGTCCCTTTTTCCCCAACCATTTTTACAGTCGCCGGAAAGGCATTGCGATTTGGCTATTGCAGCGGTACAGCAAAAAATGATTACGATTGCTTGTTTCATAAACTTTAGTTTTTTACTCTTCTACTCCCTCTGCTTGCAGTTGCTCCGATCTTTTATTGTATTGATCACTCAATGCCTGCCCACGGTTGGTAAATTTTACACCTATTGCCATCAGCTTATTAGCTCTTACGCTTCTTTCATTTACCTGTAATGCTTTTTGGGCCCATGTATATACTTCTTCCCAGGTTTTATCAGATATACTTATTTCTGACCGTGTGCAATAATAATGGCCATTTTTAGGCGAAAGGGCTACAGCTTTCTCCGCTAATTGTTTTGCTTTTGAAAAATTAGTAACATTCAATGCTGCAATGGAGGCATTGTTATAGCTATCAGCCGTAAAGTGTGCTGTGCTTAACAACTGTGATTTATCATATGCTTTATCAGCAATACTAAATTGCTTTGTTCTTAAATTCACATCACCCCACACTTCCCATACTTCCGCATTGGCTGATTCAGAGCCTTCAATAGCTTTTTTAAGAATAGATATTGTTTCATCTTTTTTTCCAATTGGCAAGCCGGTGTTCATTAAACCCCGGTAGTTTTTAGCAAAAGAAGGCGCTATGGAGATAGCCTGCTTAAAATCTGCAAAGGCTTCATTGTTCATATTTGCACTTGCATAGTATTCGCCCCTCATCATAAATAAATCCCATCGTTTATCGGTATCATATTTAATAGCGTTTGTCATATCCTCAATGGCTTTTTGATACATGCCCTTCTGGTCAAATATCCTGGACCTGTACATATACGCTTCCATTACATCGGGAGCAGATTTTATCACTTCAGAATATCCTTTCAGTGCTTCATTTACATTATCGTCTTTTACATCGGCCACATAAGCTTTGAAGAAAATAGTGTATGGATGGGTTGGATGTATTTTTTCCAGTGCCGGCAATGCTGCGGTCAAATCATCCAGCTTTCCTTCGCTGTAAGCTTTAATGGCTTTATCAGCCGCTGCGCCGGTGGGTGCTTTAGTTTGGGCATTAGCAGTTGCTGCTAATATTGCCCACAAAAAAATTGTATAACAAAACTCTCTCATTTTATTCTGATTTAGGATTTACTTTTTTATGTCTTACTTCTGCAATCCCCACACTTTTCATATTCACCACTTGCTGTTCCTTTATCTTTTAACTCCTGCAATGCTGTTTTAAACAGCCTGTTACTTCAACTAGTGTGGCAGTTAACGTTAACCGCCACTTTTTTTAATTACAAGATTTTAAAACTTAAATCCTTCAATTGTATTACCATCTGGCTGGTAATAGATTACTTTCCCTAAATCATCAATAGTATAATCAGGGCTTGTTTTATCGCCGAACAACATGTCTGACATGCGTTTGCCGGTTGTTTTATCAACAATAGTAACACCGGCATCTTTTGCCATATTACTGTTGCCAAAATTGGTGAGCATAGCAATAAAACCATTTGCCTGTTTGGTAGCTTTAAAACGTTTGCCTATGCTTTGAAAACTTGCTACTGCAGAAGACATACCCGCTGCTGCCATTTGATTGCTGCGCTTAATATCTGCATCCAGTTGTGGGTCAGTACTGCCGTAATAACCTTTTGCATAACTAAGCTGTGCGGATTGTGCTGCACTGGCGGCACCTACAGCCAAACTTGCTGCACCGCCAATACCCGACAATAATTTTCCTGTAAGGGTACGCCCCGGCGCTGTAACATAAGTATGGTAAAGCAACTTGCCATCCTTACCATATAGATTGGCATTTTGTTCTGATGCTACAAAAATATTATTATCGATTATTTGCAGTGTGCTTGGGTCTTCGTTACGGTTAAAGCCAAGCCCTTTTACCAGCTCTTCCATTTCGCCGGTATTAAAATTCATTTTGTAAATAATATCGTTGGCACTTATGTAACCAATGCCGCCATTATCATTATAACCCACACATTGTTTTACCTTAAAACCTTTCTTCCATGTTTTGTCACCACTTTCCAAATCCAAAATATTTATCTGGTCAGTAGTTCTGTAATACAAGCCGGTGGGTACAATTTGCAGGTCTTGTATTTCGCCTTTAATTTCCAATGGTTTTTTTGTTACGGATTTGCCTGCGTCCAAATCAGCAATGCTGATGTAGTTGTCGCCATCATCTTTTTGTGTAGCTAAAACCAGTTTGCTGCCAGCCAGTTTATACGCCAGCACATCGCCTTTTAAATCTATATCGCTGTTCCATTTTTCTGCGCCGGTTGCAGGGTCAATTAAATAAAGCGATGCCCTGTTTTTGCCTGCCGCATTTTTTGATTTTAACTTACCCATTAAACCACCGCCGCCATTATTGGCTTTGGCAATATCTTCCTGCCTTTTTTCTGCAGTGGCAATTAACATGCCGTGGCTGTCGTGCAAAACATAACCAATGGGAGAAGGCAGTTCAAAACGTTTCCACAATTCCTTGCCTGTTGCGGCATCAAACTTGGTCAATATATCCTGGTTCCAAAAGTAAAAGCTGTTATCATCTTTATGCTGAAAGAAATCGGCACTTGTCATTGTTTGCAATTCATTAGCCTCTTCCTTATTTCCGCCAAAAGCATTGCCCATGGCTTTTAAGCCGCCAAACATTCCAGCCTTCTTTTTTGGTGGCGCCATCACAGGCATGTCGCTCTTCATATCAATATTATACATTTCTTCACCGGTAGTTTTATTCAGCTTGTAAATTCTTTTGTTGGTGGCAATTAAAACGGCGTCGTTCAGTTCGCCAGCTTCCGAAACAATTTGCTCACTGTTCTTTTCAAATATTTTTGTTTGCTCCCATACTTTTTGTCCTGTACTTAAATCAACCAGCATAAGCATTAACACACCATTTTTACCGCCTCCATAAAAAACAAGTTTGTTGCTTTTGGGTAAATACAGTCGTTTATTTACATTGTAAAAACCGTTTTCTTCAGAGTTAAAAACCGTTTTACCCGTTACTACATCTACAACTTTATTATTGCCCTTTAACACACCAGACTTTACTAAAACAATGTAAGGGGTGTTTTCGATTATATCTAAGTTGCTTTCTTTAATGTTTTCAATATCCTCTGCTTTCCACACTTCCTGCCCGTCGGGAGAAAGCCCGTATAATGCATCTTTAGTGGCTACTAACAGCACGCCTGCGTCTGACACTTTATACCAGTTAATTTTAGAAGGGAAGTTTTTTTGCCAGTCGGAAGTTTTTTGTGCAGCAGCAGTAAACATTATTACTGCTGCAATAAGTGACAATACGAGCTTTTGCATTTTACGGGTTTTATTGTTTATTAAATTTGAGAGAAGTAGTTGTGCCATTTTTATCAATAACTTTTAACAGGTAAACACCGCTGGTTAACCCTGTAACATTTATGTAAGGCGATGGTTTTGTTGTAATCATTTTATTTCCTGCCAGTGTAAATACTTCAAAGACAGCTGCTTTTTCCCAGCCGTGTATGTACAATGCATTTACAGCAGGGTTGGGATATACACTTATCGCCACATCACTTGTATTGGTTACAAAAACAATATTGCTCCGTGTAAACCTTCCATCTTTATCCACCTGTTTAATGCGGTAATAAATTTTATTGCTGTATTGCAACGAAGTAATATCATTAGTATAATTGTAGTTATTGCTAAGCCTGTTTTGTGCAGTTATTGTTGCAACTGGTGTGTACAGTTGCCCGTCAGGGCTGCGTTCTATCATAAAGTGAGAAACGTTTATTTCATTAGCTGTTTGCCAGTTAAGGCATACATTATTATCATTACATTTTTGTGCTGTAAACAGTATAAACTGTAATGGCAATGCCCCTGCATTATTTAAAATGCCAAAAGGAGAAAAAGAAGTAATACCTGTGCCAGTAAATGTATATGGATTGCTGCCTGCTGCTGTTGCTGCTGTACCCAATTGCCAGCTACCGCCATTGTAATGTCCAAAGCGGCTTGTAGTTCTGTCAAAGCCTGGTAACTCCTGCAATTGATTCCATTGCAGAATAATATCGGCATTGCTGCCGCCGGCATTTGCTTCTGTAATAAACCATGTGGCATCAACAGCATTGGCAGTGTATGTACCCGTTCCGTTTTCGCCAGTGTATGCTGCAAAAATTTGAGGCTGCACTCTTATACTAAAGTTGTCTGCCATACTACTGTTTGTAATTAAAACAGGGTTGTAGTAAGCTGATGTGCCTACAGGAAAATTTACAGCACCGCTTCTTTCTGCTATTCCTATATTTTCAATAGTTAATTTGCCTGTGCCATTAGTATTTATATAACTGTTACCAGTTTGTGTAATGGTGCTGGTGCTGCCTGTTAACACAATGCCGCTGTTGTTTACCATTAACTGGCTGCTATTGGTAAGGTTGAGGTTAGTGCTTACACTTACCGTACCTGCTGCCACCGATGCATGAGATTGCAAAGCAACATTAGCTGTGCTGAAACCATTGTTTATTTCAACAGTATCTGCAAAAATATTTCTTAAAGCCAGCACACCATTGCCTGTAAAACTATTATTTCCTGCAGGGGCAACACGGGTGTTAATAATCAAACTATCAGTACCTGCTGCAATATTTACAACAGCATTATTACCCAGCAGCAAAGTACCTGCATAAGCATTGGTTGTTGTAATATTTAACGCATTAGGTGTGCCTGCATTTACATACACACTGTCTGTGATACCGGGCGGCATCAATCCGTTCCAGTTGGCACTGTCTTTCCAGTTGCCACCGGTCACTGTTCCGTTAAATGTAAAGTCGCCTGTGTATTGATAAAGATTATGTGCCGATGGTATACTGGTGGATGCAAAAAAGTACAGTTTGCCGTTCTTTACAAAAAAGCCATAGGGGCTTGAGCTAAGCGGTGTAAATGTTGGAGAGCCGGAATTTCCAGGTTCTATTTCAAAGGCCTTTTTTGTTGTTGCTGCATTGCCGCCACTGCGCCATGGTTCCACATTGGCAGCGGAGCCCGTGTTGCGGCCTGCCATCCACAAACCACCTTTGTAACTTTTTACGTATTGTGCATAGCTTAAACTGGTTGCTGCAAGGTATGTGCCAGCAACTGTGCCGTCGCTGCGGTATAATTTTTCATTGTTGCCGCTGCCGCCGCTGTTATACTCAATCATCCATAATCCGTTTTCATCTGTTTCTGTATAACTGCCGCCGCTCACACCGCTCCACGCAGCTTGTGCATTGGTGGTAAGCTGTATGGTGCCAGCGCTGGTGCCATCGGTCCCCCAAAGCGCATTAGCTGTTCCGTTATTCGCAATAAAAAAACAATTCTTGCTGGTAAACCGCAAGTGGGCATTTTGTGACTGGGTAATCCATGAATTGCCCGAAGGATTGATGTTTGCCAGCATAAAAGTACCTGAGGCAGTGCCATCGCTTACATAAGGTTCATATCCATCAACCGTATTATGGGCATAAAAAATCATTTTATTGTTTACTATACCCACAGCATTATCTAAAATAAAAAAGGGTTCTGCTACGGGTATTTGCACCGTGCCTGCGCCAGTGCCGTCTGTTTTCCATAATTTTCTCTCAAACCCTACTGCCGTTGCGGTAAAAAAAACATCGGAACCAATTTTACAAAATGCCTGAGGAGAGCTGTTTCCAGAACCAGGCTTTATATCCAACACTATATGTGTGCCTGCGGCAGTGCCGTCTGTTACCCACAACTCATTCCCATTGGTTGCATCATACCCGCCGAAGTACATTACATTGCCTGTTACTGAAAAATTTTTTTGTGCATCCCGATCGCTGGTAAACACAGTGGTAACACTGGTTGGGGTGGGAACTGTTGTAAAAACCAAGGATGTACCCGCAGTTGTACCATCGCTTCTCCATATTTGCTTTTCGGTAGTAAACGGCGAAATACTGACAATTCTTGTTGTAATTATATATATGAAGCTTTGTGCCGGAATCGTACTCAATAAAGTTTGTGATGTGCCAAGGTCTGCCAGAAAAACTGTTCCGTCACTGGTGCCATCGGTCACACAAAGTTTTACTCCGCTTCCGGTACCCTGATAAAAAAACAACCCGTTCCATTCACTGTTTTTCCAGCCTTCCTGGTCTTTATTTTTGGGTTCTGTAACTGCACCTGTAACTGCTTTTACAATAGCTGGAGCTTGTGCTTTTGCAAACAAAATTAGGCTTAAAAAGAAAAATACAATGACGATGTATTTCATTACTGAATGTTTTATTTATTGCAAGTTTCAATTTTACAAATCCTTTTAAATACGACGAACTGCGTATTTTTCAAACTAACTTTATACTCAACTTTGAAAAAATCAGTGCTAAAGGGTATTGTTTCATATCTGTTCTTCATGTTCACATGCAGCTATTCCATATCGCAGCAGGTATCGTTATTTCAAAACATAACAACGGCCAATGGCTTGCCCAGCAATTATGTGTTTGATATGGTGGAAGATGCCAATGGCTTTTTTTGGGCTGGCACCGATAAGGGATTGGCTAAGTTTGATGGCTATCGCTGGCAACTGTTTACTATAGAAGATGGGCTGCCGGGCAATTATGTTGGCACAGTAATGAAAGCTGGCAATAATGGCCTGTGGCTTGGTATAAGCACCAGGGGCTTGTACCATTACACTATTTCAACGGGTAAAGTAACTTTTGTTTCAAAAGATTTTCTCCATCACTATTTACAAACCGACACTGCCGGCAATTTGTTTTTTTTTATTAGCGGTGGTACTAATAAAAAGTTTGAGGCAAAATGGGTAAGCCATACTGAGCCGGGAAAAACCAACACAATTTTCAGTTATTTACCCCAGCCATCATTCAAAAGCCTGATGGTCAATTTTGAGAAAAAGGAACTACTTTTCTATAAATCAAATTCAGCACAAACTATTGAGCCGGACATTACGCTGCCATCAAAAAATTGGAAAAAGGTTTACATTTTATCCACCATACCCACTGCCGGGCTTTTGAAAAATGTAACTTCCTTTTTATACAATGATATGCACTCAATGTACGTAACCAGTTCATCCGGGTTTGTAAAAGAAATTGCTGTGTATGATACTTCCAACTCTTATTTTAATTCACTCCGTTACCAGAACCAAACTGTAGCATGGGATGAAAAAACAGGGCTGCGTTTTATTTCGGATGAAGGCAACATAAAATCTTTTACTGAAAAAGATGGGTTAACCAACCTGCTTGTTACCGATGTGCATATTGCTAAAAATGGTAACCTCCTCATCAGTACCGTTGGCGGCGGCATTTATTATATGCTGCCCAATGGCAATGCTGTTGTACATACCAATGATAAACCGGTAAAAGGTGTGGCACAACAGGGCAATACTATTTATGCTGTTACGGCAGACAAACTGTTACAGTATGATGTAGTTAGCGGTTTATGCAAATCGTTCCCGATAAAAGAATCGTCGGTGCAGGCGGCAGATGTGTGGGGCAATGATATTTTTATATCATCCCTCACTGGTTTTAGTATTTATCAAATCAGCGGCAATAATCTCATCAAGAAAAAGGAAATTAAAAGAGGGGCCGGTATTTGTAATGTTATTCAAAGCGGCGAAAAATATTTTGCAGGCAGCTATGGCAACCATGTGGTTGAATATAACAATAATAAAAGTAACACTTACGAATTATCAAACTCACCTTTGGTTTCAGAAAGGCTGCAGGCCATTAGTACTGGCTATGTATCTTATAACTATGAAGATGGCATCAGTTTCTTATCTGGCAATAATCTGCAGCAACAGCTTTCTGTAAAAGATGGGTTACCCTCCAATACCATTTATAATGTGCATGAACGTAACGATACTTTTTGGATAAGCACCGCCAAAGGAGTAAGCGTATTTGCAAAGGGAAAATGGGTAAAAAATTATACAGCAGCAGATGGCATTAATGGGGGAAAATGTAAATTCTCTTTTCATGATAAAAGCGGCAGCTATTTTGTGGTAAGCGATAAATGCCTGAATGTTTTTAATGGCAAATATTTCTCCACCATTTCTTCTGCGGCAATTGTGCAGGATAAGTTTGATAATGTAACACATTGCATTTATAACAAAGAAACCAACAGCTTAGTGGCAGGCTCACTTCATAATTTCTTTATAGTACGGCTTGATAAATTAACATCATCAACAACAATAGTTAACACAGCATTAAAAAGCATTAGCGCAGATGGCAGGCAAATAGATAAACCGGAAAATTTTAATCTGCCTGCAAATTATAACTCACTCCAATTCCAATTCCTGCCTGTTGATGCCAACCCTTTTTCACTTCCTGTTATTTATTATAAGCTGGAAGGTTATCAACCGAATTTTATTACGCTGAAAGATTCAACGGTGGTTTCTTTTTCAAAACTGCAAAGCGGCCATTACAGGCTTATAGCAAAAACAATGGATGCCAACGGCATAATGAGTGAGGAGAAACAATTAGCATCGTTTCAGGTTAAGCCGCCGTTTGTACAATCTGCCTTGTTTATTTTTCTTACATCATTAGCCCTTTCGGGATTGGTGGCGGGGTTGGTTTATTATTATCAAAAAAGAAAAAGGGTTAAACTTTTACGGGAACGGCAACTGGAAGAAAGCCTGAATGCCGAAAGGGAACGTATCAGTAAAGACCTGCATGACCACCTGGGCACCGCAATTGTTACCATGATAGCACAAACGGATAATATAGAAGCAAAGTTGATGAACAATAACCATCCTGGCGCTTTAGAAAAAGTAAAAGAGCTTTCTGAACAAAGCAGGGAAACCGTGAATGTGCTGAGGGAAACTATTTGGGCAGTGCAGGAAAACAGCCATACATTAGGTGAATTTATTCTCCGTACAAAAAATTTTTTACAAAGGGTATTGCCACAAAAAAATATTGACTGGGTAGTAACAGCAGATAATGGTTTACCGCTTTCCCTTACTGCTAATCAAAGCCTGCAGCTTTTTAGGATAATACAGGAGTGTACACAAAATATTATTAAACATTCCAACGCTACAGAAGCTGTTTATACTTTTAAAGCAAGCAGCAACCAATTAACCATTCAAATTTGCGACAATGGAAAAGGTATAGACAAAGAAATAAGTCAGCAAGGCAACGGGTTTAAAAATATGGAGCAACGGGTACATAACATTGGCGGCAGTTTTACCTGTATCAATAAAACACCATCGGGTGTAGAAACAATAATTACTTTACCAATTGAAAAAACCAGGTGATGGCTGATATTATTAACATAGCAATAGTGGATGATAATGCAACACTGCTAAAGCAGATGAAAGAAAATCTTTCGGATGCACAGCATATAAAAGTATTGTTTACCGCTTGCAATGGTGAAGACGCTTTGCAGCAATTAACCATGCAAAAAAAAATGCCCGATGTTATATTGATGGATATAGAAATGCCGGTAATGAACGGCATTGAAGCCACGGCCGCACTTACAGAAAATACAGGTGTCAAAGTTTTGATACTTACCGTATTTGATAATGATGAAAAAATATTTGAAGCTATTAAAGCAGGCGCTGCCGGTTATTTATTAAAAGACAGCAAACCTTACCGCATCATCAGCGCTATTGAAGATGTAATGCTGGGCGGCGGGCCTATGAGCCCACAGATTGCTTCCAAAGCATTAACCTTATTAAGAGAAAAAATTAACGACGATAAAAAACCACAGCCGCAGGATTATGATTTATCTGAAAGGGAAACGGAACTGTTGCAGCAATTGGTACAAGGGTTAAGTTATCAGCAAATAGCCGATAAACTATACATCAGCCACGGCACAGTGCGGAAGCATATTGAAAATATTTACAGTAAACTGCACATCCATTCAAAAGTAGAAGCAGTGCAAACGGCAAGCAGGCATAAGTGGTTTTTGTAATTATTAATGTCAAAATTTTATGGCACATAGCCATAAAATAATATTATATGCCACAATCATGCTAAGGAAGTACAAGCTCAATTGCGTAAAATGATACGAATATATTTTTGGTGGTGGAAGATAATGGAAAAGGAATGAGTGAAGAAAAAAGATCGGCATCAGCAATTTAAAAAGCCGGGTACAATTGCTGGATGGCAACCTGCAGTACGACAGCAGCGAAAACGAAGGCACCACGGCCATTGTAAGGGTGCCGGTATAAAAAAGCCGCCGGTAAAATACCGGCGGCCAGCATGAAGAAAAACACCTTATTTCTCATCAGTGCTGCACAACAATCTTCTGCTCCGTTACCAGGCCTGTTTTCAGTACCGCTTTCAACACATAGGTTCCGTTGGCAATTACGGTAACATCCATTTGCGGCGCAGGCTGCTGCCATGTTTTTATTAAGCGTCCGCTGATATCATACAGCTCCATATGATGTAAATAATTCCATCCCGAAATATTGATCATGTCACTCGCAGGATTGGGATAAATACTCACCGTTACCACATCATCCAGTTTCACCAGCTGCACGCCGGTATAACTCAAACGCCCGTCATTATCCGCCTGCCTGATACGGTAATAATTATTGCCTTTTGAAGGCAGCACATGCACTGCATTGTAATTGCCGGCAGCCAGCGGGTTGTATGGAATAGTTGCAATCGTTTGGTAATGCAAGGCATCTGTACTCCATTCCACCTCGTATTGCTTTACATTGATTTCACTGCTTACCCGCCAGTTTAATACCGACTGGTTATTGCCATTGAGCTGCGCCGTAAATGACAGCCATTTCACCGGCAGTGCCACGAGGCTTTTCTCCAGGATGTACTCCGTATTTTCTCCGGTGCAGGTAATGGTGTTGGTGGCCGGATTCAGTGTCATGGCCGATGGGGCGATCCAAACCGTAACCGCATTGTGATCCCTTTTCTTCAGTTTCAAATAAGGCTCATTCGCAACCGTAACAAAAGGATTGTTGGTATAATCATATACCAGTGTGTATTGGGCGCTGTTGGGATTCACCACAAACACGCCGGCATACCGGTGGCTGCCCGCCAGTGTATCCACCACGCCGTTCACGGTATTGGGCCATACATCTTCGCCATATACATGAATACCATCAGCCGCACCAGAGGTTAATGTTGCTGTCACCGCATCTGCATTGGTGGCGCTGCCGCCATTACCAATATTGAGCGAAGTGGCCGAAGTGTTGCCTGCATACTGGTAGCTGCTGTACAAACCAATGGGTGCCGAAGAAGTGGGCATGGGATACCAAAAGGTAAAGCTCTGCTGCTGGTACACCATACCATGCACGGTTCCTTTAAAGTCGTGTACCACTGGATAGAGCACCGAGTTGTTGGCATTATTATCAAAGCGGTAATAGTGCAGCAGGCTTGTCCAGTTGCTTTGCGTGGATTTGATCTTACTGGCGAGCTGGTCTCTTATTTCTGTTTGCGACAGTATTTTATTCCATTCACTCAGCTCATCAATATTACCGGCCCATGTGTAAGTGCCGGATGGTTTATAACCGATACCCGCTTTGAAACTTTCAAATTGTGCCGGCCAGAAATTGGTGCTGCCTGCCGCTGTTTGAATACCGTTTATATAGGCTGTATATGTTTTTGCTGCCGTATCCCAGCTGAGTGCGAAATGATACCATTTGTTAGCGGCAAAATTATTCAGCACGGTTACGGTATCCTGGTAGCCGGTTACGGTGGTATCGGTACCAAAACTCAATTGCAATCTTCCATCTCCACGGCTGAAGAGCTTAATGCCTTTATAGGCGCCCGTTGTATCACGGAAATGGGATGTGCTGAACACCACGGCTTTTTCTTTTAGTGAAGAGGCCTGCAGCCATACCATTAAACTGCCCTGTGCAGGAATATTACCCAGGTTACCGAGCTCGGCAAATTCAATACCGCTGTTATTATGCGAATACATGATACCGCTGCCAGGCAAGGTGTCTTTATTTACAGTGCTGGTATTGGCGCAAGTGAAAATGGGTGTGCCATTTGAACCGGATGTTACATAAGGATTGCTTGCTCCTGACGAACCCAGCCCAGACAATGTTTGATTGGAACCATTGGACGATGCATTATTGAATTTGTACAGTCCGACCAAATTGGCTTCTGCACCTGTAAGATTTGCATTGAGATTGGTACGGACCTGGTCGCCGCTTAATGCCGTATTCCAAATTCTCACCTCACCCACATACCCTGCATATTTTCCATAGTAATAACTGATATGACCGCTCGGATGCAAAACATAACCGCTGGCACTTGCTGTAGCGACCAATGCGCCGTTTTCATACAGCTTCAGCACACCATTGCTGCAAACCAGTGATAAATGCACCCAGTCGTTTACGGGATGATTGTTCAAAATAATTCTCGCAGGAATATAATTGCTGGCATGTTCATGCACCGCAATACCGTTTGTTCCCAAACTGATGCCCACACCGGCATGACCGGGAGCATAGTTGGCTTCGCCCTGGTCGGGACCCAGCACATACCGCTGGCCGTCGAATATGCCGCCATATTGCGCAGCGGTGGCATTGCCCTGCGGCAGCAATGGTTTTGCTTTTACTTCCATCGTAAAATTATTGGTGATGGAAGGATAACTGCCCAAACCATTATTCATATAGGCGCCATCATTCCAGCCATTGAGCATAATGGCGCAGGAAGGCGGTGTTACCGGCAATACCGAACAGGTGAATACAGGTGATGTTGCAGTGCCCGCAGCAGTGCCATTCAATGCACTGCCCGTAGCTATACATGAATTAAGTATGGTTTGCCCCTGCCCGTTTTTATTATTAGAAGCAAAATTATAATAGGCTGTTAAACCGGTTTCATTACCCACCAGCCGCTGGCCAATTAAATTGGTTACTTCGGCTGCTGATAAAGCCCTGTTCCAGACACTGATTTCATCCATCGACCCATTGTAGTTATTAGAGCCCGCAGAACTGGCCACGTAAAAAGCTCCACTGCCCGTTAGCGGTGTGGCTGTGGTTGCTGTGGTTGCTTCCAGCACTCCGTCAACATACAGTTTTAAATTATTGCCATCATAAGTACCCACAAGATAATGCCAGCTGCCATCTGTAATGGTGGTGGTACCAGTTGCATTAGGTGCTGCTCCCACAATCGGATTTTTCTGGAAAGTAACCTGGGCTTTATTGGTATTGGTGATATATAATGCATAGTTGGCATTGCCCCCTCCCACTTCTTTCCACAAAATATTTTTATAGTTACCCGATGCGTCTGTTGTTTTAACATAAGCACCTACTGTAAAATTACTGAGATTGAATACGGCATTATGCGCCACCTGCACATAGTCTGTTGTGCCATTGGTCTGCATATTGCAATCGGGCGAAGTAAAGGGCGGCGGTGCACAATCAAAAACCGGTGTTAATTGTGAGCCCACAGTAGTACCGTTCAATGCGGCACCGGTGGCATTGCAGAAATTGGTGACTGTTCTGTTTTGACCACTGCGATTATTATCATTGAAGTGATAATACGCTGCTAAATTGGTTTCGGTTCCTGCCAGCGTGGTGGTCATGGCGGTATAAACTTCTCCGGCAGTTCGTTTATCACTCCATAAACTCAGTTCATCCATCCTGCCGGGGAAGAAGGCATTGGCTGCAGGTGATGTATAGGCATAACCACCTATGTTCAGCTGCACTGCCGTACTGATACTGCTTACGGTACCACCCGCTTTTGTGGTGGGCACGGCTGAACCGTTGAGATAAAAAATTCCGGTATGGGTGGTCTTATCATATACAAAGGCGATATTGGTCCAGTCGTTCAGAATAATATTATCACCGGCATTGGTGGGATAGAATTGTTCTGAGTTGCTGCCATCACCCAAAATCATATAAGGCTTGTAAGCACCAATGGCATGACCGTTATAGGTAATCATCAGCGCATAACCCGGGTCGGTGTTGGTGCCGCCTGCTGTATTTTTTTTCAGTATAAGCGCCCGGTTAATATCTGCATAATCGGCGGTGCGTTTTACATAAGCCTGTATGGTAAAGTTATTGGTGAAATTGAGTGCCGCATGATCCGGCACGGTGATCTTATCACCTGTACCATTCAGTAAAATACCGCAGGTGGGGATATTGATGGCGCAGGGAAATTTGGGATAACTGTTGGCAGATACGGTGGTGCCGTTTAATGCGGCGCCGGTGGCAGCAGATTTATTCAGTACGGTTTGCCCGTTGCCGCCCAAAATATTTTCATTGAAATGATAATAGGCCACCAGCCCGCTTTCGTTGCCGGTAATCCCCTGCGCATTGGCAATGATTTCAGCCTGTGTTCTTTCAATATTCCAGAAACGCACTTCATCCATATCGCCATTGAAGAAATCGGTGCCAATCACACGGCCTGTCCCGATATAGATTTTATTCAATACCGTTGGCCAGTAAGGATTGGTGGTTTCCAAAACCAGTTTACCATTCGCATAGTATTTGATCAGCCTGGCAGCCGTATCCCAGCTCATGGCAATATGCGTAAGTGTATTTAAACTGAGCGTTGTAAAAATGGGAGCGGTATACGTGGCATTGTCATTTCCAATAAGTCCGAATATTTGCCCGCTGGCATTAATGGTAAAGTATAAGCCATTGTTACCATTGGCGGGCACATCAAACATGGCCAGCGGCGCCTGGTAATTACTGAATGATTTTGGTTTGAGCCAGAACTCCACGGTGCCCTTTGCAGGCATATTACCCATACCGCTGGCAGTGACACTGCTGGTACCATCAAACTGTATGGCACAGGTGGGGCTTTGCAATGCCGGCATGGAAATATTGGGACAATCCAGTACTGGTACAGTGCTGCTGCCATTTGTTACTGCATTCAATGCGGTACCGGTTGCGCTGCAATGGTTGATGACTGTTTGCCCCGTGCCGTTATACGTGTTATCGTTAAAATTATAATACGCAATTAAACCGCTTTCATTTCCTGTAAGTGCACTGTTCATGTTATTTTGTATCTCCGTGCCGGTACGGGCAATATTCCAAACACGGAATTCATCCATCTTGCCAATAAAAGGATAATTGCCGTTGGCAAAACCATAACCAATATCCAGGCTGCTGGCATTGGTGGTGAGTACGCCCGTGGCTGCCTGCTGAAAATTCTGGATACCGTCGATATACACCCGTACATACGAGCCATCATAGGTATAGGCCACATAATGCCACTGGTTATCATTCACGGTGGTGGGTGTTACAAAACTGTACAGGGTTCCGCCGATGGTATAATAGCCATTTAATTTACCACCATTGCCCGAGCCGGATGAAGCAATAAATAAAGAAGGTGCTGCGGCTGCCACTGCGCCTTTGCCAAAAATTAACCGGTAATTGCTGATGTCTGTAGATGCCTTGATCCAGGTTTCGTAAGTAAATGCGCTGGTAAGATTGAGCGCAGCCACATTGGGCACGTACATGCCTTCGCCCGCGGCTCCGCTGAAATTGATGGCGCAGGAAGGCGGCACCGGTGTGATGGCTGATCCTAAAATATATTCTGTATTCTGCCCGGTGGCGGTAATGGTTTTTGTGCTGGTATTAATGCTTTGTGGTGAAGCCTGCGTCCAGACAGCATCGGCATTATCAGTACGTTTATATAATTTAAGGTTTGCTTCAACCGAAGGAGTAACCGTAGTGTTATTGGTATAGTTATAGGTTGCATTATAAGCCGCCGTTCCATTGCCATTTACCACAAACACACCGGCATATTTGTTATTGCCGCTGATGCCGGGATAATTCTGCACACCGGGCAGTTCATTTACACCATATACATGCACACCGGCACTGGTACCTGCATTCATCGTTACTGAAATATTATCGGATAGCGTTCCAAAACTGGTATTGGCAGATGCGGTATTGGCAGTATAATCATGCGCACTCACATCTCCAACGGGTGCGCCGCTCACCGCGGTAACAGCACCGTTGCTGTATAATTCGCTTACACAACTGTTTTGCTGGTTGCCCCAAATATTCAGTCCGGCCGCTTCATCAAAACGGTAATACCGTGCAAGACTGGCATGATTGGGGTGCAGGGCTGTTTCCTTTTTACACATCCAGTCGCGGATGGTGGTTTGTGATAATGCCGTATTCCATATCCGCAGTTCATCCAAATCAGAATTATTTCCAAAGCCACCGGGATAATAACCCAGCGCCATATAGGTTCTTGCTGCCACATTGTTTACTGATGCACCCGGCGGGATGGCAGCAGTACCCTCTAAAATTCCGTTTACATATATTTTGATATTGTTGCCTTCTCTTGCCGCTGCAATATGATACCACTTATTTGTTGTGAGTGAAGTGGTGGCATTGGCCTGGTAATAGGTGGCGCCGCTTTCAAAAAAGAAAGCAGGGATATTATCGGTGCCGTTGGTGGATGTTTGAATGGCCCATTCATTGGTGCCGGGTGATGCACCGGTATTCCATTTGTTTACACAAGCGGTATTGGATCCGCCGCTTGACAATGCCCGCTTCATTGTCCAGAACTCAATGGTAAAATCGTTACTGCCAAAATCGATATCCGCATCATCCTGTGCATAGGCGCCATATGTACCCATACGCAAACAGTTGCCGCTGCCGGGCAGTGGATTGTTTACGCTGCACTGTATCCCATATTTTGCATTGAGGTAGGTTTCAATCGTTGTTTTTTCACCGGCTGTTAATTTACGGTTGTATAAAATAATCTCGGCAATATCGCCCACCAGCGGGAAACTGTTTACCGCATTGCCCCTGTTACCAATATAGAGGGGGCGGTTATCGTAATTGCCGGTAAGATCGCTGTTATAAGGAGCAGACTGGTCATACAGCACGGCATCTTTTCCATTAATGCGCAGGCTCACTTCGCCTGCCACGGCAGCGCCACGGTCAAAACTGGCATTCACCACTTTAAACACATTGGCTTTGAAGGGATAGTTTTTGGTGTTGTATCCATTACCGGTATGCCCGGGATACATACCGCGGTATGTTAAGGGTGACTGGGCATTATCGAAAAAAGCAAAGCCTTTAAATGCATTGTAATCGGGGCCATGTTCAGCAACGGTTTCCCAGGTGCCGGTAAGGTTGGATGATTTGTACACGATATAAAAATCAGCCTTGTCTGTTCCCGTAAAATCAAGTGAAGGTGTAACCAGCATATGGCTGCTGAAACGCACCACGGGCTGGCCATTGAGTACATTGGTAACAAATACCGGCCGCAGGTTGCTGGTGGCCTGTGCGGCATGATTATTATTACTGCTCTGATCGTTCCACTGCTGCACGGTTTGCCCGTTGGTGGCCGTGGTGGTGCCGGCATCGGTATAAACGCCTGCATCGGCTTTCAGCCAGAGCACATTGCCTGCGGCAGGTATTTGCGCATGGGCCATGCAACACAAAAAAGAGAAAAATACAAAGGTGAATAATTGCTTCATGATGTATGGTTTTAACCTGATACGGTACCATACAAAAGTCACGGTTACAATCAGCCGCAGCAATACCCCCTGTGAGGCATTTTATTTAAGCGGGATTTATTTCCATTGCCAGAAACGACCGAACAACCCGACATACACACCCTGTTTGAGCAAGGTGGCAACAGCCAGTGGTTTACCGCCCGCCACTTTCAGGTTTACGGTCCTGGCATTGCCGGTAATGGTATAAGTGCAGATGCTTGCCAGCGGCGCAATGATCTTTATGTTGGTTTCTTCAATATTCACATGGGCGCTGTCGCCATAACCGGCAGCCAGCTGCTGCTGCAGTTTTTCTTTGGAAGGCACCGTAAATGCAGCCACCACCGCGGCGGTGATAAAAATGGCGGTAAACCAGCCGGATATTTTTTTCATGTGTGTGATTTTTACAAAAATACGCTCCCTGCTTTCAGATCCATTTATTCTTCAGGCTGATCTGCAGCGCTTCCACCTTACTGCTTACATGCAGCTTGGCATAAATATTTTTCATGTGCTGGCGCACGGTATGTTTGCTTAAAAACAATTCGTCTGCAATCTGGGTGTACTCCTTTCCTTCCATACTGCATTTTAATACCTGCTTTTCCCTTTCTGATAAGGGCTCGGTTTCATTTTTTGCCGTACTGTTTTCAGCGGCCGGTTTGCCCGATAAGGAAGTGAGCCATTTCCACGCTTTTCTTGCAATGCCCGGGCTCATGGGCGCACCCGCATCTTCATACACCTGGTATACGGCATCAATGATGTTTTGGGCGCTGTCTTCCTTGAGCAAATAACCATGTGCACCCGCTTTGATGGCACTGAAGATCCGGTCGTCGTCATCAAATACCGTAAGCATGATAAATTTCACCGAAGGATACAGGGGCGCTGCACGCAGAATGGTTTCTATACCATTCAGCTCATTCATTTCAATATCCATCAGCACCACATCCGGTTTGGGCGTGGCGGTTTTCATCAGCTTTAAAAACTCGGCCCCGTCACCCGCTTCCATGATCACGGTGATATCATTTTCAATGGAAGCCAGTTTCTCCTTCAGTGAACTTCTTAAATAAGGCTTATCGTCAACTATTCCAATTAACATCATACAAAATTAACCAGGGGAACATGCGCTCCAATACCCCCTGTGCGGCATTTGATTTAAATGGATATGGTTACCGCGGTTCCTTTGCCCGGCGCTGCTGCCAGTTTTAGCAGGGCCTTTACCGCGGTGGCACGCTGCTGCATGTTTTTTAAACCATAGTGTCCTGCTTCATTTACAAGGGCAGGATCAAATCCCCTGCCCGCATCCTCCACCACCACGGTAAAATGATCATTCCCTGCGGTTCCGTGCAACCGCAGCAGTGGACTTCCGGAATATTTGCAGGCATTGGTTATGGCTTCCTGGCAAATGCGGAACAGCTGCAGCGCTTCAACCGAACTGAGTGTTTTGCCGCCAGTAAAATTTTCTTCCACCTGCAGGTTAATGGCGCTGAACGATTGCAGGTACCGCTGTGCATAATCCACCAGTTTATCGAAAAATTCCTGTGCTGTCACCTGCTCCTTATTCAGGATCCAGATGGTTTCACGAAGGGTTTGCAGCAAACGGCGGGAGCTTTCTTTGGTTTTTTCAATATGGCCCTCAATATCCTGGTGCTTCCTGAAATTGATGTCGAGCGTTTCAATATTATTGCTCAGCAGGGCCATTTGCGAACCCAGGTTATCATGCAGGTCGCGGCTGAGCCTTTCCTTTTCATCCTGTATCTGCGACTGCAGCTGTAATTGCTGGCGGACATTTTTTTTCTGGTAAAAATTATACAACACCAGTGCCACGATACTAAAAAGGCCGATCACGGCCAGTATATACACCTGCTTTTCCTTATTGGCTTTTACAATGGCCAGTTTTTTCTCATGCTCTGTTTCGGCGTTTTTAAATTTGGCCTCTGCTTCGGTAATTTTTGTGTTCAGGTCGTTGTTAAAGCGTTTTGCATTTTCGTACACTTCTGATGATTTAAACTCGTACGCTTCCTTAAACCGGCCGGCCAGGTATAAATTTTTTGCATGAAAATTATATGCTGTAGGCAGCAGGTCCAGCATCTTCACTTTTTTGGCCACATCAATGGCTTCGGCGCTTACCGCAATGGCCTTGTCAAATTTTTTTTGCTTGGTGAGCACATCAGAGTAAAACATCAGCGATTCTGCCAGCCGCAGCGTATCCTTCAGCTGCCTGCTTTTTGCAATCACATCCAGGTACAGCGTTTCTGCTTTGTCGAGCCGGTCGATGCGTTCATACAATGTTGCCAGCAGGCGGTTGTGCTGGTTGTACAGCGGGGTGCCTTCCTGTTTGTTTTCTTTGCCGAGCTGTAATGAACGCAGCAGGTATTGCTCGGCTTCTTTCCACCGGATGGAAGAATCAATGGCCACGGCCGCCAGGTTATGGTAACACTGTTCCAATACAATGCCATGCTGGTTTTTTTCTGCCACGGTAATCGCCTTTCGCCAGTAATCCTGCGCTTTGCCTTTATCGGGCACACCATAATAAATATTGCCAATGAGTTTGTAGAAGCTGGCTTCCGATAATGTATTGCCGCTGTTATGCGCCTCCGCCACCTGCTGCTGGCAAAAAGCCAGGCAGGAATCCCATTTTTGCAGTTCGATATATTTATGCACCAGCACGGTTTGAACAGCGAGTTTGCCGGCCGCATCGAAGGGCATACCCGATGCCAGTATTTTTTTCACTTCGTTTATCACATACTGGTGGTTGCTGTTGTTCTCCAGCCGGCTCACCATTTCCGTTACAGGTTCCTGTGCGGCCGCATTGCAGCAAAGGAACAGGCAAACCATTATGATGCGGGAATACTTTATCATATTTACTGCCGAAAGATAAATTTTTCATGTTAGAATTGCATACCGCAAGCCGCCTGTTTCAAAAAATACCCGGCGGCGGGTATTACATGAATATCAACGGATGATTATTTTCACTACCATTAAATCAACTAAACAATTTTTATGAGCAATGTAAAAAACTGGATGAGCTGGGAGTGCGGGGTTGACCTGGTGGCCGTAACATCTCCCGACCTGCAAATGCCCAATGTGATTGTGCACCTGGGCCGGATGGTAAACACACCCGTGGGCAATGCACCCAGTGGTATGATTTTGTGGCAGCCCGATACCCATGCGGCACCGCTGGTATTTGGATTTGTGGGCACCGATATGGAAGTGGGCGCCTATTTCGGTCCGCATATTTTTGCAGGCACACCCTTTGAAACCGCGCCGGTGCTGGATGCCACAATCGATATCCGGATAAATGCTACCAGCGCCGCTGCAAAATGTGTGACCGGTGATTTTACTTTTGAAGTGGAGATGAGTGAATTTAGTGCCCCCTATTTAATTAACCGCGAGCCCGCAGCCATGCCGCCGTTTTACCAGCAGGGTGTGGAAATACATGCAAAAAAAGCCAGCCTGAAAGTAAACGGACAACCCATCAATATTATCATACCGCCGGTGGGCATCAGCGGCGGACCTGCTTCCGTGGTATCACCCAATGGTGTTTATGCCCGTTAAACCCTTACCTATAAGCCGGGAGCAGTGTTTGCTGCTCCCTTTTTTATTTTTATGAAAAGGATTATATCATGTATCGCCCTGCTGCTGCTCCTGGATGCGGCGCATGCACAGTTGAACAAAGAACAAAAAACCATTCAGCAGGTCTTCTTCAGTTTCCTGAAGTTTTACAAGGCCAACGAAAAAAAATTCAATTCATTTGTTTTGTACAAGGGAAAAGGAAAAGATAACAGTCCGCCCTACCACATACAATGGAAGGAGGCAGAAAAATATTTCAGCTACCTGCGCAGTTCCGTGCCCTATGTGGGTGAAGCCTATATCCGGGCCGAACGGGATCATTTCAAATACTACGACAGTTGCTTTAAGGCCGACCCCGCCGAGGAAATGCCCGTGGGGTTCGACTTCGACCGCTGGGCAGGCGGGCAGGAAGACATTGCCTACACCCTCAAATGGTACACTTCTCCTAAAAATAAATACAGCGTTACCATCACCGGCAATACCGCCGTATTAAAAATTGGAGGCGAACTCTGGGAAGGCGCCACCGAAAAAGACCGCAGCTGGAACATCGTTCCCTTTACAAAAGAAAAGGGCAAATGGGTGATGGCCGATAATATCTACCCCGCCGAAACAGCTGAGGCTGACCAATAATAACCTTTCCTTAACCCCGCAGCTAAAAAATAAATTTCAGCATTTGAAATAATTTTCTATTTTTGTTTAGTTGCATAAACAACTATATGCCAAACAACCAATTTAAGAAGGGAGAACTCTACAGTTTTATCACCGGCAAGGCCAGCACCGCCATTGCCCGCAGGCTGCAGAAAAATTTTAAACAGGCAGCCATCGACATCACCGTGGAGCAATGGAGTGTGCTGTATCATTTGTGGAAGAGTGATGGCATGAACCAGCAGGAACTCTGCAATGCCACTTTCAGGGATAAGCCCAGCATCACCCGGCTGGTGGACAACCTGGAAAAACTGAAACTGGTAAAACGCAATGCCTCCAAGCAGGACAGGCGGATGAACCTGGTAGTGCTTACCGATGAAGGAAAAGAGCTGGAAGAAAAATGCATGAGCGTGGCCAACACCACCCTGAACGAAGCACTGGAAGGCGTTACCAACGGCCAGATAGAAATTGCAAAGGAAGTGCTGGCGATGGTGTATGAGAATTTGAAGTAAAACCCCCTCCGCCCCCTGAAGGGGGAACTTTATCGCAGCGAAAGAGATTATAAAAAATGAATGAAATTATAAATAACAACCCGCCGGTTCCCCTTTAGGGGCGGAGGGGCTTTACCGCAGCGAAAGGGGGCAAAAAAATTGAAAAGAATTTTTATTGATCATACCCCGGTTCCCCTTCAGGGGCCAGGGGCAAAACATCTTGCTATGAATACAACAACATCCACCACACCCCTTAAAGGCGGCGAATGGTTAATTAAAGAAAGCAGTGCTTTTGAAACTTTTACGCCCGAAGATTTTAACGAGGAGCAACAGATGGTAAAAGACATGTGCCTGCAGTTTCTCGATACGGAAGTGCTGCCCATTGTTGACCGCATCGATAAAATGGAAGCCGGTCTCATGCCCTCCCTCATGGTAAAAGCAGGCGAACAGGGTTTGCTCGGCGCTTCCATACCGGAAAACCTGGGCGGACTGGGAAAAGATTTTGTAACCGCCACCCTGGTGAATGAAGGCCTGGGCGGAGGCTATTCCTTCAGCGTGGCCATTGCCGCACATACCGGTATCGGCACCCTGCCCATTTTATATTTTGGTACCGACGCACAAAAGCAAAAGTATATTCCCAAACTCGCCACCGGCGAATGGAAGGGCGCTTATGGTTTAACCGAACCCAACAGCGGCAGTGATGCGCTGGGCGCCAAAACAACCGCCAAACTGAGCGACGACGGCAAATACTATATTTTGAACGGGCAAAAATGCTGGATCACCAATGGCGGCTTTGCCGATGTATATACCGTGTTTGCAAAAATTGACGGTGATAAATTCACCGGGTTTATTGTTGAACGCGGCATGGAAGGTTTTACACAGGGACCCGAAGAACATAAAATGGGTATCAAGGGTTCTTCCACCGTACAGCTTTATTTCCAGGATTGCAAAGTACCGGTTGAAAATGTGCTGGGCGAAATTGGCAAGGGCCATATCATTGCCTTCAATATTTTAAATATCGGCCGCTTAAAATTATGTGCGGCTGCACTGGGCGGCAGCAAACTGGCGCTCAACACCGCCGTGGAATATGCCAAAACAAGGGAACAGTTTCAAACCCCCATTGCCAATTTTGGCGCCATCAAATACAAGCTGGCCGAAATGGCCATCCGCATTTTTGCAGGCGAAAGCGCCCTGTACCGCACCAGCAAATGGATCGATGACAAGGAAGTGGAACTGCAGGCTGCGGGCAAACCATTTAATGAAGCCCTGCTCGGCGCTGCCGAAGAATATGCTGTTGAATGTGCCGCATTAAAAGTGCATGGCAGCGAAGTGCTGGATTACGTGGTGGATGAAAATGTACAGATACATGGCGGCAATGGTTTTAGTGACGAATACCCCGCCAGCCGTGCCTACCGCGACAGCCGTATTAACCGTATTTACGAAGGCACCAACGAGATCAACCGCCTGCTGAGTGTTGACATGATATTAAAACGTGCCATGAAGGGCAAACTCGACCTGATGGGCCCGGCCATGGCCGTTAGCAAAGAGCTGATGAGCATTCCTGATTTTGGGAATGAGGATGAAGGCGCTTTTGCAAAAGAACGCAAGGCCATTGTGAATATGAAGAAAGCCATTTTAATGGTGGCCGGTGCCGCCGTGCAAAAGCTGATGATGAAACTGCAGGACGAGCAGGAGATCATTATGAATATTGCCGATATGGCCATGGAAACATTTGTGGCCGAAAGCACTTTACTGCGTGTGATGAAAATGACCGATAAGCAGGGCGAAGCTGCCACACAGCTGCAGGCCGATATGATGCATTGTTACCTGAACGATGCCATTGATAAGGTAAATAAAAACGGCAAGGAAGCCATTAATGCCTTTGCCGCCGGAGATGAACAGCGCATGATGCTGCTGGGCCTGAAACGCTTCACCAAAACAGAACCTTTTAACAGCAAGGATGCCCGCAGGAGAATTGCGGATAAGATGATTGGGGAAGGGAAGTATTGCTGGTAAGAGATCATTCTGTCAGCCTGAGCTTGTCGAAGGCGGTTTAGTTATCTAAACCCGGTTTCGATACTGTATAATTGGTATAAAATAATTTAGTGAAACATCCTGCTGAGAAGTGGGATGTTTTTTTATGTGTTGATTGCAGGAATACTAATAAGCATCGTTGTGTCACTCACTTGTACGTTCAGTTTTTTATTCAGCTTGTAACTAAGCGTAAGGTTTTAGTGGAAATTCGAGCTTACGTTTTTTCCTTATTGCTGCAGCCACAGATATTGTAACGGTACTTAAGATTTCATAATCAGTTCTATCGTTATTAATAGTAGCAACTTTAATACTCCCGTCAGGATATTCCAAATAACACATTCTACTAGGCAAATCACTTGAGTTTATCATAAACGGAATTCCGCTTGTGAGGTTTTTGTATCGGATTTTTTTTACTGCTGCCGCACCAGCTTTTTCTAGTCGCCTAAATTCATTTATTGAAGAAGTCATTATGTACTTTTAAAAAGTCAGCGGATGGAATAAATTTATCTGGTAACACAATCTCTTTATTTTCATACTTAAGAAAATTTTGTACAATGCTGTCAGGGACTTTTTTGCCTTTCAGTTTCTCAGATATTTTCAGTGTATAATTCTTTGCATCAACAGTTATTAAGCCTTTATCGAAAGCTCTGTCATGCAATGCATTTAAACAAAGGCCGTTCATTGGGTTTAAGCGGTTTTTGTCATCTTTACTCCATGGAACTATATGGCTCGCAATCAATAAATCGGAATTATCAATTCCAGTGATACAGCATTTATAATTGTAAGTTGCAAGAATGATTGTTCTGAAAATCGATTGATTAACCCTTACCTTAACAAGCCTTTCTTTTTCCTTTCCGTCTTTTGGTAAATCTGATAAGTCAATTTTGTTTTGTTTTTCAATAGTCGTGTGTTTTTGTTTGGCTAACAATTCTTCACTGTAAAGAAGTGCAGCATCCCAATTATTATAAAATTCATTCCAAATCTTTTCCGTCAGTTCGCCAGCATTAGGAAGCCCTCCAATATTACGGGATTTAAGAGTTGGGTCAAAGCTCGCAAAATTTCCAAGCTTTCTGGCTACTGCGCTTGGTGTTCTATTGATAATATTTGATAAGGCAATGACTTCTGGGTTTCCTCTATGCATTTTACCAAAAGGCAATTTGCAGTAAAGATTTATCGCAAGAATCAATTCATTCCTTGTCCACAACTTTTGCCCTTCTTTCATATTTCTCTGTTTATTCTTCACAATTTAATGCAATATTCATCTTCTTCTTCATAGCAAATGAATCTGCACTCCTGATTAAGGCATTCTTGAATCCCTTTTTTTGCATTCGTGTGAAAAAAGCTGCTTACTTCGTCACATCGGCTTCCACACCTTGGACAAGTAAATGGCTGATCATTCATCAGAAATGTTTCTAAGATTAAAATCTTAATTACCGGTTTCTTCATGTATCAAACTTATTTGGAGGTTCATTATAATCCTATATGCTTTAGGAATAAATCCTTTTGTGCAATCATTTTGCAATAAACTGCATTCAGCAAATACTTCATTTGCCTTTAAGTCACCTTGCACAATTTTTTAAAACTTATGGGAGCTTTTTGAGGAGGGATGCCAGCGTTTGCTGCAGTTTGGCGGGCTTGAGTTTGCATTCCCAAACGGTTATTACTTTCCAGCCATCTTTTTTAAGTGCCTTCAGGGCTTTGGTATCGTTGGCTTTGTTGCGGTTAATTTTATTCAACCACCACTCCGTACGGGTTTGCGGCACTTTATAATATTTGCAGTGGGTATGGCCATGCCAGAAACAGCCGTGTATAAAAATCACAGTGCGGTGTTTGGGTAATACAATATCGGGTTTACCTGCCAAAGCCCTGGCGGCGGCAGGTTTGCCTCCATATAATCTATAGCGGTAACCCTGTGCAAATAAAAACTTCCGCACCAGCAACTCCGGTTTGGTATTAGCACTGCGGATGCGGCTCATGTTATAGCTGCGCTGTTTTTTATTGTGCACATCGGCCATGGGGTTAAAGTTAGTGCATCTTTCTTTTTGGTTTCGGGTGGCGGGCGTTTTGGAATGGGCAGCCTCGTTAATTCCTTCTTACTTTTTTTGCGGAAAAAAAGTAAGCAAAAAAGCCGCCCGGGAAGGATTACAGCCCCTTCCCGGGTCAGTTCCCTGATTTGGCACTAGTGCTTCTGTACTTCAGCTTTGGTAATCCTGCTCTTCATTTCGTTGCAGTATAATTTGACTGTTGGCTTTTTTTAACCGCCACGGCAGCTATTTCTAAATACTGTTAACACTGCGGTACGTTACTTGTCAGGGTGCAACCCAATGCGTAAACTGCCTTGATAGCGGATTTTATGCTGTTGGAATACAACAAGAGCAGGCAATATGGTATTTTCATTTGGTTGCTGGTGAAAGGGCAGGGCGTTCGCGTGGCGCTGGCCGGACAAATGGGCGGAGCCATTCATTTGTCCTTGATTTTTTGCCTGCCTGCCGGCAGGCAGGCTTCTTTTACATCAAGGCAAAAGAAGAGAGAAAAACTTACGTCTATGTCATGTCAATAAAGGTCCGCGAGACAAGAACCCTGGCGGTTTTTTGCAAAAAAGAAACAACCCGTTTCCTTGCATTTGCCAAAATATCGCTTTACCTTATTGAACAATTGAAACACTTGCCCCTTACGCTGTGAAATAATTTCCTCCCTCTATTGAACCTTTTTATACACCAAAAACTTATTTCATGAAAAGAATGTGCTTCATGGCCTGCCTGGCATTGTTGGCAGCGGGCTGCAACAACAACACAGAAAGCAAGGATGCCAAACCCGCAGATGCCGCCACCACGGCTGCGCCCGCCGCGAAACTGGATTTTCCCTACACACTGAAAGAACCTTACAAAAACTGGCAGCCCGGCGACCAGCAGCATGCCCTAACAGTTATGAAAAGCCTGAAAGGTTTTGAAACCGGTGATATGGCCGCCTGCATGGCCGACTTTGGCGACAGCGTACTGGTAATGTTCGACGGTTACCGGGCCAAACTCAGCCACGACAGCCTGCAAAAACAATTCACCGCACAGCGGGGCGGCTATAGTTCTATCGTTATTACCATGTCCGACTGGGAATCGGTGATATCGGCCGATAAAAAAGAGGAATGGGTAACCTTATGGTATAAACAGGTGGAAACCGCCAAAAATGGCAAGGTGGATTCTTTAAGCGTGGTGGATGACGCCAAAATTGAAAATGGAAAAATTGTGCTGCTCGATGAAAAGATACAGCACTACCCTGTAAAGAAATAGACCGGTCCTGGTAAGTACACAGTCTGCGCATAAAAAAGTTCCGCCGGTAATGGCGGAACTTTTTTGTTATTGCAAAAATTACTTGGCGTTATAAGGGAATTTTTTAGAGGCATTACGCATCAGCGCATTCACCAGCCTGTCGGTATTGCTGCCCACCGAACCGCTGGCATTGTAATCATACTTCCATACCAGTTCACCTTTCTGTCCTTCGTTGATGGAAATGGTGGTCTGCACATCATTGGTGGGGCCCCAGGCGCCAAACAGCACACCCACGGCCACTGCAGCGCCGTCGCTCATGGGTTTTTTCATCGATGCCCGGGTAGAGATCACCGCATCCACACCCAGCAGTTTTGCCAGCTCATCCTTGGTTTTACCGCTCATGCCCGCATAATCAATTCCTGCCTGTTTCAGCAATGCATTGGTGCGGCTGATATCCTGGAAACTAACCGTGTAGTTAAACTTATCACTTCTCCTTAAAAACCAGGAGTACATTTTATCCTGTATGTTCTTTCCTGTTTCTTCCTGCATCTGCTGTATCTGCTGGGCCGTAACATTTTTCATTTCATTGGGCCGCAGCTGTATCGAAACCTCACCGGGCAAAATAGCCACGGTTTTATGGCTGCTGGTTTTATCACTGAAATCGGTTGTCTTATAAATTTTCGGCCCGCAGCTTGTAATGATGGCCGTAATTGCAATGAACAGGGTTAATTTTGTTTTCATATTGTTCTTTTTTGCAAAGCTAGTTTATTTATACATAGCCACATGATCATTCATGTATGAACTGATAAAAAACATACACCAGCCGTTATGAAGTATTTGTTTACAGCAGCCGTCATTTTTTTCAGCAGTCATGTCAATGCACAGCAAACAGATAAACCCTTTATCAAACTCACCGAACCGCTGAAGGAAAAAGTGGGTGTAAAAACTTCCCGCCAGTTTATCGTGGGCAGTGTTTGCAAAAGCTGTAACCTTACCATCAACAGCCTGCCGGTAAAAGTATATCCCACCGGCGCCTTCGCTTACGAGCTGAACCTGAAACCCGGTGATACCAGTTTCAACCTGGTGGCATTTGCCGCACCGGGTAAGTCTGCTGCCAAACAGCTGCAGTACACTTACACTTTACCCGCCCCGCCCGATACAGTTAAAACACTTGATATTGCCTCGATAGAAACATTTCCCGAAGACAACCTGATGCTGCAGCCCGGTGATAAAATAAAGTTCAGGGTGAAGGCGCTTACAGGTTGTGCGGTTACGGTAAACAACAGCATCCGGTTATTCGAGATCCCTTCTCCCATGCCCGGCATTTACCAGGGAGAATATACAGTAAAAGAAACCGACAGTTTTTTAATGAAGAAACTGCCTGTAACCATTACAGATAAAAACGGCAGCAGCATCACCAAGGAAACCGGCAGCAGTTTTTCAATGTTCTCGCCATTGAATCCAAGTATCGCCTTTACAAAAGGCAGGCTGGCCCACTTACTGTTCGGACTGGGGGAAGACAGGCTGGGCGGCGCCAAGATCGGCTATCTTGATTCGCTGGTGCAATTACATATCATTGGCAAAGCAGGCAGCAAATACAAAGTGCAGCTGAGCAAATACCGTACAGCCTATATCGACGACAATGCGGTGCAGTTTTTACCGCCCGGCAGTTTTACACCCGAATCACTTACAGGAAGCCTGCGTGCATTCGGAGATTCATCGTTTGACTATGTTACAGCAAACTTAACAGCCAGGCTCCCTTACCAGTCGATGCAGTTTATTGAACCTTCAAAAATTGTGGTGGATGTGTTTGGCGCCACCAATAATACCAACTGGATCACACAACTGGAAAATCTGCAGGAAATCAAAAATGTGTATTACGAGCAGCTGGAGGATGAAATTTTCCGTATCAGCATTGAACTGAAACATGGGCAGCATTGGGGTCACCAGGTTTTTTACAGGGGCAATACACTGGTAATAAAAATAAGAAGACAGCCCGCTGATCTTTCGCTGAACAAACTGGTGATTGCCGTGGATGCCGGCCATGGCGGCAGCAATACCGGTGCCGGCGGACCCACAGGTTCTTCTGAAAAAGCACTGGCGCTGGCGGTTGCATTAAAGCTGCAGAAAGCGCTGGAGAAAGAAGGCGTTAAAGTTATTATGACACGTACCACAGAAAAGTTTGTCGACAACTTGCAGCGGGTATTGTTTTACCGTGACAGTACTCCTGATCTTTTAATCAGCATTCACCTTAATTCTTCTGCCGATCCCATCCGTGTAAGCGGTACCAGTACCTTTTACCGGTATATTGGTTTCAGGAACTTAAGCCGCAGCATTTATAAGCGTATGCTGGAACTGGGCTTAAAGGAGTATGGCAATACCGGCAGTTTCAATTTTATGCTCAACAGCCCCATTGAATATCCCAATGCGCTGGTGGAAACACTCTTCATCAGCAACCCCGAAGATGAGATGAAGATACTGGATGAAAACTTCCAGCAGCAGATGGCGGAGAAGATGGTGATGGGGATTAAGGATTTTCTGGAGGGCTGTAAATAAAAAATCAAAATGTATGAGCAGGAGCCTGTTACTTAAGATCAGCAACCGTTTGCAAGACGCAGCAGCATCAGCACTGCCCATATCAGCCACCAGTAATTAAAGCCAGATGAAGAGCCTGTTTTATTATATACCCTGTCATTATTGAGAATGGTTTCGCGGGTGCTTTGTGAAAGCTTCTCCACTTTCACCAGGTCTCTGCTGATCGTTTTGCAATCGTCTTTATAGGAATGTTGAATTTTAACGGTAAGGTTGATCAGGCTCACAGCGAGTGCTTCGCGGTAATCCCATAATTCATCGGGCAGGTTGTTTAAAAAATGGCTCCAGCCTGCATTCAGCCATGGTGCCAGTTTATTGCGGAAGCTCGTATAATTTTCCTTGCTGATATTATGAAACAAATGTTCGGTTTCGTCCAGGAATACCCGGATGGAGCGAAAAGCCGTTTCTCTTTCAGCGGGTAAAAGAAATGCTTCGAGCGTAAGCCAGTCGCCGGTTGTGGCCAGGTCGCAATTGGTGATGGACTGCCTGCAGGCTGTATTGAATGGCGCAGCAAAAAAGGGGGAAAAGAATGCATCAAATTCCGGCTGGTGCTGAAAATCGTCGAGTGCCTTGCGCACGTCTTCGGCAGCGGCGTTGTTGTTTTCAAGTAACAGCAGCAGGCCCGGAGATTGCCAAACCCGAAGGTGCCAGTGCATTCGCTGTATAAAATCTTCCCGCTCCACCTCTTCCATTACATCCGTACGGTTATAGCTAAATCCTTCCACCTGGATGAAACCGTCTTTAGCAAGACTGAATTCAGCCGACAGCAGTTTTTTTATTCTTGATACCTGGAGTGCTTCGTTGCAATTGATGCCAAGATGGTCCAGTAACCGTACGGGGGATATATATTGTTTCTCAGCCAATGCCTGTTCCTTTAAAATCGATATTACTATTATATTTAACCAGTTTCAGTAAAGATGATATGCTGAACACATGCCGCCTGAACTCAGGGTATCTTTCTTTCTGCAATGCATCATCTGCCATTTTTATTACTGACTTAGCAGCATTGTAATCCTTAAAATATTCAGGTTCATAAGTTTTATATTCAATAAACATTGTGATTAAAAAACTCGTGGTATTGCTCAGCACCCTGCGGTACAGGTCATCCAGCCTGCGCAAATTGGATTCGATGACTGATACATTCTTCGAATTGATAAAAGCGCTTTCCGACTGTTCAATTTTTTGAAAAGACCTGGTGAGCTCATCCTTTTCAAAATCCACCATGCCCAGCGCCTGTTTAACCCTGTCTTTCGCATGATAATATTCTTCAATCAGCAGGGCAATCCTTTCATTGCCGCCCAGCTTATCATAATCTTGTGAAATACGGGAGAGTTTTTCTGCCAGGATATATTTTTCGTCCGACTTGTCTTTTTCTTTCAGGCGGTACAGTCTTTCTTTCACTGCCTGCAGTTCTTCCATCAGTGCTTCCGCCTTTATTTCCCAGATCTTGTCTTCATTGTATTGAAAACCGCGGATGGTCATCTGCAGTTCATTTTCCAGTTCCACCAGCTGTTCCTTTAACCTGCCGGTATTGATCTGTTTGGAAGCAACAGAAAATACATTCTTATATTCCTGCTGTGTCATTACCAGGAACACCACGGTATTCAGCACTCTCGATTCTGTAATATGCAGCTCCACTTCAATATCCGATCCTTTTACGAGATCCGCTTTCAGGTCTTTACCCGAAATTTCAATACAACCGATAGTGAGATTGGAAGATGGCCTTGAATTGCGGTCTCCTTCAATGATATTGATGATGAGACTGTCGGCGCTTCCCTTTTTGATCGTTTTGGAAACCTCGCGGTATAAAGTGCGTTTTTGCGGCAGCAATGAATTACGTTCAAAAATGGTTTCCAGCCTTGTGGTTTTATTTTCAACATCATCCACTTCAATACAAATATCCTTTGGCAGCGGTTGTCCTTCAATTACAAACATGCCCTGTGTAATGCTGATCTCCTGTTGCAGATCCAGGAGTTCATTGCCATCCGGATCGTAAATATGCAAAATGAACCGGTTTGACATGGAAGGCAGCAGGGGAAGGAATTCTGTTTTTTTTGATTTCAACGGAATGGTTCCGGTATCAAAACCGCCGTCAGATCGTATGATGCGGTAATGCTTGTCTTCAATTGCGCCCTTACTGTTAATCAGCAGCACTTCTTCTTTATCGCGTGAAGAACGGTTATATCCCAGCACAATTTCAATCTCAGGATCAGTTACAGTAATACCAGCGGGTAAATCAGGTAAACCGATACCGTGGGTTGCGGTTGCAGCCTCTGCACTTGCTCCGGCAGCAATGGTGGGTTCATAATATTTATTGGCAGCATAATAAGCTGCGCCTGCAGCAACAGCCGTAGTGGGATCTGCAGAAAAATTCAACGGTATCCCCGTTTGTATTTTGAGTTGTTCCCGTACCTGGGGTATATAGGTGCTGCCACCCACCAGGACCAGCTGGTTGATATCAGCCGCTGTAAGCCGGTTATTATGCAGCACCCTGTTCAGCAGGGTAATGGTTTCATTGATCACCGGTAAAAAAATCTGTTCCAGGTCGTGGCGTGATATTGGTATATAAAAATCATACGCTTTACCATCCAGCATGGCAGCAAACTCAATGGCAGTTGTTTCTGCCTGTGATAACTCTTTCTTCGCTTCCTCTGCATAATACATCACCTGGTAATACAGTGTTTCGTATTTACCATATTTTACCTTGAGCTCTTCTTCAAAATTGGGAATACCGGTTTTTGCTGCAATCACGGGTACAATAAGTTTGTCAATAATGGCCGCATCAAAATCAATACCGCCTAAAAAATTATTGCCCTCATGGTCTACAATTTTCAATTCCTCCTCACTTGCCTTTACAAGGGCCACATCAAAAGTACCGCCGCCTAAATCATATACCAGCCAGTAACCGCCTGGTTTTTCTTTGGCACTGGTCTCGTTAAAAAAAGCCAGGCAGGCAGCAATAGGTTCCTGCAGCAGGAAAACATCTTTGAAGCCGGCCAGCAGCCCCGCCTGCAGGGTGGCATTGCTTTGCATGCTGTCGAATGAAGCAGGAATGGTGATCACCACAGCCTCGGGAATTTCACCTGATGGTACAAATTTTTTAAGTTCTTTCAATACAAGGGAAGAAAGTTCAACGGGTGTTACATTCTCATCGATATTCACCACGTAAAATTTTTCATCGGTACCCATTTTACGTTTAAACCCTCCAAAAACATTTACAGGGTCGCGGGTGAGGTATTCCCTGGCTTTATCGCCAATTAAAATTCTTTCGGGCCGGTATGCCACCACCGATGCCAGTGTTTCTTTAAACCCCACCGGATTTTTATATACCTGGACTTTGCCACTGTCGTAGCGGGCAATCAATGAATTGGTAGTGCCAAGATCGATGGCAAAGTTTACGGATTTCATGCCTTACTGTTATGATTTTTCAACTATTACCACCGCTTTTTGCACGAGCTGAACCGTGTTACCTTCTTTTTTATACACGACGGGTTTTAGTGTTTTAACGATTTTCATTTTTGGAGCAAGCGAACCGGAAATACTGGCTTCACAATCGGTACGTGATTCAAGGTAGGCCTCCCCGGTTGGATCCTGCACAATAAAACCTGCTTCTTCAAGGATACTGTTCAGGCGGTTAAAATTCCGTTCAAAAGATGCGGCATTTCCTGCTTCGGTGATTTTATGCCGGATCTCAAAAACCTGGTTGATGATTTGCACAAGCGGATTCATATGTACAGTTATCTTAAAAAATAAAAATAAGTAAAATATCAAGGGTAAGCCCGATTGCGTTGATTTTATTGTTTAACTGTTTCCAGCATTTAAAAGATTGAAACCCCCTCAACCAATTTTACCGCTGCCCCAAATACTCTTTCTCCGCCTTCACAAAAGCCGCAATGGCCTGCTGCGTGGGCGGCATATCAGCATCCTGCATGGCATTCATCACTGCCGTAAATGCGCCCGTATATTTTTCAAATGCCTTTCCCTTTTGCATGCATTGTTTGATATAGTTATAACATTTCAGGCTGTAATCGTGCTGCAGCTGCAGATCTTTTACCGTTGTTTTCACACGGGGATCCATTTTAACTTCAAAAGTCTGGAACCGCTCTGCGCCATCCACCGTGAGCTTTGCAATGTATTTTCCGGGCATCACCCAGGGCGATGTTTCTGCTGGTGCCGTATTGTTGTAAACCGCGGCAATAGGATAAGATGCGGGCACATTCAATGGTGTGTAATGCATGTCCCATAAAAAACGGTGACAGCCTTCCTTGCCGCTTAATAGTTGCTGCGGCCTGATCCAGTACAATGGAATATTTACATCGGGAATTTTATACAGCGTGTCTTTATTGCTGTAACTGCGGATGAGTTTGCCGGGATGCTGTACATCTGCTCCTTCAAATATTTCCAGTTTCACATTTTCTGCTTCCTCGTTCAAATAATAATTGATGATGGCACCGTCCGGCGGGTTATCTCCACCCGGTTCTTCCTGCGGCAGCGGCGTATCGGTGTTCAGGTTCCAGCGCACCCGGTAAGCAGCCTGCGGCTTGTATAAAATAACCGGGGAAGCACTCATTTTTTCATCCAGGTAACGCAGTGGCGTGATATCATCCAGTATCCAGAAACTTCTGCCATGCGTGCCTATCACCAAATCATCCTCTTTAATTACCAGATCCCTGATAGATGTGGCCGGCATATTCAGCCGGAACGACTGCCAGTTTTCTCCATCATCAAAAGAAACATATACCGCTCTTTCGCTTCCTGCAAATAATAATCCTTTTCGTTTTGGATCTTCTCTTACAACATTAATGGGATCATCAGGCAAACCGTTCACGATCTCTTTCCATGTTTTACCACCATCACTGGTTTTGTAAATATGCGGTTTCATATCATCGCAGCGGATGCGGTTCACCGCGGCATATACCGTAAGCTTATCAGTATGACTGGCATCCATCAGCGAAACCTTGCTCCAGCTGCTGATGGCAGGCGGCGTAACATTCTTCCATGTTTTACCACCATCGTTTGTAACATGTATCAAACCATCATCGGTGCCGCACCAGATGGTATTGATGTCCACATAAGATGGCGCCACTGTATAAATCACACCGCGGCGGGGCATGGTTTTCATATCGGCATTGGTATAAACCCCCACGCTTGCAGGTACCTCCCATTTTTCCCGGGATAAATCAGGACTGATAATATCCCATTTATTACCGCCATTCGTTGTTTTGAACAATACATTGCCTGCGTAGTACAGTGTTTTTTTATCAATGGGATTGAAGAGCACCGGCGCCGTTCTTAAAAAACGGTACTGACCGCTGCGTACGGCTTCGGGTGCAATACTTTGTGTTTGGCCGGTGCGTTTATCAAACCTGGAAAGTTTACCACCGTAAATAATATTCGGATCATTGGGATCGGCTGCCACATAACCATACTCTTCTGCTCCCACCGGTTTCCAGTCGCGGAATGTGATCTGTCCGTCGTTGCCCCTCGATGCAATACATACACTGCCGCTCTCCTGCTGGCCGCTGTAAACATTGTAAGGAAACGCATTATCGGTGCTCACATGATAAAACTGTGCCGTGGGCTGGTTATACCAGGATGAAAATGTTTCGCCGCCATTTACTGTAATGATGGCGCCCTGGTCGCTGGCAATTAAAATTATTTTATTGTTATGGGGATTGATCCAGATGCGGTGGTAATCATCGCCGCCAGGCGCACCGCGGAATGCTTTCCAGCTGGCACCGCCATCCACCGATTTCCAGGTAACCACGTTGGCACTGTATACAATATCTTCATTGGTGGGATCCACTTTCAGCTCTGCAAAATCTGCCGCACGGCCCCAGTAGCGGTTATCGGTTTGAATGCGCCGCCAGTTTTCACCGGCATCATCGCTGCGGTAAATACCGCCTTCCTTTCCTGCATCCACGGTAGCATATAACCGCCTGCTGTCGGTGGGTGCAATGCAAAAACCAATCCGTCCCAATCCCTGTTCAGTCGTAGGCAGTCCTGCGGTCAGTTTTTTCCAGGTATTACCGCCATCCATGCTCTTATATAAACCGCTTTCCTTCCCGTTCCATGCACCGTTTTCCCAGGGGCCCTGCCTTCCGGCCCATAGATCGGCATACACCACATCCGGGTTATTAGGATCGAGTGTTACCTGTACAGCACCGGTATTTTCATCTTTATATAAAACACGCTGCCATGTTTGTCCGCCATCCGTTGTACGGTATACGCCCCGTTCTTCATTAGCGCCATAGGGATGACCCAGCGCCGCAGCAAAAACGATATTTTCATTTTTGGGGTGAATGGCGAGCCCGCCGATCTGCTGTGCATTTTTTAAACCGGTATTGGTCCATGTTTTACCACCATCGGCCGATTTATAAATACCATCGCCAACGGAAAGGTCTGGTCGCTGCAACCCTTCACCACTGCCTGCATAGATCACATCGGGGTTGGATGGCGCCACCGCCACATCACCAATACTGCCCGTGGGCTGATCATCGAAGATGGGCTTCCAGGTGCGGCCATAATCGGTGGTTTTCCATATGCCGCCATTGTTTACGCCAATGTAAAACACGTTGGGTTGTGAAGGCACACCCACGGCACCGACCGTTCTTCCACCACGGTGCGGACCAATACAGCGCCAGCGCATGCTGTTGAAATATGCAGGATCGAAGGGCTGTGCAGTGCTGCAAAATAATGTAACAGATAAAATGACGGTTGCCAGCAAGGGCTTGTAATGTTTGATCATACACAAAGGTTGGTGCAGTAAATTACAAAGAATAGCAACCCGATTTTATTCCGGCTGTAACAATATTAAAACTTTGGCACAATCAGCGGCAGCAGGAGCCAGCAGAATAATGTAATCAGTATAACGCTGATTATGTTCATTACAAAACCGGTTTTGAGCATATGCTTAAGTTTGATATGCCCGCTGCTGAATACAATGGCATTGGGTGGTGTGCCCATCGGCAGCATCCCTGCACAGCTGGCGCCGAGTGTCATCGGTATTCCTAAAAGCAGGGGATTAATATGCAGTGCATCTGCCACTGCAGAAATTACCGGTGCCATTACAATCACCTGGGCAATATTGCTCATCACTTCACTTAAAAACACCGATACCAGCGCCACCACAAAAATCAATACCAGCACATTGCTGGTGGCAAAGGAGGCGATATACTGTCCTAGCTTTTGCATCAGCTGCGCATCTTCCAGTGCTTTTGCCAGTGCAATACCACCACCAAAAAGCAATAAAATTCCCCAGGCCATATTTTTGGTATCCTCCCATTCCAGCAACCGTTCTTCCGGGGCTTCTTTGCTGCGGCCGCTCGGCACAATAAATAAACTGATGGCACCCAGCAATGCAATAATGGTATCATCCAGCTGTACCAGTTTTTGCGAGGTGTTGATGATGTCTTTGGTGATCCACAATAATGCTGTAGTACCAAAAACAGCCAGCACCCTTTTTTCCTGCAAAGAGAGTTTGCCCATTTTTTCCAGTTCGGTATCAATAAAAATTTTACCTTCTTCATTATGGGTAAGCCGGTTGGGATACAGCCATTTTACCATAACAAAATACAAACTGATCAGCAGCAGAATGGCCAATGGCGCACAGAGCAACATCCAGTTAATAAAATCGATGCTGTGTTTATAATGCGCATTCAGGTGACTGATGTATGCAACATTGGGCGGTGTGCCGATGATGGTGGCAATACCGCCAAAATTGCTGGCGTAAGCAATGGCCATCATCAGCGTTAAAGAAAAATTTTTCAGGTTACCCGAGTTGCCTGCATGCTGCGATATCACTACAATAACCGATGAAGCAATGGGAAACATCATCATGGTGGTGGCGGTATTGCTCAGCCACATGCTTAAAAAACCGGTGGATAATATAAAACCCAACACAATACTATTGCCATTAGTGCCGGTAAGTTTGATAATGCTTAGTGCAATGCGTTTATGTAAATGCCATTTTTCTATGGCCATACCTAAAAAGAACCCCCCCATGAAAAGGTAGATGATGGAATCGGAATACGCTTTGGCGGTTTCTTTAATTGAGTTGATGTGCAGCAGCGGAAAGATCACCAGCGGCAACAGCGCCACCACGGCCAGCGGCATTGCTTCCAGTACCCACCAGCTGATCATTAATGCAGCAATGCCGAGCACCAGCTTTGCTTTGGCATCCACCCCGAAAGGATTTACAAAAAAGAAGAAGAGCGCAGCCAGTATACCTGCGGTTATGGCCAGCAGCCTGGCATGTTTTTTCAGCAAATCGTTCATAGCCCAATATAAAACAGTTTGCCCGTATTCAAACTTTTACCGCGGCTGGTTAACTTTACAGCTAAAACATTTTACTATGGCAGATCTTGTAAAAGAATTCAACGATTACCGCACCCGTATGAACGAGGTGATCTTAAGTAAGGACAATCTTGTGATCAAAAGGCTGTGGAACCTGGATACCAATACCTACGCCGAAGGGGCGCTGGATGTAAAAACAAAAGAGTTACTGGGACTGGTGGCCAGCATGGTACTGCGTTGTGATGACTGTATCAAATATCATTTGGGTAAGTCGCATGAACTGAAAGTAACCACCGAAGAGATGTACGAGGTGTTTGCAGTGGCCAATATTGTGGGCGGCACCATTGTTATACCGCATACAAGAAGAGCGGCTGAGTACTGGGAGGCCCTCAAACTTGAGTCTTGAATACTCAATACAAAGAACCCGGCAACCAGTAAGCCCCTCATTGAACATTTTACATTGTACTTTGTAAATTGAACATTAAAAATGTACCAACATGTAATGTTCAATACTCAATACTTAAGTTTCAATGTAAAAAGCCCACAACCAGCGAGGTCTCCATTGAATATTGAACATTGTACTTTGTAAATTGAACATTTAAAATGAACCTCCGGGCAATACTCAAGACTTAAGTTTCAATGTTCAATGCAAAGAACCCGGCAACCAGCAAGCTCTCATTGAACATTGTACTTTGTACATTGTAAATTGAACATTTAAAACTAACCTTCGGGGAATGCTCAATATACAAGACTTAAGTTTCAATGTTCAATGCAAAGAACCCGGCAAACAGCAAGCTCTTATTGAACATTGTACTTTGTACATTGTAAATTGAACATTTAAAACAAAACTTCGGGGAATGTTCAATACTCAAGACTTAAGTTTCAATGCTCAATACAAAGAACCCGGCAAACAGCGAGGTCTTTATTGAACATTGTGCCTTGTATATTGTAAATTGAACATTAAAAATGAGCTACCATGTAATGCTCAATACTCAAGACTTAAGTTTCAATGTTCAATGTAAAGAACCCGGCAACCAGTGAGTTCCGCTTGAATATTGTACCTGATAAATTGAACATTGTTTATTATTTTTAAAGCACATACAACTAAAGCCGTCCCCCATGCAAAACAGAAACTATAACCTGGAAGACAGGTTCGTTGATTATACCTGCCGTATGATCGATGTGGTGGAATCGCTGCCCGCCACCAGGGCAGGTAACTATATTGCCGGGCAATTGATCAGGTCCTGCCATTCCCCGGCCTTTAATTATGGCGAAACCCAGGGAGCTGAATCCGTAAGGGATTTTATCCATAAAATGGGTATCGTACTCAAAGAATTGAAAGAGTGCAGGGTTGCCCTCAAGGTCATCATCAAAAAAGAAATTATCAGGCCGGTAAGCAAACTGGCTGCAGTTTACAAAGAAACTGAAGAGCTGATCGCGATTACCGGTAAAGGCATCGCTACGGCCCGGAAAAACCTGGGCAAGCCCGGCCGGTCGTAATTTCCGGCTCCTGCCCGTCAGGAAGATTGATTCTTTTCCATGCGCACCGAACCCGTATTTTAAGTAACTTTATGCCCCAAATAATTTAACAAGCTATATGTCTGATACAGTAACAACAGCCGCCCCGCTTACCTCCAAGGATTTTGTAACCGACCAGGAAGTGCGCTGGTGCCCCGGTTGTGGCGATTATTCCATTTTAGCACAGGTGCAAAAGGTAATGCCCACCATTGGTATTCCCCGTGAAAACATCGTTATCGTAAGCGGTATTGGCTGCAGCAGCCGTTTCCCTTACTATATGAACACATATGGCATGCACAGCATCCATGGCCGTGCCACTGCGGTTGCCAGCGGTCTAAAAGCTGCCCGGCCCGACCTGAGTGTTTGGGTGGTAACCGGTGACGGCGACAGCCTGAGCATTGGTGGTAACCATACCATTCATTTACTGAGAAGGAATTTTGATATCAATATACTGCTGTTCAATAACCAGATCTATGGTTTAACCAAGGGACAGTATTCTCCCACTTCGGAAGAAAACAAGATCACCAAATCAACCCCTTTTGGAAGTATCGACCATCCTTTTAACCCGCTGGCCCTGGCCATGGGTGCGGATGCCACTTTCATTGCACGCAGTATGGACCGCGATCCCAAACACCTGCAGGCCATGCTGGTGAGGGCGCAGCAGCATAAAGGCGCTTCATTCCTGGAGATCTACCAAAACTGTAACATCTTTAATGATGGCGCTTTTGAAATATTTACTGAAAAAGGCACCAAGGCTGATGAAGTGCTCTTCCTGGAACAGGGCAAACCCCTCATCTTCGGTGCACAGCAAAACAAGGGTATCAAACTGGATGGATTTAAACCCGTGATCGTTGACCTGAATGAAGGCGCTTCCACCGACGACCTGTGGGTGCATGACGATAAGGATTTTTACAAAGCCCAGATACTGGTACGGATGTTCGACGATCCAAAACTGCAGGGGCACCTGCCAAGACCTTTTGGTGTGTTCTACGAAACTGACAGACCTTGTTATGAAGAAAGCATGCAGCTGCAGATTGATGATATCATTGCCAAAAGAGGCAGCGGTGACCTTGACAAACTGCTGCGTGGTAACGAAACCTGGACGATCAATTAATCATCAACATTATAATATTGTAAAGCGGCTGCATAGCCGCTTTTTTTACAGGCAGCGAAACACATACTTAAAGTATCTTATAAGAAAACGCTGAACAAATGAAAAAGCTGATCATCCTGCCCCTTGGATTTATACTGGTACATGTGCTGTATATCGGCTGCTGTAAATGTGTGCAAGGAAATTTTTTCAGGGAATTTTCCTCGGTCAGGGCATTGCACTACAGCAAACTGCCCAATACCAGTATTGATACGGTTTATATCAGCGATACACTCTTTACATCTTTACAGGTAAATTTTAATTACATCACACAAGCTGAAAAAAACCCGTTCGGGCAACTGGTGAATGCAGCTTATGCCACCAGTTGCCACTGCGCAACCGGCGATCTTGGTTATAAATATCCCGTGGATTCAATAACAATTTCGAGCAATAAGACTTTTAACGGGATGCCGGCAGGCGCAAATATTGTTTCCGCTTTCAGGGGAAATTATTATTACACAATTTCTGGTGTACCGCAGTTTTTAACCGTGCCCCAGCTGCTCGACAGTATGAACAAAACCCGTCGCTTTGATAACATCCAGTTACTTACCGCAACCCTTCCCGGTTTAGAAAAAACCCATACCTTAAAATATATCATTTACAGCAACGGCAAACAATACATCGCCACACCAGGGAAGGTTACCGTGTGGCAATAAAAAAGGTCACCTTTGCAGGCAGCCTTTCAAAATTTATCATGTTCGTTTTACAGCAACCCTTTGCCCTGTAAATATTCTGCAATCTGCACCGCGTTGGTGGCAGCGCCCTTGCGCAGGTTATCGCTCACGATCCAGCAGTTGAGTGTATTGGCCTGTGTTTCATCCCGGCGGATACGGCCCACAAAAGTTTCATCTTTTTCATGCGCAGTTAATGGCATGGGATACACAAAATTGGCCACATCATCCTGCACAATCACACCCGGGGCTTTGCTCAGCAGTTCGCGTACTTCAGCCAGGTCAAAATCATTTTCAAATTCAATGTTCACGCTTTCACTGTGACCGCCCATTACAGGAATACGCACCGTGGTGGCAGTAAGTTTTATGGAATCATCCCCAATGATCTTTTTGGTTTCATTGGTCATTTTCATTTCTTCCTTGGTATATCCATTATCGAGGAATACATCAATATGGGGAATTGCATTCAGGTCGATGGGATATTTGTAGGCCATCGGTCCGTCAGTAACACCACTGCGTTCATTCATCAGCTGGTCAACCGCTTTTACACCGGTTCCGGTAACACTTTGATAAGTGCTTACCACCACCCTTTTGATTTTGTACTTATCATGCAGGGGCTTTAACACCACCACCATCTGGATGGTGGAGCAGTTGGGGTTGGCGATGATCTTATCTGCAGCAGTAAGCACATTGGCATTTACTTCGGGCACCACCAGTTTTTTAGTGGGGTCCATCCGCCATGCGCTGGAGTTATCGATTACGGTGATACCGGCTTCGGCAAATTTGGGCGCCAGCTCCAGTGAAGTACCACCGCCGGCAGAGAAGATAGCCACGTTTGGTTTAGCTGCAATTGCATCGGCCCATCCCACCACTTTGTATTTCTTTCCCTTAAAATCCACTTCTTTGCCAATGGATTTTTCGGATGCAACGGGAATCAATTCATCTACCGGGAAATTTCTTTCAGCCAGTACCTGTAACATTTTGCTGCCTACCAGGCCGGTGGCGCCTACAACTGCAACTTTCATTTTTGTGTTTTTGGTTTTTAAATTTAAAAGATATAATACAATCGTGCCAGTCCAATCAGCAAACAAAAAAAGCCTTCCGTTTGAGGGAAGGCCTTTGTTATATTGTTATATAAAACAGCTATACCCCCCCTGTAGTAAAAGGTTTCTTAGCGTGTTTCGTATGTTTACTCATTTTCATTGCGGCACAAAGAAACTACAATCTGTTTTTACAGCCAAATTATTTATATTTATATTGATAACTTCTAATAATGATCCGTATTCCAGCCCTTTTTTTAGGGATTGTTTGTTATGCAAACGTTGCCGTTGCACAAACTCCCGCCCGCTATGATATTGTGATTAACGAAATCATGGCCGATCCTTCGCCCCAGGTGGGTTTACCCAATCATGAATGGATAGAACTGTATAACCGGTCTGCCACGGCCATCAGCCTTACAGGATGGCGCATTACAGATGCCGGTTCTCAAAGCGGGCCCATGCCTGTATATACGCTGCAGCCCGGAAGTTATGTGATTGTATGTGCATCGGGCAGCGCAACTGCCATGAATGTTTACGGACCGGTGATTGCTGTTACCAGTTTTCCTTCGCTTGACAATGCGGGTGATATCATCAGTATAAAGTCTGCACAGAATACTATTATACATAGTGTGAGTTATACCGATAGCTGGTACCGCAACGAACTCAAAAAAGAAGGCGGATGGACACTGGAAATGATGGACAGCAATAACCCCTGCAGCGGTTACAGCAACTGGACAGCCAGCAATGATAACAGGGGCGGCACTCCGGGCACAAAAAATGCAGCTGCTGCTCAAAACCCGGATGATACTGCACCCAAGCTTTTAAGGGCCTTTGCAACAGACAGTCTGAATATTACACTTGTATTTGATGAACCCCTTGACAGCAGCAGTGCCGTAAATCCTTCTATCTATAATATTAGTGACGGCATTGGTATGCCTGCTTCAGTTAACGTTGCTGCACCGGCATTTGATAAAGTAAACCTGCGGCTGAACAATGCCCTGCTGCGGAAAAAAATATATATGGTTACTGTAGATGCAGCTGCCGACTGTATGGGCAACCGTTCGGGGAGCCAAATGGCAAGGGCCGGACTGAGTGAACAGGCAGGCAGCAATGATATTATTGTGAACGAGATACTCTTCAATCCAAAAGCAAATGGCACCGATTATGTGGAGATATATAACCGCAGCAACAATATCGCCGACCTGAAACAAATCTATATTGCCAACCGCAACAGCACGGGTGTGATCAGCAATATTAAACAGGTGAGTGCAGAAAACTATTTGCTGTTCCCGCAGGAATTTATGGTGCTGACCGAAGACCTCCTCGCTATTAAAAAGGATTTCATCACCAAAAACCCGGATGCATTTATAACCATCGCATCCATGCCTTCATTTAATGATGATGAAGGTGATGTGATTTTACTGAATGCACAGGGCGCCATAACAGACGAGCTGCAATACAATCAAAACTGGCATTTCAGCCTGCTCAGTAATACGGAAGGGATTGCGCTGGAGCGGATTGATTACAATGTGGCCACCCAATTAAAAGACAACTGGCACAGCGCTGCAGCATCGGCGGGATATGGCACACCGGGTTATAAAAACTCGCAATACAGAACCAGTGACCAGCCAAAGGGCGAGATTACCGTAAGCCCGGAAATCATTTCGCCGGATAATGACGGCCGCGATGATTTTGCAACGGTGAGCTATCGCTTTCCTTCGCCGGGTTATGTGGCCAGTATCACTGTATTTGATGCGGCCGGCAGACCGGTACGTTATTTACAGCGTAATGCACTTTGCGGTATTACCGGCAATTTTGTTTGGGACGGACTGGGAGAAAAAAAGCAGGCACTGCCTGCCGGTATCTATATTATTTATACCAGTATTTTTAATACAGCCGGTAAAAAAAAGGCATTTAAGAATACTATTGTTGTGGCGAAGTAGTGCCGGGATTTTTTGGAGGATAAAGATCCTCCACACCAATACTGTTGATCTCTTCATCCATGGCATCAGGACGTTTTTTTAAACTGGCTCTGAGGATAAAAAAGCTGGAAAGCGCAAAACCAATACCGAGTAAGAATGCAAGGGCAAATCCATCTTCACCACCCAGTGCAAATCCGGCTACAATACCGAGTATCTCGGCACCAAACCATGCAAGCACCGTATATAATTTCCAGGTACCTGACTTTAGACCTTTTTGAATGGTGATATTTCCAATATTCCTGGTGAGGAAAATGAGGGCAAGGATTTCTAACATACTATTTTTAGTCAAATATAAATTGATTTACTCAAACACTTTCTCCTCCCTGGTGAGCTGCCCCAGTTCATTAATACCTTCTATCACCACTTTCATTTTTTTACAGTTGCTGCTGTTAAACACGGGGATACTTACCCGGCGTGTTTTGGCATCCATCAGTACAAAGGGATTCCAGTACAAAGTGCTGCGGTAATCACCACCGGTGGCGGCAATTTTGGAATAATCCGGCATGTAAAATTCTTTCCAGGCCGAGTAACCATACACAGTTGATTCGTTCAGTCCTTTTATGTTGGAGGTATTGCCGCCCTTCTTGGTATATACCGCCACTGCACCGCCTGCACCACCGCCCGCTGCTCCCATAAACGGCGGATCAAACACTTTGATCATAGCCACATCAGTCATGGGTGTTGATTGCAATACATCAAGGTCGGTCTGCATTTCATTTAAAAACACCGACGTGGAGCTTCCCCTTCTTGTAATACTGGGTGTTCCTGCTGTGGTGATCTGCAGACCGGGCACTTTTCCCTGCAGGTAATCGAGTATGCTCATGGCCGATTGTGCAAAGGGATCATCTTCGGTGGTAAACACCCTGGCAAAACCACCGCTGAATAAACCCGTGGCATATTGCTCATCCAGTTTTTCCTTGAGCGATTTTTGTTTTCCGGTAACCACCACCGCCTGCAGTGTTTTGGCCTTATCCATTGCAGCGGCAGAAAGGAAGAGCGCATTTTGTTTGGCACTTTTTATCAGTGTGGCCAAATCGGGATGCAGGTTAAAATACTGCGCTTCCATCAGCTTGTATGCGGGAGAAGGTGATTTTTCAAAGCCATTCGTGAATGAAAAACTGGCAAAGGAAGTCAGCCGCTTATCCTTATCATTATTGATCTGGTAGTATATTTTAGCGGTATCAAAAAAATACATTCCCTTTAAACTGAACTTACCATCGGCTTCAACAGGAATATTGAAAATGGAGCCGCCTGATTTGCCTGTTCGGAAAATGGCGGTGATGGATTTGTCCTTCAGCTGTGTTTTTGACAAACCGTAAATACCGCCCTGGATCGAAATATAATTATCTGGCTGGTGGCTGATCTGGGGCCATTTGCCTGCGAGCATTTCCTCCCATTTATAACGCCGCCAGCCATTGGTCATCAATACCAGGTCGAGATATTGTTTTACCGAATCCGCATCGCTTGAAAAATAATAAGCGGGATTGTATACGTATCCTTTCAAATCAGCTGTAAGCAGCAGCTCCGAATAAATGGTTTCCTTTGTTTTGCTGGCCGCTTCCAGTCCGGCATCGGTTACCGCAATGGATAAATTACTCAGCAGGTTTTCGCCCACATCCAGCTGCAATACGGTTCTGCCATGTGGTGTAAGATTTTTTTCGGATGTGTGCAGGTCGGTATTGAAGTAGTAGTTGTTGTTATTGATAAATACCAGCCGTTCTGCCACCGGTATATCATTGCCGTTAAACAATGTAAGCACCATGATGCCATCCGGCAAACTGTCGGTTTCAATTACGGCTGTTACCTGTGCTTTCTGGTGCAGCTTGATCATGGCGCCATATACTGTTTGCTGGTTGATCTGGGCAAATACGGTGAACTGCTTAAACAAATCATTCGCCGAATCGGGCCGGTTAATGGTATAAGAAACCTTTCCGCCGCCCTGCACCACGCGAAAAGCCACACCTTCCCTTTTTGCAACGGGCAATAATACCTGCCGCTGCACACCATCAGGCCCCTTCCACAGCACTTTGTATTGTTCATCAAAAACGGGCGTATAAGCGAACATGCCCATGCCATCATGCACCGAGGTAAAAGCGGAAAGCACTTTATTCTTACTGTCAACCACGGTGCCGCTCACATTTACCGGGATGCCTTCCTGGTCGTTGGCCTTGAATGCAACACGGCAGTTGATGTTTTGAATGATATCGCCACCTTCCGGGAAAAGCGTTAAGGAATACAATGGCTGTGATTTTACAGCGGCGTCCTGTTTGGGATTGATAAGGGTGATGGGTTTTAGATAATAGAGCGACGTATCAAAATTCATCATCCATGAGGTATAGGCCCGTACAAAAACTTTGGGACGGTAAACCGTATCCAGGTCAAAGTAAGAGGCGGCACCCGACTGGAATACCGGTGTTATCTTCCGCTGGAGGATATTGCCTTTTTCATCGATGAGCTCTGCATACAGTGTTTTGCTGATGGCCGAAGCGTTGCCCTTTTCAGTGATGTATGCCTTGAACCAGATAGTTTCACCGGGGTTGTAATAAGTCTTATCGTAATGGACATGTATTTTTTCCTGCGGATATTTGGTGGCAGCAACATTTAACAGGGAATCGAACAGTTGCTGGGCCGCAGCATTTGTATTGCTGAAAGCCATCCATAATACAAGGGCAGCGGTTTTGGAAATGATCAGTCTTTTCATTGCAGTAATTAGAAGCTGTAATTTACTGATTAATGAAGTTGGAAGTTTTAAACGGCTGTTAAAACATAAAAAAAGCAGCTGTGATAACAGCTGCTTCCATATGTACATAAGCATGATTAAACAAGGTCGATATCGAAGTTCACCAGCTGCACAAATTCGTTCAGTCTTTCATCAATATCCCCTTTGGTGATCTCCTTCAGTCTTTCCGGTCCGAATTTTTCCACGCAGAAACTGGCCATGGCACTGCCGATGATGATGGCGGTTTTCATATTTTCAAAGCTGATATCCTTTGTTTTGGCCAGGTGCCCGATAAATCCTCCTGCAAAAGTATCGCCGGCGCCGGTGGGGTCAAACACTTCTTCCAGCGGCAGGGCCGGCGCAAAAAACACGTGGTCATCATGGAAGAGCAGTGCACCATGTTCCCCTTTTTTAATGATCAGGAACTGTGGGCCCATTTCCATTATTTTGCGGGCTGCCTTTACCAGTGAAAGCTCTCCGCTCAGTTGCCTGGCTTCACCATCGTTCACCAGCAGCACATCCACTTTTTTCAATACTTCCTTCAGGTCGTCCATCGCCACATCCATCCAGAAATTCATGGTGTCCATTACGATCAGTTTTGGACGTTCCTTTAACTGGTTGATCACGCTCAGCTGCAGTTTGGGCATCAGGTTTCCGAGCATCAGGAATTCAGCTCCCTGGTAACTGTCGGGCACAACAGGATTAAAATCTGCCAGCACATTCAAATCGGTCACCAGTGTATCACGGGTGTTCATGTCGATATGGTATTTACCACTCCAGAAAAAGGATTTTTTATCCGGCACGATCTCCACACCATCCAGCTGCACGCCGCGGCTCCGCATCTCATCCATTTCCTCCTGCGGGAAGTCGTACCCCACAATGGAAATCTGCTGAACGGGCGTAACAAAATTGCTGGCGGCATAAGCCACATAAGTGGCCGAGCCACCCACAATACGGTCGGTTTTACCAAAAGGCGTTTCAATTGCATCAAAAGCCATGGTGCCTACAGTAATTAAAGACATAAACGATTTTAGAATTTAGATTTTAGCGTTTAGATTTGACGGGCAAAAGTACTTGTTTTATTGGTTGATAGGCCTTTGCAGCATATTATTCATTCACAATTTATCCATTGTTAGTTCATATCCATCCCGATAACCCGCAGCCAAGGCTGGTAAAGCTGGTAGCTGAATGCCTGAAAGACGGCGGGGTGATTATTTATCCCACCGATACCATTTATGGTTTGGGCTGCGATATCATGCATCCCAAAGCCATTGAGCGCATCTGCCGTATCAAAAATATCGATCCGCAAAAAGCACAGCTGAGTTTTATTTGCCGCGACCTGAGCCACCTGAGTGATTATACCAAAAGCATCGACACGCCATTGTACCGTATGCTCAAAAGTTATTTGCCCGGACCTTTCACTTTTATTTTGCCAGCCAGCAAACAGGTCCCCAAAATTTTGCAAAGTAAAAAAAGCACGGTCGGACTTCGTGTGCCTGATAATGTTATCTGCAGTGATATACTGGCCGCATTGGGCAATCCCATCCTCAGTGCCTCATTACCGGGGGAAATGGTGGAAGAATACACCGACCCGGAAGTAATCAACGATAAGTTTGAACACCTCGTGGATATGGTGGTGGATGGCGGCACCGGTGGTATGACACCTTCCACCATTGTTGACTGCACCGGTAATGAATGGACCATCACCCGCCAGGGACTGGGAAACTGGGAATCCTGACAGCAGTATCAAACACAAAAATGCACTATAAATAAAAAAGCCCCGGAAAATTCCGGGGCTTCTTCTTATACAACGGGTACAAACGCTATTAATTCCTGTCCCTGTTATTGTGTTTTTTGCGGTAGATCTTGCGGCTTTGCTGGCGCTGATCCTGTTTAATATCTTTTCTTTCATCACGTGTTACCACGCCATCAGCCTTGGCAGCCTTTACTTCCTGGTGAATTTCTTTCTGGCCTTTTACCAAATTGGCGGTTTCAGCTTTTGTAAGCTCGCCGCTTTTAACACCCTGTGCAATACGGTGACGTTCGTGGCGGCCTTTTTGCCTGATGGTTTGCTGGGCAGATACTGAAGTGGTTACAAAAGCGCCGAGTAAAACAGCTGCTGCTAAAAAAGTTGTTTTCATAAAATTTAAATTGTTTAAGTTTTAAATAAAGGTGAATGATTGCGTTTAATACAGTAATAGACCGGGCATGGCGCCGGAGGTTTAAAACGAAGGGAAAAAAATTTTTATTGCGTGAAAAAGCTAAAAGGGACAAGCTGCCAGGGAGAAGCATATAAATGCGGTTCCCTTTGCTTTCCCCTTGCGGCTCTTCCCTTGTGCTATCTTAAAACAACACCCGCTGCACCGGCAGAATATTATAACTCTTCCGGTGGTATTTGCACAACCCATGTGCCTCAATGGCCTTACGGTGCTGTGCGGTGCCATAGCCTTTGTTTTGATTCCAGCCATATTCGGGAAATTCCTGGTGTAGTGCATACATCCGTTCATCGCGGTAAGTTTTGGCAAGAATACTGGCTGCTGCAATGGAAGCATATTTTCCATCGCCCTTGATAATGCACTGGTGCGGCAGAGGGGGATAGGGTTTAAAACGGTTGCCATCCACCAGTAAAAAGTCAGGTTGTGTTTTTAGTCTGCCAACAGATACATGCATGGCCTTATAACTGGCCTGCAGGATATTGATCTGGTCGATCTCATCATTATCAATATCCGAAACTGCAAAGGCGATACTTTCTTTTTCGATGATGGGACGCAGTATATCCCGGTCTTTTTCCTTCAGCTGTTTGCTGTCATTCAGTAACGGGTGATGAAAGTCTGCCGGTAAAATCACCGCCGCGGCAAATACCGGGCCCGCATAACAACCACGGCCGGCTTCGTCCAGCCCGGCTTCCACAAGCCCTTTATTCAAATACGGGAGCAGCAATTTTTTTTTGCTAAAATTATTGATTTAATCCATACCGGAAGGTAAGTCCGAGCCAGTAGCTTTCAATTTTTGGAGACAGCTCATTGTTTTTATAATGGGCAATACTGTAGCGGAAATCTGATAACAAACTCATGTGCGAAGCCAGTTTCAGTTCTGTACCCAGGTAAAAGACATAAGATAATAGCGTTTCAGGCTTTGCTTTAAAATCTGCTTCAGTAAAAGGGGTGGATTGTGTTACAAAATAGCGCAGGCTGCTGTTCCAGGTATAGGTTGTTTGGTAATACTTTTCATGAATGCTGCTGGCAACTGTACGGCTGATGCTGAACCCGCTGCCGATATTCATGCGCAGCTTATTCAATAAAAAAGGGGCTGTTTTAAAATTGACGAGCTGCTCCCACTCGAGTATTTGTTTTTTTTGTTCCAGCCGCACATTGGTAATGGTATGCACCTTGGTGGTGTCGGTGGGGTAATTGGTGCTGGTGGCGAGTGAGGAAGCGGGTTCATGAGCTGCTGTTTTATAATGCAGCGCCGTTCTCCATTCCAGCACTTTATTGCGCATCCAGCCCTTATTCCCCTTCAGTAAGGATTTACCGGCGGCCAGCGACAGGCCGCTTTTAACATTCAACCGCCATAAAGGACCATCCTTGGGAATAAAGTCGCTTTTCAATGAGTCGGGCGGATAGGGAAAATTGCTTCTATTGGCAAAAAGGTTTTTCCATTGCTCCGGTGTCACATCATACACCTGGTTACCGGCCATGCCCGAAAAATAAAGGTTATCAAAAAAATATTTCTTTTGCTGTGCCTCGATATTCAACCAGCCTGTTAACAAAATAAGGGCAAAAACATACTTCATATTAAACAGTTTCATCTGCAAGACTACCAAATAAAATGCACTGCTGCCTGCATAAAAGAAAATAGGTCCGCTTAACTTTGCATCCGCTATGGATACATTGTTACAGCGTAATAATAAACAGGTGGCCACCTGGCTTTTGATCGGGGTGGGCATGATCATGATACAGGTGTTACTGGGAGGCATTACCCGTTTAACCGAATCCGGACTTTCCATTACCGAATGGAAACCCATTACCGGCACATTGCCTCCTTTGAACGAAGCTGCCTGGCAAGCCGAGTTTGACAAATACAAACTCACCGACCAGTTCAAATACGTACACCAGCATTTTTCCTTGCGTGATTTTAAATTCATTTTTTTCTGGGAATGGTTTCACCGGGTTTGGGCCCGTTTGCTGGGCCTGGTTTTTGTAATTGGTTTTGTGTACTTCATTGCAAAAAAGAAATTCAGCAAACAAATGATCACCCCCATGGTGATACTGTTTTTACTGGGCGGGCTGCAGGGCGCCATCGGCTGGATCATGGTGAAAAGCGGGCTGGTTCCTGAAAAATATTTTGTGGGACATGTGGAACTGGCTACCCATTTTATTGCCGCACTCGGTTTGCTTTTTTATACATTATGGTTCGCACTGGGCCTGTTGATCCCTGCTGAAAAAACAGTTGCCAATACCGCATTAAAAAATGCATTGTTGCTGGTACTGGCTCTGCTTACGGTACAACTCATCTATGGTGCATTCATGGCCGGACTGAAAGCTGCCATCACCGCACCCACCTGGCCCGATATCAATGGTGCTGTTATTCCCGCAGGCATGGGTGAGATGCAGCCTTTTGGTAAAAACCTGGTGAGCAATCATCTCACTATACAGTTTATTCACCGCGGACTGGCCTACCTGCTAACCCTGCTTGCTGTGATATGGTTTTTTAAATCGGGCATCTATAAAGAAAACAAGATCCTTAACCGCTGGCGTATCCGGCTGCTGGCCGTGGTGCTGCTGCAGGTGCTGCTGGGTATTCTTACAGTGTTGAATGCCACCAACAGCAACCGGCTGGTATTATTCGGTGTGCTGCACCAGTTCACCGCTATGTTGCTGCTGGTAACTGTTACGGTGCTGCTGTATTTGGTGAGGAAGAAGGTTGCAGGGGATTACACGAATTAAAGCGAATTGCACGAATTTCCTTTGTGCTCCTCCGTGTTTCCTCCGTGTTCTTTGTGGTTAGGTTTTATTACACGAATTAAAGCGAATTGCACGAATTTCCTTTGTGTTTCTCCGTGCCTCCTCCGTGTTCTCTGTGGTTAAATTTTAATACACGAATGGCCTTGTATCACCCTGTGTTTCCTCCGTGTTCTTTGTGGTTAGGTTTTATTACACGAATTAAAGCGAATTGCACGAATTTCCTTTGTGCTCCTCCGTGTTTCCTCCGTGTTCTTTGTGGTTAGGTTTTATTACACGAATTTTCCCCTCTGCGTCCTCTGCACCTCTGCGTGCAACCCCCCTATCCTTTCAACTTTATCAACCTTATCAACTTCATTACCCCACAACCCTATTTTTCTTTTCCCCCATTTCATTCGTATATTTATTGCCATCTTTCTTCCATACAACTCTTGCTTATGCATACAGAAAACGAAAAAAACAAAACTGCATCCCGCCGCAGCTTCTTAAAACAATCCGCTGTGCTCACCGCCGCAGCTGTAATACCGGCCGCCGTTGAAACAGCCGCCCACAACCGTGTAGATGAAAAACTGGCTTACCAGCTGGAAGGCGAGCAAATAGAAATAGAAGTAAATGGGAAAAAATACAGCCGCACCGTTGACACCCGTACATCGCTGCTCGATTTTTTGCGGGAAGACCTGCACCTCACCGGTACCAAAAAGGGCTGCGACCTGGGCCAGTGCGGCGCCTGTATTGTACATATCGACGGCAAACGGATGAATGCCTGCCTCACACTGGCGGTGGACAATAACGGAAAGAAAGTCACCACCATTGAAGGACTGGCCAATGGCGACGAACTGCATCCCATGCAGGCCGCTTTTATCAAGCACGATGGTTTCCAGTGCGGCTACTGCACACCGGGACAGATCATGTCGGCCGTTGCCTGTGTCAATGAGGGGCATGCCCACAATGAAACATCCATCAAGGAATTTATGAATGGCAATATCTGCCGCTGCGGCGCTTATAATGGTATCGTAAACGCCATTAAAGAAGTGGCAGCCGCTAAAAAATAAGGATGGTCTTTCAACAACATCCATCAACCAAAAAAATTACCATGAACCTTTTTGATGATACTGTTCTTTTTTCAGACGACGACCGCGTGGACGGCAAACTGAAAGTAACCGGCGCAGCAAAATATGCGGCCGAATACAATATTCCCAATACGGCATACGGTGTACTGGTGGGCAGCACCATCGCCAAAGGAACCATTCAATCGGTGGATATTGCCGAAGCCAAAAAAGCACCCGGTGTGATTGATATCATCTACCACGACAATACCTGGAAAGTGGAGAACCTGGCCGATGAAAAAAAAGCCGCCAGCAGCCGGGCCGGTCTTCGCATCTTTCATACCAATGAAGTATTTTCTTACGGCCAGCCTGTGGCGTTAGTGGTTGCCGATCACCTGGAACAGGCGCAATATGCCGCCGGGCTGGTAAAGATCAGCTATGCAGCGCAGGCGCACAACACCGATTTTGAAGCGGCAGCAGCCAAAGCAAAAAATGAACCTTATAAACAGGATGACAAACGCGGTGATGTGGAAGCCTGGAAAAATGCGGCTGTAAAAATTGAAAGAGAATACAATATTCCCATTGAAGTGCACAGCCCCATGGAAATGCATGCCACCATTGCCGTTTGGGAAGGGGATGATAAACTCACGGTATATGATAAGAACCATGCGGTAAAAGATGTACAGCGCAGCATTGCCGGTATTTTCGGACTGAAACGGGAAAATGTTTTTGTGCAGGCCGAATTTGTGGGCGGGGGTTTTGGCAGCGGACTGCGTGTTTGGCCGCATTGCATTGCCGCCATCATTGCAGCAAAAAAACTGAACCGCCCGGTGAAGGTTACATTGAGCCGGCCGCAAATGTTTACCATGGTGGGCTACCGCCCGCAGAGCTGGCAAAAAATATCGCTGGGCGCCACCAAAGAAGGTGTGATTACAGGTGCTGTGCATGCTTCCATCACCAATACATCAGCCTATGAAAATTTTGGAGAAGACTGCACGGGCATCACGCAGGTGATGTATAACTTTCCCAACCTGCGCACCATGCGTAAAACGGTTGCATTGAACCTGGGCACTCCCATCTGGATGCGTGCACCCGGGGAAGCCAGCGGCACTTTTGCGCTGGAATCTGCCATGGACGAACTGGCGCACCAGTTAAAAATGGATCCGCTGCAATTGCGCATTGTAAATTATGCTGATAAAAATCCGGATAATAACCTGCCCTGGTCCAGCAATTATTTAAAACAATGCTACGAACTGGCGGCACAAAAGTTTGGCTGGAAAAACCGTAAAGCAACACCCCGCAGTAAAAAAGAAGGCGACTGGCTCGTAGGTATGGGCATGGGCGGCGGCACCTGGAGTGCATGGCGTTCCGGCGCAACCGTAAGGGCGCTGCTGGACAATAGTGGTAACCTATTATTACAAAGTGCCACCAGCGATATGGGGCCGGGTACTGCCACTGCCATGGTGGCCATTGCGGGTGAAGCCATGGGCATGGATAAATCGAAGATCAGGTTTGAACTCGGCAATTCCAGGTTACCCGATTCCCCGGGACAGGGCGGCAGTGTGACCACCGCTTCTGTTGGATCGGCTGTGCATAATGTTTGCCAGGAACTGAAAAAGAAACTGGCCGAACTCGCTGCCGGCGATCCGAAGTTCAAAGTTGAAAAAGCGGACATGCTGGTTTTTGCAGATGGAAAAATTACGCTGAAAGATAACAGCGCTTCCGTTGCGTATGAAGCATTGCTGAAAGCAGCCGGGCAAAACAATATCGACATCACCAAAACATCCACACCCGGACCAGAAGGACGCAAATATGCTTTCAATTCTTTTGCCGTACATTTTGCCGAAGTAAAAGTGCACAGCAAAACCGGCGAAATAAAAGTTACCAAAGTGGTGAGTGCCGTGGATGCCGGAAAGATTGTAAGCGAACGAACCGCCGCCAGCCAGATCAAAGGCGCTGTTGTATGGGGTATTGGTATGGCATTAACAGAAGAACAAAAAGCCGATCCCGCCACCGGAAAATTAAGTGGTAAAGATTTTGAAACCTATCATGTGCCCCGGCATGTGGAAGTACCGGCCATTGATGTAATATTTGTAAACCAGCCCGATCCTTATTTAAATCCGATGGGCAGTAAAGGCCTCGGTGAAGTGGGACTGTTGGGCTCCGCTGCAGCCATTGCCAATGCGGTGTTCAATGCCACGGGCAAGAGGATTACCAGTTTACCGATTACGCCCGATAAGTTGAAAGGTTAATAGATGATAGTTGGCGGAAGTACGGTGAGTAGTGAGTAGTGTGCCGATAGCTATCGGGAGGTGAATAGTGAGTATTTGTGAATACCTTGCGACGCCAAACCTCATTGACCATTGACCATTGACCATTGACCATTGACCATTGACCATTGACCATTGACCATTGACCATTGACCATTGACCATTGACCATTGACCATTGACCATTGACCATTGACCATTGACCATTGACCATTGACCATTGACCCCGCTTGCATGAAAAACACACTCAGCAATATTTACTATTCCTTTCCCGTTCAGCTCTTCATCCTGCATTTTAGAAAATACCAGGTGCTGCTGATCTGCTGGTATGTTTTAACCAGCACCATCAACAGCGGGTTTATGAAAACCTTCGGGGCTGATGCGCTGTTTTTTGCACCGGAATATTTGGGAAATGTGAACATGCTGGGGGCTTTAATCGTAGGGCTGGCCATGGGCGTGTTTATCATGAGCTGGAATATCACCACGTTTATTTTGCACAGCAAACGCTGCAAGTTTTTGGCCACCACGTCCAAACCTTTTTTAAAATACTGTATCAACAATGCTGGGCTTCCTTTACTGTTCATTGCATTTTACGTGGTGCGCTTAATACAGTTCGACAAACAAAACGAACTGATGAATACCGGCGGGATCATTGCCGTACTCACCGGCATCTTCCTGGGCTTTATTATTTTGCTGCTCATTTCCTTTATCTACTTTTTTGGCGCCGAGCGCACCATCACTCGCAGCATTGCACCCATCGTGGGCAATCCGCACCAGTTCAAACTCATGTACAATCCTTCGGCCAACCCGCAACCCGACGGGTTCGGACTGAAAGTGGGTTATTATTTCAGCGGCCGTTTCCGGCTTCGCAAGGCAAGGGCTGTCAGTCATTACAGCCAGGATTTCCTGGATATGGTTTTCAAGCGTCATCATTTTGCTGCCATTAGCAGCATCATTCTTGCCTTTATTTTTTTGGCCCTGGTGGGTTTCTTCCTGGATGATAAATTTTTTGAAGTGCCTGCCGCCGCCAGCATCTTTGTTTTTTTTGCGGCATGCACGGCCGTGATCGGCGCCCTTACCTATTTTTTACAAAGCTGGAGCCTGCCCTTTGTGATCGTGCTGATCTTCTTCTTAAATATTTTATACAATTACGAGGTGATTGATCCCCGTAATAAAGCATACGGTCTCAACTATACCAACAAAACCGAACGGCCGCAGTACAGCAAACCCTTTTTACAGGCACTTTGCACACCGGAAAAAATGGAGGCCGATAAAAAAAATATGCTGTCGGTGCTGGAAAACTGGAAACAAAAACAACAGCAGCCCAAACCGGTAATGGTTTTTATCAATGTAAGCGGCGGCGGATTGCGCAGCGGCACATTTGTGATGAACACGCTGCAGCATTTAGACAGTATGACCCATGGCAAAATGATGCAGCATACTTTTTTGATCAGCGGTGCCAGCGGCGGCATGCTGGCGGCCACTTATTACCGTGAGTTATACCGGCAAAAACTGAATGGACAAAAAATATCACTCAGCAACCCGCAGTACACCCATAATATTGCGCAGGATTTACTCAACCCTGTTTTCAGCTCCATGATTGCCCGGGATATTTTTTCACCGGCACAAAAATTCACCGTGGGAAATTTTAAATATGTAAAAGACCGCGGCTATGCTTTTGAAAAACGCCTGGCCGCCAACAGCGAAGGCCTGCTCAATACACAGCTCAAAGATTATACAGCAGATGAACACGATGCCCGCATCCCGCTCATGATCTTTAACTCCACCATCAGCCGCGATGGCCGTGCCATGATGACCAGCACACAGCCCATCAGCTTTATGATGAAGCCATTTATTTATGCTTCCGATACCAGTGCCACTCCCGATGCCGTGGATTTTGCTGCTTTCTTCCGCCAGCAGGATCCTTATAACCTGCGGCTGTTAACCGCCCTGCGCATGAATGCCACTTTTCCTTATGTGCTGCCCAATGTGTGGCTGCCAACCAATCCGGTGATTGATGTGATGGATGCAGGTCTGCACGATAATTTTGGACAGGAAACCACGCTGCGTTTTATCGAAAATTTTAAAGACTGGTTACAGCAAAACACCAGCGCCGTTGTCATCATTCAATTACGTGACCGGCGGATGGATAATTTTCAGCAGCCCTTTGAAAACAGCGGCATTACCGACCTGTTGATCAAGCCCGCCACCATGCTGCAGCATAACTGGTACAAACTGCAGGACTTCAGCGAAACCAACCAGTACAGCTATCTCCACGACGGATTAGACTCTTTGCTGCATAAAATCAATTTTGTATACACGCCCGAAAAAGAAGACAAGGGTGCCGCCCTCAACTTTCATTTAACGGCCAGGGAAAAAAGAGACGTAATGAACAGCTTTAACAGCCCGTTGAACCAGGCAGCGATGCAGAAGGTGGTGGAGTTGTTGAAGTGAGGGGAGAGTTGTAAGTTATAAGTTTTAAGTATACCGCTACGTAAGCGCTCAATTTACCCCCACAATATTCTCATTACTTAAAACTTATTACTTATTACCTATTACTTACCCTTTCCACCAAAATCCCTTAATCTTGCACCCCAATCACCAACCATGATATTTTACACCGAAGCGGCCCTGCAGCAACTGAGCATACATAAAACCGGCAATAAACTGCTGGACGAACCCCTTACCCTGAGCGAACAACCCCTGCTGGTGCTGGATGAAACCCTGCAACAACTCTTATTGCAATACTTTTTACAGCCTTTTGAAAAAGTAAATGAAGTGTACCGCCTGCACCATGCCGCCGGGGATATTGCGCTGAATGAAGTGTACAGCTTTGCCACAAAAATTTTTGCCGACACTGATAACTTTCATGCAGGGAGTAAGCAACTGGCCACGCATTTATACAACTGTGCCAGCCACCCCAAAATAAAAAGCGGCGAACTCTATATCGCTTATTTTACCAGTCTGCAAATAGAAGGCGAAAACCACGAGGCCATTGGCATTTTTAAAAGCGAAAGCAAGGAACCCTATATTACCGTGGAGCAGCACCCACAAGGTTTTAACCTGGGTTACGAACCCGAAGCCATCAATATTAAAAAGCTCGATAAAGGTTGCCTCATCTTTAACACCGAAAAAGCCGAAGGTTATAAAGTGGCGGTCATCGATCAAACCAACCGCAACGAAGCCCAATACTGGATCGATGAATTTTTACAGCTCAAGATCCGCAACGACAATTTTACCCAAACCCAGCAGGTGCTGAGCGTGTACAAAACCTTTGTTACCGAAAAAATGGACGAAGCATTTGACATGGAACGCACCGATAAAATTGACCTGCTGAACCGCTCCATTAAATACTTTAAGGAAAACGAAAACTTCGACCTGGATAATTTTGGCATGGAAGTAATTGGCAACGAACAGGGCTTTAAACTCTTTAAACAATATAAAGAAGAACAATCCCAACAACTCGACACGCCCCTGCCCGACCAGTTTGCCATCCATAACCAGGCCGTACGCCGCCAGGCCCGCATTTTTAAAAGCGTGCTGAAGCTGGACAAAAACTTCCATATCTATATCCACGGCAATAATGAGCTGATTGAAAAAGGGTTTGATGCGGAGAGGAACATGAATTATTATAAAGTTTACTTTAGGGAAGAGAAGTAAGTTCAAAAACGTACTGTCATCCTGAGCTTGTCGAAGGAGGACTTGAAGAAACGAATTTTTCAGGCCCGCTCCGGCATTTTAGGAGAGCCTCCGAAGCGATGAGTTTTAAAAGGTGCATTTTAGGGAGGAGAAGTAGGCTTTAAAACGAACTCTGCCGTTGTTGGTGTTCCCTGTATCTCTTCCAAAGACACCCGCAGCCCTCACACGCCGCTGTCTTGTCTCCGACAAACAGCGCAAATAATAAGGTCTTTTATCACCTCTGCAATCTTTCCGTCCCGACGGGGTCTTCACCCGCGAGCCTGCAGCGTTAGCGTGAGACCCCGGCGCAGCAAAGCGTTTCAACAATCATACCCCCATTCTTTAAAGGAAATTTTTAGCTGCAAAATATTGGAGTGCGGCTGTATAAACAGCGCAGCCCTTCTCAACGCCGGTGTTGCATACCGCCCTGTACGGCCATACGTTGAAAACCCCGGCGGGAGAGCAATATGCACCCGTATAAAAGCTATTGCTGCTGCCCTGAAATACCCGAATAACTTACCGAGCCATCCTCGGCCAAAACGCAGGCACCACCGCTTATTGCGCCACCAGTAAGATATTGCCATTTAAGTGCGCCGGTAAGGGCATTGACTGCATACATTTTTTTGGTATGGTTGCCAAAATAAACCGTTTCGCCTTTAACTGTACAACTATAATAGGGCGTTGTATAACCACTTATACCATCATCAAACAGCCAGCGCTGGTTGCCGGTAAAAGCGTCTACAGCATAAAGGCGGCCATTGGCATTTACTGTATAAACAATATCATTTGCCACTACGGGTGAACATAAAGCATAAGAGTTGATACCTGAAGTAAATTTCCACTTCAGGGTGCCGGTGGCACTGTCGATAGCGTACAGGTAATTGGAGTTGCCTGTATTGTATATAGTACCCTTGTATAAAGTTGGACTGAAAACGGATACATTGCCTCCCTGGGTATCTCTGTAAAACCACTTTACTGCACCTGTGGCAGCATCATAAGCGGTTACAATGGAGCCTTCCGTGCCGGCATATACCACATTATTCACCACCATGGGGTTGCCCCCTATGATATCGCTGCTGAAATGAACACCCGGTGTGCCATCAGCGGCATTAAAACCATCCAGTCCATACAGGCCGCCGGCGTATATGACACCGTTATACAGGGTTGGAAAAAGAATCGCATTGGCATGGGATCTTTCCCAAAGTTTCACCCCTGTTACTGCATTTAAAGCTTTTAGAAATTGCGGACCACTACCGGTTGCATTGCCAAAACAGAGTAAGCCTGCAGCATTAACAGCCGGTGAACTGCCGCCAAGGTTTGAACCTGTACTGTATTTCCATTTTAATAAACCCGTTACGGCATCAATTGCATACATGTAGCCATCGGTACTGCCAATAAAAACAGTGCCATTGTAGTAAGCCGGGCATGCGCCGGTAATGGCGCCGGAAGTGCTGTAAGTCCATTTAACCGCACCATTATCACCATCAAATGCATACAGTTTTCCATCGCCGCTGCCTGCATAAACAGTACTCTTTAAATGAATTTTTACAATAACAAGGTAGTTTTTGGTACTGCCGTCTTCTGCTTTTACAATATAGGTTACCGGCGAGCTGAAATTCTGCGGCGTTTTCGAGGCGGGTGTAACAAGGATACCCGTATGCTGCACAACAGGTTTAAGCGCTGTTATATTGGTACCATATGGTACAGCTATAATAACGGAGTCGGTGGTAATAACGCCGGTTATATCAGCCGGAATACCCGGATTATCAGCTGCAGTAAATACAAAGGAAGTAATGGATTTGGTGGTGGATGGCACTACAGTGCCCCCGCCCCCACTATTGGGGTTTCGTTTTTTACAAGAAACTGCAGGGAGCAGGATTGCAAGAGTACTGATGTACAGTATACGTTTAATGAGCTGTTTCATTGTATGCAAATATAAATGAACTGCCGGTATGTTCTTTCCCCGGGGGCTTCACCCGACGGCCATGCAGCTTTAGCGTGCCCCCATCTGGCGCAGATATGCAGTATAGTTAATGCAGCGTAGCTGGGTCCAATCTATTTCTTCACTACTCTAACATCACTTCTCCACCAGCGCCACCCCTTCCATTTGCAATCCTTCAAACCCGCTCACCATAAAATTGCGGATGTTGGCATGGTCGGTACCGGCGGGGTTGCCCAATACATGCTCCCGGTAATAATGGCCAAAACAGTGAAGGGTTTCTTCTTTGGTTAAATGATTAAGCAACACAAACTGGAAAATTTTGCAGCTGCCGTTGTTTTGCCCGGCTTCATTATGCAGGCTGCCATTGGTAAAAGCAGTGGGGGTAAACTGGTAACGGGCATCAATAAAGTCAATCACTTCCTGAAAAGTTATGAGTTGTGGTTGGGTTTTTATTTTTTCCAGCATAAATGGTGGGTGGTTATAAATGATAAGGCCGCAAAAATAATAAACCATCCTTTAACGCTTTAGTTTTCGGCGGGTATAAAAGTTAAATACCCCGGTTCGTTTTTCACGAAATGGCAATAGCTGTATTTGTTAACTCTTTTAATTGTATTTTTCTTTTTGCTTGTCCAAAAAGAAACAAAAAAGACACCCGGGAAGGATTACGCCCCCTTCCCGGGTTGGTTCCCTGATCAGGCTTTTGTACAACTGTGGCTTCAGCTTCGGTAATACTACTCTTAAATGCGTTGTACGCTACGTTAACTTGTGAAGTTCTAAAAGTGTTAATGTTTGTATTTTTTCTTTCTGCTTGTCCCCCGCTTGTAGTGGGGCAGGCAGGCAAAAAAGGCACCCGGGAAGGATTACTGCCCCTTCCCGGGTTGGTTCCCTGGTATAACTTTAGTACTACTGTTGCTTCAGCATTGGTAATTCTGTTCATTAATTCGTAATAACCTGAGATAATTGTTTAAATTTTATAAATGTCACTGTAACTGTTTCCAAATACTTTTAAAATGGTGGTCCGCAACCAGGCAGGTTTGAGGTCGGCGGGTAATCATTCGGCTATACTAATCCCATACTTTCAATTGCCTGGCCTCCCTGGTTCTGGCACATGAAACATCACCCAGTAACAAAAGGGTTCGTATTGAACGAACCCTGGTAAAGATTAAGGTGTTATTTCTATTCATTCGCAGGCGCTGCTTTTCGCTGTGCCTTTGCAGCAGCGCTGTCGCTTTGCCTGATTGCAGGTCCGCCCGCCCTGCCGTAAGGACAATAATAGTCAATGGCATCCTGGGCGGCATTGTAGGAAAGATCGTACTCCACCACGCTGCCGCGGGTTACCACATCTGCGGTATAATTGTAAAAATTACGGCTGCCGTAACCACCAAAATTGCCATACATAATATCGCCGTCATAGGTTCTTAGTCCGTCCATATTGCGGATGATGGTATACCCATAATTGGTTTCCACCACATAATAACCGCAGCTGTTATTGCTGTATACCACATCGCCCCTTTCCTGCGAAAGCCAGTAGGAGTTGTCTGACAGGTATGGTTTTTCTTTTTTACAACCGGCAAACAGCAGGGCTGCCACCAGTATTATAACCGAAGAAGTAAAAATCTTTTTCATGGTCTGTATTTTTAAGATGAATGATTATATACTTACAAATACAAACAATGGGCTAGGTTTGAAATAAGATTTGTTAAAATAATCCCGCTCTTCCAACTCCCGCACCCGCCGTGCTGATTCCTGGCACACGAAACAGTTCATCAATCCAGGTATAACTAAACAGGTTCGTGCGTCACAAACACCGGCAAGGGCGTCTCCAGTCAGGGCTAGTCTGCCCGGTGTGGTATTTGTGCATGTTCCTTTCTTTGGAAGCAGACTGACAGTGCCGGATGTTGCGGGAAGGCTTGTACGCATAAACAAAAAGTGTTATTTTGCGGACTTAATACCGTTACATGAAATACATCATCCCCTGTCTTTTTTTGGTTATAGTACTTTCTCAATGCACGAAGGATAACCCGGGCACACCCGATCCTGCTGTAAAAAATATTTTTAGTGTTACGCCAGACCCTGGCTTCCTTTTGGATACTTTAACCGTAAGTACCAGAACAACCAAAGAGATCAATTATGGATACTTTTTTTCTTACGATAACCAGAACCGGGTTTCTGAAATCAAGTGCTATCAATATTTTTTCAACACGCCCGTAAATCTTGAAGGCACCTGGAAATTCAACTACCAGGGAAACGGTACCAATCCGCAAAGCATGGACCAGCTTTCGTACTATAATTACCGGGTGTATTTCTATTACAATGCCAACGGGTCGAAGAACAGGGATTCGATTGCAAACGCTGCTGATACAACTTTAAGGGCGGTACGTAAATATGTATATGATTCCGCTTTCAATTTTGCGGTGGTAAAGGTATATAGTAAAGGCAGCCTTAGGCCGACACTGCAGGATTCCGCGACCTTCAAAAACTACAATTGCACCGCGATTTATTCAAAGCAAATGACCTGGTTCGGAAACACGCCTTATACATATGAGTGGTTCGACAACCACTATCCCCAGGTGGATAACAATCCAAATCCGCTGTCGAAAATGAATATTTTTCCTGCACTTTTTCTCGCCCCTTATCTCAAGCCCGGCTACAACATACACAGCAGTATGTGGGAGGGTAATATCCTTATGGATTTTGCATTTCAGAATAACCCGGTACGATTCAGATTTTATGATTATGCCACCGGTGGGTATAACTATGCACACGTCAGTTCGGGCGAAGGGGTAACCTATGATCCCCAAAAACGCATCATCCGGCAGGATTATGCAGACTCTGCAGGGACCACATATAATTTTAGGTATACCGACAGGTTTTATACCACTTATAAGTACAGGTAGTATTTTTTAATTGTTTTTTGCTTTTCCAAAAAAGACACCCCATCAGGATTACAGCCCTTCCCGGGCTGGTTCCCTGATGGGGCTTTGGTGCTGCTGTGGCTTCAGTAATACTACTCTTAAATGCGTTGTACTCTACGTTAACTTGTGAAGTTCTAAAAGTGTTAATGTCTGTATTTTTTCCGTCCCGCCGGGGTCTTCACCGCCGGGCTATAGCGCTCGGTGAGACCCCGGCGCAGAAAAGAGCCACAACCAGATTACCCGGCTGCACCGGCTTTTGCTTCCGTGGGACCTTGTGCGACCCCGGTGACAGGCTGCGCAGCGCAGGTCGCACGGGCCGCCCATTGTTCTGCAAAACAACCACGCAAGCCTGCTGTATAAAACTACCACAATGAAACATACAACATCAATACAGGAGGTTATATATCTGCTGCAGTGGCTTCCCCTTGTAAAAGGTTCGTGTGCAAAACAACCGCTAATCCTGTTCTATTTCCCGTTGCGGGCATTGGTTAAATTGCTAGTTTCATGCGACTTTGTGCGACCCTGGCGACAGCTATGCAACTCAAGTCACACAAGTCGCCAAAAGTCCCACAACCTGTCCGCCATGAAGCAGCACAATAATCATACAGGTAGCTTTATACCGCCCCATGGCGGCTACCGCAAACTGATAACCTTTCAAAAAGCCGAAATCATTTACGACGGCACTGTTTATTTTACCAAACGTTTTTTTAATAAATACGACCGCACGGTGGACCAAATGGTACAGGCCGCCCGCAGTGGCAAACAGAATATTGCCGAGGCAAGTGTGGCTTCGGGCACATCAAAAGAAACAGAAATAAAACTCACCAATGTGGCCCGTGCCTCTTTGGAAGAACTGATGCTGGACTATGAGGATTTTTTACGCACTAATAAGCTTGTAAAATGGAGCAGTAACCACAAACTTTCCCTTCGCTTTAGTGAACTGAACCGTACAGAAAATGCCACTTACCATACGTACATAAAAGCCATTGAAAACCCCGACCCTGAAATTTGCGCCAACTCCCTGCGCTGCCTTACCAATATTGTCATCTACCTGTTAAAGCAACAGGTAAAAACACTGGAGCAGGAATTTTTAAAACAGGGCGGCCTGCGTGAAAGAATGACAAAGGCAAGATTGCAACAGCGGGATAAAAAATAATTACCTCCTGCAATTCCAGCCTGGCACAGGTATGCAGCTGTAAATACAGCGTTGCGCATTTGTACCATATCGAGCATCCAGTATCTAGTATCAAGTATCCAGTATCAAGCCACCAGTATCCATCCCCACCGCAGTTGCTCACTGCTCAATCAAAATCCAGCATCCCCTGCACAGTGCCGATCACTTTTAATCCTTCCAATGTATCAAGCGGACTGCATTTTTGATGATTATTGATTTGCGCCACATGCAGGTATAACATCGTGGTGCGTACATGGGCATGACCCAACATCTGCTGTATGGTTAAAATATTCACGCCGTCTTCCAGCAAATGCGTGGCATAGGTATGGCGCAGGCTGTGCACGCTCAGCGGTTTGGTGATGCCCGCCAGCTGCCCCGCCCGCTTAATGGCCCATTGCACACTGCGCTGTCCGTACTGCGGTTCAAATACCGAAATAAAAACATTGCCCTTGCTGCCCCATCGTTTTCCTGGAAACAACCAGGACACAGGTTTGTGCAGCTGCACATATCTTTCCAGGATGGCCGTTAAGTTTTTACCCATGGGCACATAGCGGTCTTTACGTCCCTTGCCCTGCCGCACATGCAGTTGGGCCCTGTCAAAATCAATGTCGGATATTTTTATATTTCGTACTTCTGCACATCGCAGTCCGCAACCGTACAATACCGCTATCAGCACCCGGTGCCGCATCAGGCAGGGAATATTCAGCATGGCCGTCATCTCCTGTTTACTGAGCACAACGGGCAATTTTTTCCTTTTACGAAGGGGAGGCAGCTGCATGCGCAGCACTTCCATTCCTTCCATCTTATATGCAAAGCGCAATGCACAGATCATGAATTTGAAACAGTTGTCTGAGTCCTCACCATATTTTCCTTTCAGCAAAAAAAGATATTCTTCCACCTGGCCAATATTCAATTGGGTGGGCAGGCAGTTAAAATACAGTGCGGCAGAAGCCAGGCTGCGGCCATAGTTTATGCAGGTGCTTTCGGCCCGGTCGCTGATGGTCATGCGCCGTACAAATTTTTGATAGAATGCATGGAAGCCTTCCACATTTTTGCAGGCTGTTTCTACGATTGTCATGTTTTTTAAGGGGAAAATAAGACAGCGGCATTCATTTTACTGAATCGCCCGGGCCTTGCAGGATATTTGCAAATGAAACCTTCATCCCAATCGAAAAGCAGGTATGTGATAGAGGAAACGCCGGGGCGTTCTATTTTTTCTTTCCATATTGACCACTGCACTGTATTTTACAAAAAAATCATTGACAGGTTACTAAAACAACATCATGAAAAAAATTTATTCGCTGCTCCTTGTCAGCATCTTCATTATTGCTTTTACAACAACTACCGCGGCGCAAACCGTTAATAAGACGGGACTGGTTTATTCCAGCTATTTTGAAGACCCGCAAAAAGGCATTGTAAAATACAGTTCGGCCATCACCCAACTGAATAATGAATTTCTGTCCGCTCAAAAAGAACTGGAAACCCTGCAGGCAAAAATCGGGAGCATCACAAAAGAAGCCCAGAATTTACCCGATGGCGCTGCCCGAAAAGCAAAAGCAGACCAGTTAGCAAACCTGCAGACCGATTATAAACGCAAAGAGGAAGACGCAAGAACACGCTATAATAAACGCAGGAATGTGGTATTGGGGCCCATCATGCAGGATATTGGAAAATCACTGCAGGATTTTGCCAAAGCCAATGGCTATGCACTGGTTCTTGATGGAGATAAACTGGAAGAGTCCGGCATGATACTCGCCATGGATCCTGCTGCAAATGTAACAGAGGCCTTTGTTAAATACTACAATGGTCTGCCTGGCAACAAATAAGCAAGGCCGGTAAAATTTATGCATCAGCGCCTATCGTAAAAAAGGCTACTTCGCTCCCATCACCACAATAGGGTATTGCAATAGCCGCCATACCGCCGTAACTTTTAGAAAAAATTTATGGCAGACGATCCTAAAAAAAATTATCCCCTGCCCAAATTTCATTTCCAGGTGGATTGGGGCGGTACCCGTATCGGGTTTACCGAAATATCAGGACTTACAGTTGAAACCGAAGTGATCGAATACCGGGAAGGGAACAGGCCGGTGTACAACAAAACCAAACAGCCCGGTCTGACCAAGTACAGTAATATCACACTCAAACGCGGTGTGTTTTTGGGTGATTTTGAAATGTATACCCTCTGGCGTAAAACCATGATGTTCCAGGAAGGGAAAGAAAAGTTCAGGCGGGATATCACCATCAGGCTGCTGGATGAAGAACATCAGCCCGTTATTACCTGGGCTGTTCAAAGAGCATGGCCCTGCAAAGTACAGTATGCCGACCTGAAAGCCGATGCGAATGAAATTGCGATTGAAAGCATGGAGCTGGTACATGAAGGTCTTTCAATTGTTGAAGCCAAATAATCGCCATGCCTGACAACAGTTTTCTTCCTGCCTTTCATTTTAATGTACAGTTCAGCGGACTGAAAGGCGATCGTACAGCCGACAGTGCCTTTGAATCTGTGTGCGGCCTGCAGGTTACGGCCACAACCGGCAATGATAAAAAGCAGTCTTCAATCTTCAATCCCGTTATTTTAAAAAGGGCCGTTCGCCAGCAGCACTCTCCTTTGCGTGAATGGGTGTTGCTATGTTTGAACGGAAACGGGGGCAAACCATTGCCCGAAATGCTGATGCAGGTGCTGGATGAAACGCATCAGCCCGCAGTTACCATCCGGCTTAAACAGGTTACTGCCGAAGGCTGGCAGCTGGCCCCGCTGCAGGCGCAGCAAAATGAATTGCTGATGGAGGAAATCACTTTGTGTTACCGCTCGCTGGATTGGATGGCATCTTAGGAAGTTTAGATCCGCAATCCGTATTCATCATTCTCATGACACTGTTTCATTTTGACTGGTACATCCTGTTCTTCCATTCCAACCCTTCAAATACGGCATTCAGTTTACGCAGTCCGTTAAAATAACTTACCTGCATTTCGGCACGCAATGGCTGGCCATCCTGCAGTGCCGCTGTTACCGCAGCGGGCAACACAGAATTAAAAGCATTTTGCTGGCTGGCCGCATCCGACGGCATTTGCATGCTGCTGATCAAACTACCACTGCTGTTATAAAATTGCAGGGTGATGGTTTCCAGCTCCGGCATCAGCCGCGGACCAAGATAAAACAAACTGAGCTGTGTTTGCGCAACACCGTTTGCTTTCACAGGCAGGGTTTTGATGCGCAGGTTTTCTGTTTTCAGCACATCAAAAGGACCGGCAATACCATTTTTTTGTATCCTGAAATTTTTCAGCACCAGTGCTTCGGTGCAAAACATGCGGTGGTAATTATAGCTGATCAGCGCATAACCATGATACCCCCAATGTGTGCCCCAGCTGTTTTTGATGATAAACCCTTCCGGAGTATATCCCACAATGGTAACACAATGCCCGCCATCTGTATACTCAGGCTCGCCGGATTTTTCTCCAATAATATGCGGAAACATTTTTACCGTACTGCCCAGCATTTTTTCCTCGATGCCGGGATCCAGTTTTTTTGCTTCATCCACCGTCATCCATTTATTATTCACTTTTACATCAATCATATCCCCCAGTGCAAGCATCGGGTAATCGAGGTACAGGTCGCTCAATGCCGATAATTTACCCCATGCCTGGCTGTGGATGGAATAGCAAACCGGTATGGCTGTGATACCGCTTTGCAGCAGTTTTTTAATATGGTTTACATCCTGTGCCGCTGCTTCATCCATATGTTCAAACTGTCCTTCGCCGAGTTTATAAGATTCCCTGCGGGCCCTTTCAAAAATCTCCGCAGGCACATTTTTGGTGATGTCCATATAACGGTTAAAGAGATCACTGTCGTTGGTGGCAATGGGCGCCTGCGGATTATACGGCATGAGCTCCTCGGGTACCAGTCCGCTGAACTGTATGGCATTGATATAATTTTGCAGGACTTCACCTTCCGTTTTTAAAAATTCCGCTTCGGGCATACCCACAAAGGAAAAATTACGGTAGGTATAATGATTGTACTTGATCATGGCAAATACATATTGCTCACTCATATCCGATGGTACCAGCGGCGAGGTTTCAAATGCAGCGCAAATACCAAAAGCGGTGCAGGTGCCACGCCGGGCCTGGTTCTTTACCGCCGACTGCGCATAGGAATAATCGAGCGTTGTTTGTGTGTATGCCATTACCTGGCAACAAAAAAACAGGGGCAGCAGCAAATATTTCATCCAATAAAACTACCGATTGCGCTGTATACCGGCAATACCCTTCATGCGGTACCGCGTTTCCTTTGGCCTTGATATCTTTGTGCTATGAACAAACGCATACTTGCCTTCAGCAGTTCACGCACCGGTAACAGCGGTTATCTTGAAACCGCATGGCCCCTGATCAAAGAATTTTTGGGTACGCAGCCGCAAACCATCGCCTTCATTCCCTTTGCGGCGGTGGATGGCGATTATGAATCCTATACCCGTAAAGTGCGGGAATCTTTGCCCGGTCAATACAATATTGTTACGGTTACGCACCACCATGCAGCTGAAACAATTCATAATGCCGACGTGATCATGACCGGCGGTGGTAATACATTTAAACTGCTGCACGACCTTTATCATACCGATGCCATTACCGTCATTAAAGAAAAAGTGCATAACGGCACGCCCTATATTGGCTGGAGCGCCGGCAGTAATATTACCGGCCACAGTATTTGCACCACCAATGATATGCCCGTGATTGATCCGGGGAGTTTTATGGCGCTGGGATTTTTCCCTTTCCAGATCAACCCGCATTATTACAATATCACCATCCCCGGTTTTAATGGCGAAACCCGCGACCAGCGGCTGGAGGAATTTTTAATGCTCAATCCGCACCTGCCGGTGGTGGCCCTGCCCGAAGGCACAGCCCTGCAACTGGATAAGGAGAAACTGTTTTTAAAAGGCGGCAATGCCTTTGTACTCAGTTATGCGGATAATGCACTGGAGAAAAAGGAAATGGAGGAAGGGGGAGAGATTTCATACCTGTTATAAAGGTTTGTGAGACACAAACCTTGGCAGAGCGAAGGTTTGCACAGTCCTGGATTTTGAATACCCATCCCGCAACTAACCAATATCATACCTTACTGTTGGGTAAAAAATCAGCAGCACAGTAGCTTTGCCGTTTCAACAACCGTAATATCCCATGCTGCTGCTTACAAAAATTTTTCATTTTGAAATGGCACATGCCATCGATGGTTATAATGGCATGTGCAAAAATATACATGGTCATTCGTATAAACTGCATGTTACGGTGGGGGCTTCCTGCAATGAAGATGCTTTTATTGACCCGCCGGGTTTTTTACTGGATTTTAAAGACCTTAAAAATATAGTCAACCGTGCCGTGGTGGAACTGTTTGACCATAAACTGGTGCTCTCCAAAAACTATATCGCCAAGCACCCGGAAGTAAATGAACAGGAAAACCTGGTGGCATGGGACGCCGAACCCACTGCAGAAAACCTGCTGCTGTTTATGAAGCGGCTTATCAAAAAAGAACTGCCCGGGGGTATAGCATTAATGGAAATGAACCTCTATGAAACCCAGCATTCTTATGCCACCTGGAGGGAGTAATATAAAGAGGTGACACCTTTCTTAAAAGGTGTCACCTCTTTATACTAACTTACCGCCTTCATGCAGAAAATACTATTGATCATTTTGCTGGCTGGCCATCTTTTACCGGTTCATGCACAACAACCGCCGAATACATGTGTAACGGCGTATTATGCCGGTCCGGCTGCAAGGCTCGACAGTTTTGCAACGGAACAACTCACCCATTTAATATTTTCATTTGGTCATTTGCAGGGCAACAGGCTGCATATTGCCAGTGGGGCAGATACTGCCTGCATTCAAAAAATGGTTTCCTTCAAAACAAAAAACCAGCAGCTGAAAGTAATTCTTTCATTGGGAGGATGGGGCGGCTGTTACAGTTGCTCGTCCATCTTTAACAGTGCGGATGACAGGAAAGAATTTGCTTTATCAGTAAAAGAGTTATCGGAGTATTTTAAAACAGACGGGATCGATATCGACTGGGAATATCCCGCCATTGCCGGGCACCCCGGCCATCCGTATGCCAGCGCTGACAGGAAGAGTTTTACCCTGCTGTTGAAACAGCTGCGCAAAACCCTGGGCAAAAAACAGGAGATCAGTTTTGCAGCAGGCGGGTTCAACAGCTTCATCGACTCCTCCGTACAATGGAAAAAAGCCATGCACTTTGCAGATAAAGTATACCTGATGAGTTACGACCTGGTGCATGGTTTCAGCACAGCAAGCGGCCACCATACACCGTTATACTCCACCCCGCAGCAGGAAGCTTCCGCAGAAAATGCCATCAGCCGGATACTTGCAAAAAAAGTGCCTGCCAAAAAAATCGTGATGGGCGCAGCCTTTTACGCCCGCATGTTTTTGGTGGATGATACTTTACAAAGGGGATTGTACCGCCCCGGCCGTTTTTACCGTGGCATTTCCTATGCACATTTGTACGACAGCATCAGTATACAAAAGGGATTTGTACCATATTGGGATGACAGTGCCCAGGCGCCCTATGCATTCAATGCTGAAAGAAAAATACTGGTAACTTATGACGACAGTATTTCGGTATCACGCAAAACACAATACGCCCTGCAGCACAAACTGGGTGGTATCATGTTCTGGCAGCTGGCTGATGATGCATACAGCAACGGGCTGCTGCAGGTGATCACCGGTACAAGAAAAAAAGGGTTTCCTGCACAGAAATGAAAGACTAAAAATTACCGCTCTCTGAATTCTTTCGGGAAAGTTTTATCTTCTGCAAGATCCAGTTCAAGCAAGGTCTTGCCCTTATCAGTGATCACACCCACCGTAAAGGCGCCATAAGAAAGTATCTCATCATCCACGGCCCTTTGTTCATCATCAAATTCTTCCGGCGTAATGGTATATACAGAGGGACTGAATGAATCGTGCAGGTAAAACACCACATCCGTATCGAGCGGTTTAGAACCATCCGTACTTTCCACCACCAGTGTTACAGGATAATAACCGGCAAGATCAGCAGTACCCACTTCAGCCCTCAGCCTCCTGCCGTTGTTTTCTGCCCTTCCGCCAAACCTTCCTTTCTGCGGATCATCGGGATGTGAAACAGGCAGCAACGCAGGCAGTACCGGGAGATCGGCTATCTTATCAATATTCCCTGTTTTAATACCAGCATCTTTCATTTCGGCCAGGGTATTGAACGTGATCTTTTCCCTTACCTGCCGGTCTTCTTTTTGCTGGCTGATCTGGCTGTTCTTGATGCGTTTTTCTTTTTCTTTCTCCAGCTCTTCTTTCTCGGATTTCACTTTATTCAGCTGGTCTTCCTTCACCACGTTATTAATGAGCATATTGATAAACCGGAAACCTGCAGCAGCGGCCAGCAGGCAATAAGCACTCCATAACAGGTAATGCTTTCCGCTGTTGCCTGCATCTTCAGCTTCCTTTGCCTTTGTACCCGATTTGATATAAACCGTATCGGATTTTAGTTTTCCGGCAGAGTCTATTGCAACCTTTACCAGCATGGTGTCTGTTTTCACCGCGGCCACTTTGGAAGTATCGGTCCAGTGAATATCAAACCGGATATCGTCCATGAGTTTGCTTTGTGCGATTTCGAGAAACAGCGGCACCAGCAAAGTGGCACCGAGCCCGAGTACAATACAATTGAGCAGCGGTTTTAAAAATTTACCGGGCTCGGGGTTATTGCCGGGCAGCAGGTAATTCACGATTCCGCCAACAAGACCGGAAACCAGCATGATGCAAAGCATGATCCAGAATGACATACAGTAAAGGTTTATGGAATAAAGATAATACCCGCCGGCAAAGACTGAAAGGGTTTTTTCACCCCGCTGTGTTTTACTGTACCAGTATTTTTTTTGTCCATGCCTGTTTGCCGGCTTCTATCAATTCGGCAGCCCGGTAAAATTCAAAAGCGGTACAGGTGTTCCGGGGAATTTCAACCAGTATATCGGGCGGGAATAATTGTATCATCAGTTCTGTAAGCCTGTCTTGTGTAAGATCATAGGAATTATTGAGCAGGCTGATAATGGATAAAGAGGAGGGTTTGCCATTGGTAAGTTGCTGACCAGCGGGCAGCGGCATAGCACCGTTGAGATTGACCGCAATTATTTTTTCGCCCGGTTGTTTTTTCACCAGGTTGAGGGGTAGCGGGTTTAACACCCCCCCATCCACCATCAGGTGCTGTTCATCTGCCACGGGTGTAAAAATTCCGGGGATGCAGATAGAGGCTCGCAAGGCCTTATATAAATTACCTTTTGTAAAATGGATCTCTTTTTTATGCATCATATCGGTGGCCACGGCAGTGAAGGGCACCGGAAGATTCTCAATTTCATGATCACCCGCCAGCTCTTTGAGTTTGCCCAGCACTTTTTCTCCCTTTACAAATCCCTGTTTGGTGAACGTAAAATCAAACAGGCTGAACACACTGGTTTTGGTAAGGGTGCACAACCAGTCTTTGTACAACTGCAGCGAACCGGCACAATACATGCCTCCCACCACGGCACCCATCGAACAGCCGGTGATGCTGGCAATTTCATATCCCGCTGACTGCAGCATTTCAATTACACCGATATGGGCAATTCCTCTTGCACCACCGCTGCCTAAAACCAGGTGAACTTTACCGGACATGTTTTGTGTTTGTATAAAGATAGTTTATTTGGTACCTGTTCCTGCGACCGGCTTGTCATACAGTATAAAATAAGCCTGAATACAAAAGGCTGCAGTTACCTGCAGCCAAAAATGATTTTTGTATTATTAAAAAGCTGTTACCTCTCGGGATACATCAGAAATACAGCATCAGCACCACCAGCGCAATGCCCGCCAAAGTAAAGTACAATCCCTTTTTGAAAATACTGGTGCCGGGCAGGAACATCCAGAAAGAGGAGATGACAAAGAAAAACAACGATACGCCGAAGAATACATTCAGGTAAAATAATTTATCCTTGCTGTTGGCTTTGTGAAGATGGGTGAGTTTTTCTGCAAAGGGCGCCAGTGACTTGGTGGTGTAATTCACCTCACCGGTAGCCACATCATAAGTGCCCTGTTTAAACGACTGCACATTGCCGTTTACAGATAATATCTTTAACTCCCTTACCCGGATCGCTTTTCCAAGATCTTCTGCACTGAGACCGGGTTTGATCGTCTGGCTGACCTGCTTTTCCCTTTTTAAAAAATCAGTATCCCTGAAAATAAGAATAATGCCGCTGATGGCATAAACGGCCATGATCCCTGCCAGGAAAAAACCAAGATAACGGTGATACACCCGCATGCTGTTGTGAACGGTGGCTTTGCTGCTCATAGTATTTATTATTTATTGCAAAGAAAAGGGAACAGTTACAAACAAATCACTGCAGCGGGAAAATGATTTGCAAAAAAGGAAAAAACACGGCACTCTTTTATAAATATTAAAAGCCTGCTGCCGGAATCACTGCACCCTACCAGAAAGTGATACCGTAACTAACTTTTCATTTTTTGCAAAAGTACCGGCATGTACAATTAAATATTTTGTTTACGATGTCTTTTGCAAAAACAGGTTTTATCTTTATAAAAAAACATGCGCCATACCGGGTTCCTCCTGCTCTTTTTAATCGCTTTGCTTCATAGCCGGGCCCAGCAGGATATTGGCCTGGCCGGAACAAAAATCCTGAAGATCACCGCCGCCGACAGCAACGCAGTGATCAGGACCGCTGTAAAAACACAATTGAACAAAGCCTTCGGCAGCAAAGCGCAAAAAAACATTAAGCTGTTCATTAAATCCACCGATAAGCAAACCAGCCTAAATATTGCCCGGCGAACGGCTGCGAAACTGGAACAAAATCTCTTGCAGGTTGACCTTGCAGCCTGGACCGGGAAGTACCTGGGTGAAACGGAAAAAAACCTGGATATACTTTTCAGCAAGGCATCCCGAAACAATTGCATTTTATTTTTTGATGAAGCGGATGCATTATTTGGTAAACGCGGCAGTGACGCCGGTGAAGACAAAGCCAGTGCCGTGGCCTTGCTGCTGGACAAGCTGTCCAATTATAAGGGCACCGTTGTCATCAGCTGCACTGGGAAAGATTGCCGTGACAATATTGAATTACCGCTGTTTGTACAGGTAAAGGCCGACTGATCATATTTTCAGAAAACTGAACACGCTGTCGATCACAATCCCGATCACGCCCTGCTTGAATCCCTCGATGCGGATTTGTGCCAGTCCCGCCTGCTGCAATGCGCTCATCAGCACCAGGTCTTTTTGCCGGAACATCAGCCATTCAAAATCTTCCGTGGTGAGTTTGCCTTCGGCCAGCAGTGTTGTCCAGCGGATGATATTGTCTTTCGCAGCATTCACCAGTGCCTGCCCGTCTTTTTTTGCTTCGCTTACATATTCCTTCGTGGTGGCTTTCGCCAGTGTGGCAATTCCGTCGGTGATCAATCCAAAAAGTGTTTTGATATCTGTTGCAGTCATGATTTTTTATTGAATGATGAAACTATTGTGCACCGCCCAGGTGCTGTTGTATTTTTGCAAAGATGCTTTCAGCCGTGCTTTGCTTCAGTTTTTTACTTTCCAGTTCCAGCAGCAGGTCGAACATGGGCGCAATAATGCTTTTCCTGGCCTCCTCCACAAAAACGGGGGATTTCATTTTACTCTCCCGCCAATTACTGAAAAATCCCTTCTTATGCTGGCGGCCGGCAATGCCTTCCATATCTTCCGATAATAAAGCGTCGTACAGGAACTGCCACATTTTAGCCATCACCGCATTCTTTGGCTTATGTGTATCGTATTCAAATGCTTTTTGCAGTTTTACAGATACCGCTTCCACTTCCGCCGCATGATTGCTGTAATCATCCGTTGCCTTTTGCATCATATTCACCACTTCCACTTTTAAGGATGCCAGCTGTGTGTAGGAATAAGCATCATAAGTGGTGATGAGTGATTTACAGCCCGCCAATGAAAGCAGTACAGCCGCCAGCACTGCCAGGTAAAATTGTTTTGTCTTTTTGATACTGAACATAAAAATATTTTGGTTTTCAAAAATAATCATCCGTTGTCAAGTCCGAATTTACCTGTATCGATCCATTCTGCCTTCGTGATCGTCCACCAGTCATCCGCAATGCTTTTGATCACGTATTCATAGGGCAGCCATCCGTATCCCTTTTCACCCCAGCCCTCGCCCCATGAGTTACGGATCTTGATGGCACCGGTGGTAACAATCGCGGGATTGCTGGGATGGGTTATTTTAAAACTGTCATCATAGCCCACGGCCATCACGGCATGGCCGCCATCTACTTCCTCCTTTACATCCGGGAAAGGTATTTTACCATTATCGGCCTGGTCGAGTGAGCTGAAGCAGGTGAAACCAAACATCATGGGCAGGCCGTTGGCCAGGTGGTCTTTTACTTTATCGAGCAGTGGTTTACCCCTTACGCCTTCTCCATCCAGCCGGTAATAGAGCAATGCCTGGAAGTTTTGGGCATAGCTGTACATAAATGGTGTGGGCTCTTCGTTGAATTTGTCTTCATCATACGGACAAAAACGTTCCGGCACCAGTCCGAACAATGCCATGGCAGCCATGGTGGTGCGCAGGTAAGCCCCGTCATCCGCCTTCCACTTTAACAGGTTGCGGGTGGTTTTGTACAAAAACAAACGGGAGGCATCGGTATGCTTACCAAAAGCCCTGCGTTCAAAATATTCATACAAGCCCACGCCGGCGTGTGCCGTGCAGGATCCCAGGCTGCCCTGGTCTTCGATGGGTGAGCACCACTTGCTGAGATCGGTTTTTTTGGGGAGCGCTGTTTTCTTTTTGGTGGATTTCATATCAGCCAGCGGCAGTTTGCTCAGCACTTTGCAGACAGGTTCTTTGGCGCCACGTAATTTTTGCCGCATCGAAAGCTTGTCAGTACTGGGAGTATTGTCGCGGAAATCAGGATAGTCCCGCAGCCATCCCTTTCCTTTGGTTTTGTAGATGCTCATATAAAAGGTTATTTGTTACGGTTTACAACAGCTGTCATCAGAACAGTTGTATTCACTCATCTGTGTAAATGCTGGTAATGGTTACGGGATGATACCGGCAGCAGTTTATATAACAACCGGCTGCATGGTTGCGAAGATTTTGCTTGTGCAGGAACTGTTTACATAAGGAAGGAATCAACAGCCGTCTAAATTAATATTAGTTATTGTAAAATGGAATCCCGGGCAGAAATTTATCCAAAAAAATTACTGGTTTTGTCCGGTTGCCGAACACCCGTTTGTTATACAGGTATACAATTCATACATTCACTCACCGCCCGGCTGCAGCGGGCAAAAATTTTACTTTATGAACGAGTACCTTTTAATTTTCCGTCACCAGGACGGGCACAAAGTGGCTTCGCCGGAGCAAATACAGGTTTGGATGAAACAAACCATGGACTGGATCGGCACCATTGCGGCACAAAACAAATTCAGCGGCGGTAACGGTCTGCCTTTTGATGATGCCAAAGTGGTGCATTACAATGGTGTTGTTACCAACGGACCCTTTGGAGATATCAAGGAAACCATTGGTGGTTACATTATTGTAAAAGCCGAAAACGCGGATGAAGCGGTTGCTTTCGCAAAAGGCTGCCCGGTATTGCAGGGTGAAGGCAATACCGTGGAAGTAAGAAAAATTGCCAAAGGCGATGGCGTGCACTGATCATTTTTTACATCATTTAAATCAACAGCAATGAAAGATTATTTATTTATCTACAGGAACGATTACAGCGTTTTACCACAACCAACACCCGAACAGGCCCAGGCAGAAATGAAAATGTGGATGGACTGGCTGGGAGGTATTGCCGCACAAAACAAACTCACTGCCGCAGGCAACCCGCTTACCAGCAGTGGCAAAGTGGTAAAGGCAAATAATATCATCACCAACGGCCCCTATTCCGAGATCAAGGAAGTGGTGGGTGGCTACTCTGTTATTAAGGCCGCCTCATTTGAAGAAGCGGCTGATATGGCAAAAGGCTGTCCCGTACTGCGCAGTGGCGGCAATGTGGAGGTAAGGGAAGTGGTGCCCATGTAATTCTACTGTAAAGCCTTTGTATATTTTTACAAAGGCTTTATTATTTATATGCAGCAACAGGAACTGATACCGCATTTATTCCGCACTGAATTCAGCAGGATCACTTCTGTGCTCTGCCGTTCATTTGGCATTGAATACCTGCAGGCAGCAGAAGATATTACCAGCGAAACATTTTTATCAGCCATGGAAACCTGGCCCTATAAGGGTGTGCCAGCTAATCCCGCTGCCTGGCTGTATACCGTTGCAAAAAACAAAGCACACAATTATATAAAGCGCAGCCAGATCTTTCAACAAAAAATTGCACCCGGTTTAATCAAAGAAGACAGCAGCACAACCCTGCCAGAGATCGATCTGTCTGAACAAAATATTACCGACAGCCAGCTGCAGATGCTGTTTGCCATTTGCCACCCTTCCTTACCTGCCGAAGCACAGATCGGGCTGGCATTGCGCATACTCTGTGGTTTTGGCATTGAGGAAATTGCCAACGCACTGCTTTCCACAAAGGATGCGGTGGAGAAAAAACTTTACCGGGCCAAAGAAAAACTGCGGACAGAAAAAGTTTCCATCAGTTTCCCGGGCAATACAGAAATGATGAACCGGCTGGATACCGCACTCACCACCCTGTACCTGTTATTCAATGAAGGTTATTATTCTGAAAGCAGCGATGCGGTGATCAGGGAAGATCTTTGCTGGGAAGCCATGCGTTTAATGACATTGCTTGCAGGGAATGAACAGACAAGGCTGCCACAGGTAAATGCCTTGCTTTCGCTGATGTGTTTTCATGCATCAAGATTTGCCGCCCGGAGAAACGCCAGCGGTGAAATTATTTTGTACCACGACCAGGATGAAAGTTTATGGAACCAGGACCTGATTAATAAGGGTGTATATTATTTAAACCGTGCATCGCGGGGTGAACTGCTTACAAAATACCACTTAGAAGCAGGTATAGCCTACTGGCACACCGTGAAGGAAGACAGCCTGGCAAAATGGGATGCCGTACTGCAATTATACAACCGGCTGCTGCAGGTGGCCTACTCCCCCATTGCTGCACTCAACCGCACTTATGCACTGGCCAAGGTACATGGAAAAACTGCAGCCATTTCAGAGGCGGAAAAACTGCAGCTGCATCATAACCATTATTACTTTACACTGCTGGGAGATTTGTATACGGGCATTGACAACGAAAAAGCAAAACAGCATCTGGATAAAGCGCTTGCCCTTGCCAAAACAGTTACCGATAAAAAAACCATCCGTGAAAAATTAGAGCGGCTGTAACTATTTTTTACGGAAAAGTCCATGTGGATGGAAACAAGGATCAAACTGGTGCGGCGGATAAAACCGGATCTGTTCTATCAGCGTTATTCGTGTTTCTATCCGGGTACATTTTTAACAGAACACAAACCTGGCTGATGATATTGATGAATACTGATTCAATCAGTTCATACCTGTTTCATCTGTGTCATCAGTGTTTCTATTCCTGGTGCATACTTTTTACGATCGCGTATTCCAGTCCACGCAGCTCTGCCAAACCTTTTAATCTTCCAATGGCAGAATAGCCCGGATAGGTCGTTTTCTGCAGGTCGTCGAGCATCTGGTGACCATGATCGGGCCGCATGGGCAAGGAGATATTACGGCGTTTTTGTAATGCGGCAATTTCTTTTACCACATCATACATTTCTGTATCGCCGCCTAAATGCGCCGCTTCATAAAAATTGCCTTCGGCATCACGCTTGGTATTGCGCAAATGCAAAAAGTGAATATGGTCGCCAAAACGTTTCAGCATGGCGGGAATATTATTATCGGGTCTTGCACCAAAACTGCCGGTGCAAAAACACAAACCATTGGATTGAGACGGAACAGCGCTGATCAGGTCTGCCGCATCCTGTTCGGTGCTCATAATTCTTGGCAGTCCCAGTACAGGATAAGGAGGATCATCTGGGTGAATGGCCATCACCATCCCGGCTTCTTCAGCAACCGGGATTACCTGCTGCAGGAAATAAAAAAGGTGCTCTTTTAATTTTGCAGCGCTGATGCCTGCATATTTTTTCAGTTCAGTTAAAACCTGTTCGGGTGTAAAAGCATCATCACTTCCCGGCAAGCCCAGCAAACAGTTGCGGAATACTTTTTCCTTTTCCGCATCGCTCATATCCTGCATTTTCTTTTCTGCCTTTGCAATTTCTCCGGCGCTGTAATCTTTTTCCGCACCAGGTCTTTTCAGCATAAATAAATCAAATGCCACAAAAGCGCTGCGGTTAAAATACAAAGCAGTGGCACCATCCGGCAGCGGGTAATACACATCGGTACGCAGCCAGTCGAGCACCGGCATAAAATTGTACGTGATCACTTTTAACCCGCAGGCCGCCACATTGCGGATGCTGGTCTTATAATTTTCTATATGCTGCAGCCAGTTGCCTGTTTGCCTTTTGATATCATCACTTACCGGCAGGCTTTCGATCACGGTCCATGTCATGCCGGCATCTTCGATCATTTTTTTGCGCTTTTCAATTTCATCCACGGTCCATACATCCCCCACCGGTATTTGATGCAGTGCGGTAACCACACCGGCACAGCCGGCCTGGCGGATATCAGATAATTTCACCACATCGTGTGGCCCGTACCATCGCATGGTTTGATGCATCGTCATAGCTTGTTTTTTTAAGGTGTACAAAACTACAATAAAACAGCCCCGGATAATCCCGGGGCTTTCCTGTTTATTTTAATTTGAACCAGCTATTTGCGCTTTCTGTCAGTATGACCAACACAGAAAACGGTTTCGCAGATTCATTTGTTCTTAAATAAACCTGTTGATCAAATTCTCCAGGTATTCCTGTTTTCCGCTGGTGGTGGCGGGTTCACCGTTGGCGATGGCATAATCCCTCAGGTCTTCGAGCGAGAGTTTGCCTTCTTCAAATTCCTTTCCTTTTCCGTTGTCGTAAGACGCATAACGGTCTGCCCTTATCTTTTTGTAATCTGATTTATTCAGGATATGATCCGCTGTGATCAGCGCTCTTGCAAAATTGTCCATACCACCAATATGTGCATAGAACAGGTCGGCCGCATCGGTGCTGTTACGCCTGATCTTTGCATCAAAGTTGATACCGCCGCCTTTAAAACCGCCGGCTTCCAGTATCACCAGCATGGCTTCAGTGAGTTCATTGATATCATTGGGGAACTGGTCGGTATCCCAGCCATTCTGGTAATCACCCCGGTTGGCATCCATGCTGCCCAGCAAGCCGGCATCGGCCGCCACCTGCAGTTCGTGAGTAAATGTATGACCGGCCAGTGTGGCATGGTTTACTTCTATATTTAAGCTGAAGTCGTTCAATAAATCGTACTGGCGTAAAAAGCCAATCACGGTCTCGCAGTCATAATCATACTGGTGCTTGCTGGGTTCGCAGGGTTTGGGTTCGATAAAGAACTTGCCTTTAAAACCATTTTTACGTGCATAGTCTTTTGCGGTATGCAGGAAGCGGGCCAGGTGTTCTTTCTCCCGCTTCATGTTTGTATTGAGCAGGCTCATATAACCTTCACGGCCGCCCCAGAATACATAGTTCTCTCCTCCCAGTGCAATGGTGGCATCCAGTGCCGCTTTTACCTGTGCGGCGCCATGGGTGAGCACATGAAAATCGGGATTGGTGCTGGCGCCATTCATATATCTCCTGTTAGAAAATAAATTGGCCGTGCCCCATAATAGTTTTACGCCGCTGGCTTTTTGTTTTTCTGCCAGGTAAGCGGTGAGCGCCTGGAGTCTTTTATCATTTTCATGTACATCATTGGTATAATCCACCACATCCACATCATGGAAGCAGTAATAGGGCAGTCCCAGTTTGGTGATGAATTCAAAAGCGGCATCGGCCTTGTCTTTGGCCCTCTGCACGGCATCATTGTTTTCATTCCAGGGAAAAAGATGGGTGGCTTCACCAAAGGGATCGGCACCACTGCCGCAGAAGCTGTGCCAGTAAGCACAGGCAAAACGCAGCCAGTCCTTTAATGGTTTGCCGGCCACCACCCGCTCCGCATCATACCAGCGGAAAGCCAGTGGATTGTCGCTCTGTAAGCCTTCATACTGAATAGCGCCTATCTGTTTGAAATATTCCTTGTTTCCTGATGTGATTGACATAGCATATTATTTAGTGGGTTCATTTACCGGTTATAAAGCGAATCTACTGTTTGTTTGGGTTGCAAAACTATTCTATTTTTTTGCATATTGCAACCGATTGCACAATTTTTTACTGGAAACCTTTCCTGTCATCAGGCAGTTGGGATAAGTGTTCCGTTATCCCGTATGCAAGTTGCCGGCAACCGGCATCCATTGCAATGCCACCGCTCAACATAATATGGTGGTGATTTGCGTAAATATTCAATTTCTTGTTACATGAAAAAAAACAGGCAACCCCTTCTCTTCATCAGCGCATGGCTGGTGGCCGGCACCCTGGATATACTGGGCGCCATTTTTATTTTGGGCAACGGGCATGCTACAGCCACTTTTAAATATATTGCTGCTGCAGTAACAGGCAAAGATGCCATCCCGGCAGCAACTTATGCTGTTTTATTGGGAGCAGTTTTCCATTACCTGGTTGCACTCTGCTGGACGGCTGCTTATTTTCTCCTGTATAAAAGAACAAGGTTTGATAAAATACCGGTGATTTTTTCTGCCCTCCTTACCGGTTGTATCATTTTCTTTTCGATGCGTTACATTTTTGTGCCGCTGTTGGGTCAGCTCCCGGCACCCAAACCCATCGACAGCACACAGGTAAATGCCATCCTCAAAAATATATTGATACTTACACTTGCTTTTGGTACCTGTTTAAAATATTTTGCAGCCCGGTTTTATAAACAGGTAACATGAAGCCACTGGTGAATAAAAAATACCTGCTCGAAAAATTTCCCGGTAAGGGCGGGTGGACTTTTGCCCGCATACCGGATATCATTCCCGGCAGTGATACGCCCTTTGGCTGGGTAAGGGTTAAAGGCAGTATCGACGATGCGGAAATATCAAAATACCACCTGATGCCGATGGGCAATGGCCATCTTTTTTTACCGGTAAAAGCCGGTATCCGTAAACAAATTGGCAAACAGGCCGGTGATACGGTGCATGTAATATTATATGCCGACCATGATACACTGCAAATACCACCCGAATTACAGGAATGCCTGAATGATGAACCTGCTGCAGCAGCTTTTTTTAATACACTCACCGACAGCCAGAAAAAATATTACTGCGACTGGATCTTCAGCGCAAAACATGAAACAACAAAGATCAAACGCCTGGGCATTGCGATTGACCGTTTGCTGAAACAGCAAAAGTTTCATGATATTGGTTAACTGTTTCGCAAGCAGCCTTTTTGTCCTGTTATTGAACCCCGCTTTCCATAAAATGGAAAAATCGTCCCTCCTGCGGAATTTCAGCAACCTTATTTTCTGCTCACTCCTTAAAAACCAGCGGGTTATTATTTTGGCATTGTACTGGACTTAATGTTTGCGCATTTTGTATTATGCCGTTAAAAAAACCGCTTAAGATTTTCCTGGTAAATGACAATGCTTTCTGCATTGCCATGGAGCAGCAATTGCTGTTCCATTACGGGTATGCCGATATCAGCGTATTTACCAGCAGCAGCAGTTGTTTTAACAGCCTGGCGCTACAACCCGACGTAATATTACTGGATGTTAATATGGAATCAGACGGTATGGGGATACTGAAAAAAATAAAAAATACCAACCCGGATATTTACGTGGTGGTGTTATCCTTTGCAGAAGAAAACGCAACAGCCGAAATAGCGCTGCAACTGGGCGCATTTGATTTTATTATAAGAGAAGAAAACCCTGGTGAAAAAATGAATAAAGTGCTTCTTAAAATTGAACAGATTCAAAGCATGCTGGGCGATAACAGCGGTTCCATATTCAAGCGGCCCGGAACAAATTAAAACCAACCCTATGAATACAACGATGGCTTCATTCACTGAAACAATTGCAGAACAAGGTTTACGCATTTCGCTTTTCCGTGCAATGCACGGCAATGCAGGCAATATGATGCCGGCAGTTAAACCATCCGCTGCCGATAAAGCAAAATACCCCTTCCTTAAAATTCCCTTCGCGTTTACACACTGCATTGCTGAGCCCGGTGAAGGTTTTGAAATCATTCTTGAAACCTTTTCAAAACTGCCCCAATATACTTTGGTGGCAGCATGCAACTGGAGCAGCAGTGAAAAAGCTGCCAGCCTGATGGCCCGGTACAGCGGCTTCCGCAATATTATTTTAGTAAATGCTGAAAACGGCGACCAGGATATCCATATGATCCGGTCGGGCTGCTTCCTGTATATACATGGTGGCAGTCACGAACACGATCACCAGCTGCTGGCAGGCGCCATGATGCTGGGACTGCCCGTGATCTGTTATTATTCGGCACTTAATAAAACCATCACAGGCGACAAATCATTTTATTACAGCTGTGCCGAAGAGCTGAAACAAATGATCCTCACCAAATCCATCATCGACCTGAAGCAACTGGGCATGCACATGAAAATGGTGGCGGGTTACTCCATGATATAACTACCATGATGCGTATTGCTTACGGATTTGCATGGGCGCAAGCCTGCCTATAAGTAATTTTCGGTTGCAATATAGTATCAGTTCTACACCAGGTTAGAAGAACCCAAGATCATTGCCTTTTACAGCCAAAAAGCCATCCCGTGGAATAATTATATTTTTTGGAAGCCGTTGGAAATAACGGAAAAAATCCAACTTATGTCAAACTACTGCATTTTTGTTGTGGAGGATGATCCCTGGTACGGTGAGATTCTTGCATACCATCTTTCACTCAATCCCGATTATTCCACCAGTCTTTTTACCTCCGGCAAAGAATGCCTGGCCAGCCTGTATAAAAAACCGGATCTCATTACCATCGACTTCAGCCTGCCGGATATCAATGGCATCGAACTCTATAAAAAAATCAAAGCAGCCTATTCGGATATTCCTGTAATTGTTATCAGTGCACAGGAAGATGTGAGCACGGCGGTTGAACTGCTTAAGATGGGTGTGACAGATTACCTGGTAAAAGATGAAAACACCAAGGACCTTTTATGGAATGCTGTAAAACGCATCCGCGAAAACCAGTCGCTTAAAAAAGAAGTGGAATCACTGCGGGAAGAGCTGGGGCAGAAATACGATTTTGAGAAGATCATCAAGGGTACTTCACCCGCCATCAGCAATGTTTTCCGGCTGATGGAAAAAGCGGCCAAAACAAATATCAATGTTTCGGTTACCGGCGAAACCGGTACGGGTAAAGAACTGGTGGCAAAATCCATTCATTATAATTCAGACCGGAAGAAAAAACCTTTTGTGGCGGTTAATATGGCTGCTATTCCTTCGGAGCTGATCGAAAGCGAATTATTCGGTCATGAAAAAGGCGCTTTTACCGGCGCCATCACCCGTAAGGCCGGCAAATTTGAAGAAGCCAATAAAGGAACCATCTTCCTGGACGAAATCGCTGAAATGGATCTCAGCCTGCAAAGTAAATTATTGCGTGTGCTGCAGGAACGTGAGCTGGTGCGCATTGGCGGCAACGAAACTGTTAAGCTGGATGTACGCATTATTGTAGCCACACACCGTAACCTGGGCGAAGAAGTAAAAAAAGGTCATTTCCGCGAAGACCTTTACTACCGCATCATGGGTTTACCCATTGAACTGCCGCCATTAAGGGAACGCGGCGGCGACATTTTGCTGCTGGCAAAATTTTTCCTGGATGAATTCTGTAAGGATAATAAACTGGAACAGCAGGTAATCTCCGCAGAAGCAAAAGAAAAATTATTGAAATACAATTTCCCGGGCAACATACGTGAACTGAAAGCCATGATGGACCTGGCCGCAGTAATGAGCAACGGAGAAGAAGTAAATGCGGGAGACATCACGTTTGCATCAGCCAAGGGCAACGAGTTTTTCCTCGCCGAAGAAAAAACACTGAAAGAATACACCAATCATATCATCCAGCATTTTTTAAAAAAATACAGCAACAATGTTTTGCTGGTGGCCGATAAACTGGATATAGGCAAATCAACTATTTATAAAATGCTGCAGCAAAAAGAAATCGCTGTATAAAAACCACTATATGCAAACCGCACTTTACTCATATAAAAAAACGGGCATTGTAAAACACCCGCTGAGCAACCTGGACAGGGAAGAAGAGGCAGGGCTGGTTTTATGCTTTGGTGCAAAAAACATGCTGGCAGAAACCGATGTGTATGCCATGTTGCAACAGCAATTTCCGCAAGCGCTGATCGCAACCTGTTCCACTGCAGGTGAAATATATCATACCAGCGTGGAAGATGACACGCTCGCTGTTACCGCGGTGAAATTTGATCACACGAGGGTGGTACCTGAATCAGTTAACAGCAGTGCATTTGCAAGCAGCTATGACGCCGGGCAGGCGCTGATAAACCAGTTTGATAAAAAAGACCTGGTGCATGTTTTTGTATTGTCTGACGGCAGCACCGTCAATGGCAGCGAACTGGTACAGGGCATGAATGATGCTGCGGGAAAAGGGATACTGGTAACCGGCGGACTTGCAGGTGATGGCAGTAATTTCCAGTCGACCCTCGTAGGACTGAACTGCAAACCACAACCAGGTTTAATTGCGGCCATCGGTTTTTATGGCAGCCGTTTAAAAGTAACACATGGCTCACGCGGCGGATGGGAAACATTCGGACTGGAAAAAGAAGTGACCGCATCTGAAAAAAATATCCTTTTCGAAATTGAAAACCGTAATGCGCTCGACCTGTATAAACAATACCTGGGTGCCGAAGCCAATGGCTTACCCGGTGCGGCATTATTATTTCCCCTTTCTGTAATACTGCCGGGGCAGACCGAACCGGTTGTGAGAACGATACTTTCAATAGATGATACAAAAGGCGCCATGACATTTGCCGGTGATATACCCACAGGTTCAAGGGTAAGACTGATGCGTGCCAATTTTGACAAGATCACCACGGCAGCATCAGAAGCCGCAGAACAAACCATGCTCCACAATAATTCTTTTCCCGGGCTGGCCATTTTAATCAGCTGTGTGGGACGCAAACTTATTTTAAAATCGAGGGTGGAAGAAGAAACTGAAGTGGTGGACGAGATGTATGATCATAAAACCATTCTCACAGGATTTTATTCGTATGGCGAACTGTCGCCGCTGGTACATGGAGGCACCTGCCAGCTGCAGAACCAAACAATGACCATTACAACTTTTTATGAATCTTAATAAATTACTGGAACGCCAGGTAAAAAAATTCATGCCCGCCGGGATAAACGACGACGGATCACTGCGTAGTTTTCTCAGCGCCGTGAGTGAGTCGTACGATGCTTATGAGCGGGATCATGACCTGTCGGACCGTGCATTTAAAATAAGCGAGGAAGAATATATCCGTGTGAACAACGCACTGAAAACTGAGAATGAACTGAAGAAAATTTCCATTGGAAAAATCCGGGAAACGATCAAAACCATTGGCGATGATGATACCAGCCAAAAAAGTGATGACCTGCTGGATGTGATCCGTTACCTCAAACGCCAGGTAATCAAAAGGAAAAGGGCAGAAAGGGATTCCAGCACCATCACCAACCAGCTCACTTCGCTTATCATCAATATGCAGGAAGGTATCCTGGTGGAGGATAATAAAAGGAATATCGCACTCACCAACCCTTTCTTCTGCAATATGTTTGGCCTGGCTATTACGCCCGACCTGTTAGCAGGCACCAGCCGGCTCGATCTTGCAGATCAAACAAAACATTTTTTTAAAGAACCCGGTAAATTTTTAGAAAATATCCGTTCGGCTGTCAGCAAAAACAAACCCATCATTAATGAGGAACTGGAACTGGCAGATGGGCGTTTTTTTGAAAGGGATTTCATTCCCATTTATTCAGACCAGGAATACAAGGGCCATTTATGGAAATACAGGGATGTTACCGAAAGAAAGAAAGCCGTAAAAGCGCTGGAACAAAGTGAGCTCACCAACCGCCTGATCATGAATGGCGCACTGGATGCCATCATTGCCATGAATATGGATGGACAGATCACTTTCTGGAACCCGCAGGCGGAGAAAATTTTTGGGTGGAGTGAAACGGAAGCAACCGGTAAAAAACTGTCATCACTCATCGTACCGGACCAGTACAGGGAATCGCACGAAAAAGGAATGCAGCGTTATAAAGAATCTGCCGAAAGCAATGTGCTGGGCAGGCAGATCGAGATCAGTGCCCTGCATAAAAACGGTACCGAATTCCCGATCGAACTTTCCATCATCCCCGTAAAACAAAACGAAACCGTTTTCTTCTGTTCCTTTATCCGGGATATCTCTGAAAGGAAAAAAGCAGAAGCGAAATTAAAAGCCACGGAAGAATTATGGCAGTTTGCGCTGGAAGGTGCCGGCGATGGTGTTTGGGAATATAATTTCCGCACAAAAGAATCATTCTTCTCCCCGCAATACAAACGGATGCTCGGGTACAGTGATGCCGAATTTAAAAACGACCCGGAAGAATGGCAAAAACGCATTCATCCGGAAGATACCGGCATTATCGGTGAAGTGGACCAGCAGTATTTTGACAAGAAGATCAGTTCGCACCAGGTGGAATACCGTGTAATGCATAAAGACGGTAAATACCGCTGGATACTTGACCGGGGCATGGCGGTAAGCTTTGATGCAGATGGAAACCCCCTGCGTGTGATCGGTACGCATACGGATATTACCGAACGCAAGGAAAATGAACAGGAACTGAAAAGGCTTTCGCTTGTGGCCAGCGCTAATAAAAACGGCGTGGTATTTACTGATACGCTAGGCAATATTACCTGGTGCAATGAAGGATTTTGTACTAAAACCGGTTTCAGCGAAGCCGAAGTAATTGGCAAAACACCGGTGGAACTGCTGCATGGCGAACGCACTAATCCGGAGACACTTCAAAAGATGATTGATCTCTTTTTTACAGGTAAGAACTTTGATGTGGAGCTGATCTGTTACAGGAAAGACGGCAGTCATTTCTGGGGAAGGGCCAAGGGCCAGTCGGTACTGAATAAAAAAGGAGAAGTGCTCCAATACTTTGCCATTGTGGAAGACATATCGGCAGAAAAAGAAACACAGCTCAAGCTGGCTGAATTTGAACAGCGCTTCCGCACCGCCCTGGAAAAAATTGGTGATAATGTATGGGAGCATGATATGCGCACAGGAGAAACCTATTTTTCCAATATCACCTCTGAAATATCAGGCTACCTCACCGGTAACCCACAGGAAAATGCAGATATATGGTGGGACCAGACTCATCCCGAAGACAGGAGAATGCTTATTACCAATGATATCCTGTACAGGTCGGGCAAAATTGACCATCACTCCATCGAATACCGCATTATCGGTAAAGATGGCAACGAACGCTGGGTGCTTGACCGGGGTGTTGTGATTGAAAAAAATGCGGAAGGCAAACCACTTAAAATTGTGGGCACGCATACCAATATCACCGAAAGAAAAAAAACCGAACAGCTGCTGAAGCTGAATGAAGAAAAATACCGCAGCATTATTGCCAATATGAACCTGGGCCTGCTCGAAGTGGACAATGAGGAAATTGTGCAATATGCCAACCAAAGTTTTTGCAACATGAGCGGCTTTGAACCGGATGAGCTGATTGGCAAAAAAGCATCGCTGCTTTTTACAAGAGGTGAAAACAGCGAAATGGTTGAAACCAAAAATGAACTCCGCAAAAAAGGTATTTCAGATGTATATGAAATAGCCATGAAAAATAAACGGGGCGAACTGCGCTGGTGGCTTATCAGTGGTGCGCCGCGTTACGACGATAAAGGTAACCTGGTGGGTTCTATCGGCATTCACCTGGACATTACTGAGCAAAAAGAGCTGGAGCTCGAACTGCTGGAAGCAAGGGAAGCTGCGGAACAGTCGGCCAAAACAAAAGAATTATTCCTGGCCAATATGAGCCACGAAATACGCACGCCCATGAATGCGATACTGGGCATGTCGAAACAGCTTACCAAAACAACCCTTAACAGCACGCAGCATTTTTACCTGGATACCATTAACAAAGCTGCAGACCACCTGCTGGTGGTGATTAATGATATACTCGATATATCAAAAGTGGAAGCAGGCAAACTAAGCCTTGAAAACATCGGCTTTAAACCTGAAGATGTCATCAAGCACTGCATGACCGTGATGAGTCACCGGGCAGAAGAAAAAGGGCTGCGCCTGATTAAAGAAGGCACCAGTGATACCTGCCCCGTATTCATCGGCGATCCGCACCGTTTAACACAGGTGCTGCTGAACCTGATCAGTAATGCGGTAAAATTTACTGATAAGGGATACGTGATGGTGGCCTGCAAATTATTGCCTGAAAACAATGGCCGGCAAACATTTGTGGTGAGTGTAACAGATACGGGCATCGGCATGGATGAAGGTTTCCAGAAAAACCTCTTCCAGAAATTCACGCAGGAAGAAAAAACCACGGCACGCAAATACGGTGGTACAGGTCTTGGCATGTCCATCAGCAAACAACTGGTGGAACTGATGGGCGGTGTTATTGAAGTGAAAAGCAAAAAAGGCATTGGTACCACCATCACCATGTCTGTACCATTTACACTGGGAACCCTTTCTGATATTCCAAAAGAAGACAGAACGGAAATAAATACTGAAATACTGAAAAACAAAAAAATACTGCTGGTGGAAGACAACGAGATGAACAGGCTGGTGGCCACCACGGTACTGGCACCCACCGGTGTGATTATTACAGAAGCAGAAAATGGTGAGGAAGCGGTATCACTGCTGCAGGCACATCATTTTGACCTGGTGCTGATGGATGTGCAAATGCCCGTGATGGACGGGCTGGAAGCCACCGCCATTATCAGGGAGCATATCAACAAGGAAATACCCGTGATAGCCCTTACTGCCAATGCCATCAAGGGCGAAAGCGAACGCTGCAAGCAGGCAGGTATGAATGATTTTCTTTCAAAACCTTTTGAAGAGGAAGACCTGATACAAATACTCTGTCACTGGCTGAGCGGTAACGGCGGCGAATCAAACAATACAAGCATGACAACAACAGATACCAAAAAGGCTGCGGAAAAATTATATGACCTCAGCAGTCTTAGCAGGATCAGCCAGGGTAACAATGCCTTTATTAAAAAAATGGTGGGACTGTTCAGCCAGCAGGTGCCACAATCGGTACAGGAGATGAAAGATGCACTGGAGAAAAAAGAGTTTGAAAAGCTGCGCAGCATTGCCCACAAAATAAAACCGGCCATTGACAATATGGGGATCAGTTCGCTGCATAAAGTGATCAGGGATATTGAAAAGAATGCGGCTGAATCACCCGACATATTTTTCCTTTCGGATCATGTGGCCACCACCGAAAAAGTGATTACAGCAGTAACGGAACAGCTGCACCATGAAACAGTGCCTGAAATTTAAAACCCAACATAAAAAAACCAGTATTTATTCAAAAACTTAAAAAAATCAAACTATGAAAATAACAATTGTTGGCAGCGGCTATGTCGGTTTAGTAACCGGCGCATGTTTTTCCGAAGTGGGTATCGAAGTGGTATGCGTAGATATCAACCAGGAAAAAATTGAAAACCTTAAAAAGGGCATCATCCCCATTTTTGAACCGGGGCTGGAAGAAATGGTGCTCCGTAACATGAAAAAAGGAAGGCTTCAGTTCACCACTTCGATTGCAGAAGCAATCGAAGACAGTGAAGTGCTGTTCATTGCCGTGGGCACACCGCCCGATGAGGATGGCAGCGCCGATCTCAAATATGTACTGGCAGTGGCCCGCGATTGCGGTAAACACATGAACGATTACATGCTGGTGGTTACCAAGAGCACCGTTCCGGTGGGCACAGCACAAAAAGTGAAAAACGCCCTGCAGGAAGAATTGAACAAACGTGGTGCAGCCATTCCGTTTGATGTGGCTTCCAACCCCGAATTCCTGAAAGAAGGCGCCGCCATTGACGACTTCTTAAAACCCGACCGTATTGTGATTGGCCTTGACAGTGAACGTGCGAAAGACCTGATGAATAATTTATACAAACCCTTTACGCTTAACGGTCACCCGGTGATCTTCATGGATATCACTTCAGCGGAAATGACCAAGTATGCCGCCAACTCCATGCTGGCAGCCAAGATCAGCTTCATGAATGATATTGCCAACCTCTGTGAAATCGTGGGCGCTGATATCAACTGGGTAAGAAAAGGGATTGGTTCCGATTCACGCATCGGCAATAAATTCATTTACCCTGGTATCGGTTATGGCGGCTCCTGCTTCCCCAAGGATGTGCAGGCACTGATCAAAACAGCGGGTGAATACAAATACAACCTGCGTGTGCTCAAAGCAGTTGAAGAAGTGAACAAAGACCAGAAGCTGGTAATCTTCCATAAAATACTGAATTATTATAACGGCGATATTAAGGGTAAAACCATCGCGTTATGGGGACTTTCATTTAAACCACAAACGGATGATATGCGTGAAGCGCCTTCATTAAGCATTGTGAAAAACCTGCTGGAAGCCGGTGCCAAAGTAAAAGCATATGACCCCGTTGCGATGAAAGAAGCCAAACATCATTTTGGCGACAGCATCACCTATTGCGAAGACCAGTATGAAGCGCTGATAGATGCGGATTGTGTTGCCATCCTGACTGAATGGCCGGAATTCAAATTCCCCAATTTCAAAATTGTAAAAAAACTGCTTAACAGTCCTGTGGTATTTGATGGCCGTAATATTTACGACAAAGACCAGATGGCCGACAGCGGATTTGATTATTTCTGTATTGGCATCCGCACCAAAACCGGTATGGTAACCAAAGCAGCTAAACCCGAAGCCGTACTGGCATAACCCAAAAACAACATCGTATGACCCGCAAACGTATACTTGTTACAGGAGGCGCCGGTTTTGTAGGATCGCACCTCTGCGAGCGCCTTTTAAATGAAGGCAACGAAGTTTTTTGCCTGGATAATTTTTTTACCGGCCAGAAACAAAACATCGTGCACCTGCTCAACCATCCTTATTTTGAACTCATCAGGCATGATGTAACCGTGCCCTTCTTTATTGAAACGGATGAGATCTATAACCTGGCCTGCCCTGCTTCGCCCGTGCATTACCAGTACAACCCCATCAAGACCACCAAAACATCGGTGATGGGTGCCATCAATATGCTGGGACTTGCCAAGAGGGTGAATGGAAAAATTTTACAGGCTTCCACCAGTGAAGTGTACGGCGATCCGCAGGTGCACCCGCAGCCCGAATCATACTGGGGTCATGTAAACCCGATTGGTGAACGCTCCTGCTATGACGAAGGCAAACGTGTGGCCGAAACACTGTTCATGGATTACTATATCCAGAATAAAGTAAAGATCAAGATCATCAGGATCTTCAATACTTATGGTCCGCGTATGCACCCGAACGACGGCAGGGTGGTTTCAAATTTTATTGTGCAGGCATTGCAAAATAAAGACATCACCGTATACGGCGAAGGACAGCAAACTCGCAGCTTCCAGTATGTGGACGACCTGGTGGAAGGTATGATACGCCTGATGAATTCGGGTGATGGTTTTACCGGCCCTGTAAATATTGGCAACCCGGGAGAATTCACCATTATGGAGCTGGCCGAAAAAGTGATCGCACTTACAGGTTCCAGGTCAAAAATTGTGAAACTGCCGCAACCACCCGATGACCCGATGATGCGCAAGCCCGACATCTCGCTGGCGAAAAAGGAGCTGGGATGGGAACCCGCCATTCACCTGGAAGAAGGATTGCTGAAGACAATTGAGTATTTCAAAAAAGTGGTGCCGGCTGGTAAACCTGCAAAGGCTTTCGCGGCAGCGCATTCTTAGTCATACTTAAAATGACAAACGCAGCAAAACCCATTTACAAAACAACTCAAACAATTCAATATGTATACAACAGAAGTAATGGTGCAGGATACTGAAAAACTGTATGACCTCAGTTATATCAGCAAAGCATGCCGCAACAGTCCTGAAATGACCAGGAAAATGGTGGATGTATTCATCAAAACCATTCCGGCTGCAGTGGATGAAATCAAACAGCTGTACTGGAGCGGTGATTATGCGGCGCTTAAAAAAACAGCCCACCGCATAAAGCCTGTGATACTGATGTATGCCATTGTAAAAGCAGAGAAAGTGGTGCTGGATATTGAAATGATGGCAAAGAACGAGATCAATATCGATTACCTGGGCCAGCAGATCGAACAACTGGAAGCCACCATCCACAGCGTGGTGAATGCACTGAAAAAAGAATTCAATACCTGATAAATTTTAAAACCGATGAACAAAAAGATTTTAGTTGTAGACGACGAACTGAACATTGGCCTGCTCCTCGAAAATTTCCTGACGCAGGATTATGATGTTACCTACATCAACAATGTGCAGGAAGCAATGGAATGGCTGGAAGTGAATTTACCCGACCTGATCATCTGCGATATACAGATGCCCGACAGCGACGGCTATCACCTGCTTACCAATGTAAGGCAGCGCGGGTTTACCAGTCATACGCCCGTGATCATGCTCTCGGCCAGGGCCGAAAGCAAGGAGCGTATTAAATGTTACAAACTGGGTGCACAGGATTATCTCACCAAGCCATTTAACCCGGAAGAACTGGAAGAAGTGATTAAAAAGAATTTATTCCCCATTCATTATTCAATCGTATGGTAACCGCAGTAAAACACCCCAACACCAATGCTTATGGCCGCATTACGCTGGAGCATTTGCCACATGCCATCATGATTTTATATGTAGGCAAAAACACCGAACTGGTAGCCGCCCTGCGTAACGAACATAACACGGCAGTCATCACCGCATCCAACAGCCTGGAAGCCATGAATGCACTTGCTGCACATCACAAACCCGATGCGGTAATTTGTGAATACCATTTGCCCGGCAAAAACGGTTTATACCTGTTCGACAGCATCCGTTCGGTAACAGCACTCAACAATATTCCGTTCATCCTGCTGTCGGCTGCTTTTAGCGAAGAGCTGTACAAACAGGCATTACAGAAAAAAACGGATGACTTTTTTGTAACCGGCAGTATCAATGCCGCAGCGCTCATCAACCGCGTGAATTTTTTATGCAGCTACCGTAAAAAGCTGTTGCAAAAAGAAAACCAGCATACTGCAGCAGCAGGATTTAAAATGCCCCTGTCAAAAAGATTGTTTGATATCACCGTGGCATCCCTGGTATTGCTGCTGGCTTCTCCCTTCCTGTTGCTGATCATCCTGGCCATCAGGCTGGAATCGAAAGGCAAAGTGTATTACACTTCCAAAAGGGTGGGCCGTACCGTGTTTGATTTTTATAAACTGCGTTCGATGCGTACCGGTGCCGACAGCGAGCTGAAAAAACTTGCAAAAGAAAAAAACCAGTATGCCGGCACAGGCAATAAGGAGGAGGTGCAGTTTGATGTGCCCTGCCCCCGTTGCAGCAAACTGCCCGAAGGCGAAACCTGTTCGCCTGTAATGTATGTTGATAAACACAGTATTTGTGATTACTGGTACAACCACCAGAAGAATGAAGTGGCAAAAAGCAAATCGGCCTTTGTAAAAATTGTAAACGATCCCCGTATCACCCGTGTGGGCAAATTCATCCGCAATACCAGTATTGATGAACTGCCGCAGCTGATCAATGTGATCAAGGGCGATATGTCGATCGTGGGCAACAGGCCCCTGCCGGTATATGAAGCCGAACAGCTGACCGTGGATAATTTTTCAAAACGCTTCCTCGCGCCTGCAGGCATCACCGGTTTATGGCAGGTGGAACTGAGGGGCCGTGGCGGTAATATGTCAGAAGAAGAAAGAAAGCGGCTCGACAATGAATATGCCGATCACTTCAGGGATGGTAAATATTCTTTCTGGTATGATATGAAACTGATATTAAGAACCATACCGGCATTATTTCAAAAAGACACTGTATAACAACACCCTAAATCCACTATCCGGCAATGAAAAAAATATTTTTTATACTACTGGCATGCACCACACTCAGTGCAGCAGCACAGCAGCTTAGTACCGACCCGGCTCCCGTAAAACGCGACAGTTTTTCGCTGCCGCCCTTACTCGACCTGGTAGATTCAGCCATTAAACACAATGCCGATGTAAAATACCGCAGGTACGAAATTGAATTGAGGGAAACCAACCTGAAGTCGGAGAAAATTTACTGGACACGCAATCTCGGACTGCAGGCAGATACCCGTTATGGCACGTTTGATAATTTTTCATCCAGCAGCACCACACAATCCACCACCCTTTTAACCAGCACCAACCGCCAGTTCAATTATGGTGTGGGTGCCTATATAAAACTTCCCCTCGGGGATATGCTGAACCGGAAAAACCAGGTAAAGCGGGCCGCTACAGAAGTGGAAGAAGCCAAACAACTGGCAGCCGCACAGGAAGATGAGATCCGGCAGGCCGTGATTAAACTTTACCAGGATGTTTTACTGCGCCAGAAATTATTAAAGATAAAATCCGTTGCCCTGGGTAATGCCCGTGTAAATGCCGAAATGGTTGAAAAAGAATTCAGGAACGGGGTGATACCCGTTGCGGAATATGTGCGCATCTCAGATATCGTTTCCCGTGCAGAAGGAGAGTACGAGGTGGAAAAAAAAGAATTTGCAACAGCCAAACTGCTTTTAGAAAATATAACCGGTGTGCAGCTTACCGGCAAAACAGCTGCAAGGTAATATGAAGATTGTAGAATTTATAAGGCTCATCAGGAAGCATATCATTGTGCTCACGGTTATACCGGTGCTGCTGGCAATGCTGGTAACCATACTTACCCGCAAGCCCGATTTCAGGTATACTTCACAAACAGTATTGTATACAGGACTGGCCACGGGTTCGTCTATTGAAATGGATAAAACCTTTAACTATTTTGTTACCAATATTGCTTTTGAAAACCTCATCAACATTATCAACTCAAGGGAAACACAGCAGGAAGTGGCCATCCGCTTACTGAGCCAGCACCTGTTGCTTTCAAAACCCAGCCCGAAATACATTTCAGCCAAATCCTTTAATGAACTCAAAAAACTGGTTCCTGCAGAAATATTGAATTATACTTCCGGTATTAAAAACGAATTTCCTGCCATTAAAGACAGCAGTGCCGGTGAAGGCAAACCGGTATTGCTGGACAATGGCGAGGATGACACCCTGCAAACTGCTGCAGCAGATAAGAATGTTCCGGTAAATATTTTCCCATCCAGCATCAACCGTGCTGCCTATGAGCTTACTGTAAGAAAACTCACAGAGCTGATGAAAAGCAGCGATACCAATTTTGTGTACAAGCTGCTCAATTTTGATCACCCGCATTATTCCATCAGCGCCATTGCCTCTGTAAAAGTGCAGCGCATCGGAACCAGTGACCTGATCAAGCTCACTTATGAAACCGATGATGCAGGCATCTGCCAGCAAACACTGGCAATACTGAACGAGGTATGCATCAAAAATTATAAGGAGATCAAGGAGAACCGCTCGGATGAAGTGGTGAAATATTTTGAAGAACAGCTGAAAATTGCCAATGGCCAGTTAAAGACTGCTGAAGACAAACTGCTGGCTTTTAACAAAGCCAACAATATCATCAACTACTACGAACAAAGTAAGGCCGTGGCCGTGGTAAAGGAAGACATGGAGGTGGATTATAACAATAAAAAAGCCCAGCTGGCAGGTAATGAAGCCGCCATCAGGAGACTGGAAGAAAAACTGGATATACAACAGCTGGTGCAATTAAAAAGCAGCAGTGTGCTCGATAAAAAAAGGCAGCTGGGAGAAGTAAACTATGAGCTTGCTGAAGCAGAGGCGGAAGCAGAAAGTAATGAAGCCAGCCGCAATATGCTGCCTGCGCTGAAAAGAAAAGCGGAATCACTGAAAGCTGATATCAAGAAATCGGTGGACGACCTGTATGCATACCAGAACAGCACGGATGGTTTGCCGGTTCAAAAAACCCTGTCTGAATGGATCAATAATGTAATTGAAGCCGAAAACCTCAAGGCCAGGCTGCAGGTAATGGACAGGCGCAACAGGGAATTCCAGCAGCAATATTCCATTTATGCACCCGCAGGTGCCAATATCAAAAGAATTGAAAGGGAGATCTCTGTATCTGAACAGGGCTATCTCGAAATACTGCATGGACTGAACCTTGCCAAACTGAAAGTACAGGATAATGAACTGGCATCTGACCTCAAGGCAATCGATCCGCCCTACTATCCCATCTCACCAGTTCCCAACAAACGTAAAGTGCTCATTATTGCAGCCGCTTTAATTGGTGCTATCCTGGTGCTGGCATTTATACTGATGATGGAATATTTTGACAACACCCTTAAAAACCTGAAACATGCATCAAAAAATACCGGTCTGCAGCCACTGGGAATGATTCCGAAAGTGTACCTGAAACCCGGCATTGGAAAATTCAGGCAGATACAAAAAAGGCTGGTGGAGATCATTACACAAAATATCCAGCAGGGCATTGAAGCTTCGGGCAACAGCAATACTGTAAAAGTGGTGACCATCCTCAGCAGCACGCCACAGGAAGGCAAGTCGGTGATTACCGCCAATATCATTAAAGAACTGAAGGAAGAAGGCAAAAAAATATTGCTGCTTGATTTTTCAGGAAGCACGGCACAGGTAAAATCAAAAAGCCGTTTCCCTTTTTTATACAGGCTTATGGGTTATAAAGATCCACGTGTAAGCACCAGTGACGATTTCCTGCTGCATCCTTCCGTTGTACTCGGCAAGAACGAATACATCAGGAGCAGTACCACCGAAGCATATTATGCCGCCAGGAGCTATAAAGATTTATTGGCTGCCCAAACACTCAGCCCGGAAAATACACCTGATTATATTTTCATTGAACTGCCCGCCATGCTGCAGAAAAACCACCCTGCTGCGCTGCTGGCATCTGCAGACATGAATATCCTTGTTTGCCGCTCCAGCAGGATATGGTCGGAGGCTGACAATACCGCACTGGCAGCTGTAAAATCAGTGGCGGCAGCTAAAACTGCCTTTATCCTGAATGGTGTGGAATTACAGGAAGTGGAAACAATGCTGGGAGAGCTGCCCAAAAAACGCAGTGTGATACGCAAAAAGATCAAATCATTTTTCAGGTTCCAGTTCTTCTCTAAAAACCAGTTTTAAACAGTGTTTTGAAAAAGAAATTTTTACATATCATCCGTGAAGAAAACTTCCTTTCGCTGGCAGGTAATTTATTGATTGCGTTGTTTGGCATAGCTGGTTTTTCTGTACTGGCCCGCAGTCTTTCGCAAAATGATTTTGGGCAGTGGGTGCTTTTTATTGCGGCGGGGTCTTTTGTGGAGATGTTCCGCTTTGGCATTACCAATACAGGGCTGATCCGTTTTTTATCCGGCGCCGATGCGGCCATGCGTACCAGCCTGATTGGCTCCAATGCATTTATTGGGGTGATTTCAACAACCTGTATCAGTGCTTTACTGATACTTTGTAATCTAGTTTTTAATAATGCCATTCAGCACTCAGGTTATGCGCTGTTTTTTACCTGGTACCCGCTGCTGGCCTTTATCAACCTGCCATGGAACAATGCATTGGTGGTATTGCAGGCCGACCGCTTTTATGGAAAAATATTATTGCTGAAGGCAGTGAACAGTGTGGGCTTTTTTGCCGTATTGCTGGTAAATTATTTTACGCACTGGTTTGATCTTACACAGCTGGTATGGGTGCTGCTTATTGTAAATGCACTCACTTCGGCCATCAGTTTTATTAAAGGATGGGACGGACTGCGGTTTATTAAAAAAGCCACCCGGCAAACCAACAGCACCCTGCTGCATTTTGGCAAGTACACCACGTTTACGCTGATTGGCACCAATCTTTTACGCAGCGCCGATACCATTATCATCAGCCTGAGCCCGATGGGCAATGCAGCCGTGGCACTATACAGTATTCCCATTAAACTTACCGAACTGCAGCAAATACCATTGCGCAGTTTTACAGCCACCGCGTTTCCAAAAATGTCTAAAGCAAGCCTGCAGGGAAAAGCAGCAGAAGTAAGGGAATATTTTTACACCTATGCCGGTGCCATTACTTACCTGTTTGTATTTGTAAGCATTTTCACATTTTTATTTGCAGCGTTCTTTGTGCTGGTACTGGCCGGTAAAACCTATACCGGTACCGAAGCCGTAACGATCGTACGGATCTTCTCTTTGTACGGCCTGCTGTTACCCATTGACCGCATGACGGGAATCGGGCTGGACAGCATCAACAAACCACAGGTAAATGCGCTGAAGGTATTTTACATGGTAGCTGCCAATATTGCCGGCGACTTAATTGCCATTTTCATTTTTAAATCATTGTTGCTGGTGGCCGTGGCTTCCATCCTGTTTACCCTGGTGGGTATTTACACCGGCATGCACTTTTTAAATAAGGAGCTTACGCTGCAATACAGGGAAATTTTCAGGAGCGGCATTAATTTTTACAAAACCTATTTCAATAAATTTTTTCATCCCAAACATTCATCGTTATTAAACAGCAGTGTGCCTGCCGGTAAATCATGATGACCGAAGCAACCATACATCCGTTTGAAACCAGTACAGGCTCCGGCAGGCTTGCCCGCCCGGCGTTTGCACTGGTGCTGTTGCTGATTATGGCAACAGCCGGGCTGGCTGCGGCAAAAATGGGAATCATGGGTGTGGGCATGTTTATCCCGCTGATAGGTGCATTTATTTACCTCTACTTCCTGTTCACCATGCCTGCAGTGGGTTTATACACAGCCGTGGTGCTGAGTTTTATTTTGATCGGGCTGGGCCGCTATGTAAAGGGGCTGCAGGTGGGTTTGGGTATGGATGCCATACTGGTGCTCACCTATATTGCATTGTTCATTCACCGCTTCAGGGAAAAAGTTAACTGGAAGCCGGCCGGCAAGGATATCACCTGGCTGGCGTTTATATGGCTGGCATACTCAGTATTTGAAATTATTAATCCTGAAGCAAGAAGTTTTGCTGCCTGGTTTTCGGGCCGCGGCATTTCTGTTTACATGTTCCTGCTGGTGCCGCTTACACTGCTCTTCATTACCGACCGGAAAAAGCTCGATATCTTTTTATATGTATGGGGTGTGCTTTCCATTCTTGCCACATTAAAAGGGATTATGCAGATGAAGTTTGGGGTGGATTTTGCAGAAAGGGAATGGCTCAATGAGGGCAATTACAAAACGCATATTCTTTTTGGCAAACTGCGTGTATTTTCTTTTCTCAGTGATGCCGGGCAGTTTGGTGCCAACCAGGGCTACAGTGGCCTGGTGGCCATCATATATGCCATGGCACAAAAGAACAGGCGCAGCAAACTCTTTTTTTATATTGTTGGCTTTCTCGGGCTGTACGGCATGCTTATTTCCGGAACCCGCGGCTCTATGAGTGTGCCGCTGGCGGGCTTCATGGTATTCTTTATACTGCGGAAAAACATCAAGGTACTGGGAATTGGTGTTGCACTGATCGCACTGGTATTTGTATTCTTCAAATTCACGCTGATTGGTCAGGGCAATGCACAAATCCGGAGAATGCGTACTGCCTTTGACCCGAACGATGCTTCATTACAGGTGCGGCTGGATAATCAGCGCATATTGAAAAGATACCTGGCTTCCCGGCCTTTTGGAGGTGGCATAGGACATGGCGGTGTTAAGGCACAAAAGTTTTTACCCAACGCATTCTTATCACAAATTGCCACCGACAGCTGGTATGTGCTTATCTGGGTGGAACAGGGTATTGTAGGATTATCGCTTCACCTGTTCATCCTCTTTTATGTACTCGTAAAATCATGCTACCGCATCATGTTTAAAATACGGAGCCCCGAACTGCAGCTGAAACTTGCTGCATTAACTGCAGGCCTTGCCGGCATCATGGTGGCATCATATGGCAACGCGGTTTTAGGCACCATGCCCACGGGCACGCTCATTTATATATCAATGGCCATACTCATGAACAGTGAAGTACTGGACAAATATTTTGAAACAAATCCTGAAAATCCAAAAACCACATAACCAATGAAAGGAAAAGATTTTATCATTACAGGGCTGCAGTCATGGGATATTCCGATTGGCTCAAACGCCATCGACATTGCAAAAGAAATTGCAAAGCACAACAGGGTGCTGTATGTGAACAGTCCGCTGGATGTGATGACCATGTACCGCAACAAACCCACACCCGAAACCAAACGCAGGCTCGAAGTACTGAAAAGAAAACAGGAGCCCCTGCGCAGGATCAGCGAAAATTTGTGGGTGCTGGATTTTCCATTCTTTATATGGTCGGTGAATGCTTTGCCCGACGGACCTTTGTTTGACTCTGTAAACAAACGCAACAACCGGAAGATCTTCCGCTATATCAAAAAAACAGCGGCAGGACTTGGTTTTAAAGATGCCATTCACTTTATCGACAATGATATTTACCGCAGTTTTTATTCCAAGGAAATGCTGGGTGCATCACTGTGTGTGTATTACCGCCGTGATAACCTGCATCCTTTTCATTACTGGAAAAAACATGTGCCCAGGCTCGAGCCCCTGCTGATCCATAAAAGTGACCTGGTGGTTTGTAACTCGCCCCAGCTGGCAGACTATGCAAAAACATTTAACAGCCTCAGCTTTGATGTGGGGCAGGGCGTGGATCTTTCGGCCTATGACCCTGATAAAACATTTGAAGAGCCGGAAGCCTTCCGTAATATCCCAACACCCCGCATCGGCTATATCGGCGATATCAACAGTATGCGGCTTGATCCCGACCTTATTTACAAAGTGGCCAAAAGCAAACCCGGTTATTCATTTGTAATGATCGGCGGGGAAGATGCCGTTTTTAAATCACATGCATTGCACAGTTTGCCCAATGTTTATTTCACGGGCAGCATTGCAAAAAACACCGTGCCGCAGCATATGGCTGCATTGCAGGCATGTATCAATCCACAGCAGATAAACGAGATCACCATTGGAAATTATCCCCGCAAGGTAGATGAGTACCTGGCCATGGGTAAACCCGTTATTGCCACCCATACCAAAACAATGGAATTGTTTGAAGAGCATTCTTACCTGTGCAACAATGCCGAAGATTATAAAACTGCTATTGAAAAGGCACTGCATGAAAACTGTCCTGAGAAGGAAAAACAGCGCATACTGTTTGCCCGCTCACATTCCTGGGAAAACAGCGTGAAAGCCATTTACAAATACATTCAGCAACACTTAAAATAAAACCTATGAACTACAGGAATATTGCCGACCTCAACAACATTATACTGCAGCGCCTGCATGTGATACCCAGGGATTTTGATCTGATCGTGGGTGTGCCACGCAGCGGTATGCTGCCAGCCAACTTACTGGCATTGTATTTAAACAGGCCCTATACCGATATTCATTCTTTCATCAACGGGCATATTTACAAGGCCGGCGCCCGTGGTCAGTTTTTTGACGTAAAGCAATACAAAAAAATACTGGTGGTGGATGACAGCGTGGCTTCCGGCTCCGCATTGAATGAGGTAAAGGAAAACCTGAAGGAACTGGAAAAACAGTTTGACATAAAATACTGTGCCATATATGTGATCCCCGGCAAGGAGAAAGTAGTGGATTACTATTTTGAAACCGTGCCACTGCCCCGCTATTTCCAGTGGAATATTTTGAATCACAGCACACTTGAAAAAGCCTGTTTTGATATAGATGGTGTATTGTGTGTTGACCCCACCCCCGAACAAAATGATGATGGGCCCAAATACAGGGATTTTATTTTAAATGCGGCACCCTTATTTATCCCCGGCAGCAAGATCGGCACCATCGTAACCTCGCGGCTGGAAAAATACAGGACCGAAACCGAAACCTGGTTAAAGAAATACAATATCAGGTACAACGATCTTATCATGCTCGACCTGCCCGATATGGCAGCCCGGCAAAAAGCCAACAGCCACGGCACGCACAAGGCAACGGCCTATATGAGCAAGCCCTATGTATTGTTTGTGGAGAGTGAAATGTTCCAGGCGCTTGAAATAAACCGCATTTCCAAAAAACCGGTTTTATGCACCGCCAATTTTGAAATGATCTTCAAATCAGAATCGGTCATGTATAACCTAAAAAGCGGCAAGTACCTGCCCTTCCTGCGCAAGTATGCTTTGAAGCTGCGCAATAAAATGCGCAAGATGCAGGGAGGTTCACACAAAAAATTAAAACTGCAGCACAGTTCTGTAAAATAAAGACATAAAATCTGATACCATGACTGTCTATATCATTATACAAATCATTTTGCTGATCCTGTTTTCACTGGCAACTGCCTATATACTGGTATTTGCGCTGGCAGGTTTGTTTTATAAAGAAAAATTGTACGGCACACCCGCGAGGTTCAGGAAAGCCGCCGTACTGATACCCGGGTATAAAGAAGATGCGGTGATTGCCGAAGTGGCAGCTGCTGCATTGAAACAACAGTATCCGCAGGGTCTTTTTGATGTGGTGATCATCGCGGATTCATTTCAGCCGGCAACGATTGAGCAGCTGAAAATGATCCCGGTTAAACTCATTGAAGTAAGCTTTGACAAAAGCACCAAATCAAAAGCGCTCAATAAAGCCATGGAGCAGCTGGGTGATGCCTATGAAATAGCTGTTGTGCTGGATGCGGATAATATCATGGCGCCTGATTTTTTGAGCAAGGTGAACGCTGCATTCGATCATGGCTTTATAGCTGTGCAGGGGCACCGCACCGCCAAAAACATCAACAATTCCTGGGCAGTACTGGATGCCGTAAGTGAGGAGATCAACAATCATATCTTCCGTAAAGGGCACCGTGTGCTGGGCCTCTCATCGGCCATTATTGGTTCGGGTATGGCTTTTGAATATTCTTTTTTCAAAACGATGATGTCATCCGTACATGCTGTAGGCGGTTTTGATAAAGAGATCGAATTAAAAATGCTGAAGCAGCGGGTAAAGATCGCATACTTGGATTACGCTTTTGTGTATGACGAAAAAATACAGCAATCGGAGGTTTTCAGTAACCAGCGCCGCAGGTGGCTCTCGGCCCAGGTGCATTATTTCCGCCATGGTTTTACAGATGCTTTCAAAGACCTGCTTACAAAAGGCAATGCAGATTATTTCGACAAAGCCATCCAGTTCATCCAGCCGCCAAGGGTATTACTGCTGGGCGCTGTGGTACTATTATCTGTAATCTTTATCAGCCTGAATTACTTCCTGCATGCAGGCCTGGTTTATTCCCTTACCTGGCTGGTGGTGGTGGCTGCCTGTATCGCTGCGCTGCTGCTGTCGGTACCGCGTATACATTATAATGCCCGTACGCTTGCCGCAGTTGCCGGTTTGCCAAAAGGCATGCTGCTGATGCTGCGTTCGCTGCTGAAAATAAAAGGAGCCAATAAAACCTTTATCCATACCAAACACACTGCCCACTCAAACAGTATTTAATATGTTAACCAATACCATAAAACCGGTTAAAAAAAGCAGGCTTGAAAAACTGGAGGCCATCAGGGGCTTTGCCGCCCTGTACGTGGTGCTGTTTCATACACTGCCGCAAAAAATATATCTCGCAGGAATCAATGTAGGGGCCATATTCCGTTTCGGACCGGAAGCAGTGATTGTGTTTTTTGTACTCTCGGGCTTTGTGATAAAATATACTTATGAGCGTTCGGCTGATAAGTCTTTCAAATATTATTTTATCAGGCGCTTTATCAGGCTCTATATTCCGCTGTTGTTCATTTTCCTGCTGGGCTATCTTATCAAATGCCATGCTGAAGGCAAACTGGCATCACCCGAATGGCCGGTATTATTGGGCAATCTCTTTATGCTGCAGGATGTGATTTCACAAAAGCCGAATGTGATTTCCCCTGCCTATATGGGCAATGGCGTGCTGTGGTCACTCTCGTACGAATGGTGGTTTTACATGCTGTTTTTTGCACTGCGTAAAAATATTGACAGTATCAAACTGAACAAATGGGTTAATATCATCACCATTACCGCGGCGGCCACTTATATCATTTACCCGTTTATGATCAACCGGCTGGTCATGTATTTTGCCATCTGGTGGATCGGTGTGCGCTTTGCAGACATGTACCTGAGAAATGAAGTGATCAGCTTACGTGCTGTGCTGCCCTATGCCGGGGTGCTGGTGGCCATTACGGTATTACTTTCCCTCAACCTGTACATCCATTTTTCGTACACAAAAATTTATACTTACCCGCTGGTGGCATATCCCTTTGTTGAACTGCGGCATTTCGTATTTGCAGTAATGGTGCTGCTGGGTGCAGTAGCATGGAAACAGCTGCACTGGTTTGGTTTTAACCTGTTGTTTGATATTTTCAAATACCTGGCACCCAGTTCCTATGTTATTTATATTTCGCATCATTACCTGGTGGTGGATGCCACTTACCTCAGTTTCATCAATAACAAGGTTATCGAATACAGCATTTACATCATTGTGATGATCGCCTTTTCCTATTTACTGGAAGTGGTGGTGTACAACAAAATCAGGAAAAAAATAATCGGGTAAACAGGCCCGCGATATAAAATATACAACTATGAAAATCGGCATTGAAGCACAAAGAATTTTCAGGAAAAAAAAGCACGGCATGGACATGGTGGCGCTGGAACTGATACGTGAGCTGCAGCAAATTGATACAGTAAATGAATACATCATATTTGTGGCCCCTGATGAAGATGACCAGGTGATCCGGGAGATAGCCAATTTTAAAATCGTTCCGTTAAAGGGCGGCAGTTATCCCATGTGGGAACAGGTTGCACTGCCCCGCGCCGCCGCAAAATATGGCTGTGATATTTTGCACTGCACCAGCAATACGGCCCCCGTTTTTTGCAAAGTGCCCGTGGTGGTTACACTGCATGATATCATTTACATGGAAGCAAGTGCCTGGAAGATACTTACCGGCAAGGGCTCCAATTACCAGAAGTTCGGCAATGTGTACCGCAGGCTGGTGGTGCCGGCCATTATGAAAAAGGCCAAAAAGATCATCACGGTTTCCAATTTTGAAAAAGATACCATCAGCAGTTATTTCAATATGAAAAATGACCAGCGGCTGGTAACGGTTTACAATGGGGTAAGCACCTATTTCAAACCGGTTACAGATACGGCACAACTGCGGGCCGTAAAAGAAAAATACAAATTGCCGGATCTGTTCTTCTTTTTCCTGGGTAATACACATCCCAAAAAAAATACGGCAGGCACATTAAAGGCATTTTCAGATTTTATCCGGCATACCGGCAGTAGTGCAAAACTGGTGATGATCGATTACGACCGTAACGAACTGGAAAAACTGCTTGCGGCAATTGGTGATCCATCACTCATCAGCAGGATCGTGCTCACAGGCTATATTAACAATACCGACCTGCCGGCCATCTACAGCCAGTGCAAACTGTTTCTTTATCCTTCTCTCAGGGAAAGTTTTGGCATTCCCATTATTGAAGCCATGGCCAGCGGTGCACCGGTGATCACTTCCAATACTTCATCCATGCCGGAAGTGGCGGGTAATGCAGCGCTGATCGTTGACCCGTACAACACGATGGCCATTACCGATGCCATGCAAAAGTTATGCAACGACGAAACCATGCGGCAGCAGCTCATCAGCGAAGGGCTGGTACAGGCTGCAAAATTTTCCTGGAAACATATGGCTGAAGATGTGCTGGAGCTGTATCACCAGACCCTGCATCAGCCATCATTAAAATTAAAATACGCTGTTTAACATTCTAAAACCGGCATTATGAAATTATTGCAAATTATATTCTGGATACTCGCATTTATAGTGGTGTACACCTATGTGGGTTATGGTATTGTGCTGTACGCACTGGTAAAGATCAAAAGATTATTCGGTGGCAAAAAAACGGTGGCTGCTGACGGAAGCTACCTGCCCGATGTAACCCTGTTCATTGCCGCATACAATGAAAAAGATTATGTGGCGGCTAAAATGAAAAATTCACTGCAGCTCGATTATCCAAAAGACAAACTGAAAATTGTATGGGTTACAGACGGCTCTGATGACGGTACGCCCGAACTGCTGCAGCAGTATAAAGAAGCCACTGTACTGCACAAGCCGGAGCGCAATGGCAAGATCGGTGCCATGAACCGCGGCATTCAGCTGGTGAAAACACCGGTTGTTATTTTCAGTGATGCCAATACCATGCTGGGAAAAGAATCCGTGAAACGTATTGTGGCACTCTTCGGCAATCCCAAAGTGGGTTGTGTTTCGGGAGAAAAAAGAATTGTTGATAAAGACAGCGATACCGCATCGGGTGCAGGTGAAGGACTTTACTGGAAATATGAATCGGCATTAAAAAAATGGGATGCGGAATTGTATTCCGTAGTGGGAGCAGCCGGCGAACTCTTTGCCATCAGAACAGCGCTCTACAGGGAAGTGGAAAAAGACACCCTGCTCGATGATTTTATTATTTCGCTTCGTGTGGCACAGGATGGATACACCATCCAGTACGACCCGGAAGCATATGCCATTGAATCAGCCTCAGCCAATGTAAAAGAAGAATTAAAACGCAAGATCCGTATCTCTGCCGGCGGCATACAATCCGTGGTGCGTTTGCGTTCCTTGCTCAATATTTTTAAATACGGCAAACTTTCGTTCCAGTACATTTCACACCGTGTGCTGCGCTGGACCATTACGCCGCTCTGTTTGTTATTACTGATTCCTGCGGGTGGCATACTTGCAGTAAATGAAGGCTTGTTCAATTTTGGATTTTACGCCACGCTGTTCTGGCTGCAGGTAATATTTTATATCGCCGCATTGACTGGCTGGTTTTTGGAGAACAGGGAAACAAGGGTAAAGCTGCTTTTTGTGCCTTATTATTTCTTTATCATGAACCTGTCGGTATTCCTGGGGTTTTTCCGTTACATGAACAGAACGCAAACGGTGAACTGGGAAAGGGCAAAACGTGCGGCCTGATATCAGCCTTTTATAAACCTGTTGCTATAGATATGGTCACCTTGCTGCACCTGCAACAGGTACCAGCCCCGTTGTAATGACCGCACATCAATCTCGAGTTGCTGAATGCCGGGTGACACAACAGTATGTTCCTGCTGCTGGATACAGGTGCCCGCAACTGTATAAACCCTTGTCAGTATTTTTTTATCTGCAATGGAAAGGAATTTGATCCTGATTGCCGACTGTACCGGATTGGGATATACCTGTGGTGTTTCGCTGAAAGTATATCGCAATGTATCGGCAGCACCACTGTACTCAAAAGCACCGATATCATTCAAGCCTCCCACAGCCCTGCGGTTATAATCAATGTCAGATGGAACAGCATATTCACGGGCAGCACTGTTTATCAATGGTGAGCCGGAAATGATATTGTAACTGCCTGCAGCAACACCCGCTTCCTGTAATGACTGGGCAAAGAAATTGTTTTTAATGCGCATATCGGTGCCGGAAAGCGGCAGCATTATATAAGCATCCACTGCTGTATGATTTGTTTTTGAAAGTGGATAATAATTGTAATTACCCGGGCTCACAATTAAATTGGATGCAATCACATTGCGTTTGCCTTTCACGCTCTGGAAACGGATACCATCTGATTTGGGGTTGATGATATCATTAAACAGGATCATCACGGCGGAATCTTTTTCCATGGAAACATCAGAAACAAAAATACCGTGCTTCATCTGCAGCGGGTCAGAAGGCAGATAAGTACGGCCTGCATTTACTATGATATTATTATAAATGCGGTTGCCACCCAGTCCGTGGTTTTCTATACCGTCGCCCTTGCCATCTTTGATGAGGTTATTGTTGCAATCACATTTACTGCCGCCGCCAAGTAAAATGCCCGACATCTGACTCGGCATTTCCGACTGGCTGTCGTTAATCACAGTATTGTTATATACCTGGCAATGCAAAGGTGCTGAGCTTACCTGTATTCCATCCCATCCCGTATTTGTGATGGTATTATTATACACTTTCACACCATCCAGTACCGGCGGCATAATGATGGTGTCTTTTCCATTGCAGGTTAATGGCATCCCGGAATAATTGGAACTCCCGATATACAAACCTTCGTTACCCGTATAGGAAATATGGTTGTCGTGAATGCTGGTATTATATTGTGTAAACTGGTTGCGTGATACCAGGTTATTGCAGTCGGGATCCGTTTTTGCATAAATACCGGCGGTCTGGCAATGCGCTATCAGCACATGATCCACTTCCACATCCGAACTCATGGATGCAATACCCATACCGCAACCGGTAAGTACTTTCGTGATTTGTATACCATAAAAATGACTGCTGTCGCCACGTCCGCTGATCCGGATATACCGGCAGCCCGAAACAGAGAGACCATAATAATCATTGGTACTGATGCTGACCACACCTGCCTTATTCATAAAAACCACAGGCTTGCCGGGTTCGCCTGTAAAATTCCTGATCAGCAGTTTATTTCTTGTACCGGGATTAAAAAAAAGGGTATCTCCCCCACGCACCCCGGCATATAATCCTCCTGAACCATCCACCACGTTTACCGCGGAATCGATGGTATATGACTTATGCTGTGCGGCAATATTTGTAAGGCAGCAACTAAAAACAAGCAGCAGCATGCATGCATGCATATTTTTTTGACTGGGGAACGATCGGGATTTCACAGGTTCATTATTGTAATGTTACGGATGCAGTCCGGGAATTTACAAATAAACATCAATCAGCATCAAATGGCTGTAATAAATGAACCCCCGTGTTTGTAGTAGTTGCGCCCTTTTCACCGGCGGAATTTTAATAAACGGTGTATTTTTAAAATATGAAAATAGCACATATCGCCATCTGGGTGAATGACCTGGAGCAATGCAAAGATTTTTACTGCAAATATTTTGATGCTGCTTCCAATAACAGGTATCATAACCCGGTAAAAAAGCTCTCCACCTATTTTTTAAGTTTTGAAAATGGCTGCAGGCTCGAGCTGATGCAGCGGCCGGATATAAAGGAAAGGACCAATCACTTCCTGCATCCGCAAACCGGCTGGGCACACCTTGCTTTTTCAGCCGGCAGCAGGGAAAATGTGCAGGCGCTCACTGAGCGGCTGCGCAGTGATGGGTATACAATAATTGGAGAACCACGCTATACCGGCGATGGATATTATGAATCGGTGGTGCTCGACCCGGAAGAGAATATCATTGAGATCACGATCTAAAAATCCCCGGTTAAGGGGCCGGGGATTGTATCTTTTTTTGTAGCCCCGGGCCTCCCAACGTCGAACCAGATTATGGATGATTTGAAGACATTGGGTGACTTTGGGTGACAATACCCTGCAACAAGCTGCATTAAAAAGTTAGACTAAATAAGAATGTAACCGTCAGCGAATTAGCAAAACAGTACCCTTTAATTGTTGGATATTATTATCAGTAGTAGTTTTATATTTTATCACCCAAATGAAGGAACCTTTAGGTTGGCGGCTTCCTTTATATAAGCCATCCCAGCCCTTGTTTTTATCTTTTGTTTCAAATACTAATTCGCCATACCTGTTAAACACCTGCATGTTATACTCCGTTATATTCTCCCCAAAGCTGGCCTTAAATAAATCGTTTTTACTATCCCCATTAGGTGTAAAGGCATTGGGTATATATAGCTTGCATACTCCTTTTGTAACCAGAACAGAATCGGATTTTGAGCCGCAGGTATTAGTTGCGGTAAGGTGGTACAATCCGGGCTGGGTAACCGTGTATGTTGGAGCAACAGAACCATCCTGCCATAAATAACTCACATTACTTATTTGCGGGTTAAGCAGCAGTGTTGTTCCAGTACAAATTCCCTGCTCGGGGCCAAGGGTGAAAACTGGCTTCAGGTTGTAACTAACTATTATAGTGTCTTTTGCTTCGCAGCCAAAACGTTTTACGCTTACAGAGTATGTACCGGCTTTTGTTACCAAATAACTTGGGTTGGTTGTGTTGTCCTGCCACAAGTATGATGCATTAGTATTGGTGGCATCCAGTGTTAAGATATTTCCTTCACATAGGGTTTTATCTGCTCCAAAACTTACTGCTGGTGGCAGTTCGGGCATAGTAATTTCTGCTAGTTGTGTGCTTACGCAGTTATTGGCATCCCTTACACTTGCGGTATAGTTGCCTTTTGCAAGGCCTGTAAATGTATTACTGCTTTGCCAGCTTGTTCCATTTATACTGTATAGCAGCGGGAGTGTTCCACCACTTGCAGTTACAATAATTTTACCGCTTTTATTATCACAACCTGTGTGAACAGTATCAACGTTAGTTATTATAGCTCCAGCAGTATTATTCACTGTTATTGCCACACTGTCTTTATTTCCACTTGCGTCTTTGGCATATAAAAAATAGGTGCCCGGTAAAATATTATTTATAATATTATTGGCACTGTAATTAACTCCCCCAATCGAAAAGCTGTAAGGAGCAGCGCCTCCCGATGCTTGTGCAGTTACAGTTCCATTAGCATTTCCGCATGTGCTGTTGGAAGTTGTAGCAGTAACTTTAACACAGTTATTGCCAACAGTAACATATTTGCTGGTTGTTTGATTATAACTGTCTTTTACCGTAACTGTATAAAGCTTTGGTGCCAGGTTACTAAAAATATTACTTGTCTGGTAATTTATACCATCTAAAGAATACAGATAGGGCGGAATACCCTCTGTTGCTGTAACTGAAATACTGCCGCCTGCACCACAGTAAGCTGTTTGTCCCAGTGCGCTTACCTGAAAGGCTGTTTCACAGATATCTGCAAAGGAAAAGGATACCGAATAGGTTAAACCAGTGGCATCTTTGACCCAAAAGGTTTTTAGGTTTTCTGTAAGGTTTGGAAATACCCATGATGTTTGAAAGTTAACACTATCTGCAGAGTAATAATATGGCGGTGTACCGTTGTATGCCTGGGGTATATGGGCTGAATAATTGTAAGGGTCGCAACCGATAGAAGAACCAAAACCTCCTGTATAAGTAAGTGGATTACACTGAGCATCAATAGGTACCCTGTCAGATAGATAATCTTTAAAAGAAATGCAGCCATTAGCATCTTTAACTATATACTGATAATTGCCTGCGGTTAATCCAGTAAACACATTACTAGTTTGGTAATTAATATTGTCTAAGCTGTACAAATAGGGAGGCAATCCACCGCTTGCGTTTACTGTAAAGCCTGCATCTCTTGTTAAACAACCTGTAGGTGATATTCTATTGCTCGCAGTAACACTGGGAGGAAGCAAATTATTGGTAATGGTTACTGATTGGCTTGCGATTACTCCAATCGCATCAGTAACTGTTACAGTGTATGTATTTGCCGGGATCCGGTAAAATACACCACTATTATTTGACATAGAAAAGGACACCCTTGTTACTTCATAATAGTAGGGAGCGACGCCGCCGGTAGCCTGCACAATTATTTTACCGTTTGCTTTTTGGCAAGTAGAGTTAATGGTGGTTATTGACAGAGTTATTGCATCGGTATTTTTAAAGGTTTTTGCACAAACATGCACTGAAAAACATAGAAGTAATATGTTTATAATAAAACGCATTAAATCACTCTCTATTTTTAAATAAATAGCCAACAGTAATGCCAGCAGACCATGTTTTGGTATTGTAATTTGTCCTGTTATTAATATTGTTTAATCCTTTATTCGCATACAATGAAAATAAAAGATTACCCACTGTTGCGTAACTTAAGTTTAAACCCAAACCCATATTAATACGCTTTATACTGGTATCAGCATCTCCAAAACTCACTTTTTTATTATAATTGTACTCGCTACGGGTAGTGTTGGGGCCAAGTGTAGTTTCGATTATTTCCGTACTCTTTGATCGTCCACCTACACCTATACCCGCATACGGTCCCGCTCCCGCAAAAAAGCGGCCTTTGCCTGCGGGCAGACTATATGTTAACCGCAGGGGTATCTGTATATAACCCAAAAAAGATTTCCCTGTAAAGGTTTCTTTAATAGTTGTTCCTCCAACCGTATTGCTGTAATCAGTATTTACTTTATTACTCACTGTTTCATACTCAACACCGCATTGTACCAGCAGGCTTTTCGCTACAGGTATGTATATATTTGTTTTTACAGTATACCCAATAGCTCCCTTTATGGCATCATCTTTCTTGCCATTTATTTCAGTTACTATTTCACCTGTGTTAACACCAGCACTGATACTATAAAATGACTGTGCATTTACTGGGGCACAAAAAAATACTGCTACAATAAGAAATGTGATTACTTTCATTTTTACAAATAAAGATATTGGATTTATTTGTATTTTATATATAGTCCCTATGATCACAGTAACGGTTTAAAGAGGTGAGCTATTTCTAAAGTTTAGGAATAAAAAAGGAAGCACTTCTGCACTTCCTTTCATCCTTCGCTAAAGTTTCGGCTGTTAAAGTAGCCTCGACAGGAATCGAACCTGTATCTGGAGCTTCGGAAACTCTCATACTATCCATTGTACTACGAGGCCGGGTATTATGCTATTTTATCAAACCGCTTGCATTGGAGGCAAATATCTTTACCGCAATGGCCAGCAAAATTACGCCGAAAAATTTTCTTATCACAGCCATTCCGTTAGGTCCCAGCGCTTTTTCTATCCATTTTAATGAATGCAGCACCAAATATATGACCACACAGTTAATTAATATGCCAATAAAAATATTTATGTCGTCATAATTGGCCTTTAAACTCATAATGGTGGTGAGTGTTCCGCTGCCTGCGATCAGCGGGAATGCAATGGGCACCACGCTGCCCGTTTTCGCGTTTTTATCAGGTTTGAAAAATTCAAGGCCCAGTACCATTTCCAGTCCAAGAATAAAGATCACGATACTGCCCGCCACGGCAAAGCTCTTCACATCCAGCCCCAGCAGTTTTAAAAACTCCTTTCCTACAAATAAAAAAAGGATCATCAGTGCCCCGGATGCCAATGTGGCCTGCGAAGATTTGATCACACCGCCCATCTTCATCCGCAGTGCGGCAAGGATGGGGATAGAACCCAGCATATCAATCACCGCAAACAAGGTAAAGCTTACGGTAAGAATTTCTTTGAGGCTTAATGCTGAAAAATTCATGGTGTTCAATTATAGGGCAAAGATACAGGTGATGTTTGCAATTATACAAACATCACCTGCCCCTGAAAAACACCTGCAGCTGCAGGTCCTGCTGTATTTTATGGTATTCGTTTTTCATGGCCGTCATGCAGCCGGCACATATGCAGTCGCCGTAACGGCTGGCTATAAAATCGCGTTCCTGATCGGTAAGTTTTACAGTATAACACTGGCAGTTGCTGATATTGCCCACACGGCATTCAAAAGACGCACCACAGTGTTCGCAGGTTTTTTGTTCGTGGCTGCACATGCATTATAATTTGACGGTAACGCCGGCCATGAAATTAAACCGGCGGCTGTTATAACCCCTTACTTCAAAATATTTTTCGTTGGTTAAATTTTTAAAGTCTGCAAAAACCGTTATTTTTTTGTTTGCCTTATAGGATGAATATAAATTCCAGCAGTAATAAGCAGGCATTTCAACGGGTGCAGCTGCATATACCGCTTCAAAACGTTTGCTGATCGTTTGCACGCCGATATTCATGCTCCAGTTTTTATAAATATCAAAGCCTGCATTCAGGTTGATGGTTTGCGCAGGCCGCCTGTATAAATTAAAATATGAAGTATCCTTGCTCCCTTTTTTAGTTTCTATAAAACCATCTACATTGGTATAGTTAGCGGTAAAACTAACCTTATCCAGTTTAAATGCAGCTTCCAGCTCAAAGCCCTTATCCTTTTGTTTATCTGCATTTACATAATAGCTTACATAGGAGGGAGAGGTGTAAAAAGCAATCACATCTGTAAGATTGCGTATGAAATAAACCGCCCTGATATTGGTGTTATTTTTATTATACTGTATACCTGCTTCATAACTGATGCTTTTTTCGGGCTTCAGCTCTGTATCAGGATTCCGGTATTCAGAATATACCTGGTACAAAGAAGGTGTTTTAAAACCGGAGCTGATATTACCAAACAGCTTTACCGAATTGCGGATTACATAAGAGGGGTTAAAAGAAAAAGTAACCGCATCGCCATATTTATTAAAATGGTTAAAGCGTGTTCCGGCTTCTATATTGAAACCATTAATATCTTTTACAATCACTGAAGCATATGCACCCAGCTGGTTGACTTTTGCACTGTCGCCTAATGCAGATTTATAGGGACCAAAAGAACTAACGGATAAATAATCCTGGTCGGTTTGCTGCATGCGGTAATCAATACCGGCCAGTACATCCACTTTCCCTGAAGCGGCAATATTGGTGTATACTTCAGCAAAATGAGCCTTGCCATTATATTCGCCACGGCTGTATTTGGAAAAACCGCCAACATAACCTGAGTCATCCAGGTAAATACGCTGTGTCTGGCTGTAATTGTAATTAATATGCAATTTTACTTTCCCTTCACTGTAATCGGCACCAATACCAGCCAGGTTATTTTCAGACCTAATGGTATAATCTTTCTCATCCGTAAATCCTGATGCATCACCGTCTGCCTTGTACTTGCTGAATTGTGATACAAAGCGAAGTCCCAGCCTGTCATTCACTTTTTGATGAACATTGGCACGTAAAACAGATTCTGCAATACCGTCTTTATCAAAATTCTTATTGCCTGCCTGGTCATAGGCACTGGAAAATCCCTTACTGTTTAACTGTGTATACTGCAGGTTGTAATTGGTATTACCGGCTGTGCCATTCACACTGACGGCTTCTTTAAAAGTGCCATAGCTGCCTGCAGCAATTGTTGCGGAGCCACCCAATCTCTTCGTATCGCCTTTTTTTGTGATGATATTGATCACACCTGCAATGGCATCACTGCCATATAGGGTACTTTGACTGCCTTTTAAAATCTCAATACGCTCCACCTGCTCTATGGCAATTAAATTAAGATCATATGCCGTGCTGATAGATGAAACATCATAAGCAGGCACCCCATCGATCAGGATAAGTGTTTTGCCTGCAGCAGCACCCCTGAGGTAAACATCCTGGTTGGTGCCATAAGTGCTGGCAGTACCATTTACAATAATCCCTGCCTGCGTGTTCAGCATTTCAGTAATGGACTTGCCCCTGTTTTGTTCTAATTGCTGTTTTGTAATAACAGTGACCACTTTACCCGTTAACGACTGTTTGATGGGAAACCGGGTGGCGGTTACCACCACTTCATTTAAATTTTTTGTACTGTCCTGTGCCAATGCAGCAGTGCTGATCATTACAGCAGCCGCAATAAAAATTTTCTTTTTCATCCTGTTGAAAAAATTTTTGTGACTGCTTCCTGGAAAAAAAGTGTTTGGCAAGATGCCAACCACGGCAGAAAATTAAAGAATGCCCTTACAATCTTAAATCTCCAAGCCTTTCACCCGAAAGCTTAATAAATGTTTGATGGAACCGGCAGGTCTTCTGGCTTGCTCCCTGTTGATTGCCTTCCCGTGCGCCGCAGCGCCAGTGGCTTGAAGAATAAACAGTATACAGAGCTTACAGCTACGGGGATAGCGCCGGACTTACACCGGCTTCCCATTTTAATCCCGCAAGGCGGGAACCAATTTCCGGGGCAAATGTAGCGGTATTAAAATAAAAAAAGAATTTTTTGTATTTGCATCAGCCCTTATACTGTGCGAGCCACCGGGCGTGGTTTTTTGACAATTCAATTTTTTGCCTGCAGCGTTCAATATTTTGCTGGTAGTCTTTTATTTTTTCATCGCTCAGTGCAACGAGGATGGCCCTTTCAAAATACACAACTGCTTCGGTAAAATTAAGCCGCAGTTCTTCCATCACACCATACTTTGTAAATACAAGGGATTTTTCGATGGTGGGAACCACAAAACATTTTTCAAGCAGTTTTCCAAGCTCCTCAAACCGTTCCATATCGGTGAGTAACGATGCGTAGTTTAAATAACTGTGCGGATACGAGGGATCGGAGCTGATAGAAGCTTTATAATAGGCTTCTGCCTTTTCAAAATCTTCCAGTTGCGTTTTGCAAAGCCAGCCCAGCGAATTCAGTGTAGGTCCGTTGCCCGGTTCTTCCAGCAAAATAGATTCATACTTCCTGAACGCCTCCACGTAGTTGCCGTTCTTGATGTCTGCCTCTGCTTCCAGGTATATTTCTTCCAGCTGTGAGTTCATACATAATTTTTTACCAGCCCAGCACCCACGCAAATATCAGGGGTGCTACAATGGTGGCATCACTTTCTACAATAAATTTCGGGGTGTGAATATCCAGCTTTCCCCAGGTGATCTTTTCATTGGGCACCGCTCCGCTGTACGAACCATAAGAAGTGGTACTGTCGCTGATCTGGCAGAAATAACTCCAGAAAGGCACATCATGCATTTCCATATCCTGGTACAGCATGGGCACCACGCAGATGGGGAAATCGCCTGCAATACCACCGCCGATCTGGAAAAAGCCAATACCCTTGCCACCGCAGTTTTTGGTATACCAGTCGGCCAGCCATGCCATGTATTCAATACCGCTTTTTACCGTGCTGGCCTTCAGGTCGTTCTTGATCACATAGCTGGCGAAAATATTTCCGGTGGTGCTGTCTTCCCAGCCCGGTACCACAATGGGAATATTTTTTTCGGCTGCCGCCACAATCCAGCTGTTTTTCGGATCGATCTCGTAATACTGCTGCAGGTCGCCGCTCAATACCACTTTGTATAAAAACTCATGCGGGAAATAGCGTTCGCCATTTGCTTCCGCATCTTTCCACTGCTTGTACAAATGTTTTTGCAAACGGCGGAATGCTTCCTCTTCAGGAATACAGGTATCTGTTACCCTGTTATAATGATTTTCCAGCAGGTCCCATTCATCCTGCGGTGTAAGATCGCGGTAGTTGGGCACCCGCTTATAGTGCGAATGTGCCACCAGGTTCATCACATCTTCTTCCAGGTTGGCGCCCGTACAGCTGATGATATCCACTTTTCCCTGGCGGATCATTTCTGCAAAACTCAGTCCCAGTTCAGCCGTGCTCATGGCTCCGGCCAGCGTTACCATCATTTTACCACCTTCCATTAAATGTGCCTCATATCCTTTGGCTGCATCCATTAAAGCTGCAGCATTAAAATGCCTGTAATGATGCTGAATAAAATTTGAAACCGGACCCTTATTCATAGTTGTTATTTTAGAACCGCAAAAGTAATTTTTTTTATGCTCCCGTATCAATAAATCTTCAACGCTGCTTGTTGCTGTGTTTACCATCGGCAATATCAAGGCATAGTATTATTTTTGACATGTTATCGCGGCAAATATGTTTAACTTTTTCAAAAAGAAAAAAAATGAAGGACCGGTACCGGAGTACCTGCCTTTTTATACAGATATCCATTCACATATCCTGCCGGGGATTGATGATGGCTCACCGGATATTTCCACTTCCTTACAGCTGATCGAAGGATTGCAAAGACTCGGTATCCGGCAGTCGGTTGCCACGCCCCATATTATTGGCGACCTGTACCGCAACAACACCCAAACCATTCGTGCAGCGCTGGAACAGGTGAGAGAAGCCTGCAGAAAAAAAGGGATTACTATGGAAATAAGTGCTGCAGCCGAGTACATGATCGATGATTATTTTTTCGGCCTGCTGCAAAAAGATGAGCCGCTGCTCACGCTTCATAAAAATTTATTGCTGACCGAGATTCCTTTCAGCACCACACCCGAAAACCTGGAAGAAACGGTGGCCGCCATCAAAGAAAAAGGATACAAGCCCATTTTGGCGCATCCTGAACGGTACAGTTTTTTTCAGCAGCAGTTCGACAGTTATTTTTACCTGGTTGAAATTGGTTTTACCCTGCAGGCAAACCTGTTATCACTCACCGGTTATTATGGCAGCAAGGCTGAGAAAGCTGCAAAATTTATTTTTGATAATGAACTGGCGGCGCTGGTGGGCACCGACCTGCACCATCACAGGCACCTCGCTGCCATCAGCAGTTTGCATAACAGGGAAATTTTTCACCAGTATTTAGGCAAGCGCATGCTGAACGACCTGGATGCTGTTGCACTGAACCTGAAAACCTGATACGTGCTACTTTATTACTTTCATAAAAACGGGGCGGCAATGCCGGCCCGTTTTACAAAACAGCGTTGTTCGTTATTTAACCAGTTCCAGCACCGCAGCCTTATATGACCCGATATTCAGTTCGGTCAAACCTGCCATAGTTCCGGAAACCACGTCTTTGTATTTTGAAAACCCATTGATTCTTTCTGCAAATTTTGAAAACTGCAGTTTCTTTTCGGTCTTTGACGTATTCAGCACCACCATCACCGTTTGTTTATCGGTATAACGGAAATACACATATACGCCGTCATCCGGGATATACTGCATCAGCTTTCCATACATCAGGGCAGCAGATCCTTTGCGGTAGTTGGCAAGGGTGGCGAGATATTGCCATATTTCCTGGTCGGCCGCAGTACGGTCTTTGATATTGAATTTATTGATCTTGTCTGTGGGCCATCCGCCGGGAAAATCAAGCCGCACATGCCCGTCATTGGGTGAAGTGGTGCCGGGTGTTACCAGTTCATCTCCATAATACATTTGCGGAATGCCGCGGCAGGTAAGCAGCCATGCCAGTCCGCACTTGTATTTATCCATGTTCTCATTCACCACAGAATAAAAACGGGCCATATCATGGTTATCCAGAAATATCACCTGGCGGGTGGGGTCCTTATAAACAAAATCCTGTGCCAGCGTGGTGTACAAACGGTTCACGCCTTCCGTCCAGCCAAAATCTTTTGTAAGCGCATCGGTAATGCCCCACAAAGTTTGAAAATCTGTAGTGGCCTGCAGGTTGCTTTTGAAAGGAATATTATAATTGTTCTCGGCAAAGTACGACTGGTTGGGTACACCATGCACCCAGGTTTCGCCAAACATGGTGAGTTTGGGAAATTCATCGGTGAGTGCTTTATTACAGCGGTTCATAAATTCCAGGTCATTGTAAGGATAGGTGTCGATCCGCCAGCCATCAATGCCAAATTCTTCCACTGTCCATATTGCATGCTGGATAAGATAATTGGCCACATAGGAATTGCCATGATTCAGGTCGGGCATTTGCGTGGTAAACCATCCGTCGAGCATCCGTTTTTTTTCAGCGGCACTGGCATAGGGATCAAATATGGCCTGGTCTTTATAATTGGTTTGTGTGAATGAAGGCCATTGATGCAACCAGTCTTTCATTGGCGGGTCCTGCACGGTAAAATGATACAGCCCCACATGGTTGTACACCGCATCCTGTATCATTTTCATTCCTTTTGCATGCATGGCATCAATCAATTCATGGTATGCCTTTTCACCACCGATTCTTGGATCAATTTTATAATGATTGGTAAATGCATATCCATGTTCGGTACGGTCGGGCATATCATTTTCAATTACCGGGTTAAGCCAGATGGTGGTTACACCCAGGCTGCTGATATAATCCAGGTGATCCTGCACACCTTTGAGATCGCCGCCATGACGGTTAAACACCGTGTCGCGGTTTAACGACTGGTCACGCATACCGGGAATTTTATCATTGGTAAGGTCACCGTTTGCAAAGCGGTCGGGCATGATGAGGTAAACAAAATCTTTGGATGTAACGCCCTGCGCATAGCTGCTGCCATTGCCCTTGCGGTGTGCCTTTATCTCAAAATCGATGGTAAAATCCTTCGAAACAATTTTGGCCATACCGGGTTTCACCGCCGGCGCCAGTTCAATATCCACAAAAAGATAATTGGCATTTTCTGTTTTGTTTATTTTTTTGACTTTAATGCCGGGATAAGTGATCGTAACATTGGGCGATGCGGCGATATTTTTTCCATACAGCATCAGCTGCAGTTTGTTCCATTTCATTCCCGTGAACCAGTTGCCGGGATAACACACTGCAGGTTGTGCGGCTGCAAATAAAACGCTTGCAGCAAACAGTTGCAGTAAAAGAAATTTCTGTTTCATGATTTTCAATTATAGTAAAGCAATTTATACAAAGCCAAAAAAAGGGCTGACCATTCAGCCAACCCTTTAAAGTTACACGTTGAACAAATTAGTTGATCTTCATTGTTTGGGTATACTCATTCAATGTAATGGTATAAGTACCCGCAGTGGCCGGTGTTTTAAAGTTGTTGCCACCTTCCCACCTGATGGGTTTATCAACGCCTGTTGCCTGGCTTTGTCCGCTGTTATCTTCATAGTCAAAAGCGCCCCATGCATTACCTGCCAGGAATTTGATGTCTTTGCCTGCTTTCAATGCGATGGTGATGGTCCAAACACCATTGCCGCTGTAAGTCATCTGCGGAGATGTTGGCGGATCCCAGTCGTTTACACCCACCTGGTTGATGCCATCACCCACCAGGCGCATTTCAGTTGCAGGGCTGATGAAGTATTTGATATTATTTACATCACGTCCGTCCCAGATCACCCTGTTGCGGATGGGGCCATTGGCGATATTGGGGAAATTGGCGCCATTCACTTCCATGGTACTGCCATCGCCGCCGGTAGAGCCATAGCTCCTGGTTTCATCCACGGCGTTGCTGCCATTGTTCCATGCATCGTTATCGATCATTTTCCAGCCACCGTTTACAAAATTGCCCAGGCCCACAAACAGGTTGGTACCTGCGGCGCCCATCGCTGTTGTGGGGAAAACATTGGGAGGATTCCATCCTGCAGCGGTTGCATCACCCACAAAACCCATTCTTCCTGCACGGATATCATACTTCATGGTATTGATATCAACACTGATCCTGTAATAACCGGCAGTGGCAACCTGGAAGTTAGCACCTCCGGCAGAAAGGTTACCACCGGTACCACCATAGTTCACATCCCAGCTGCGGCCCACAGTTACTTTGAACAATGCGCCGGCAGGCATGTAGATATAGATATAATACATGTTGTTGAAAACAGGTGCACGCAGGTCACGGATCAGTTCAGGAGCTGTTCCCGGATCCCAGTCGTTACCATTGCCTGTTGCCGCCTGGTAACTGCCTGGCAGGTACATGCGGCGTATGGGCAGGTAGCTCTGAATGGTTACACTTACCACATTGGAGTAAACGATTGCACCCAGCGCAGATACAGCCTTGATGCGGTATTCCACTTTACCAAGGTTACCCCCCGGCACACCGCAGCTCAGTGCAGTGCTGTTCATTTCTCCCTGTGTTAAACCTTTTGCAAGAATGGATGCGCCCACAGCAATATCTTTCGGGTTGGCAAAGTTTTTACCGGAAGAATCGTACTGTAAAGTATAGGTTACCGCATCCGCATAACCAATAAATGAAGCTGTCCATGAAAAATTATTGGAAGGCAATGCCGCATTGGCCAGCGTAAGCGTTACAGATGTTTTTTCTGTGGCAAGTACAGAAGGATCTGCAAATGGCGTAACCGTAACTTTCACTACGTTACTCATATAACGTTCGTTGTTGTTGCCATAAGAAGAGATCAGGCGTACATCGATACTTTGTGCAGCATTCAGCTTAAAGCCCAGTTGCAGTAAAAAAGCATTCAGTTCACGGCCTGTAAGTGATGTGCTTTTAACACCGGTTACGATCCTTGTTTTTTCGTTGGCGAAATTTTTGCCGGTACTGTCAATCTCCAGGATGTATTTGTACAGGGAAGAATCCTGTGCATATTTGGGATTCGTCCAGCTGAAGGTGATGATATTCCTGTTGCTGTCGGCCAGCAAAGGAGCCACCGTGGCGGCAGATGTGCTTAATACAGGTGAAACGCCCAGTTGGTAAACCGGCAGTGGTTCCACCTTTTTCAGGTTGTCAATTTTACTGCAGGCAGTAAACATACCCGCAGCAACAATTGCAGTTAAAACTATTTTGAAAATATTTTTCATCTGTTTATGTTTTTGATGTCAGGTATTATTGCTTGGTAAGAGTATATTTTCCTGTCTGGAAGTTAACTTCTATTTTATAGGAACCTGCGCCCGGTGAAGGGAACTGCGGGTCAGCATCTCTCTTTTCAAATGTTCCGGAGAGTGCGTCTGCAGGAGCCAGTGCATGGTATTGGGATGACCATATTCCCTGTTCCTGTATCAGTTTGTAACCGCCGGTAGCGTTAAAAGTTACGATCAGCTGGTAGTGCAGTACGTCGATTTTGGTAAACTTCTGGGAAGTTAAATAAGGAGCGAGCAATGGATTGCTCCAGCCGGATGCAAACGCATCGCCGGTTACCCACAGGTTACCATCGTTGTATTGTGCAGCAGGTGTTCCGGGTGGTTCAACAGCAAAATCCAGGTAAGGGGTGAGTTTGATCTTGATCACATTGGAGTACAATGCAGCGGCGCCGCCGGAGATAACAGATTTGATCCTGAGCTCCACATTATATTCGGTACCTGATTTCAGTTCCATCCTGGAAAGAAAACCATTCAGGTCTTTTACAGTCAGGGTGCTGGTCAGTTCTTTTGGAATAGCCAGCTCCTGCATGCCTGCACTGGTAAAGTTTTTACCGGTGGTGTCTACCTGCAGGTAATACACCACATCCTGTGAGCTGGGCCCGGTGCTGAACTGGTAGTTGGGATTGGTCCAGCGCAATACCATGGCAACATTGTCTTTGTTCTCTTTCTTTAACACCAGCGGTGCGGTGGATGATGCGGTTAATACCGGGGCGGTACCTCCTTCGAAGTAGCTCGTGGCTTCATCCTTTTTACAGGAAGCAACGGTTGCTGCCAGCATTACCACTGAGAAAATATTTATGAATGTCTTTTTCATTGTAAATGATTTTAGCAGTTATGATTAGTATCCTGTATTCTGGGTTAAGTTAGGATTGGAAGTTCTGTTGGTGGTGGGCACAGGAAAGATATTATACTTGCTGTCTACCGCCGTACCGGAAGCAACACCTCCTTTCAATGGCCATAAGTACGTACCGGTTGTTAACAGGTTATAACGCACCAGGTCGGTACGCCTGTGTCCTTCCCAATACAATTCCCTTCCTCTTTCATTCAGGATATTCTGCAAACCGGTTGCAACAGGATTCAGATCACCTGTTGTAAACGGAGTGGCGCCGGCCCTTGTCCTGATGGCATTCAAATAACCCAGTGCGGTTGTGGCATCACCACCGGTACCGCCACGCAAAACTGCTTCTGCATAAATCAGGTACATTTCGGGTAAACGGAAAACTGGGAAATCCACATCGGCAAAATTGCGCTGTCCATCAGAAACAGCACCGCCATCCGCCCGTATGTTTTTATATTTTACCACGTGCATGCCCTGGTCAAAATTGCTTACATCACTGATGGCAATCTGTGATGGGCTGGTACCATATTTAGAAGTGGTGAACATGGCCCTTTTATCAGTAGCACCGCTCAGGTCGGGGAATAAATCGGCCAGGCCCTTGGTGGCACGGTAACCATACCATCCGCCGCCCACACCATATTCATCATGGTCGTCGCCTGAAGCGCAATGCACAAAGAAAGTGGTATTACCATAAGCCTGTGTACGTAAACCGTCGCAGTTGATGGCGAACATGAATTCATCTTTGGCTTTATCATTATCAGCCATGAATACCTTGCGGTAATCGCTGTATAAAGTATAACCGGCGGCAATTACTTTTTTGGCATATGTGATTGCTTCGGTATACTTGGTGGTGCCTGTATAAACACCGGCATTCAGGTAAAGACGTGCCAGCATGGCCCATGCAGCGCCCTGGTCAACACGGCCGTATTCTGCAGTTTTTGCTGCGGCCAGTTCAGGTTCGATGGCTTTGAGTTCGGTTTCGATATAAGTGAACAGGTTGGTCCTGCTGATTTCACCCGGAAGTATCGCACCAATGCCATCATTTTCTGTTACAAAGGTTGATTTACCAAACAGGTCCATCATCACCCAGTAATTGAACGCACGTAAAAACCTGGCTTCCGCCCTTGATTTTTTAATTTCAGCAGCATCATTGCCGGAGATATTCCTTTCAGCCAGTTTTGCATCAGTGGCTTCACGCAGGTATTCATTAATGAGTGTTACATCATAAATACAGCGTGCATAAATACCTTTTAAGAAAGGATCATCTGCAGTCCATTTCAAATTATGAAAGTCTTTAATGGTCTGGTCATTCCAGGCCACTACGGCTTCATCAGTAGGCAGTTCCTGGCAGTTGAAGAACATACGGATAAAGGCCACTTGCGAACCTTCATCCAGATTGCCGCTGATATCAGGCGCACCTGCAGGACCGGAGTTACCGGTAATGGCCAGTGTACCATAAATTTTTGCCAGCACACTTTTATACCCGGCAGCATTGGCATAAGTTTTTTCCGGGGTAAGATCGTTTTGCGGAAACAGATCCAGCTTTTTGGCACAGGAGGTAACCGCAACAGTGATAGCCCCGGCCAGTATCAGTTTATTAATTATTTTATTTTTCATACAACGCTTTATTTAAAGATTAAAAATCAAGATTTGCTCCCACTGAGTAAATCCTTGGTCTTGGATAAATGGTGTAGTTGGTACCGCTGCTGTTGGCACTTTCAGGATCCAGGCCGCTGTAGTTTGTAATTACAAATACATTCTGGATGCTGCCATTCAGTCGCAGGCTGGCTTTGTTACGGAACACCTTACCCAGGTTGTAGCCGATATTGATATTATCGAGCCTTAAGAAAGAAGCATTTTCGATATAGTAATCTGATAAATATTCATTGGTGGTGGTGCCGGTGAAACGGGTGTTCAGGTAATCAGGCGCACCATTTTGAATAAAGTTGATCGGGTTTTTCAATGCACGCAGCACACCATTATTGGAGTTGTACTGGTTATACATGTAGTTGCCGATTGAACCGTGTGATGTAACACCGAAATTCCATTTTTTATAATTCACAGAAGTGTTGATACCGAACAATACATCTGCCGCAGGCTTTTTGTACAGGTAGCGGTCTGCAGAAGTGATTTGTCCGTCCCTGTTCAGGTCTTCAAACAAATTCTCAATGGGCTTGCCGGTTGTTTTATCATACACCTGTTTGTATACATAGAATACATAAGGAGAATAACCTACGGTGAACTTGCCAATGGTATTGGTTAAGCCACCACCGATACCGCTTACATCCAGTCCCTGGAAGTTGGGATCGGGGAATTTAAGCAGGTTGGTGATTTTTGAATTGTTATAGGTTACATTAAAACCAAAGTTCCAGGAGAGGTCTTTCTTCTGCACAGGAATGGTATTGATCGTAAGTTCCACACCATTGTTTTCCATATTACCTACGTTGGTAAGCAGGTTAATATCAAAGTTAGAGCCGGGTGCAATATCAATCCTGCTCAGGAGGTCTTCGGTTTTTTTCTTGTAAACATCCACAGAACCGGTAATACGGTTATTAAGGAATGCGAAATCAAGACCAAAGTTGGTAGTGGTGGTGGTTTCCCATTTCAAATTAGGATCGTATGCATTGGGGCGAAGGAATGTATAGAACGAGTTTCCAAACTGGTATTGCGCAGTGGAATTGCTCTGTGAATACCTGGCCAGGTATGCATAATAGTCGATACCATCCTGCTGACCGGTAATACCCCAGCCAAAACGCAGTTTCAGGTCATTTACAATACTGCTGTTCTTAAAGAATTCATCTTTCATTTTCCATGCCAGTGCAAATGCAGGGAAATAACCTACACGGTTATCTTTTGAAAACTTAGAGCTGGCATCACGGCGGATAGAAGCAGTGAGCAGGTATTTATTATTGAGTGTGTAGTTAAGCCTTCCGATATAAGACTCCAGCCTGAATTCAGGTTTATCTGTAAGGAAAGTGGGTTCACTTCCTGCAATGGTATCTTTTTTAGCGGGCTTGATCGGGTCGGCTATAGCCCTGTAGCTCAGTGAAGGGAAATTGCTTACTTCAGTAACAAAATCCTGGTAGCTGTGTCCTACCAAAACATCAAACTTGCTCTTGATCTGTTTCAGTTCTTTGGTATAAAACAACTGTACATCAGCCAGTGTGTTTTTCTTTTTCTGTTCGTAATGCACTTTACGGCCGCCGGTTTTATAATCAGTAGCCATCAGTGAATCAATATTATCATCGCCTTTACCAGCAGCATTGTCAATACCCAGGTTCAGCAGCAGGTGCAGGTCGGGCAGAAAATGCATTTTATAATCAAACTGGATATTGCCGATTACCCTGTTCACATTGGATTTGTTGTCACGCATCATCAGCAATGCAAGCGGGTTACGTGTTGCGAGGTCGATAGGCTTGCCATCCGTTTGCAACCATTCCCAGTAACCGCCATATTTACCGTTTGAAGCATATACGGGCTGCGTGGGATCAAAAGAAACGGCCGCACCTACAGCACCTTCGTTGGCCCAGGTGTTATTGGTATGACTGTATTTGAACGCCAGGTTTACTGCCAAATGATCATCCAGGAATTTTGGATTCAGGTTTAAAGAGGTGGATACCCTTCCAAAATGGTTGGTTTTTAAAATACCATCCTGTGTTAAATAACCCAGTGATGCCCTGAAAGGAATGTTTTTATAACTGCCGCTGGCAGCAATGGTATTATCATTGCTAAATGCAGAGCGGAATATCTGGTCCTGCCAGTCGGTATTGGCTGTACCCAGCAGGTTCTTATATGTATTGTTACCGGTTTTGGCGGCATCTTCATTAATGATGGACCTTACTTCATCACCACTCAGCACATCTACTTTTTTAGTGATGCTGGCAAGGGATGATTGCGTGGTAAAGCTGTATTTAACCTTGCCCTTTGCACCTTTTTTAGTAGTGATGATCAGCACACCATTGGATGCCCTTGAACCGTACAATGCAGTGGCAGAAGCATCCTTCAGCACACTCCATGATTCAATATCATTGGGGTTGATTGTGTTTAGCAAATTACCTGAACCTGCAACACCATTACTCTCAACAGGTACACCGTCAATTACCACCAGCGGATCATTGCTCGCATTCAAAGATGCACCGCTGCGGATACGGATTCGGCTGCCGCCACCTGCAGAACCACCACCAGTGGTTATTTCAAGTCCGGGTACTTTACCTACCAGTAACTGCTCAGAAGAAGTGATATTACCCTTCTGGAAATCTTTTGCTGTGATAGCGGTTACAGAGCCGGTAAGATCGCCACGCCTGCGTGAACCATAAGCCACCACCACTACCTCATTGAGTTGCTGGTTGGCCTGTACAAAACTTACATCTACAACTGTTTTACCCGCAACAGCTACCTGCTGCGTAACAAAACCTACAGATGTAAATACCAGTGTGGCATTGTTGGGAACATTGATTTTGAAAGTACCGTCGGCTGCAGTTTGCGTGGCTGCAGTAGTACCTTTAACGGATACGGTTACGCCACCTACAGGGGAACCGTCTTTTGCATCTGTCACCTTCCCGGTAACAGCATTTTGCGCCAGTGCAGCTATGCTCAGCAACATAGACGAAAACAGCACCAAAAAAATTCTGGGAACTTTTCTCATAATAACAAGCATTTCAGTTAAAAAATAATTCTATTGATCGAACGTGTATATTTTACACAAATGAAAATGTGTAAAACTTACACAAAGTACAGCATTTTTTTGTTCCGAAAAATTTTTGTTTAAAGATTTTTTTTAAAAGGCAGGCAAAATTCTCCCGTATTGATATCGTTTGCGGGAACGATTGCGGTCAGATTAGATAAAATCAGGCTATGTTTGGTGGCTCCAGGAAATTCCTGGCACTGTCAGAAGTCAATTTCGCCGGATTTTTTCTTCCTTTTTTCGTACTTATCGTAGTTAAACCGGTAGAGTTTGCCGGGTCGGTGCGGCACATCCTGCTCCATCTCATCCAGGTCGATCAGGAAGTCCATGGAGAAGAATTTTTTACGGAAATTCCGCCTGTCGAGTTTAATGCCAAGTATGGCCTCATATAAATTCTGCAGGTCGCGGAGTGAGAATTTTTTGGGCAGCAGGTTAAAACCCAGCGGGTGTTCCTGTACCCTTTTTTGCAGTCGTTTATAACAGGTATCAAAAATATCCTGGTGATCAAAAGCCAGGTCGGTTACGTTTTTAACATCATGCCAGTGCAGTTCATTTTCCAGTATCCTGAGTTTATGATGCTGCACATTGATGAGGGAACAATATGCCACCGTAACCACGCGGCCAGCGGGGTGACGGCTAACAGATCCGAAAGTATGCACCTGTTCAAGGTAAACATCATCCAGCCCGGTTCTTTGTTTTAATATACGGTAGGCCGCTGCATCCAAATCTTCCGACGGACCAACCAGGTCGCCCAGTAAGGACCACCGGCCATGGTATTTCTTCAGGTCACTCCGGATAAGCATCACCTTGAGCTTGTTTTCATCAAAACCAAAAATCACGCAGTCAACCGATAAGGCGATCCTGTTGGTGCTTTGTACTTCTGATTGTATGGTATGAAGCGTTTTAACCGGCTTCATAATATCATTCTCCGCAGGCGTTGTCATTGTAGAATAGCAGTTTTAAAAAGATGTCACTTATTTTTTAAAAAACCTGGTATAATATCCTTTTCCGTTTTGCTGCAGGTGCAGGAAATAGATCCCGCTGCTCAAACGGTTCAGCTGGTTACTGAGTGTGTACTGGTATTGCCCGGCATTTTGTGTGCCTTCAAATAATACCGCCACCCGCTGACCCATTGCATTTTTCACAGAAATGTTCACAGCTCCGTTACCGGGTACAATATAATCAATAATTGATGGCCCGCTTACGGGGTTGGGCGAAATCTTTATGCCAAAACCGTCCTTGGTATCCTTGATGGTGCCGTTGTGATTTACGGTGTTAAATTGCGCAGCTGTATAATTGTTGATGACTGTTGTATTACAGTTAACCGTCACCCTCCAGTCGTAAGTAGTGGATGCATTCAGGTTATTGAGTGTAACTGTACCCGTTGTAAGGTTGGTGCCGGCGTTGATCCAGGTACTGCTGGTGGATGCTTTATAATCCACCGTATAATAAAACCCTGCCAATGCAGTCCAGTTGAGTACGGCACTGTTCATGGTAATATTGGTAACATTCAGTCCGGTGGTTAAAGCAGGTGCCGTGATACAGGGCACACTTACATAAATATGGTATTCGCCCGGCTGCAGGGTAATAGACTGCGATGCTGCGCTGATATTGAAGTTTACACCCGCTGCACCATTGAGTCCGGCGCCGGAAGCATTGCTCATGAAATTGGTCCAGTTACCGGCCTGCTGAAACGTAACCGTTTTTGTTTGTGCTGTTACATCCATATTGCTCACGATGGTTACTTTAAGTCCGTTGGTTGCCGGATCTGTCACTTGTAATATTTTTACCAGCCCGCTGTTAAAATCATAGGTAAAGGCCGTATTGTTGAAAATAGCAGGATTGGCCAGTCTGAATTTGATGATTTTTGAATACGCATCATACAAAGCTTTACGTGCAGGGTCATTCATATAATGCCATAAGGGTGGTTTATTAGCCAGTCTTCCTCCATTGGCATTGATTGAGCTGTCGTAGCCACGTTCCTGGAACTGCCATAACATTTTCGGACCAGGGATAGTGAATAAAACTGCAGCAGCCGCTTCTTCCTGGCGCAATGCAGTTGCCAGTGTTTTTACATTGTAGCTGCTGGACACATTTCCAAACAGCAGGTTTTTATACATGGTACGTTCTTCATCATGGCTTTCGCTGTAACCGATCACTGCAGGATTGGTAAAGCCCCTTGCCGCACTGCTGTACACCATCGGTGTAATATCAGCACTGGCGGTATATCCCATTGTGCACTGGTTGTAAGCATAATTGCTGTTACCCCAAAGCATAAAACCATAGGCTGCATATTCCTGTTCTTCCTGTGCCGGCGTGGTGCCTAAAAATTCAATAATGGCATAGGCAGATGCTGTGTTCTGCACAATGGTGTCATAATAACGTTTCAGGTTGGCCGCACGGCTGGCATCGTAGTTTTCAACTGTGGTGGTATTGGTTACAGTTTGTGTAAAGCCCTTGCCCAGGTCAAAACGGAAACCATCCACTTTGTATTCGGTAAGCCAGAAGCCCAGCGAATTTTTTACCAGTTTTTGGGTGGCGGCAGTTGTATGGTTAAAGTCGTTGAACACACTGTAAGGGTGCGGTGCCGACTGGTTCAGCCAGGGATTATTGGCAGCAGGCCGGCTGTTGGCGGCATCCCAGTATAATTTTGCCTGTGGCGCATTTCCGGTACAGTGGTTATACACCACATCGAGTATTACGGCGATGCCGTTCTTATGGCAGGTATCGATAAATTCCTTGAGTTTGTTTTTGGTGCCGTAATATTTATCCGGCGCAAAGTAAAAAGAAGGATTATAGCCCCAGCTTTCATTGCCATCAAATTCATTCACGGGCATTAATTCAATGGCATTGATCCCCAGGTTGCGGAAATATTTCATGGAATCGATCAATGCCTGGTAACTGTGCTGTGCGGTAAAATCACGAACCAGCAGTTCATAAATCACCAGGTTCTTTTTATCCGGTTTTGTAAAATTCGTTACCTGCCAGTTGTACTGCGGTGCATTGGTTTGCAGCACACTCACCAGTCCGGTTGTTAAACCGGTAGGATAAGGTTTCAGGTTGGGATAAGTGGTGGCGCTTATATACTGGTCGTTATCGGGATCCAGTATTTTTTCAGTGTAAGGATCGGCAATTTTGATGGAATTATCCACCAGGTACTGGTAACCATATTCGGTACCCGGCGTAAGCCCGTTAATGGTGATCCAGTAATAATTACCATCAGGGGTTTTATTCATCTGGTTACTGCACAGTGTTGCCCAGCCTGTAAAATCACCAATCACGATCACATTGGTTTTATTGGGAGCATACAATACCAGTGTTACCGCCGTATTGTTGGGATTATAGTTGATACCTTCCTTCACACCCGCAGGCAATGCTGCAATGGTGGGTGCAGGTGTAATATAAAAACTGAAAGAATCTTTTTTAATGGTGCTGCCGTCATTGGCCTCGAGCATGATCTTGTGTTCGCAGGCGGTTGCAATGGCGGGATTGGCTGTAATGGAAGTGGCACCAGCAGCTGTATTGATTGTAGTGCCATCGAGCTTAATGGTTAATGCAGCAGAAAGCGATGAAACCCCGGCTATATTAACTGTATTGCCAACAGTAACAGATAAAGGTTCCGGCCAGGGATCATACCTTGGTTCAAAAGGCGGCAGGTTCAGCCTTGCTGCAAATTCTGTGGCACCATACACGGGAATATACATATCACTGCCATCTGAATTTACCTGTTTCACCGATCCGGATGCATTCCGGAAAATGATGGTGATCTTTTTGATGGTTTCGCCGGCGGGCACACCGAAAAAACTGCGGATATTGGTAATGCTGTAGCTGTATTTGTTAGATCCCAGCGGAGTGGCTTTTGCCAGTGGATCGGTACTGCCCCAGGTGAATTTTACATATTTCCAGTCGGTAGGCCCGGTACTCAGGTTGGTGATCACACCCACATGCACATAGATATTGTTTGAACTGCCACCCTCATAATTCAGCAACCCCTGGCTGCCTTTATTACAATCCACCGTAACGGTAAGATTGGCATTATCTGCCGGAAACTCGGGGCTCCAGCTGAGCAGGCGCTGTGCATAGGTAACAAACAGGGAAAATATGGCGATGGTAAATAACCCGGCTTTTTTCATACTGCAATCGTTTTAATGTGTAAAAGTAACACATTATTTGAAACGGCAAAATTTTGTCGTGGCCACAAACAAAAGGGCCGGCAAAAGCCGGCCCCGTTTCGAATTACACATTTAACCATGTATTCGAACAGCTATTTCCATCCGCCGCCCAGCGACCTGTAAATACCTGTTACAGCATTGAACTGTTTGAGCTTGGTTTCAATCAGTTCCATTTTTGATTCGAGGGCATCGCGTTGCGTGAGCAGCACTTCGAGGTAGTCGGCCCTTGCAGACTTAAACAGTTCCCCGGCAATATCTACCGAAGCAACCAGCGTATCCACTTCCTTCGCTTTTAATTCGTATTGCTTTGTAAAATTGCCGAGGTTAGAAAGACCGGTAGCCACTTCAATATATCCATTTAAAATACTCCGCTCGTAATTATATACGGCCTGTATCTGGCGGGCATTGGCATTATAATATTCCGCCTTAATGGCGTTTTTATTAATGAGCGGACCCGCAAGATCTCCCGCCAGAGAGAACAACATGGACTCGGGAAATTTTACCAGGTAGGTGGGGTTGAAAGCCTGGAATCCCAGTCCGCCCGAAATACTGAACTGCGGGTAAAACTCGGCTTTTGCCACGGCCACATCCAGTTTTGAAGCCGCCAGTTCCAGTTCGGCCTGCCTGATATCGGGTCGGTTTTGTAATAACTGTGACGGGATACCGGCGCTTACCTGTGCAGGCTGCAGTGTAAGAAAAGCCGTTTGCTCCCTTTGAATGGGTTGCGGGTAGCGGCCAAGCATCAGGTTGATGGCATTTTCCTTTTCTTTTATTTTTTGCAGAATATCATATTCCAGGTTTTGCGAACTCAGTACTTCGGCTTCAAATTTTTTCACCGCGAGTTCTGTTGCTGCTGCAGCCTGCTTTTGTATCCGCACAATATCCAGCGCATTTTGCTGCAGTTTGATGGTTTGCCTTACAATATTCAGCTGGTTATCCAGCGCCAGCAGTTCATAATAAGCATTAACGATCTCAGCCACCAGGTTTGTCACCACAAAATTTCTGCCCTCAACAGTGGCGAGGTAGCGGTCAGCCGCCGCCTGTTGAGAATTGCGCAGCTTTTTCCAGATATCCACTTCCCAGCTGGCCGAAATACCCAGCCGGTAATCGGGCAGCCACTCAGGCACTTCTTTCCCCGGGGTGATATCGGCGGAAGCATCACCCGCTCCCTGGCTGGTATATCTTCCCACTTTTTCTACGCCAATACCGCCACCCGCTTCCACTGTTGGTAACAGGCGCCCGTGCTGTATCCTGATCTCGTTACGGGCAATTTCAATTTCCTGTAAAATGATGGACAGTTCCTGGTTATTGTGCAGGGCCGTATCGATCAGCTGCTGCAGGTAATGATCGGTAAAAAAACTGCGCCACTGCACCACACCGCTGCCCGCGGTATCGCTTACTGATTCGAAATTTGCCGGTGCGGCTTTTACTGATGGCGCCTGTACCAATGCAGGCGTTTTACATCCCTGGTAAATAAGGCTGAGACCCAGGATGATGATGGCTGTATATTTTTTAAACGGGTTCAACATTGTGATCAATTTCTTCTGTTAATGGATTTTCTTCTTCGTTTTCTATTATGATATTTTTTTCGGAGATCTTTGCAAACAGATAATACAATCCCGGGATGACCAGCACCCCGAACACGGTTCCAAACAACATACCACCTGCTGCAGCACTTCCGATGGTGCGGTTCCCGATCCTGCCCGGCCCGGTGGCAAATACCAGCGGTATCAAACCGGCCACAAAGGCAAAGGATGTCATCAATATCGGCCTGAACCTTACTGCCGCACCTTCCACCGCTGCTTTGAAAACGGAGGCCCCTGAGCGGTGTTTCTGCACCGCAAACTCCACGATCAGTACGGCATTTTTTCCCAGCAAACCAATCAGCATCACCATGGCCACCTGTGCGTAGATATTGTTTTCAAGTCCGAATAATTTGATGAACGTAAAGGCTCCGAAAATACCGGCCGGCAAGGAGAGCACCACCGCCAGCGGCAAAACAAAACTTTCATACTGGGCAGAGAGGATGAGGTACACAAATCCCAAACAAATAAGGAATATATACACCGCTTCATTACCCCGGGAAGATTCATCTTTTGAAACACCGGCCCAGTCGATACCAAAACCCCTGGGCAATGTTTTTTCCGCCACTTCACTGATAGCAGCCAGTGCCTGCCCGCTGCTGTAACCCGGCGCCGCACCGCCACTGATCTCGGAAGCGGTATACATATTATGCCTTGTTATTTCTGATAGCCCGTAAACTTTTTCCATGCTCATAAAAGCAGAGAAAGGCACCATTTCATCTTTATTGTTCTTCACATAAAGTTTCAGCACATCGTCGGGCAATGCCCTGTACTGCGGGGCTGCTGCAACAATTACTTTATACTGGCGGCCGAATTTGATAAAGCTGATCTCGTAGTTACTGCCGATTAAAGTGGAGAGCGTGTTCATGGCATTTTCGATGCTCACGCCCTTTTGCTGCGCCGCATCATTATCCACCCTGAGCATAAACTGCGGGAAACTGGCGCTGTAAAAACTGAACACGTTGGCCAGTTCCTTGCGTTTATTCAGTGCTGCCACCAAATCATTGCTCACTGTTTCAAGTTTTTTATAATCACCTGAACCGGTTTTATCCATCAGCCGCAATTCAAAACCACCGGCAGCACCATAACCCGGTACGGCGGGTGGCTGGAAAAATTCTATTTGTGCCCCGGCAATATCTTTCGATTTTTCTTCCAGTTCGGTCATGATCTGCTGGGCCGAATGTTTTCGCTCCGCCCAGTTTTTAAGATTCACCAAACAGGTACCCGAATTGGCGCCCGTTCCTTCAGAAAGGATCTCGTATCCTGCCAGTGAAGAAACTGACTGCACGCCTTCAATTTTTTCGGCAATTCGCTGCAGCCTTTCAGATATTTCATTGGTTCTTTCGAGCGATGAACCGGGCGGGGTTTGTATCACCGCGTAAAACATTCCCTGGTCTTCACTGGGAATAAATCCTGATGGCACTGTATTGCTCATCAGCCATGTGGCAATACAAAATCCCACCAGCAGCATAAACGTGAGTGCCCTGCGGTTCACAATCAGGGCCAGTATTTTTTGATACCTGTTATTGAGGCCATTAAACCAGTTATTGAAACCACCAATGATCTTATCCAGTATATTTTTTTTCTTTGGCTTACCATGTGTATTCTTCAGCATGGTGGCACAAAGCGCCGGTGTAAGTGTAAGCGCCACCACACCCGACAAAATAATGGAAGTGGCCATGGTGATGGAGAACTGACGGTAAAAAACACCCACGGGGCCGCTCATAAAACCCACCGGGATAAACACTGCTGCCATTACAAATGTGATGGCAATGATGGCCCCGCTGATCTCGTGCATCGCTTCTTCAGTGGCATGGAGCGGGCTCAGGTGCTTGGTTTCCATTTTCGCATGCACGGCCTCAATCACCACGATGGCATTATCCACCACGATCCCAATGGCCAGCACCAGCGCAAACAGTGTGATCAGGTTGAGCGTGATGCCAAAAAACTGCATGAACAAAAAGGTACCAATCAATGAAACGGGCACCGCAATGGCAGGTATCAGGGTAGAACGCCAGTCGCCCAGGAATATAAACACCACGACCGATACCAGGATAAATGCCTCTACCAGTGTGTGCACCACTTTTTCAATGGAAGCATCCAGGAATTTTGACACATCATAACTGATCTCGTATTCCATTCCTTTTGGAAAGGATGTTTTTTTGATCTCTTCCAGTTTTGCCTTTACTTCTTTAATCACCTGGCTGGCATTGCTGCCGTAAGATTGTTTCAATACAATGGCCGCAGAAGCCTTGCCGTTAAGGTTGGAATAAATATCATACATCGAACTGCCAAACTCAATATCCGCAATATCTTTCAGCCTTAACAATTCGCCATTGGGATTGGCTTTTACCACCACGTTTTCGTATTGTTCCTTCGTGGTGAAACGGCCCGTGTATTTCAATACATATTCAAACGACTGCGATCTTTTACCCGAGCTTTCGCCTGTTTTACCGGGAGATGCTTCCAGGCTTTGCGCACTCAGCGCTTCCATCACTTCATCGGCCGAAATTTTATAGGCCAGCATCCGGTCGGGCTTCAGCCAGATACGCATGGCGTATTCCCTGTTACCCAAAATATCGGCAAAACCCACACCATTCACCCGTTTGAGTTCAGACAGCATATTGATATCTGCGAAGTTGAAAAGGAATTTCTGGTCCATCGCCGTATCGGTGCTGTACAGGTTAATATACATCAGCATATTGGGCACTTCCTGCGAAATTTTCAAACCTTCCCTTACCACCAGCGGCGGTAATTTGTTTACAACCGAAGCCACCCTGTTCTGCACATTCAATGCAGCCGTATTGGGATCGGTACCCAGATTGAAGATGACTTCAACCGTGGCTTCACCATCATTACCGGCATCAGCCGTCATATATTTCATGCCGGGCACACCATTAAGCGCACGTTCCAGCGGGATGATCACCGATTTCACCATCAGTTCATTATTCGCACCGGGATAATCGGCCACCACCGTAACCTTTGGCGGTGAAATGGTGGGAAACTGTGTTACGGGTAATTGTGTTATGGCCAGCACCCCCAGGAATACGATGATAAGGGAGATTACGATGGAAAGCACCGGCCTTCGTATAAATCTGTTAAACATGAATGATCGTTATTAAGTTTTGAATGCGGGTTTACAAGATTGGGCAACAAAGCTGTCACCGCTAAAACCCCCGCACATAAATATTATTCAGCCTTCAGTTTCAGGTGAGCCAGCACATCTTCCGGTTTTTGAAAATCTGCACTGATCTTGTCACCGTCTTTTACCTTCTGAACACCTTCCAGCAGTATTTTATCTTCTGCTGCAAGCCCGCTTTGCACCACAAAAAGATCGGGCAGGGTGCCGCTGATGCTGATTTGCCGCGACTGTACAGCATTGTTTTTATCAATCACAAAAACAAACAGTTTATCCTGTATTTCGTACGTGGCTTTTTGCGGAATCAGCAGGGCGTTTTTTACAGGAACTGTCATCAGCACTTTGCCGGTTTCACCGTGCTTGATAAGCATTTCCGGGTTGGGGAATTTTGCCCTGAAAGCGATATTGCCGGTTTCGTTATCAAACTGGCCTTCCACTGTTTCAATTTCGCCTTTGTATTTGTGGGGCTGGTTATTGGCCAGCAGGAGCGAAACAATATTTTGTGATGCATTGCCTGCGGCTGATTTATAATTGAGGTATTCACTTTCTGATACGTTGAAGTATGCGTAAATATTTTTATTGTCTGATAGAGTGGTGAGCAATGCACCTTCATCAATCAGGCTCCCGAGTTTAAGCGGTATCCGGTCAAGTATCCCGTCGTAGGGCGCTTTTATTTCGGTTTGGGAAAGATGAAATTCGGCCAGTGCCAGTTCGGCTTTGGCTTCATCCAGTTTGGCCTGCTTGAGTGCCTGCTCAGATTTTGAAATGATATTCTTATCGGCCAGCGTTTTTGCATTCAGCAGCTCCAGCTCGGCTTCCTTTACAGCTGCAGCAGCTTTTAATTTTTCTGCCTCGTACATTTTGGGCATGATGCGGAAAAGCAGCTGGCCTGCATGCACAAAACGGCCTTCATCAGTGAAGATGCTTTCGAGATAACCTTTTTCCTGCGCCCGTATCTCGATGTTTTTAATGGATTGCAACTGCGCCACGTATTCCCTGGTAAAGGAAGTGTCGCGTATTAAGGGGCTGGTGGCGGCATATTTTCCGGCGGCCTCTTCTTCTTTGTGTTCTTTTTGTGAGCAGCCTGTAACAAGCAGGCCGCAAATGCTGATGCGCAATGCTGTTCTGATCATTGGTAATAGTGGTTTAAATGCGGAATCCTGGTGGGCAGGGATCTGCTGTTCGGAAAAATTAAATACAACACTGCCGGTACAGCAGCGTACAATATTCTTATGGCAACAATGCCATAGACGAGCTTTATTAAATGATGATTTCCCTGTTGAAAATATAGATGCCTGGAGACAGGTATGAATAGTGTTTATAAAAACTTTTACAGGGATTAAAAGATAGAAACTGTTGTGCCGGGAAAATATTTATTGCCGGCCGGAATATACTGCCAAAGCTGCCGGGTTTTTTCTTTTCGCTGCACGACTCATTGTCATCATCATCTTCTTCACTAAAAAAAGAGAGGATGGCCTGTTCTGTTGTATTGATTGTGTAGCCATGAACAATTGTGCTGTTATTATTGGCCGTAGTGATTACTCGGCTGCTGCCATAGAACTGCCCGGCCTGTGCATCCAGGTTTTTATGATGCCCTTTTAAAAAAAGAAGGCAGGGAACCAGCAAAAAAAGTATCCATGGTTTCATACAAGTTCAAAAGCAAAACGAATGATGGCAAAAATAGGTTCCCCGCTATTTTTATCATCTTAAACGGAAGTTAAAGGGAATGGAAACCAGGAAAGCTTTATGTTATGGGGCTGATTTTTTCAAATAATTAATAATTCCGATCACATCCGCTTTTCCCAGGCCATCTTGCTGCGCCTGTTTGTAGGAAGCAACAGCGGCATCTCCCAGCGGGAAATCTGCACCGGCTTCCTGTGCCAGTAATATATCTTTCAGCATAAGATCGAGTGCAAAAGCGGGTGAATAATCACCGGTAACCAGCGGCGCCGTTTTAATTTTGGTTACCCCGTTACCCAGGGCGCTTTCATTGATGATGTCCATAAAACCGCTGCGTTGCAATCCCAGTTTCTCCGCCAGCAAAACAGCTTCTGACAGTCCCTGGTATACAATGGCCAGCAGGTAATTCACCGCAATTTTTGCAGCCAGACCCATTCCATTTTCACCCAGGTGCTTTACCAGGCGGCCCATTTTTTCAAAATAAGGCATCGCCCTTTCTATATCTTTTTGCGTGCCACCAGCGAGTATGATCAATGTGCCGTCAGCAGCAGGCTTAGTGCTGCCGGCCACCGGTGCATCAATAAAAGAAGCATTTTTTGTTTTTAATGCCGCTGCCGTTTCAACAGAAAGTTTTTGCGAAATGGTGCTCATGTCGATAAACAGTTTCCCGGTTATATCAGTTGTCATCACTTCTTTATACACTTCAGTTACCGCGGCATCATTGGTAAGCATGGTAAAGATCACATCGCAGTTTTCTGCAAGAACTGCAATACTGCTGCACACAGTACTGCTGCTTTCAAAGGCGGCGGCTTTTGAAGTGGTGCGGTTGAATACCGATAAGTTAAAGCCCGCTTTTTCTAAATTTTTCGCCATAGGAAAGCCCATGCTTCCCAGCCCGATAAAACCAATGCGTTCTGCTTTCATTTTTTGATGTTTTCTGTTTATGACCCGTAAGAAGTGACACCTCTTACGCGATCGCTATTTCTTTTTATTGAATACTTTTTCGCCGTTGATAAATGTGCTGATAACGGATGTTTTTAAGATCGCCGCGGTTTCGCAGTTCATTAAATCGGTATCGAGTATGATAAAATCAGCTGCCTTTCCTTTTTCCAGGCTTCCTTTCTCATCTTCCTCAAATGCTGCCCTGGCCGCCCATATCGTCATGCCCCGCAATGTTTCTTCTCTCGTTAAAGCGTTTTCGCTTTGAAAACCGCTGGCAGGGAAACCTTTCGCATCCTGCCTGGCCACAGCAGCCAAAAATGTTTTGAAAGGAGAAATATCTTCAACCGGGAAATCGGTGCCCAGCGGTATCCAACCGTTTTGTGCCAGCAGTTCCTTATAAGCATAGGCACTTTTTATGCGTTCGGCGCCCAGCCTGTCGGCTGCCCAGTACATATCACTGGTGGCATGGGTGGGTTGTACCGAAGGAATGATATTGTTTTCACCAAACAAATTAAAATCGGCCGCATCCACCACCTGTGCATGTTCAATACGCCAGCGTTTATCATTTTTTCCTTTCAGCACTTCGGCATAAATTCTTAAAATTTCCCTGTTACCGCTGTCGCCGATGGCATGCGTGCACATTTGAAATTTTGTATCAATGAGCTTTGCAGCCACTTCCCTGAAATGCTGCGGGTTGCTCAGTAAAAAACCTTTCCAGCCCGGTTTGTCACTGTAGTCATGAATAAGACAGGCCCCCCGGCTTCCCAGCGCTCCATCGCCATAGAGTTTAAAACCGCCCACGTTCAGCAGGGGTGTTTTATAAATTCCTTTTGATAAATAGGCGGCGTAGTTTGCCGGGTCGTCACTTAACATCACGTACATTTTCATTTTTAATGCACCTTCCTTTTGCAGGGCATCAATGATATCCACATCCTTTTTATTTAATCCGCAATCCTGCACCGATGTTAAGCCCACGGCAAAACAGTTTTGCTGCGCTTCACCCAGGGCGCTGGCATATTGGTTTTTATCAGGAGCCGGTATCACCCTTTGCAGCAGGCTTTCGGCATTATCAATAAAAATTCCGGTAAGCCGGCCGTTTACAGTTTCAACAGACCCGCCACTGATGCTTTGCCCGGCCTGTACACCCGCCAGTTCAATGGCTTTTTGATTGGCGATGAGCGCATGACCATCCACCCTTTCCAGCACCACAGGATTATTGGGAAAGCTGGAATCCAGCAAGGCCTTTGTTGGAAATTCTTTGATGTCCCAGTCGTTCTGATCCCAGCCCCGGCCCTGTATCCATGCACCGGGCTGTATCTTTCTTTCCTGTACAAATGTTTTGATACGGTCAATGCATTCTCCCCAGCTTTGTGTGCCAAAAAGGTTTACCTGTCCCAGTCCGAATGCATAGCCCACAAAATGCGCATGTGCATCTATAAAACCCGGGTAAATGGTTTTGCCGCCGGCGTTCAGTTCTTCTTCGCCTTCATATTTTTTGAGGATGGCATCGTTGCTGCCGGTTTCCAGTATTTTTCCATCACGGATGGCCATTGCTTCTGCAATACTAAAATTGTCATCTGCTGTATAAATTTTTGCATGATGTACGATCAGCGGCACTTTTTGCCTGAACTTACAGGATGAAAACGCGGTAAAAAATGCAGTGATGAGTAATGAGTAAGGGGTCATAAGTTTGCAAAGACGCATGGCTGTATTTTTTTTCAAAAGTACAATAAATCATCCCCGCAATTTTTAACTTTGAAACATGTATAACCAGGAACAAACCAAACAACTGCAGGCAAGCACTCAGGAATGGCTCGCTTCTATTAATGCTGCAAATTTTCAGGATATTATTAAAAATAATTTGGGCGATCTGAAAACGGTTTTACGTTTTCATGAATACCGGTATTATGTGCAGAATGATCCGCTGATCAGCGATTTTGAATACGACTGTTTATACAAAGAGCTTGAAAAATTTGAAACGGAACACCCGGAAAAAATCACGCCCGATTCACCCACGCAACGGGTGGGTGCGGGGCTGGTAAAGGAATTTCCCAAAGTGCAGCACCTGGTGCCGATGCTGAGTTTGGAAAACAGTTACAATGCGGATGACCTGCTCGACTGGGACCGCAAATGCCGTGAACTAAGCGGGCTCGATACGGTTGAATACTCTGTTGAACCCAAGTTTGACGGCGCCAGTATTTCGCTGATATATGAAAACGACCTGCTCACCCGTGGCGCCACACGGGGTGATGGTGTGGTGGGAGATGAGATTACAGTCAATACAAGACAGATAAAATCTGTACCGCTTTCGGCCAGGTTCAGCGAATATGGTATACAGCAAATAGAAATACGGGGCGAAGTACTGATGAACAAAAAAAACTTCAAAGCCTATAATGAAAAGCTGATGGAAGAAGGCCTGCCGCCATTGGCCAATCCCCGCAATGCGGCGGCCGGCAGTTTGCGGATAAAAGATACCAAGGAAGTGGGCAGGAGAAACCTGGAAGCTTTTTTATACCATGTTAGTTATTTGGTGAGTGGTGAACCGTCAATTGTGAGTAATGAGGCGCCGGATTCTCATAGTGGTATGATTGAAATGTTGTGGAATCTTGGCTTCCGCAGCCCGCAAAAAGAACTGAAAACTTTCAGGGGCATACAGCCCGTAATTGATTATATCAATGCCTTTGAAGAAACAAGGGATCGCCTTCCTTATGAAATTGACGGGATGGTGATTAAGGTAAATGATTTGCGGTTGCAGGACAGGCTGGGCATGACGAGCCATCACCCGAGATGGGCCATCGCATTTAAATTCAAGGCCCGGCAGGCCACCACAAAACTGATCGGGGTGGAATTCCAGGTAGGACGCACCGGGGCTGTAACACCTGTTGCCAAACTGGAACCGGTGCAGGTGGGTGGTGTTACCGTAAGCAGTATTTCCATCCATAATGAAGATTATATAAAGGAAAAAGACCTCATGCTGGGCGACACGGTGCTGATTGAAAGAAGCGGTGATGTGATACCACAAATTGTAAAATCATTTGCCGAGCTGAGGAAAGGCGATGAAAAACAGATTGTATTCCCGCGGCAATGCCCGGTGTGCAGCCATCAGCTGTATAAACCCGAAGAAGAGGCAGTATGGCGCTGCACCAATATAAGCTGCGAGGCACAGGTGGTGGAACGTATCATTCATTTTGTAAGCAAGGATGCCATGGACATCCGCAGTTTTGGTGAAGCCAATGTGCGCAAATTTTATGAGCTGGGCCTATTAAAAGATGTGCCCGGTGTGTATACACTGGATTTTGATGCCATCAGGAAACTGGATGGATTTGGTGAAAAATCAATCACCAACCTGCAGACCAATATTGAAGTAAGTAAAACACAGCCGCTGCACCGCATCATATATGGACTGGGAATCCGGTACGTGGGAGAAACCACCGCCAAAACACTTGCCAACAACGTGGAGCACCTGCTTGATTTTACCAGGTTAAGTAAAGAACAACTGCAGGAAATGGAAGATGTGGGCATTAAGGTGGCGGCCAGCATTCACGATTTTTTTGCAGATAAGGATAATGTGGCGATGATCACCAAACTGGAAACACTGGGCCTGCAGTTAAAAAATGAAAAGAAAGAACTGGCAACCGGAGGCAATCTCAATGGTCAAACATTTTTATTTACCGGCACGCTCATCAAATTCAAACGCAGCGATGCAGAAGCGCTGGTGGAGAAAAATGGCGGCAAGATTGTAAGCGGTGTGAGCAGTAAACTCAATTACCTGGTGGTGGGTGAAGATGCAGGAAGCAAATTAGAAAAAGCAAAAAAAATTAATTCTATAAAAATCATATCTGAGGAAGAATTTGATAAAATGATTTCATCCTGATGGAAATTTTTTTATTTTTAACCCCTAAACCTTATTTCATCATTGAACGCTCTACCATGTAACTGCAATTACATGGCGCTGTCAAACCTTATTTTTATGATCAAAAACCTGCCAGGTGAAACCTGGAAGCCTATCCAGTTTAATGGATACAAAAAGCTACGTAAAAAATATGCAGTTTCTTCCCTGGGCCGGGCTGCAAGTTTTAGCGAAAACATTGAAAAGGACGGAAAAGTTTTAACAGGCTCCATCACTTCCGGTTACAGAACACTGAACCTGCACATTGACGGAGGTAACGGCACCATTTACATTCACAGGGAAGTGGCAAAAATGTTTTGCAAGAAGCCTTCTCCCAAGCACAAGTTTGTGATACACGTCAATCACAAGAAGAAGGACAACAGTTTTAAAAACCTTAAGTGGGCCACACTGGAAGAAGTAAGCAGTCACCAGCAGCTCAGTCCTGAAAAAATCGCCTACAAAAAACGACAGGCCAACAGGACCGAAGGCTTAAAGCTGAATGCCGAGCAGGTGAAAGCCATCAAGGCAATCATAAAGGATCCCAAGCGCAAACTCACCTATAAGCAGCTTGCTGCAAAATATAAAGTAAGTGAAATGACATTGTACCGCATTAAAAGCGGCGAAAACTGGGGACGCATCAAATAAGCCCCTGTATTTTTTCAAGTCAGTAAAAGGAAGTGATGAAAATCATTTCCTTTTTATTTTAATGCTACCTTAGTTGCCAAATCAATTGTATGCTGCAGCCCCCTACATTCAAATTTCTCAAAGACCTGAAGAAGAATAATAACAAGCCCTGGTTTGACGAACACCGCAAACAATACGAGGCTGCAAAAGCAGATTTTTACCAGTTGGTGGATGCTGTGATCGCCGGCATTATTTCATTCGATGGCTCAGTGGCACACCTCAAAGCAAAAGATTGTGCGTTTCGTATTAACAGGGATGTGCGTTTCAGTAAAGATAAAAGTCCTTATAAAACCAATATGGGCGCTTTTATCAGCAAGGGTGGTAAAAAAATAAACAGTGCCGGTTACTATATCCATATCGAACCGGGCCAGGCTTTTATTGCCGGCGGTTTTTATATGCCCGATGCCCCGCAGCTTGCCAAAATCAGGCAGGAGATCGATTATAGTTTTGATGCATGGAAAAAGATCGTGACAGATAAAGGCTTTAAAAAAATATTTGAAAAAGGGGTTGAAGGCATTGAAGTACTGAGCCGGCCACCGAAAGGATATGATGAAACAAACCCTGCCATCTCCTACCTCAAAATGAAAAGTTTTATTGTTAGCAGGGAAATTACAGACAAAGCGCTCCAGGATAAAACCGCCGTTAAGGAAATTATTAAAACCATGGCGGCCATGAAACCCATGATCAGCTTCCTGAATGAAGCGGTGGATTAGTCTCTTCTTCAACTCAACTATAAAAAAATGGCCAGAGATGAAAATCTCCGGCCTTGCTTACCTCTGAAACCACAAGAAAAAAAGGTATAATAAGGTATATTAACTTAGTTAAATGAATAAATAGCTGAAATACTTAACCGAATGAAAATTGGATAATAAAATGGACTTTGAATAATTACAATAGCCCCTGAAGCTTTAAATAAGATTGGAGTGGATTAAAATAACCTAGCAGGCCGTAAAAGTAGTGTTTTTTTTCAATTTTTCTAATTTATTTACCTTTTTTTTCCGGCATTTTTTAATGCTGTTTCTGCCATTGCAAATAACTTTCTTCGTTTACGGTTATACCACCATTTGGGCGCAGTTTTTTTCATAAGTGTATCAATATTGCGCATGCCAAAAAGCCGCCATAACCCTTCGAGCTTACCCGTGATACTTGGCTGTAAGGCCCTGAGGCTCATTGCAAATCCTCCATCCAGGTATTCCATATGGTGCCAGTAGCCCGCTGGCATAAAGAGTGTATCACCATGGTCCAGTATTACTTCATACCCATTGGCCAGTTTTACTGCTGGGAAATTTTCATAATCAAAGTTTTCACTATAATTGGCATAGTTGGCAAGACTCAAAACTTCCCAGGGCTTTCGGTATAATTTATACTGCTCTTCAAAAGGAAATAAAAGCACCCTTTTACGACCTGCAAACTGTGTGTGCAGGATATGGCTCATGTCAATATCAAAGTGCATATGCGTAATAGAACCCTGCCCGCCCACAAACAGCATGGGGTATTTTTTTACAAAGCCCTTCATCAGTTCTTCAGGCCATGTAAAATCTTTTACGATCTGCGGCGCATGCTGGAAAATATTGAAAAGAAAGATGCGCAGATCGAGCGGCCCTGTTTTTACTTTTTGCAGGTACTCCCCAAACTTCATATACGCATCCGCCGTATTGATCGGTGTATAGGCGTCGCTCTTGATATTGTTGTAAACACCCACTTCTTTTTCTCCTACGATATCTATAAAATAATCCCAAGTCCATTTTTGGTATGCAGGCCATTGTTTAGCCAGGTCTTTTATAACCAGCGGCTTCATGGTATTGTAATACTTCGCCTTAAAATCTTCGGGTGAAATGGTGGTTACAGTATCAACAGGCTGTAATTGCATAAGATGTTTTTAACAGGGCAAATTTAATCATACCGCCGTTTAAAAAAAGCTAATTTTTTGATTACAAAAACTAATAAGCGTTAGTTTTGCGGAAACCGGTGCCATGTCAAAAATCAAAGCAGGCAAAAATTTTTCACGCAAGGAAGTCATCATTAAAAAAGCGGCTGCCCTTTTCAGAACAAAGGGATTCAGCGCTGCATCCATGCGGGAGCTGGCACTGGCTGTTGGCGTGGAAGCGCCCAGCCTGTATAATCATATTGGCAGCAAGGCAGAACTGCTGCAGGCTGTTTGCTTTAAGGTTGCCGGTGAATTTACTGCACAACTCGCCGAAGCTGAAAACAGCCAAACATCCATTGCCGAAAAAATTGATGCCATCATCCGTTTTCATATCAGGATGATGCTGGAAGCGTTTGATGAAGTGTATGTGGCCAACCACGAATGGAAGCATTTGCCCGAACCCTTCCTGGCTAATTTTTTGCAGCAACGGCGCCATTATGAAAAACGGCTGGTGATGCTGGTTGAAGACGGGGTTAAAAAAAAGGAATTCAAAAATATCCATCCCTATGTGGCCGTGCTTACATTGTTATCGGCTGTACGCGGACTGGAATTCTGGCAGCGCCACAAAAAAAATATCAGTACCCAAACGCTGGAGGATGATATGGTGAACCATTTATTAAACGGCTTAAAAAAATAAACTATGGCGGTACATTTTCACCTGCTGAAAGTAAAAGCAATCAACAAAGAAACGGCCGACTGTGTTTCGGTTGTATTTGATGTGCCGGAACACCTGGAAAAAGCATACAGCTATGAGCAGGGGCAAAACATCACCCTTAAAAAAACAATTGATGGCGAAGCGCTGCGCCGCTCCTACTCGGTTTGTAATGCCCCGCATGAAAAAGAACTGAAAGTGGCCATTAAAAAAGTGGAAGGAGGAAAATTCTCCGCTTTTGCCAATGATATACTGCAACCCGGGGATGAACTGGAAGTGCTGCCCCCCACGGGCAAATTCAACACAGCACTGGATGCTTCGCATAAAAAAAATTACCTGGCTTTTGCGGCCGGCAGCGGTATCACACCTGTTATTTCACTGATCAAAGCCACCCTGCATACCGAACCGGGCAGCAGTTTTACGCTGGTATTTGGCAACCGCAGCAGGGCTTCCATCATTTTTTTTGAAGAACTGGAAGCCATCAAGAATAAATACCTTGACCGCTTCAGCCTGATCAATATCCTGAGCAGGGAGCGGACAGAATCGGCCATTAATTTTGGCAAGATTGATGAAGTAAAACTCACTGAACTTGAAAAGCTTGTTAACTACAGCAAGGTGGATGAATATTTTATCTGTGGCCCGGAAGCCATGATTTTTTGTGTGAAAGATTTCCTGGAACAAAAGGGAACCGATAAAAAGAAGATCCATTTTGAACTTTTCAACAGCAGCGGAAAAATCCCCAGCAGCAATACACCTGCTGCCGACAACGGGGCACAAAGCACCATTACTGTAAAAGCTGATGGCCGAAGTTTTGATATCGGGCTTGCCCTTAACAGCAACACCACAATACTGGATGCGGCTTTAAGCCAGGGCGCCGATCTGCCTTTTGCCTGCAAGGGCGGTATGTGCTGCACCTGCAAGGCAAAACTTATTGAAGGCGAAGTAAGCATGGATGTTAGCTGGGGGCTGGAGCAGGAAGAAATTGAAAAAGGTTTTATCCTTACCTGCCAGAGTCATCCCAAAACAGAAAAAGTGGTGGTGGATTTTGATATTAAATAGGCCCCGCCAAAAATGGCAGGGCCGGTTTGAAGAAAAAAAACCTACTTACACTCTTTCCCCATGCAAGGGTTTTTGCACAATGAATCTGCTCAGGTGAATATCAGTACAACCAGCAGGCTGAGTATGATCAGTAATGAGAAGATTTCTGTTTTTTTCATTTTACCCGGGTCACTGTATCACAATTTTTTCGGTTTGCCTTTCATCATCGTTGATGAACTGCAGCAGGTAAAAGCCCTGTGGTATGCCCGCAATGCTGTAACGGTTACTGGAAGATTTTACAAACATCTTCACTGTTTTACCATTCATATCCACGAGCTGCACTTTTTTAAATTTATCGGCACCATTGATCAGCAGGTAATCATGAGCCGGGTTGGGCAGCACGGTTACAAGATATTTTTTACTGAAATCTGCCTTAAGGATAATGCTGTACTTAAAGCTGCCATCCTTGTCAATTATCCTGAGCCGGTAATAATTGATGGCGGGTAATGGGTTATTATCAGCAGCACTATAGCTGTTATAATTATTTCCCTTTGCCGGTGATTCGGTAATTTTTACAAATGATCTTCCGTCAGCACTTCTTTCCACTTCGTAACGCAGCAGGTTTATTTCGTTTTCGGTATTCCAGTACAGCAGGGCCTTGTCATTTTCTTTCGCCGCATTGAAGGTTATAAGATTTACGGGTAAAACACCCGCCTGCCTGCCGAGAATATATTCAGTGCTTTGTCCGGTTACAGTAATGGTATTTGCAGGTTCATTTGCCAGGTCAGGCATAACTGTCCATGTACTGCTGTTATCTGTACGTTTATTCAGCCGCAGGTCAAACTCAATAGCAGGTGTAACAAGCGTGTTACCTGAATAATTATATACTGCGGTATATTGGGGAGATGTGCCACCCGACTGAAACACACCAAAATATTTATCGTTCACCCCCACACCGCTTGCCCCGCTTAAAGTATTGGGTTGCTCATCCACACGGTATACAACAATGCCTGAAGGAGCACCGCTGGTGGATGTTGCTGAAAAATTTTCTCCGCTGGCATGACTTATACTGGCCGTTTTTGTAGTGTTCACAAAATCCTGTGCTGCCGCATCGCCCAGCGGGGCGCCGCTGGTTTGCCAAGTGGGGCCGTTTTCAAAACTGCCAAAGTATGTATTAAAACCGCCTGTTGCAATACCACTGCCTTCATCCAGCCTGAAGTAGCCTTTAAGATTTGCATACTGCGGGTGCGATGAAGTTATTTTCCTGCACATCCAGTCTCTTATCTCTGTTTGTGAGAGCACCACATTATTCCAAACCCTTACTTCATCCAAACTGCCATTTAAACTGTTGTCGAAGTTGGTACCATTGTTCCTTCCGCCTATACGGTAAGTGCAGTTGCCGCAGCTAAATCCGCCCGGGCTGTATGCGATGGGTGCATCCGCCACGCCATCGATATAAAAAATAACCTGGTTAGTACCGGCATTATAGGTTACTGCCACATGATGCCATTTTGTATCTGTAATGGAAGATGCGGACACCACCTGGCTTATCCCTACTTTACTGATATAAATGCTGTTTTGGGGCGATGACTGGTTGATGCCAATTGACCAGCCGTTGTTTAACTGGCTCGCCATAAATGTTTGTGCATTCAGGTCGGTAACACTGGTATTGGTTCTTTTTACCCATGTTTCAAAACTGAAGGAACCTGCCTCGTCAAAACCCGGACCAACATTAATGGCCTGTACCAATGTATTGTCAAACAAAACACCATTACCGCTTCCTGGTTTTCTTATATCATTTATATAGTCATCAAAAATTTTAGAAGATGGCAGCGCCGTATTGTAAATTTTTATATCGTCGATATCACCGTTTACCCAATACGGATTGGGCGACCCCGCATCATGCCTGCCGATAAATAAATCGGATGTATTTAATGTACCCAAGGTGCCAGACACTGCCTGCGTGGATAACAATTTGCCGTTAACATAAAGCCGGAGTGAAGTACCATCATAAGTGCCCACCACCTGGTACCACTTTCCCAAAGCAGGCACCGTAGCGGGGTTGGTAAATGCAGAATTGTCTGAAGATCCCTTACGAAAACTGGTGGCAAAATTTTCAACAGATGGTGTATACGCGCCACATGAGCCGTCTAAAAAATCGCCATATTGAATATTATAGTGACCTTCTCCACTGCCATTATCTCCTTTTGACAGTACAAAATTTGCCTGGCAGGCCCCGGAATAATAGCCACTGGGTTTTACCCATGCCGACAATGTATACGGGCCATTTCCCAGTTGAAGGGTGTTACTGTTGGGTACCTGTATCCAGTTACTGCTGCCATTAAAACTGTAAGCACTGCTGGCATTACCAAAGCGGTCGGCAGTAAGGGTTGCACCATTTACTGTGCCGTTATTGCCATTGCCGCTTGCATCATTGGCGTTTCCATTAAATGGTAACGAAAGCAAGAGCGAAGTCCCCGCCACTTCGGTTGCCACCTGCTGGTCTGTTAAACTGTAATTGTACAATTTAACTTCATCCAGTTTTCCATTCATAGTAAGGCCCGGTTCAGAATATCCTATTGTAAAAGGGCTTGATGGATTAACAGACGGGTTGGCAAGGGAAGAAGTGCCCATATTATTCCCGTTTAAATAGAAAGTTACATCCGTCCCGGATTTACTGAATGCACAATGATACCATGTATTTAACGAAAGGCTGAACGTGTTGCTGTAAACCCAGTTTCCGGTGCTTAATCCTGGACCATTTATATGAAAGGCCAGTCCGCCGTTTTGCAGCAAAAAAATCCACTTAGGTATACTCGTACCGGGCCCGGCATCTTTGCTCACAATGGTAAAACCGCTGCCACCGCCGGTAGCTGCCGGTGTAGCCGCTGCATAAACCCAGGCACTGGCTGAAAAATTTGTTGTAAGCGCCAGTGTGCTGTTATCAGCAACAGTAATAACATCTGTGCCGGCAGCAAAAGCATAGGCACTGTTTGCGGCACCAAACCTGTCTGAAGATAAAACCGCGCCAGTAACAGTTCCGTTGTTGGCATTTCCGCTTGCGTCATTGGCATTTGAACTAAAAGGATAAGATGCCACTAATGTTTGCGCCGTGGCTGCAGCAGATAATATTGCCGCGAAAAGCAGTAAGTAAAGCTTTTTCATACTAAAGACTTTTGGGATCTGCAAAAAAGTGAAAAGGGATTTAAGAGGATATTGGGGGTTTGCCTGCATCAAAATTTGTTATTAAATATTGCCTGCGAAATACTCAATTTGTAGTATCAGGCTTGAAATACTGCAGGAATGAATATTTTTAAAGAAAAAATTGCGGCAGTTAATCATATTCCTGGCTTTTACAATGTGGTGCCTGGCAGGCTTTTCTCAAACAAAGCTCACCGACAGCCTGCGTAAAAAAATTGCCACAGACCAGGCAAGCGGGGAAAAAATAAAAGACATTTTTGCTTTAAGCGGGGCGGCCATTAACCCTGATACGCTGATGCCCTACCTTGCAGAGGCTGATAAAATTGCGGTCCGTTCAGGAGATGATTCCCTTACCGACATGGTAACCTACATAAGGGGTACTTACTATATCCGGAGAAATATGACCGACAGTGCGCTGTACTTCATTGAAAGCTTACTGTCGAAGTATAAAAAAGAACCTTCGCTCAAACACAAATACCTCGATGTGCTCTTTTTCAAATCAAAAGCGCTGGACAGGGGTAACCAGCTGAGCAAGGCCATTACCACCCTGGTGGAAGTAATACAGGAAGCCGAAGTTCAGAAAGATACCCTGCTGCAGATACAGGCTAAAACAGGTATTGGCTGGGTACTGATGGAAATGGAGCAATATAAAGATGCCCTGCAATGGCTGTTTAAAGCTTTGCGCACTTCATCCAATAAAACACATTATCGTAATTACGGTGCATTGTACAGCAATATTGCCAATGCATACAATGCACTGGGCAAAGAGGATTCTGCCATGTATTACATCAATATTGCCATTACCGATGCACGTGAAAATGAAAGCCTGGGTTTTTTGGCAACGGCCCTCAGCATGCAGGCAAAAATTTTTGTGGATCACCATAAACCCAAACTAGCCGAATCGCCGCTGAACGAAGTGTTACAAATCCGCAAACAGCTGAACGACCCCTATTACACAGTATACGATATGAGCAGCCTGGCCAGCTATTACGCCAACAATAACCAGCCTCAAAAAGGCATTGCACTGTGCATAGAAGGTATTGCCATTGCCCGGCAGATGAGACTGCAGCCGCAGCTGATGATGATTTACCGGGCGCTGGCCGAAAATTATAAAGTGGCCGGCAATACCAGCGCTTACAGCCATACGCTTGAAGATATTATTGCACTGAAAGATTCCTTCAACAACCTCAATTCTGCCAGGCAAATTGCAGAACTGGAAGCACGCAATGCCAGCCAGAAAAATGAAAAAACAATCCTGGAACAGAAACTGAATCTCACCGTAAAAAATTACTGGCTCTTTGGCTCAGCCGTTTTCGGTGTGATGGCCATTGTAATTTTTTTGCTGCTGTTCAAAAACTACCGGCGCAAACAGCAGCTGAAATTACAGGCAGCACTGGAAGAAGAAAAAAGAATGGCGGCCATTTCCATCATTGAGGCAGAAGAACAGGAACGGCGTCGTATTGCGGCCGACCTGCATGATAATATCGGTGCCTATGCCTCGGCCATCCGCGCCGATGTGGAAATGATCACTTTGGGGAATTCTGATAAAAAAGACAGGGCCCTGCAAAACCTCCAGCAGCATTCGCAGGAAATCATGAGTTCACTCCGGGATACCATCTGGGTACTGAATAAAGACCATATCACGGTTACCGGTATCAGCGACCGGATAAAAAATTATACAAGCAAACTGCAGTCATCTTACAGCAATATCCTCATCAACCTTACCGAACAGATCGAAGATGACAAAAAACTCGGCTCAAAACAGGCACTCAATATTTTCAGGATCATGCAGGAAGCCATACACAATGCCTTAAAACACAGCAACGCAAAGAATATTGATATCAGCATTCACAGCCGCGAAACACTTCAAATTGAAATAAGGGACAATGGTACTGGTATTACAGCAGGGGCCGGTTCGGGCAACGGCTTATTCAATATGAAATCGAGGGCCGCCGAATCCGGTATCAACCTCCGCGTAAGCACGGCTGAAAATGCCGGCACTGGTATTTTACTGGAGTGGAGTACTATAAATTGAGTATTGAACATTGCTGTAAATACAGTTGCTTTGCCTGTACAATAAGAAGCATCAAATGATAAAACCCCTGCGCATAGGACTTGCTGATGATAAAGCGGTTAACCGCAACAGTATTGCGGAAAAGATCAGTCAGTTTGAAGACCTGGATCTTTGCTTTATTGCAGTAAATGGCAGCGATTGCCTGGAACAGCTGAAAGGATTGCCGGCAGAAAAAATACCACAGGTGATTTTCATGGATCTTGAAATGCCTGAAATGGATGGGGTTAAAGCCATCAGTATTGCAAGGGCGCTGTACCCGCAGGTATTTTTCCTGGTACTCACGGTATTTGATGATGAGGATAAAATATTTGAAGCGATCAGGGCCGGGGCCCATGGATATTTATTAAAAGATGAGAATGCCGTTGGCCTGCACAATGCCATTACCAATGCCGTGGAAAACGGCGGTGCTCCCATGAGTGCAGCCATCGCCCGCAAAGCCCTGGCTTTACTGAGCCGTGCAAATATTGAGGGCAGCCGCAGGCCTGAAGAAACAGAGTTGCTCAACAGCCTGCTGACGGAAAGGGAAAAGGAAATACTGGTGCATACCATCAACGGCTTTGATGCCAAACGGATTGCAGCCACACTCGATATCAGCGTGCTTACCATCCGCAAGCATATTGCCAATATTTACCAGAAACTGCACGTAAACAGCAGGGCACAAATTATCAGCCTGGCGCATAAAAACAACTGGGTATAACCGGTTCAACCGCTTAAAATATAGACTAACGGTTGTTAGTTTTTTGTATTATTTTTACAAAAAGCGTGGTTATGCCTGTACAGGACTTTGAACAGCTGTTTCAGCAAAAAATCGACGGCGAATTAAAAATTGAACCCAGGGACTGGATGCCGGATGCGTATCGCAAAACCAATATCCGCCAGATCAGCCAGCATGCGCACAGCGAAATTGTGGGTATGCTGCCCGAGGGCAACTGGATCAGCCGTGCGCCTTCACTAAAACGCAAGGCCATTTTACTGGCAAAGGTGCAGGACGAAGGCGGACATGGCCTTTATTTATACAGTGCCGCAGAAACCCTGGGCATGAGCCGTAATGAAATGATCAACGACCTCCACAGCGGCAAAGCAAAATATTCTTCCATCTTCAATTATCCCACACTAACATGGGCCGATATCGGTGCCGTTGGCTGGCTGGTGGATGGCGCTGCCATCATGAACCAGGTGATGCTCACACGCACTTCATACGGACCCTATGCCCGTGCCATGGTGCGTATTTGTAAAGAAGAAAGTTTTCACCAGCGCCAGGGTTTTGAAAGTTTATTGGTTTTATCAAGCGGCAGCGATGCCCAAAAAGCCATGTGCCAGGATGCCATCAACCGCTGGTGGTGGCCTGCACTCATGATGTTCGGACCAAAAGACAGTGAAAGCACCAACAGCGACCAGAGCATGAAATGGAAGATCAAACGCAAAACCAATGATGAACTGCGGCAGAATTTTGTGGATATGATTGCCGAACAGGTAAAAGTGCTGGGTATGAAACTGCCTGATGATAAACTCCAGTGGAATGAGGCACGCAAGCACTATGATTTTGGCGAAATCAACTGGGATGAGTTCTGGAATGTGGTAAAAGGAAACGGACCCTGCAACAAACAAAGACTGGATGCAAGACGCAAAGCCCATGACGAAGGTAAATGGGTAAGGGAGGCGGCGATGGCTTATGCTGAAAAGAAAAAACCCCAAACCCCTGAAGGGGCTTTTGCAGCAGCTTAAATTATTAAATCTCTTTTATGAAAATAGAAATCAAAAAGTTTTACTACGGCGATATCCCCGAAGAAAAAGGCGGAGGCAGCGAATTAACAAACTCCGAAGTTTCCCCTTCAGTGGGCGGAGGGTGCTGGCCGCTTTGGGAAGTGTTCATCCGCAGTAAAAACGGGTTAGACCATAAACATGCCGGCAGCCTGCATGCTGCAGATGCACAAATGGCCATTGAAAATGCCCGGGATGTTTACACAAGAAGAATGGAAGGCGTCAGCATCTGGGTGGTGGAAAGTAAATACATCACCGCTTCCAATCCCGAAGAAGCAGGTGAACTGTATGAACCGGCAGCTGATAAAATTTACCGCCACCCCACTTTTTATGATTTACCCGATGCGGTGAATCATATGTAGGTTTGGAAAGAAAGGACTGATATCGTTAACCTTGTTCGCCTGCACAACGTTCATCAGCCCGGCCAGCTTCATCATCTTTATCAACGCAAAAAATGACTGACTTATCAAAATACCTTCTTCACCTGGCAGACAGCACACTGATCCTTTCCCAGCGCAACAGCGAATGGTGCGGACACGGGCCCGTATTGGAACAGGATATTGCCATTACCAATATTTCACTTGATTTACTGGGGCAATCGAGAAGTTTTTATCAATATGCTGCACAATTAATGGGAAGTACCGATGAAGACAAACTGGCTTACTTCCGAACTGAAAGGGAGTTCCGTAATTTATTAATAACAGAACTGCCCAAAGGTGACTGGGGATTTACCATACTGCGCCAGTATTTATTCAGCCAGTTCCAGTATTTATTATTTGAACAGCTGCAGCAAAGCCGGGACGAACAGCTGGCGGCCATCAGTGCCAAGGCATTGAAAGAAGTAAAATATCACCTCCGCTGGAGCAGTGAATGGGTGATCAGGCTGGGCGACGGAACAGCAGAAAGCCACCAGCGCATGCAGCATGCACTGGATGAAATATGGAATTATACAGGTGAAATGCTGACCCCTGCAGCATATGAAAATGAAATGAATATTGATTATGCTGCCATTAAAAATGAATGGAGCGGAAAAGTAAATGCTGTTTTGAGCGAAGCCACCCTGCAACTTCCTGCAAATTCATTTATGCAAACCGGAGGTAAAGAAGGCCGGCATACAGAGCACCTGGGTTTTATACTCACCGAACTGCAATATGTGCAACGGGCCTATCCCGGTTGTGAATGGTAATTTCAGCAACATGAAAACGGTTATTGATAAAACAAGCTTGTTACATGCACTCGAAGATATCAAAGATCCCGAGATACCCGTTTTGTCGATCGTTGACCTTGGCATTGTGCGTGACATAGCCATTAACGGTGATGACGTGGAGGTTTTTATCACCGCCACTTATACCGGTTGCCCCGCGATGGATTTTATTGCTGTTGCCATCAGGAACGAAATGTTTGTGCACGGGTTTAAAAATATAAAAATCACAACGCTGCATGCCCCGGCCTGGACAACAGACTGGATGACCGAAAAGGGCAAACAAAAACTGCAGCAATATGGCATTGCAGCACCGGATAAAAGATTCATCATTCCCGCCGACGGGGTTCCATGCCCGCAGTGTCATTCCCAGAACACCAGACTGCTGAGCGAATTTGGCAGCACTGCCTGTAAAGCATTGTACCAGTGCCGCGACTGCAAAGAGCCTTTTGACTATTTTAAATGTCACTGATCAGTTATACTGACCACCATCGGGAATACCATCCCCGTTTGCATCCAGCCCGGTTATTTTGATCCTGATCTTCAGATAGCCATTTTCTCCCGTGGTGCCATAGTGATTTACAATATGAATCAGACCATAAGCAGTGCGGCCGCCCATCACTGTTTTTACTGCAATAACTTTCCCATCCAGTTTGCTGCGGCTTTCCACTTTTTGCCCGAAACCCCTTACCTGTTTAATAACAGCGAGCAGCTGGTTATTATCCCTGATTTTTTCAAACTGCTGTGCAGTCAATGCAGTCATCGCCACTTCCGATTCATTTACCTGTTCCCAGGATGCTGGCGGAATATTTTTATCCTTGTATTTGGTACCCTTAAAAAAATTATAGGCAAATGCATCGTGTTTTGCGTACGAGGGGGTGAGAAATGCATACATCGGCAGCTGTTCATTGAATGCACTGGTGGCAGTAAAAATAAGATCGATGGAGCCTGACCGGCCTGCGGCATCAATATCATCCATCACCGCTCCTTTCGAAATATCAAGATAACAGCCATAACTGGTATTATTCTGGCTTCCAAGGTTGGCGCTGCCATCAGCATTATACACCGGGCTCTCGGTAACCATCGGCACTCCCTGTGCAATATCGGCCGGTGTTACATACACCGAAGGATTATCATAAGTGGAAATAACAGCCGGGGCCGGATTTGCAGCAACATTGACTTCAGTTGTTGTAACCACAACTGCATTAGCCGTATCAGTGTTGCTTACTGTATTGCTTTCTTTTTTCTTCAGGCGGAAGCGCAGGATCGGTTCAAAAATTTTGATCACTGATTTTACATTGCTCACTGCTGTTTGCATATTTCCGGCTACCTGCTGCGCTTCATTTGCCACCTGCCCGCTGGCATCGCTGATCTTCCTCGATTGCTGGTTTGCTTTTTCAGCCGCTTTTACGACGGTTGATTTTTTTCCGGCAGGCTGTTCCTGTGCATGTAAGACTGCAGCAAACAATACGACAGCGATGGTGATGTATATTCTTTTCATTTGATCGAAGTGTGTTTATTTAATGTTCAGTATGCTGTTCCTCGTCATTTTTTTATTCAGTTGCCAGTTGGTATAATACCTGTAGCCGTAATTTTCCTTTAAGCGCACATTAATGCAAACTCCCTGCAGGTTCCAGTCATCATTCTCCAGTGGTCCGTGATCGCCAAAATCATATTCGAGCAGCAGGTGCGCCACTTCATTAATTTTAACAGATACCGGGAGTGAGCTACCACTTTCATTTTTCCAATTCCTTCCAAAAGAATTCAGTTTGCGCCAGTCTTCATCATTCAGGCTGAAGAGATGGTGTGCTCCTTTTAACTGGTTGCGCAAAACGCCCTCTCCGGCAACAGATGATTTGTAATATTCATCCCGCCTGGTATTGGTACTGATTTTAAGATCCAGTGCCCGGTAGTTGGTTTTGATATCATCACTGCCAATCATAAATACGGCATCCAGCATGGTCGCATAATACTGTTCCTGTAACCATGCAGGCTGCAGTTGCATGGGCCGTTTCAATATACTGGTGACCACCTGCCCTGGTTTTATTACCTGTAGAGCAGGGAAAAAATTTCTTTCCTCCCACAGAAAAGATCTGGAGGGATCACTTAGCGGGTAGGCCATACAGCGCACCACCAGGTCAAACAATTCCCATTCATCCGCAGCATCACCCGGAGTATTTTTGTTTACGATCACTTCCAGGTGTGAAATGGCGGTATCTTTTAATTTCCGATTAACCCTTGTTAAAGCGAATACCTTACCGCCGTGATTTGTCAGCGGTGCAGATGCATAAAACCCGTCGGTAAACAGCACGTTCACCATAACATTTTCCCTTGCCAGGTTCAATGGCTTGCGGCCTTCCATGGGCATAATGGTAAACTCCAGCTGGTATGTTTCATTCATGTCTGCTGCAGATTTTACCTTTTGTGCCGCAGCAGTAACAGCGGGGTTTGGCCTGCTCACTGCACCCTGTGGTATATTCACCTGTGCAGAGGCCGTGGTTTGCAGTAATGCAATTGTAAAGAGTGAAAAGATGATTTTCATAAATGCTTTTTATTTACAGTTTATAAATGGAATATCCATCAGGGCAGAACATTTTTTTCCGGCTATGCTGTACCGTACCAGGATGCTTACATTATTTTCCGCGGGTGCTGACTGGGACAGCGGCGTTGAAAACCCGAGTGAAATGCCTTTGGTGGATGATTTCGGCGCAGTTGAAAAAGCAGGCACATCGATCGTTTGCCCGTGCACAGTAATGGAGCTTACTGCAATAATGCACTCGCTTTTATTTACAATATCAAATTTCAGTACATAACGGCGTTGTGTGGCCGATGGTGTGCTGCATTCGAGCCGGCCTGCAATATTCACATCCATGCTGCCGGCAGACTTGGTATTCTTATCATTGCCGCAATTGCAGGTGGCAGCGGCACATTGCGGGGTTACTTTAAATATCACCTGCCTCGTACAATTGCCATCGCCCCCATTCGCAGATTTTCCGGAAGCCATTAATGTTACATGATAAGTACGGTTACATTCCGGGAAACTGTAAGAACGGGTGCTGACAGCACCGGTGGATTCATATACTTTTTTGTACTGGTCATCGGTAATGTAAATGGTATATACAGCCCTGCATTTAGCAGTTACCGGCAGTGCGGGAATTTGAAAACTGACCGGCTGCAGCTGTTGCGGCCGTAATTCCAAATCTCTTGTAACAGCCACATTACTGCTGCCAAATAATGCCCGGGTACCCTGCATGAAATTATCCGGCACCGGTTCTGCAAAACAATAGCATACACGGCTGTCGGGCGACTGGGCCTGCGGGCTTTTCGCAAAACAGGTCATCACAAATAAAATCAGTAAGTATATTTTATATTGTTTCATCATCGAAAATTTTAAATGGTTACCTGAAGCTGATCGTCAGGGGCTTGTTGTTTCCGTCAAACCGCACGAGCGGTGTGCCTCTTTGAGAATACAATGAAGTTTCGCTGTTGCCGGATCTTGCCACGATATAAATACCATCCACATTCCAGTTATCACCGCCGATACCGCCACCGAAACTTGTTTTGAGAACAATGCTTTTCAGCTGGTTTACAGCAGCCGGTTTCTTAAGAGTGATCACAACGGTCTCACAGTAATTATCAATCCATCTTGCGCCTTTATTAATGTTCGGGTAAGTTTCTGAACTGCCATCTGTATAATTCACGGTGATACCTGCATTGTCATTACCACCGCGAAGGTCATCACCGCCGGTTGCGATCTCCACCAGCAATTCCCTAACCAGGCCATCATTGGGTAACACTGTTTGCTGAATCACCGGCGGGTTGGCTGCTGCATATTTTTTATCCACGAAATAGGTCATCCATTTTTTACTCTTGTCCTCCTCATAGTAATAAGTGGTATGTGCCGGGTCGGCTTTTAATGTCATTGTGCTGTTGGGATAATTCGGGTCGTAAATGAAAATTTTAAAATCTTCCTTGTACTCACCCAGGTCGCCTTTATACCTGCCCATATCATACCCGATGGCAAGCACCTGGTGATGTGCACGGAAGCCACCATCACCAGCTATGAATAAGCCCAGTGGTGCCGGGTTCCCTTTATCAATGGATTCCTTCAGTTCCTGGATACGGCCGCCATTATTACCCTGCAGGCCCCAGTTAAAAAATTCAGCAGTTCTGGATCCAAACGGATTCAGGATAAGTTCGGTCCATTTATCTGCATTACCCACCAGCGAATTCAACTGCCTGTTGTAGATGTAAGACTGAAGTGTGGTTCTGTTTGCAGGACGGAAACTCTGGGACGGTATGGTTACCCTGCGGTTAAAGTAATCCAGTGAAGAATATACCATGCCGCCGCACAAACCGCCGAGCCGGAGCCCGTTAATGCCACCCAGGTCGGCAGCAGATGTGAATGTATTGGCAAACTTAAAACCATGCAGTTCCGGTTTAAAAGCTGTCATTTTTTTTGTGCTCAGTACGGCTGCAATATTGCCCGCCTGTTTTACTGGTGCTGTGCTGATTACAGACTGTGCACTCAAGGTTGCAGAGATTGCAGTAAGTGCATGCAGCAAAATGATTTTTTTCATAAACAAATTTTAAGAGGTGATTACTGAACCGGTTTTTGCACCCGGCAACTGGTAAAAAACCAACAATGTAAAAGTAACAGGCAGGCAATGCCGGGTCAATGCCATGATGATGGCATCATATTTCAAAAACCTGAAGGGGGAGTTAAACGAGTTTATCCTGCATGGCTTTGTACACCGCTTCTGTTGCGCTGTTCACCTGCATTTTTTTATACACTTTTTTAATGTGGGAGCGTACGGTTTCGATGGAAATATTCATTTCATCGGCAATCATTTTATAGCTGTACCCTTTTACGAGCAGCTGCAGTAATTCTGTTTCCCTTGCAGAAAGCAGCTGCTCTTCGTCAGCCGCTTTTACTGCCGGGCGTGGAAACAGCGACAGTACTTTTTTGGCTATGCTGCCTGTCATAGGGGCGCCGCCATTCAGCACATCTTTGACAGAAGGAATGATCTGGTCAAAGTTTTTTTTCAGCAGGTAACCGCTGGCGCCGGCACAAATGGCGTTAAAAATATTTTCATTGTCATCAAAAATAGTAAGCATGATCACGGGCAGTTCCGGGTACAGTTTTCTTATCTGCTGCAACGCCTGCACACCATTTACCACAGGCATATCAATATCCATCAGTACCACATCGGGTTTAAATTGCGCCAGGTCGGTCAGTACGGTTTGCGCATTGGACAGGGCAGCCGTTATTTCAACATCGCTGTTCCATTGCAATAATGAACAGAGACTGTTTCTCAAACTTTCATTGTCTTCGTATAAAATTACCTTAAAGGGCATATTGCAAAGTTATTGTACCTGCTTAAGCTCACAGCATCCCATAATTATGGTATGGGCACCCTGAGTGATACCGATGTACCGGACGCAGTTCCATTGATTGTGATGGTGCCGTTCATTGCCGCAGCACGCTGCTTCATACTGTAGGTTCCGGTACCACTGGACTGGGGGTTTTGTTTCCAGCTTCCATTATCGTCTATTTGAAGCAGCAATGCTTTACCCTGTACGCTCATTTTCACAGCAACCGCCGTGGCGCCTGAGTGCTTGAGGATATTGTTCATGGCTTCCTTATACAACAGCAGCAGTTCTTTACGCATATCCATCGGCAGTAAAAGCTGTAATGATTTATCATCTGTTTGCAGTGTTGCCTGTATTTGCTGTGGCTCCAGCGTTTGTCCGATGAATTCACGCATTCTTGCCAACAGGTTTTCGAGCTTCTCATTATCCGGCCTGATGGCCCATACAATATCACTCATGTTTTGCTGCACGGTTTTACTTTGCGTGGTGATCTGGTGCAGCATCTGCCTGGCCTGTACAGGGTCTCCGTCAATGGCCTGTTCAGAAACACTGCTTAAAATATTGATGCTGGTCAGTGTACTGCCAATTTCATCGTGCAGGTCCCTGGATATTTTATTCCGCACTTCCATCAGCCTCTTTTGTTCTTCTATTTTTTTGCGCAGTTTATAACGGTTGAGCAGCAGCACGGCAAAAATGCCCAGCAGCAAAATACCCACCACCAGCCCGTTACGCAGCAGCCGTTCCTTATCCAGCTGTTTGATCTGTATCTTTTTTTCGTTTTCAGCTATCTGCAGGTTTTGTACCGAAAGCAGTAATTGCTGTTCGTTATTTTTCGCAACCAGGGATTGCTTTTCCAGCTCTTCTTTCTGGCGCAGCAGGGCCTCATCTCTTAACTGCTGCTGTTGTTTCAGCAAAGTTATTTCTGTTTGCTTTTGTTTCGCAAGCACCGCATCCCCCCTGATCTTAGCCTGCTGCTGTTCTATTTCTAGCTGGCTTATTTTCTGTTCTGTTTGCAGCTTTGAGATCTCATTGTCTTTTTTTTCTGTTTCGTATTTTGTTTGCAGCTCGGCAATATTGGTGGCCGTTTTTTCATTCATAATACTGTCTTTATACTGCTGCGACAGTTTGAAAAACCGGTAAGCCTGCCTGTAATCATCCCGCTCAGTATAAAATGATGCCTGTTGTGTGTACAGGTTTTGAAACAGCGGTTTATTATTAAGTGCTGCAGCAAGCTCAGATGCTTTTTCAAAATAAGCGGCAGCTTTGACAGAATCGCCGCTGTAATGATAAAGATTGGCCATTCCGCTGTATTGATTGGCCAGTTTGAGCCGGTCGCCGGTTTCACTGTACAGTTCAATGGCTTTTTGCTGGTATGCAATGGCTTCGCTGTATTTTTTTTGTTTGCTCAGCAGCATGGCAGCTGTTGCATTGGCCTGTGCTATATTATTTTTCGCACCGCTTTTATTGGCATAAGCCAAAACAAGCTGCTGGTATTTGACGGCTGAATCAACCGAGATGGGTGTGTACACCACCACCAGGTTTCCATAGGTGGACGCAAGCCCCTTTGCATCACCAATATTTTCCCTTATTTGTGCCGAGCGCTTGAAAAGCTTAATGGCTTCCTCCTTATTACCAGCCCTGAAATTGCTGATGGCCAGGTTGCCGGTGGAATTGGCCAGTTCTTTCAGGTTATTTTCTTTTTCAAACATGCGGATGGCTTCCAGGTAATACCCTGCCGATTGATCATATTCCCCCATTTTATCGCTGATAAAACCAGACTCATTCAGCAGCATGGCCCTGTAATCAGCGTGTGATTGCATCGAATAATAAGGCAGCGCTTTTGCATAAGCAGCCCTTGCGTCGGCATATTTGTTCTGGTTCAGCAGTACCTGCCCCGTCTGATGATGGCTGAGTGCGATCATAAAACTGTCGTTGAGCTCCCGTGCAATGCGCAAAGGTTCATCGAGCATTTTCAGCACCTGTGTGGCACCTTCTTTTTTTGAAGTGAGATCAGCGAGTTTGAGCAGGGCAAAACCCTCCCCGCGGCGCATATGTTTTTTACGGCTGTACTGGAGGGCCTGGTTCACATCATAAAAAGCACTGTCGGCATTTCCTTTCAGGTCGTCACTATCGGCTTTATCCAGCCAGTGGTAAATTATTGAAGAGTCAGCTGCGGTATACCCACGCTGTGCCTGCAGCCTGCTGCAAAATAAGATGGAGCAAAAAATAAATATAACTGCAACTTTAATCACTGTAAGCAGAATTGGTGATGTGATAAAAATATAAAAGATTGTGCAGGTTTTACGTAACACAATGATGGGATGGGTATTTTTATAAAGACCGGTTTTTTTTACAAATAAATCAGGTGAAGGCCCGATGTATGATTTGTTACGCAAATGAATTATTTTTAAGTTATGGACCTCTCCATTTATTTTGAAGAAGCGGCACAGGTATCATTTGCCTTTATCATCGGTGCTGTGATCGGGCTCGAAAGGGAATTCCGCAGCAAGCCTGCCGGCTTCCGAACCATGATCATCATTTGTGTGGGCGCCTGCCTGTACACCATTCTTTCAAAAGAAAACAGCTCCGTCAGTCCCGACCGTATTGCCAGTAATATTGTAACAGGTATTGGTTTTATCGGTGCCGGTGTAATATTCAAAGAAGGCATAACTGTAAACGGGTTAACCACCGCAGCGCTTATCTGGGTAACAGCGGCACTTGGCATGGCTATCGGCTATCATAATTATTCTCTGGCCATCGTGGTATCGGCCATCGTGGTGATCACACTGTTTGTACTGGAGCCGGTACAGCGCTTTATTAACAAATTTCACCGGGTGAAGGACTACCGTATCAAAACCATCGAACTGGGCAGGGATTTTAAAGATGAACTGGAAGCTTTCTTTACTTCGAATGGAATGACTTTTATGTGTCTTAAGATCATCAAGGAAGATAACGATGCCGTATATCTCTACCGTATCAGCTCGCCCGACAGAAGCTATGATGCGGTGAATGATTTCCTGCTCACTCATAAGGAAGTAAAAAGTTTTGAAGTGTAAAACGCCTGCGGTAAACTTGAATTGCCATGATAATAACACGCCTGCTGCTCCCTTTTATACTACTGAATACCGCTGTCGTTGCAAAAAATAAACTGCCTAAAACGGCGGCGGGCACACGGTTTTGCCGGAAGACTGGAAGTTGTTTATCGCTTACATGCAAAAGTTTCTTTGACACAAATTCTTTCAAGCTAAAATCATTATATGAGCAGTATTTTATTTGAAGTAAACAATTCGGTTGCTTACATTACATTAAACCGCCCCGAAAAATTCAATTCATTTAACCGTGAAATGTCACTTGAACTGCAGTCAGCGCTGGATGCTTGTGCGCTGAACAGTGATGTGCGTTGTGTGTATATTACGGGCGCAGGCAAGGCTTTTTGCGCAGGCCAGGATATTGGTGAACTGGTGGGTGATGCAAAAATCGAAATCCGCCAGATCCTGAGTGAACATTATAATCCCATTGTACGCCGCATCCGCGACCTGCAAAAACCGGTGGTGGCCGCAGTAAACGGCGTGGCTGCAGGAGCAGGCGCCAATATTGCATTGTGCTGCGATGTGGTGGTAAGTGCTGCTTCTGCATCTTTTATACAGGCATTTAGCAAAATTGGCTTAATACCTGACAGTGGCGGAACATTTACCTTACCACGTTTGATCGGCTGGCAAAAAGCAAGTGCCCTCATGATGCTGGGCGATAAGGTAAGCGCTCCTGAAGCTGAACGGATGGGTATGCTGTACAAGTTTTTTGAAGATGCCGTTTTTGAAGAAGAAAGTAAAAAAATCGCCGCTACCCTGGCGCAATTGCCCACAAAAGGACTGGCTTATACAAAACATGCACTTAATTCTTCCTTTGCGGGCAACTGGGACGAACAGCTGCTGGTGGAAGACAAGTACCAGCAGAAAGCAGCCCTTACTGCAGATTATACAGAAGGGATCAATGCTTTTTTGGAAAAGCGGGCTCCATCCTTCAAAGGCAAATAATCAATAATTATTCATTCGTAATTACGCAGTATTATGAGCAGTCCCCAACAAGTAGTAACTCACATGATGCAGCACGACCTGTTCAGCCAGTGGCTGGGCATTGAAGTTTTAGAAATAAAAGAGGGTTACAGTAAAATTAAAATGACCGTACGCCCCGAAATGATTAACGGCTTTGGTATTGTGCATGGCGGTGTTGCATTTTCTTTAGCAGACAGTGCATTTGCATTTGCCTGTAATAACCGCAATGTTTTATCGGTGGCACTGGACACTTCCATCAACTTCCTCAAACCTGTACATGTGGGTGATGTGCTGACTGCAGAAGCAAAAGAACTGCACAATGGTAAAAGCACGGGGTTGTATCACATCACCATTACCAACCAGAACGAACATGTGGTGGCTGTGTTTAAAGGCACCTGTTACAGAACCAGGAAAGCGCTGGTATAAAAATTTATTTCCTTCCTCCAGTATTATCCCAATACTCCCCGGTCAGAAGCTGAAACAATTCAGTTGAATAAACCGCTACGGGCAAAAATCACCAATGCTGCCACCCCGGGGTTGCGGTACATAATAAAATAAAATGACCTTTTATTTGCAGTTGCCCTTTTAACACTGTAACTTTTATACACCATTACTCATTCTAAAAACTGCGCCATGCAAAAGATTTCCCACTGGGCCAGGTGCCATGTTGCTGCAGCAAGGGTATTGATTGTGTTCATCAAAATTACACTCGCTGTACTCGCTTATTTCACAGGTATCACTCTTTATAAAATGCAGCTTTTTTTTCCCGTAGTTCCTTTATTTACGTTTGCAGCTGTTTTATTGACCGGTGCTGTATTGTTTTATCCGGTATACGGAAAAACGAAACTGTCAAAAAAGCTGTTTTATATCCGGCAAAAAACCTGTGATTTTTTACTGCCACTGAGTGCAGTGATCATATTCACCACCTGGGTGAATAACGCAGATACCATCAACATCAGTACGGTTACTTATGGGAGCCATATTATTAAACATCCCACTGCACAGGAAATACTCCGGTCTGGAAAAACTAAAGCCGGTCTTACAAAAATCGAAAAACGCATTTTAAAAAAAGAGTTTTTTAAACAGTTGAAAAATTATGCAGCCGCCACCGTCCGCGGCGATAAAGCCGCATCAGGCGAGGCATGGAAAATTATGCTGGCCATCATTGGCATGATTGGCCTGCTCTTCCTTCTTGCTTCACTGGCCTGCAGCCTTTCATGCAGCGGCAATGATACAGCTGCTGTGCTGGTGGGTATTCTCGGGTTGGTGGGTATTGTCTGGGGTTTTGTTGCGCTGGTGAAACGGATAAAACGGGGGCCTAAAACCACCACTACAAATAAAGAGCAGTAACTTAGTCATTCATACTAAGTATATGGTTTACCAGTTCAACAACTGCACACCCGTTGTTCATCCCTCTGCATTCATTCATCCGCAGGCGGCTGTTACAGGAAATGTAATCATCGGCAGAGACTGCTATATTGGTCCGGGTGCTGCCATACGTGGCGACTGGGGGCAGATCATCATTGAAGACGGCTGCAATGTGCAGGAGAACTGCACCATTCATATGTTTCCTGGGGTAACTGTATTATTAAAAGCGGGTGCCCATATCGGGCATGGTGCGGTGATACATGGCGCCACCATTGGCAAAAACTGTTTGGTGGGCATGAACGCCGTGATCATGGACAATGTTGTGCTGGACGATGAATGTATTGTGGGCGCACTCAGTTTTATCAAAGCGGATGAACATTTTGAACGCCGCAGTTTGATCGTAGGTAATCCTGCAAAAAAAATCAAAGAGGTAAGTGATGAAATGATGCAATGGAAAACGGAAGGCACACAGCTGTACCAGCAATTGCCGGCACAATTACACGCCACGCTCAGAACCTGCGAACCACTAACCGCAGTTCCCGAAAATCAAGCTGCACAACAAGTACAATATAAAACCTGGAATGAAAGCAAACTCTCTTAAAAAAATAGTTTTGGGCCTGTTTTGTATGTTTTGCAGTGCGTTATTATTTGCCCAGGATCTTTCAGGCGACTGGCAGGGTGTTTTCAACACCGATATGTCGCTCGTGGGCAAACGCCGTTCATTCAGCATGAAAATGCACCTGGAACAAAAGGGCAGAAAAATAAAAGGCAGTTTCTGGAATGCCCAGCTTGATTTTCCTGACAAACCCAATGTAGGCTACAGCATTTCAGGACTGATTTCAAAAAACAGCATTGCCCCTTACCGTATGATGCGTGGCCAGATACTGCTGGACAATTTAATTGGTGAAACCGCAGAAATTTTCTGGCAGTTTGATGAGATCCACTATTTAAAAAATGATACGATCGAATTGTTATACGGCAAATGGCTGCCCAATAATGCCACTTCACCCCGGCCCGATGGCGCAGGCGGTACTTTTTGGGTACGAAAAATGATTTCCCCGCAGGCAAACCACCCCGATACCGTACATAAAACCTATATCACCAGGACCACACTCATTGCCGATACCTTCCGCTGCAGCGCATCATCGCTTACATTAAACCTGTATGATAATGGTGAAATTGATGGCGACAGCGTTTCAGTTTACGTGAACGATGCGCCGCTGGTACAGCACCAGCTCATCACGGCAAAGCCCGTAACACTTGGTATTCCCGTTGAAAAAGGAAAACGCTATACTATCAGTCTTTTTGCAGAAAACCTGGGGCGCATTCCTCCCAATACAGCTTTATTAAAAATTGAGGCGGGTGCTTTAACCAAAGAGATCCGGCTTTCGGCCTCACTGGATACAAATGCAGCGGTGCTTATTGAAGTGGAGTAAGTTTATTTACGTTTGTCTTTCCAGATGAGTTTTTCATTCTTTTTAGCTGTATCAAAATCCATTATCTGCATATCTCCTTTGCCCGTAATGCCGCCATCCGGGTGGCCGATGAGATTGCAGTTACTGTCGTACAGGTCGCTGAAAAAATCGCAACAGGGAGGCGTTACATAATACACCGTTTTGCCCTTGTAGGTATAGCTGTAAATACTGCGGGGCGGGTTCTGCACTTCTTCTGCGCTGAATTTTTTGATCAGCTTTTGCACGCAGGCCGCAACCGGGGGCGCCACAGGCGTTTTTTTCTTCTTCTTTTTTTGAAAAGCGGTTAACAGCACAAAAGCTGCGAGCAATATAATGAGGGTTCTTTTCATGTTTATATCTTATCAAACAAATATAATACCATTTACTGCCTGCAGGAAAAACAGATTTTAAATCGGCAATCTTAAAAACTTTACCCAACTTTGCCGCAAATGGAAAAGAGCAACTTTGTAGACCAGATACGGGTGTTTTGCCGCAGCGGCCACGGTGGTGCCGGCAGCAAACATTTTATGCGTAATAAACTTACAGCCAAGGGCGGACCGGATGGTGGCGATGGCGGACGTGGCGCCCATATCATTTTAAAAGGCAACAGCCAGTTGTGGACCTTACTGCACCTGCGCTATTTTAAAAATATCCTGGCTGAAAACGGGGAGAATGGCAGCAAGAACAACAGCACGGGCCGTACGGGTAAAGATATTATCATTGAAGTTCCGTTGGGCACCATTGCCCGCGATGAGGAAACCGGTAAACAGGAAACCGAAATACTGGAAGACGGGCAGGAATTTATTTTACTGCGTGGCGGACGGGGTGGTTTGGGCAACAGCAATTTTAAAACGGCCACCAACCAAACCCCCGACTATGCACAGCCCGGCGAACCCGGCGTGGAAGGATGGAAGATATTAGAACTGAAAGTACTGGCGGATGTGGGGCTGGTGGGTTTCCCCAATGCAGGTAAATCAACCTTGTTAAGCAGCATAACAGCTGCCAAACCCAAAATAGCCGACTATGCCTTTACCACGCTGGTACCACAGCTGGGTATGGTGGAATACCGTGACGGCAAAAGTTTTTGCATCGCCGATCTGCCGGGTATCATTGAAGGTGCGGCTGAAGGCAAAGGCCTGGGGCACCGATTCCTGCGTCATATTGAAAGAAACTCCATTTTATTGTTTTTGATACCGGCCGACAGTAAAGATCACAAAAAAGAGTTTGAAATACTGCAGAACGAGCTGGAAGAATACAATCCGGAAATGCTGCAGAAAGATTTTGTGATCGCCATCAGCAAAAGTGATATGCTGGATGATGAACTTAAAAATTCCATTGCCAAAGAACTGCCGCAAAATATACCGCATGTTTTTATTTCATCTGTTACCGGCCAGGGCCTGATGCAGCTGAAAGACCTGCTCTGGGATACCCTGAATGCTCCCGCCAAAAATTAAAATACCGTCTGCACGGTATAGGATATTCCGCTGTTGTTTTGTTATTTGTGCTAAAATTTACCAGCATGAAGAAAATAGCAGGCGCACTGGTATTTGTTGCTGCCTTTGCCGCAACAGTTACTGCGCAAACTCCCCGTACACTTAAAAAAGTAATGGAACTTAAAATGCCTAAAACGGCAGAGGATGATATGCCCGGCACCCGCGGCGCCAGCGTGGTTTGGCATCCTGTTCAAAAAAAGTATTATGCCAGTTTCGCCGGTAATATAGGTTACCCGATGGCTGTTTTTAATGTTGCCGGCAAAAGGCTTTCCGGTGATGAAACCACCACACAGGTGGATACCCGCGGGCTTTGGTATGATCCGGTAAAAAAGCAAGTTTGTGGTAATGCCTTCAGCGAATACGGTTGGTTCAGCTATAAAATAAACACAACGGGCCTGGTGGGGGATGTGAAAATTGACCTGGAAGGAAAACACCAGCCCGGCGACCAGAGTGTGGGGGCTTACAATATTGCCAAAAAACAGGTGATCTTTTTATCCGGTTCAGAGATCTGGTCTTACAATGCCGATGGCACAGAGGCCGAAAACAAAACCACGCTTCACTGGGGTCTTACTGCCAAAGACGGTATTGCCGAAGATGAAGATGTGACCGAAACACCGGAAGGATATAACAATACCACGGCCGTGTATACCGGTTTGCCCAACGCTGAAATCGGCGTACTGAATATTGTTGACAAACAAATTGAGCTGTACAATATCAAAACCGGTTTTCTCAGCAAAAAATTAAAACTGCCGGAAGATGCGCCTGCCGAAGCTTCGTTTAATTTTTCTTATACCAACGGCATGTTCTGGCTGTTTGATATGGAAGGCAGGAAATGGATCTGCTTTAAATAATACTTACCGAACTTTTCGCTGCAGCTTCCCCGTTTGGGGAAGCTGTTTTTTTATTGCCATCCTTTATCTTTATAAAAACAACCGCTATTGTCGCAGGTTTTTAAATACATCCGGGATTTTTACTTCAGGGAATTCAACCCGCTTTATCTCGTGCTGGTAATGCTGCTGATGGGCACCATTATTTATTTTAATTACTGGCACCAGCTCGAGAAGCGTTATGCCGGCGGTGGAGATTCCTGGCTAAGGAATTTTGCAGGATATTATTTATTGTATTTTATTCCTTTTGCTGCGGCATTTGCATTGCAGTTGTTTTTTTATGCTGACTGCAGTTACTGGAAAAACAAATGGTTCTGGGCCATTCTGCTGCTGGCACCTGCTATATTTTCATTCAGGGTCAATTTTTATTTTCACGAAACGGCATTGGCCCGCTTATGGAATGGTGATACACTCAGGTACTGGAACAAATGCCTGGGCTGGGTAATACGTGTATTGGTGGCGCTGGTGCCTGTTTTTATAATCTGGTTCATTAAAGACAAAAGCAACCAGCCATTTTACGGAACAAACGCACTGGATAATATCAGGCCTTATTTACTGATGCTGCTGGTAATGCTGCCGCTGATTGCAATTGCCAGCACTCAAAAGGATTTTTTGCAGGTTTATCCCAAGGCAACCTTTATCAGCAAGCTGGATATCACACATAAAAATGGCCGGTACTTTTTTTATGAACTCTGCTATGGTTTTGATTTCATCAGCATCGAATTTTTTTTCCGGGGTTTCTTAATCCTGGCGCTGGCAAAAATCTGTGGCACGCATTGCATCATTCCCATGGCTTGTTTTTATTGCGCCATTCATTTGGGTAAACCCATGGGTGAAGCCATCAGCAGTTTCTGGGGCGGCATATTGCTGGGTATTGTTAGTTTTAACACGGGCAGCATCTGGGGCGGACTCATCGTTCACCTGGGTATTGCCTGGCTGATGGAACTGGGCGGATGGGCCGGCTCACTATTAAAAAAATGATCATGAAAGAGCAATACTGTTTGTTTTGCGGTAGCCTTGTAATGCTGGTGCATGTGCATGGCCACTACCAGTGCCCCGTGTGCAAAACCAATGCCCTCCCCTGCTGCGATGGCGATAATTGCAGCACCAATCATTTACTGTCAGAAAAAAAGCAGCCCGGTGGTGAAGGAGCTGCTTCAGCAATGCCGGGTGCCATTTGATCAGTACGGCCTTCCAATTGTATCACATATGGCTTTCAGCAGGGAAGCATTGTCATTCGTATCCTGTCCTTTTTCCCATAACATCACACCGTTGCCTTTTTGTTTGGCCAGCATGGTTTTGAGTTTGATGGTACTTTGCCCGTTATAATAAATGGTGAAAGCAGACGGGTAACCGCTGGCTGTAACCACGGCCGAATCTGATGCTGCGCTGCCGCCCTGCCCCAGTATTCCTGCGTAAGTAAGAATGGTATTGGTTTGTGTAATGCCAGACGGGCGGCCATAACCCGGCAGCCCCAATACATATTTTGATGCAGGCATACCCCTTGTGGTGAGCCAGTAATTCATGGAAGAATTTACCAGTGCCATATCGCTATGATGTTTGTATGGCACTGTAGTGCTGAAATCGTCATATACCATTACATTGAACCAGTCGGCATAACCAAAAACAGCCGGCTGGATGGCGTCCCGTATACTGCCTGCATATTTTCCCGGGGTGATGGCGGCCGTTAAATAATACTTGCCATTGGTATGCAGGCTGTCGCTCAGTTCTTTCATCAGTGCGGTAAATAGTAAATCCGACCCGTCACTGGTGCTCGGAAATTCCCAGTCGATATCCACACCATCCAGGGCATACAATCTTACATTGTCCATAATGGTTTTTATAAGCGTATTTCTTGTGGTGGCTGATGCCGCAGATGTTTTAAAATCTGCCGTGGCGCCGTTTACACTCATAAATATTTTTGCATTATTGGCCTTTGCCTTTGCAATCACGGCGGTAAAAGTGGCCGGGCTGTTCAGTGTTAACCCGGCTGATGCCGTTACCGTAAAGAAAGCGTAGTTGACAACATTGGTCATTTTGAATTTAGTGTCCGGTATGGCACTTACACTGCGGTAGTATGGAAAATAGCCCACCACTTTAAAACCGAAATCGGCAGGTGCAAAAATGGGCGCCGGTGTTGGCGTTGGATTGGGTTGCGGCGAAGGATCGCTTTTTTTACAACTGTCTAAAAATACAAGCAGGCCTGCCACAAGCAGCGTAATTCCGGTAAAACGTTTCATAGTTTAGTTTATGAAGCGGAAGTTAGGAAGCTTTGGGGAGTTTTACACTTGCACAGGCACATTTTGATAGTTATTTTTACAGCAATGAAATGGATCCTGCACATGCTTTCAGCCCTTGCAACCTGTATGCTTTTCTGTGCATGTCCGTACAGCTCCACGCATGTGCTGGATGAAACACCGGGGATTTATGTGGAAGACGCATTGCTGGGCAACTGGGCCACTTTTGTAAAAAAACCTGTAAGTGGCAAGGCAGAACCTGTGAAAATGATCCTCTCCAGGAAAAACGACACCGAATACAATATCGCATTCACCGGAAGCCTGAAGGAATTGAAACCATTTCGTATCATCGATAAGGATTCGATCACGGGCACAGCCTTTATGAGTACGGTGGGCGGCAAACAGTTTTTCAATATCAGTATCAGGGAAAATATTTATATCGCCGAGATCATTCTTAAAAACGGCATGCTTTCACTCATGCCCCTGTCAGATCATTTCACCGCAAAAATGATCATGAGCAATACCGATCTGCGCAACAGCGTGGAGTTTCATTATAAAACAAGGGTGCTTCCGTTATATGATGAAGAGTTTTGCCTGAAAGAGATGGTAAAAGTGAACTAGTTATATGAATCGTTCAAATGTTGCTGACAATATTTTTTTGGAAATAATATCAGCAATTACGGCAGCTGCCATGCAAATAAGATAGATCAAAACACCTCCTGGCATACGCAATGTACCTGTTTTAAAACTGTTCGCGGCAAAGGCTGTAACTACTAAAATAAAGGACAGCAGGTAGAGCGGGTTTGACTGAATCACTGTTTCGATTTTTGTGTTCCCATTTTGTTCAGAGAGCCGCACTTTCATAGTGGTTTTTGAAAATCTAACCGGCATTCCAAAAATCATCCAGCCGGTAACAGGAACCAAAAAATGGTACTGCTTCAATGATGCATCCAGCAGTGTTGCATTTATTTCATGATGAAATTTTGACGGATTGTCTTCAATCGACCTGAATTTTTCTTCCAGTAAAGCTGTTGATTGCTTTACTGAATAATCCTTTTTATAACTGAAAAACGGCACCATTATTTAAAGATATCGTTATTTTGGTTTCACCTGCAACAGTTGCATTTCTTCCGCATTTTTGTAAATTGCCTTCAAACAACGATTGTATGTTACAAAGCAAGATTGCCGGCATTGGCTATTATGTGCCGGAAAATGTATTTACCAATAACGATCTTACCCGGTTTATGGATACCAGTGATGAATGGATACAGGAACGTACCGGTATCAAAGAACGCCGCTATGCCCACCGTACCAACGAAACCACCACCACTATGGGTGTGGAAGCCAGTAAGATTGCCATTGAGCGGGCAGGCATTACCCCGCAGGATATTGACTTTATCATATTCGCCACGCTGAGCCCGGATTATTATTTTCCCGGCTGTGGTGTGTTGTTACAGCGTGCCATGAAGATGAAGGAGATTGGCGCACTGGATATCCGCAACCAGTGCAGTGGCTTTGTATATGCGCTGTCGGTGGCCGACCAGTTCATCAAAACCGGCATGTACAAAAACATACTGGTGGTGGGGAGTGAAAAACATTCTTTTGGTCTGGACTTCAGCACACGTGGAAGAAATGTGAGCGTGATCTTTGGTGATGGCGCCGGAGCCGTGGTGCTGCAGCCTGCTGCAAAAGCAGGACAGGGTATTTTAAGCACCCATCTTCACAGCGACGGGGAAAGCGCCGAAATACTGGCCATGTACAATCCCGGTACACATGCCAACCACTGGGTGCAACATAAAGTGGCCGATTTTGATGATGCCGCCATGGGAGAAATGTTCATGAGTCATGCCATGATCGATCATGCCCAGAACTTTCCCAATATGGACGGACCTGCTGTATTCAAAAAAGCCATCGTTAAATTTCCTGAAGTGATCATGGAAGCACTGGCAGCAAATAACTTAAAAACCTCCGATATCAATTTACTTATACCACACCAGGCCAACCTGCGCATCGCACAGTTTGTACAGCAAAAACTGCAGCTGCGTGATGACCAGGTGTACAACAATATCCAGAAATACGGCAACACCACTGCAGCTTCTGTTCCCATTGCTTTGTGCGAAGCCTGGGAAATGGGAAAAATAAAAGAAGGCGACCTGGTTTGTCTTGCCGCATTTGGCAGCGGCTTTACCTGGGCCAGCGCCCTGTTACGCTGGTAATACAAAATAAGTTTTACCATTTTCTGCCTTTCCGTGAAATTTGCAGCCATGCAAAGGCGGTTTATTTATTTTATCAATCCCATTTCCGGAACAAAGGGCAAGGAGCAGTTATTGCAAACCATTCAAACAAAAACTGCCGCCCGGCAAATTCCTTTTGAGATACTGCATACCAATGCCGAAGGTGATTATGCTTATGTGAAAGAGAAAATCGCTGCGGAAAAAATAACCGACGTAATTATTTGCGGCGGTGATGGCACGGTAAACCAGGTGGCCGCTGCATTACTGGGTGTGGATGTAAACATTGGTATCATACCGATGGGCAGCGGAAACGGGCTGGCACTGGCCGCTAAAATTCCCAGGAATATTTTTAAGGCGCTGGATGTTATTTTCAATGCAAAGCCGGAATATATCGATTCATTTTATATCAATGGGGTTTTCAGTTGTATGCTGTGCGGACTCGGATTTGATGCACAAGTGGCCCATGATTTTGCAAAGCAGCAGAAACGGGGATTAAAGACCTACGTTAAACAAAGCGCCCGCAATTTTATTAAAGCCACGCCCTACCCTTTCACACTGGAAGTAAACGGAAGTACAATTCAAAGCGAAGCATTCTTTATCAGCATTGCCAACAGCAACCAGTTTGGCAACAATTTTACCATTGCGCCACAGGCCAGCCTGCACGATGGCCTGCTGGATATTGTGGTGGTGAATAAAATGAGCAAGCTGCGGATGCTGTGGAGTGTTTTAAAACAAATAAGGCTGGGCCAGGTGCGCATGTATGAAGACAAAAAGTACCACCACAACGAAATACATTATTTCCAGACAAAATCACTTACCATTCATAACGGCAGCAATGCGCCGCTGCATATTGATGGTGACCCTGCCGGCACTGCAGCGAGATTTGACATAAAGATTATTGAAAAGGCTTTCCGTTTGCTGATGGGATAAAACATTAGGGCCGGTCCTGCAGACCGGCCCTAATGTTTTATAAAATGCGGTTAATTGTATATCCTGTCAATCGCATCCTTGTATTTTTCCATGATCACTTTACGTTTCAGCTTGAGGGTGGGTGTGAGTTCACCACTGTCGATGGTCCATTCGTTAGGCAGCAGTTCAAATTTCTTTACCTGCTCCACGTGATTAAAAAATTTATTGAACGAATCCACCAGCTCGCGGTAAAGTTCCAGCACTTTAGGATTGTTCACCGCATCTTCCGCTGTGGTGAATTTGATTCCCTTGTGCAGCATCCATTCCTTTAAATTGGGAATGGAGGGAACAATCAGTGCTGCCACAAATTTTTGTTCGGCACCCACCACCATCATCTGCTCCACAAAGGGCGATTCCTTCATTTTATTTTCAATGGGCTGTGGCGCCACATATTTGCCGCCGCTTGTTTTAAACAGTTCTTTTTTACGGTCGGTGATCTTTAAAAATTTACTGTCTTCAAACACACCGATATCTCCTGTATGCAACCATCCGTCAATAATGGTTTCAGCTGTCAGGTCGGGGCGCTTGTAATATCCCATCATCACGCTGGGACCTTTCACACAAATCTCTCCGTCGGGCTCCAGCTTTACTTCCTGCCCGTCGATCACGGGGCCTACGGTACCGAATTTTGTTCCGCCTTGTTTATGACAGTTCACGCTGATCACCGGGCTGTTTTCTGTGGGGCCATACCCTTCATAAATGGGAATGCCGGCGGCGGTGAAAATCCGCAGCAGCCTTACCTGGCAGGCGGCGCCTCCCGTTACAATAAAATCGATATTATCACCCAGTGCCTCCCGCCATTTGCTGAACACCAGTTTTTTTGCAAGTCCCAGCTGCATATTATATGCAAGACCGCCATCATTGATATTATCGTATTTATCGGCCAGTGCCAGCGACCAGTCGAACAGTTTCTTTTTAATACCGGAAAGTGCCGCACCCTTCTCCATTATTTTCTCATACACTTTTTCAAGCAGGCGTGGCACGGTGCAGAATAAATTTGGTTTTACTTCCTTTAAATTATCGGCGATGGTTTCCAGGCTTTCGGCATAATAAATGGAAATGCCGCTGGTGATGTAAATAAAAGAAACCATGCGTTCAAAAATATGATTGAGCGGCAAAAAACTCAATGCCCTGGAGGCGGGGCTGTCTTCAAAAGGAAAACTTGTTTTTGAGTTGATCACATTGCTCACAATATTGCGGTGGCTCAGCATCACGCCCTTGGGTGTTCCGGTGGTGCCCGATGTATAAATAATGGTGGCACAATCGCCGGCTTTAATGTTTTTTTTGATCGCATCCACCTCCTGTAGCTCAGCTTCGGAAGTATTTTCAATCAGTGTTTTCCAGTAAGTGGAGCCGGGCAGTTCATCAAAACTGTACACACCCTGCAGGCTTTGCACCCTGTCGCGGATCAGGCTCACTTTTTCAAGTATATCCTCCCCGCTTACAAAAACATATTTTACGGCCGCATCGTTAAAAATAAATTCCAGCTCGTTGATATTGGTGGTGGGATAAATCGGGCAGAGTGTGACGCCAATTTGCTGGCAGGCCATATCCAGCATCAGCCATTCGGGACGGTTTTTTGAAATCAGCGCCACTTTATCCTGGTTGGCAATCTGCATATCATTACCGCTCAGGCCCAGTTTGAGCAGGCCTGCACTTAACTGGTTGGTAATGGTTTTTACTTCTGCCGTACTGTAGCCCTTCCATTCACCATTCACCTTTGCGGCAAGCATATCGGCTTTGGGGAATTTATTGAGCTGGTAATCGATGCAGTCAAAAATTCTTGATTCAAAATTCATAGCAATCGTTGTGCAGTCTTTAGCGCTGCTTGTTTTTTAGCTTTTCGTATTCCTGTTCGGTAAGTTTGTCCTTGTCGGTTTTATAAGCTCTTATAAATTTATATACCAGGTTAATGCCAAGGCCCAGCATCACCCACATTGGCCAGGGTGTGCCCAGGTTCATACCATGGCGCCCGGCAGTAAAATACCACACTGCCCAGCAAACCACACTGATCACTACAAAACCAATCAGGCTGTCCTGGAAATCGGCCCTGCGTTTGGCAATTTGCCAGAGCCGTTCATCCCTTTGCTCTTCCATAAAAATGATTTTAAAACAAGATAATGAAAAATCGCTTAAGAACAGGGGTTACTGCGGGTGGTAATACTGGCCTGCGGGCATTTTAAAAATACGGCCTTTTTGAAAACGGGTGAATTCGTTATAATCGGGCGCATTGGCGGTGATCCAGTTTTGATAGGCGGGCAGGTTTTGCGAAGCGGTAAATATCCATTGGTTATAAGCGTCAAACAAACCATCCTGCAGCAGCTGGCGCTGCTGGTCGAACAGCCGGAAAGGAAACTTACCGCCATAATCACTGAACCAGTCGAGTATGAAACGGCTGCGTATCATCACCAGGCTTTCGGTATTGATACCGCCCGCTGCCAGCATGCTTTGCTTATTCATGGTTTGCAGGAAGGCGGTTACAAATTCATTTTTACCGTCATTCGCTTTGGTGAGATCTGCCTCTGCAAACAATTTTTTGTATCCTTCGAATAAAATATTCTTTATTTCGGGAGTGGCGGTACCGGAAGGTTCGATATTGAGAAAAATTTCTCCGTAAAGAATGCTCCAGACCTTATCTGTGGTAAAATAATAATACTTGCTGGCGTTAAAATAATTGCGGCTGAATGCCGGGTCGGTTTCAATACCTTTCTCCCACTGTTTGATGGCACTGTAATCCTGCTGCGCCCATAACAGCTCACCGTATGCGTTGTACAATGCGCCGCTATTGGTAATTTTTTTCAGTCCTTTTTTATATACCTTCTCACACTCTTTGGGGTTTTCGAGTGCCAGGTAAATATCACCTGCTATTTGAAAGCACTGGTCGTCGGCATCATCGCGGTCCAGCAGTGGCTTGTAAATATCAAGGGCTTTGTTATAGTCGCGGGCAAAATAATAATTGAGGCCAAGGTCTTTGGCAATTTCAAGGCTTTTGCTGTCGAGTTTTACAGCACGGTTCAGTACCAGTATGGCGTTGTTGTAATCACCCTGCAGCATGAACTGCCGGGCAGTTTCATGCAGCTGTTTGGCATCCTGTGCCGTTGCAGAAAAAAAAGATACAACGAGTATTGCAGCAACGATAAACCTTTTGCTCATGCAATAAAGATACAGTTTAAACAAATACTGGAAATCAGGCTTCCTGCACGTCATGTATAAGGTGAGTCAGCAGCCCGTCACGCAGTTTGGGTTCGAACCAGGTGCTTTTGGGAGGCATCACGTTTCCACTGTCGGCAATATCAAACAGCTGCTGTATGGTTACGGGGTGCAGACTGAATGCCACGGCCATTTCACCGCTGTTCACTCTTTTTTCCAGTTCTGCCAGTCCGCGAATACCTCCAACAAAATCGATGCGTTTGTCGGTGCGCTGGTCCTTGATATTTAAAACAGGATCGAGAATATTATTGGAGAGAATGGTAACATCCAGCACCCCGATCGGGTCGGTGGTAAAAGTGTTTTGCCTGGCAGTTAATTTATACCACTGCCCATCCAGGTACATTCCAAATTCATGCAATGCGGCCGGCGCAACAGCTGCACCGGCTTTTACGACGGTGAATTTTTCTTCAATGGCCCTGATGAGCTGCTCGTTACTATGACCGTTCAGGTCTTTCACCACCCTGTTATAATCCATGATATAAAGCTGGTTGGAAGGGAACAGCGTGGTTAAGAAATAATCTGCGCCTTCGGGAGACTGGTCTCCGCCCAATGCGGCACGTACTTTGGCGGCCGATGCAGCACGGTGATGACCATCGGCGATATAAGTGGCCGGTACTTCAGTTTTGAAAAGCTCCGTGATTTTTTCGATCGTATCGCCGTCGTTCACGATCCAGATGGTATGCTGTATATCATCATCAGCGGTAAAATTATATACCGGGTTACGGTCGGCCTTCCAGTTATTGATCAGACTGTCGATGGCTTCCACATTTTTATATGCCAGGAAAACATTGCCGGTTTGTGCCCCGGTTGTTTTAATATGGTTGATGCGGTCGTTCTCTTTTTCGGGCCGGGTGAATTCGTGCTTTTTGATGAGGTCTTTTTCGTAATCATCCACGCTGCTGCCGCATACAAGTCCTGTCTGGCTTTTGCCATTCATGATAAGCTGGTAAATATAATAACAGGGTTTGCTTTCCCTGAACAATACTTTGCGGCTGAAAAAAGCATCGAGATTTTCTTTGGCCTTATCATATACCGCCTGTGAATGAATATCGGTATCCTCGGGCAGGTCGATCTCGCTTTTGGTGATATGCAAAAAAGAATTGGGGTTGCCCTGTGCTTCAGTTTTTGCTTCCTTGCTGTTGAGTACATCGTAGGGGCGGCTGGCCACCTGTTTTGCAAATGTTGCTTCGGGCCTGAGGGCTTTAAAAGGTGCTATGGTTATCATGATCTTTACTTTACTGTTGGGGAGGATACAATTTTTATTACTGGTATTTTTGAGCAAAGGCCTTCATTACATCCACCAGTACCTGCACGCTGCTTAATGGCAGTGCATTGTACAGTGAAGCCCTGAAGCCGCCCACCAAACGGTGGCCTTTGATACCCACAATGCCGTTTTCTTTTGCAAAATCCAGGAAGGGTTGTTCCAGTTCAGGATTGTGCATCACAAAACAAACATTCATTTTGCTCCGGTCTTCGGGTACCACGGTGCCTTTGAACAAAGGGTTTGCGTCTATTTCGCGGTAAAGCATGGCGGCTTTCTCATCGTTGATCTTTTCAATGGCAGCCACACCACCCAGGTTTTTTAACCAGCGCAATGTGAGCATACAAACATATACCGCAAATACAGGCGGCGTGTTGAGCATGCTGCCTTCCTTCACATGGTTGCGGTAATCCATGATGGTGGGAATGGGACGTTTGATTTTTCCCAGGATATTTCTATTCACCACCACCACGTTCACACCGGCAGCGCCAATATTCTTCTGGGCTCCGGCGTAAATCAGGCCAAAGGAATTAAAGTCGAGCCGGCGGCTTAAAATATCACTGCTCATATCCGCCACCATTACATTGCTGGTAGCAGGAATTTTCTGCCACTGGCTGCCATAAATGGTATTGTTGGTGGTGATATGAAAATACCTGGCGTCGTTGGGAACGGCGAAGTCTTTTGGAATGGCACTGTAATTACTTTCCTTACCGCTGCACACCACTTCGGGTTTACCAAACAGTTTGGCCTCTTTGATGGCCTTACTGCTCCACACACCGGTATCCGCATATGCGGCCACATCTTTTTCATCCAGCAGGTTCATGGGCACCTGTATAAACTGGGTGGAAGCACCGCCATGTAAAAACAACACTTCGTGGTCACTGTCCAGCTGCATCAGTTCCTTCAGCAAAGCCTGCGCTTCATCCATCACCGCCTGGAAAGTGGCGGTACGGTGACCCAGTTCCAGTATCGACAAGCCGGTGTTATTATAATTTAACACGGCCTGTGAAGCCTGCTCAAAAACTGTTTGGGGTAAAATGGAAGGACCTGCGTTGAAATTATGTACCACTGTAATGATTCGTTGTTAGTGTGATTACGAACTGCAAAAATACCCAAATAGCAGGAATGAAAAGAGTGAAAATGCAAAACATTGAAATCATTTATTAATCTTCGGCTTTTCCCAGCATTTTACCCCCGGCCCTCCATTTTAAATTTAATTCTTCAAATTCTTTAAGATCTGTATCGCTGAATGTGTTTTTTACCAGTGCTTTCAGGTCAGGCTGACCGGCATTGACCCATGCGGTGTACCAAAAACTGGCCACGGCAAAAATGCTTTGCCGCATACGCCGTTCAATCATTCCATCGAGTTTTTGATTGTATGCAATGGTAAAGGCCGAAGAATATTGCTTCATGATTTTACCGTTTCGTTCTTCAAATGAAAATTTTTGGTCTTCCCCCATTTGCTGTGTCAGCTGCTTTTCAAACAGCAGCACACTGTCACTGGCTTTGGCACTTTCCAGCACCCGCTTCCAGATAAAATCGCCGGGGTTTTTGATATACTCCGCCTTACCGATTAAAAAATCAAACCCGGTAGTCGCCGGATCTTTTTCTGCCAGCAGTTCCGGCACACGGCTTTCCCAAAAACCATGAATCCCTTTTTGATTGGTGAACTGTCCGTTGTGGTTGCTGTTTGCATGGAGGGGCACATGCGCATCGGCGATATAATGTCCGATCTCGGCGCTGTGCTTTAAGATTTTTGCAAAATCCTTTTCTTTAAATGCCGCAGTAAGCCGGGCCAGCATGGTTTGCACATGCCAGGGTACCATGCCATATTTTGCCAGCGAGTCTGCCGAGTATTTTGTAACAGCATCATTCCATTTTCGTGGCAGGCTGTCATACGGATAACGGCCGTAATGATCAATATCTATATAATGCCGCGGACCTTCTTCCGGTATCATGTACCGGCGTTTGTCGGGATCCACCGCATGTTCACTTAAAAAAACAACCTGGGATTTGTACAGCACCAGCATTTCGGACGGCAGCAAAAACACCGCATAATAATTGATCCTGGAATGGGCATAAAAGCCCCAGCAGAAGCTTTTATACTGCAGCAGTATAAAAGCAGTAACAAATAGTGCTTTTTTCATTGGGGTACGAATTGCTGTATTAAATATACGGCAATTAGCTTTTCTTTTCGCTGTCGTCATCGTCCACATCGGTAATACCGCCGCTTACGGCAAACTTCATGGTTTGGGCAGCACTGATATTGGTAATGGGCCGCACCCTGTTTTTGGGAATTACATAAACATTTCCGGCAACAGAATAGGCCATGGGAATGTACACCGTAACATACTCGTTCAGGCCAAAATCTTCCATGTCTTCCCGGGTAACAAAACCAAAACGCCATACATCGTTATCATCCACATTGGCCAGCACATTCCGGGTGAATTTTTTCTTATCACCGGCAAATGCCTCAAAAAAATCGCGTGTGGTGGAATAGATGTATTTGATGCCGGGTGTTTTTTCGAGTATCTTATCCACAAAACTCACCACCCTGCCGGTAATAAAAAAAGAACTGAAATAACCGATGATGATGAGTACGGCAATGATGATGACAAAGCCAATACCATAGTTCTGCACTTTTACATTTCCCAGTGCGTCTTTATAGGTAAAAATGGGCAGCAGGTTGTCGATGGATGTAACCACCCAGAATATGGCATAGGCGGTAATGACCAATGGCGCCAGTATCAGTAAACCCTGTAAAAGATACTGCAGTAATTTTTTATAACTGAAAGGCTTGTTCATGTGGCTGCTGTTTAAGGGCCAAAGATACCTGAATAGAAATGGACTGTAAAACGGGGATTTTTATAAAATCTTTACACGCAAGCCTGGGGGTTTTATAAAATGCTTGCAAATGCCGGTTTACCTTTGTGTTGAATTTTTTTATGCAATACAGCAATATCAGGAATTTAAAACCGGTACAACAGTATTTATACTGTTTGGTAACTGTGGCCGCCGTTTCAGTTACCTGTTATTTTTTATCTGCCCTTATCGGGTACAGGGTGGTGGCTTTTGTACTGCTGCTGATGGTGTCGGTGCTTGCCATGCTTTTTGATATCATCCCTGTATTTTCTGCAGCTGCCTTATCTGCGCTGGTTTGGAATTATTTTTTCATCCCTCCTAAATTCACCTTGCATATAGGCAGTACTGAAGACCTTATTTTATTTACCATGTATTTTGTAATTGCGCTGGTAAGCGGTGCCCTCACTTACAAAATTAGGCAGGTGGAAAAGCTTGCAAGGCAGCAGCAGGAAAAAGAGCACACCGTAAAGCTTTATAACACCCTGCTCAACTCTTTATCGCATGAACTGCGAACACCCATTGCTGCCATTATTGGTGCAACAGATAATTTACAGAGCCGCAATGCAAAACTTACGGAGCAAAACCGGTTTGAACTGCTGACCGAAATATCAAAAGCATCTTTCAGGCTGAACCAGCAGGTGGATAACCTGCTGAACATGTCAAGGCTTGAATCCGGTTTTATTAAACCCAAAAGCGACTGGTGCGATATCAACGAAGTGGTGTATGATGCAATAAACAGGATGGAGGAAAACGGGGTTGCCCGGAAAACAAGCATCAGTATCAACCCGGATATCCCTTTGTTCAGGCTTGATAAGGGAATGCTGGAACAGGTAATTTATAACCTGGTGAATAATGCGGCTATATACACGCCAAAAGAAAGTGTCATTTACATTACTGCGTCCTGTTATGCGGATATGCTGCAACTGGTAATTGAAGATAACGGGCAGGGTTTTCCGGCGGGTGAAATAAAAAATGTATTTGATAAATTTTACCGGTTAAAAAATGCGAAGGCCGGCAGTACAGGACTCGGGCTATCCATTGTAAAAGGTTTTACAGAAGCAATGGGCGGCAGTGTGGAACTTGAAAATGTGGATACAGGCGGTGCCCGTTTCACTATAAAAATTGCTGCAGAAACATCCTATCTCAAGAATTTAAAAAATGAATAACAAGGCCTGCATACTGGTAATTGATGACGAGTCGCAGATGCGGAAACTGCTGCGCATCACACTGGAAAGTAATGACTATACGGTAACAGAAGCCGCACTTGCAAAAGAAGGTATGATTGCTGCCGCCAATCACCCGCCCGATTTAGTGCTCCTAGATATCGGGCTGCCGGATACAGACGGACATACTGTTTTGAAGCAGCTGCGGGAATGGTATACAAAACCGGTAATTATCTTATCAGTTCAAAACAGCGAGGAAGATATTATATCGGCGCTGGACAGCGGGGCAAATGACTACCTGGTAAAACCCTTTCGTACAGGCGAGTTGCTGGCAAGGATCCGTTCGGCATTGAGGAGCACACTCAAGGAAGAAGACAGTCCTGTAATCGGAAATGAGACGCTGCAAATTGACCTGCAGGCAAGAACCGTGAAAAAAAATCTTGAAATCATTAAACTCACAGCCACAGAATATGCACTCCTGGCACTGTTTGCAAAAAATGAAGGTAAGGTGCTCACCCATCAATACCTGCTAAAGGAAATATGGGGGCCGGGATTCATTAACCAGTCGCAGTACCTGCGTGTTTTTATTGCACAGCTCAGAAAAAAAATTGAAACAGATGCAAACCGCCCCATTTTCATTGTTACTGAATCTGGCATAGGCTACCGGTTTGCCGTACAGGAATAATTTCATCATCATATTAATTACAACACATGATTTCGAACAGCAAAAGTTTGAACAGGGTAAGCTTTGCCTCATTATTAGTGGCGCTTGGTATCATTTACGGTGATATCGGCACCAGCCCGCTCTATGTTCTTAAAGCCATTACAGGTGAAAGGCAGATCACAGAAACACTGGTATATGGTGGCGTATCACTGATTTTCTGGACGCTGGTTTTTCAAACTACCATCAAGTATATCATACTTACCCTGAGGGCCGATAACCAGGGTGAGGGAGGTGTTTTTTCTTTATATGCACTGGTACGGCGGTATGCCAGGGGCCTTGCAATACCCACCATATTGGGCGCCACCACCCTGCTGGCAGATGGTATCATTACACCTCCCATTTCAGTGGCATCAGCTGTGGAGGGTTTGCATTCTGTAAATGCACTACAGCATATTATTGTACCGGGGAATGCTTTAACCATTGGCATCGTGGTAAGCATTATTTCCCTGCTTTTCTTCTTCCAGCGTTTTGGCACTCAGAAAATTGGCGGCACTTTCGGACCTGTAATGCTGGTTTGGTTTACCATGCTTTTTATACTTGGCGGGCATGAAATCTTAAAGCACCCGGAGGTTTTAAAGGCCCTTAGTCCGCATTACGGTTACAGGTTGCTGGTGGAATACCCGCATGGATTCTGGCTGCTGGGTGCGGTATTTTTATGTACCACCGGCGCAGAAGCGCTGTACAGCGACCTGGGGCATTGCGGTATCAAAAACATCCGTATTACCTGGATCATGGTAAAAATATGTCTGGTTATAAACTATACCGGGCAGGCGGCTTGGATCATGCAGTTGAAACAGCCATTTCTGGATGGCCGAAACCCATTTTTTGAAATGATGCCCGAATGGTTCCTTGTTCCCGGAGTAATCATTGCCACTGCCGCCACCATTATAGCATCGCAGGCACTCATCAGCGGATCGTACACACTTATCAGTGAAGCCATGAACCTCAATTTCTGGCCAAGGGTAACCGTGAGGCAGCCCAGCAATATCAAGGGCCAGATTTATATTCCCAGCGTAAACACAATTTTATGGGCAGGCTGTGTGATGATGATTTTATATTTCAGGGAATCGGCGCATATGGAAGCCGCCTACGGGTTTTCCATCACCATAGCCATGATGATGACAACATTACTGCTTAATTACTACCTGTTGTTCAAATTAAAATGGAACAGGTGGTGGGTGGCAATCATCATCGGGTTGTTTGCTGTAATTGAAATTTCTTTCTTCATAGCCAATGTGGCCAAAATCAAAGAAAGATGGATGTTCCTGTTTTTTGAACTCTTCATATTCCTGGTAATGTATACCTGGTACCGGGCAAGGAAAATCAACAACCGTTTTGTCCGTTTTACCGACCTGGGCAAATATGCCGCAAGGTTTACACAACTGAGCAATGATGACAGTATACCCAAATTCTCAACACATCTTATTTATCTCAGCAAGGCCAACAGCCGCAACCAGGTGGAAGAAAAAATCATCAATTCGGTCTTTTCAAAAAAACCAAAACGGGCTGACGTGTACTGGTTTGTTCATATCAACCGTACCGAAGAACCTTATACCATGACTTATGATGTAACTGAACTGGTAGATGATAAAGTGATCAAAGTCAATATCCATCTTGGTTTCAGGGTACAGCCAAAAACCGAAATGTATTTTAAAAAGATTGTGCAGGAACTGGTTGCTGCAAGGGAACTCGACCTGCATATCAGGCCCGACGGGAGCACCAAATACAATGCAGAGCCCGATTTCAAATTTGTGGTGATAGAAAAATTCCTTTCGGTTGAAAATGAACTGAGCATTAAGAAGTCTATATTGCTGAATGCCTATTTCTTTCTTAAAAACCTGGGGCAAAGTGACGAAAAAGCCTTTGGGCTCGACAAAAGTGATGTGGTGGTGGAGCAGGTACCGCTTATATACGAAGCTCCCCAGCCTGTATCCCTCCTGCGGGTGGCCCCGGGAAAAATCTGATAATTAAAATCTGGCTTCAGCAACCGGTTGCATACATGGCAACCGGTTTTTTTGTGACATACGGTAAAAAAATATGATGGAAACTTTGGCAACTTCAAAAGTTTCCATAGTTTTGTACCCGTTTTTAAACGTTGTATCAGTGAAAGACAGAATAAAACAGAAAGCGCATGAGCTGTTCATGCAATACGGGCTCCGCTCGGTAACCATGGATGAAATTGCCGTACAGCTGGGGGTATCCAAAAAAACCATTTACCAGTATTATGCCGATAAGGATGAACTGGTGGATGCCGTAATTATTGAAGTGCTGGAACATAACCGGGCAAGCTGCGATAAAGACCGTAAACAGGCCAAAAACGCAGTACACGAGGTGTTCCTGGCGCTGGATATGATGCAGGAAATGTTTCAGAACATGAACCCGGCCGTACTGCATGAAATGGAAAAATACTATCCGAAAGCGTTTGAAAAATTCGCCAAGCACAAATATTCCTTTCTGTATACCGTGATGAAGGAGAATATTGAAAGGGGCATCGCCGAGGAATTGTACCGGTCTGAAATAGATGTGGAAGTGCATGTAAAGGCAAGGCTCGAAAGCATGATGATCCCCTTCAGCCAGCTGGTATTCCCCAAAAACAAATTTGATCTTATTAAGGTGGAAACAGAACTCACCATGCACTTTTTATACGGCCTTGCCACCATTAAGGGGCATAAATTAATTACTAAATATCTGCAGGACAGAAAAAACAAAAAGACGAACACGAATGAAAAAATTATGGCTTAAACCAACCGCGGCAGCCGGCTTCCTGTTACTGGCCACCGCCGCACAGGCACAGCAAAAAAATGAATTCAGCATTCAGCAATGTGTGGATTATGCAGTGAAAAATTCAGTTACCGTAAAAAATGCACTGCTGGATATTAAAAAGCAGGAGCAGGTAAACAAAGAAGTAACGGCCCTGGCTTACCCGCAGGTAAATGCCAGTGTGGGGCTGACCGATTATCTTGAAATTCCAACGAGCCTGATACCGGCCCAGTTCTTTGGTGGTGCACCCGGCACTTTTGCAGCTGTAAAATTTGGCACCAAGTACAATGCGAACGGAGGTATTGACGCCAGCCAGATACTGTTTGACGGGCAGGTATTTGTAGGTCTGCAGGCAAGAAATACGCTGATAAAATTTGCAGAGAAAAACGCCGAGATCACCAGCGAAGGCATCAAGCTGAATATTTATAAGATCTATTACCAGCTGGTGGTGGGTAAAAAGCAGCTGCAAACCGTGGAAGAGAATATCGTTACGATGCAAAAACTCCTGCACGACCAGGGCGAAATGTATAAGAACGGTTTTGTTGAAAAACTGGACCTCGATAAAACCTCGGTGCAGGTTACCAACCTGGTTACGGAAAAGCAGAAGATCGAAAACCTGCTGGAAGCCGGTAACGCCTCCTTAAAATTCCTGATCGGTATGCCGCAAAAAGACCAGCTGCTGCTTACAGATTCGCTCAATGAAGATGAACTGAAGCAGGGTATACTGGAAACCGGCTTTAAATACAGCGACCGCAAAGAAATGCAGCTGCTCGATTATGCTAAAAAACTGAATGAATACAATATCAGGCGTTACAAGCTTTCCTATATTCCCACCGTGGCGGCATTTGCCAGTTACAGTAAAAATGCGCAGCGCAGCCAGTTTGATTTTTTTGGAAAAGGCGACTGGTTCACCACTTCACTGGTGGGCATAAAAATACAGGCCTCCCTGTTTGACGGTTTTGCCAAAAAAAGTAAGATCAGCCAGGCTAAAATTGACCTGCAAAAAACAAACAACAATATTGAACAGTACAAGCAGCTGATCGATCATGATATGGAACAGGCAAAGCTGAAAATGAAATCGGCCCTGCTTACACTGGATGCACAAAAGCGCAATATGGAACAGGCTGAAAAAGTTTACAGCACCACCAAGAAAAAATACGAACAGGGATTGGGCAGCAGCATGGAACTGATCTTTGCACAATCTGAACTCAAACTGGCCCAGGCCAATTATTACAGTGCCAGCTATGATGCCATCAACGCTAAAACCGACTGGCTGAAAGCTACCGGGAAATTATAATCAAACACACAACAAACAGAATGATATGCAACAATTAAAAACTATTGGACTCATCGCAACAGCAGCAGTTATCTTAATGAGCTGCGGAGGCGGTAAAAAAGACGGTGCTGCCGCCCTGAACGACCTGAAGGCGAAGCTGGAAAAAGAAAAAAAGGAACGTGCATCCAGCGAATCTGCAATCAAAAAACTGGAAGAGGAAATTTTAAAACTGGATACCAATGCCGCCAATGCCGCCAGGGTGAAACTGGTTAGCGTGATGCCGGTAACCGCACAGCCCTTTGAACATTATATTGACCTGTTGGGAAGGGTGGATGCGGATAATATCTCTTATATCTCCCCGCGTGGCATGGCCGGCCAGGTAAAGGCGCTTTTTATCAAAGAAGGACAGGCCGTAAAAAAAGGACAGCTGATATTAAGGCTGGATGACGCCATCATACGCCAGCAGATAGAAGCGGCAAAAAAACAGGTTGATGGTTTAAAAACACAGCTGTCATTTGCCAAAAATATTTACCAGCGGCAGAAAAACCTCTGGGACCAGGGCATTGGCACTGAAGTGCAATTACTGAGTGCAAAAAATTCTGTGGAAGCATATGAAAATCAAATTGCCACTGCCAATGAAAACGTAAAAGCCGCTGTTGAACAGCTTAATACGGCGAATGTTTACAGTGATGTTGCTGGCATTGCTGATGTGGTGAATATTCATGTGGGTGAAACTTTTGTTGGTGCTACACAACAGGGGCCGCAAATAAAAATTGTAAACAAAAGCAGTTTAAAAGTGATTACCAATGTGCCGGAAAATTATCTTACCAGGATTTCCAATGGCATGCCGGTGCTGGTAAATATTCCTGACGCAGGTAAAACAAATATACCCACTTCCATTTCACTGATCAGCCAGAGCGTGGACCCGACATTAAGGGGCTTTACCGCCGAGGCAAAACTGGCGCCAGACGGGGCCCTTAAACCCAACCAGACTGCAGTAATGAAAATTAAGGATTACAGCGCTGCCAGTGCTATAGTAATCCCGGTGAATATGGTGCAAAGTGATGAAAGCGGCAAGTATGTTTATGTGATGATCAATGGCGGCAATGGTAAATCCGTGGCACACCGCGTACCCGTGGTAATTGGCGAAGTCTATGGCAATAACGTGGAAATAAAAGGCGGGCTCAAAGGCGGCGAACAGCTGGTTACCGAAGGTTACCAGAGCCTGTATGAAGGCCAGCTGATCAGTGCCGTTAAATAGTGTCAATAAAAAAGTTCAGTAAGGCAGCAATGTACAAGTGTGCGACGCCACTGAAGATGAAAAAAAATTAACTGCTGAACACAAAATTATTTTATGAATATTATTAGTGAAGGAATAGCCAAGAAGTTTAAAGAATTTAAACTCACCAGCTGGGCGGTTGACAATAAAACGGCGATTTATATCATTGCCGTGATCATATCCATTTACGGGCTGATCAAGTTCAACACGATGCCCAAGGAACAGTTCCCTGATATTGTGGTGCCCACCATTTCGGTAGTGACTGTTTATGTGGGTAACTCACCAAAAGATATCGAGAACCTGGTGACAAGGCCCATTGAAAAACAACTGAAGGGCATCAGCGGTGCCAAAGTGATCAAGATCACCAGCACCTCGCAAACTGATTACAGCCTGATTGTGGTGGAATTTGATACCGATGTAAAAACGGATATCGCCAAACAAAAAGTAAAGGATGCGATCGACAAGGCAAAGACCGACCTGCCCACCGACCTCACCTCCCAACCCGAAGCACAGGAATTCTCTTTCAGTGAAATGCCCATCATGTTTGTAAACATCAGTGGCGATTATGATGGTATCAAACTGAAGTATTATGCAGATAAGATGCAGGATCATTTTGAAGACCTTTCTGAAGTAACCCGTGCAGAAATTGTAGGTGCGCCTGAAAGGGAAATACAGGTAAACGTGGATCCTTATAAAATGAGTCTGGCCCGTGTAAGTTTTATGGATGTGGAGAATGCCATCAGCCGTGAAAACAGGGATATCACCGGCGGTTTGATTGAAGTGGGCAATATGAAACGCACCCTTCGTGTGAAAGGCCAGTTTGCCAGCGCACTCAACCTGAACGAGATCGTGGTACGCAGCAGTGCACAGGGTGCTTCGGTATATTTAAAAGACATTGCCGAAATACGCGACACCATCAAGGAAAAAGAAAGCTTTGCCCGGCTGGACGGCAAGAATGTAATTACCCTCAACATTGTAAAACGGGCAGGTGAAAACCTGATCGATTGTGCGGATAAGGTAAAGGCCGAAGTGGCAGACATGCAGAAGAAGGGTGAAATTCCCGCTGACCTGAAAGTGGTGATCACCGGCGACCAGAGCAAACAGACAAAAACATCTTTCAACGAACTGATCAATACCATCATCATCGGTTTTATACTGGTACTGCTGATACTGATGTTCTTTATGGGAATCACCAACGCCTTCTTTGTGGCGCTGAGTGTGCCGCTGAGTGTGTTTGTTGCCTTCCTCTTCCTGCCGCTGGCAGATGCCATCATCGGCACGAATGTAACGCTCAACTTTATTGTGTTGTTTGCACTCCTGTTCGGGCTGGGTATTATCGTGGATGATGCCATCGTGGTAATTGAAAACACTCACCGTATTTATGCCAATGGCAAAGTGCCGATTATAAGAAGCGCCAAGGAAGCGGCCGGTGAGGTTTTCATCCCGGTACTGGCTGGTACGGCCACCACACTGGCACCATTTTTCCCTTTACTGTTCTGGAAAGGTTTGATCGGGAAATTCATGATCTACCTGCCCACCATGCTCATTCTCACTCTGGCTGCTTCACTGATCGTGGCATTTATTTTCAACCCCGTATTCGCCGTAAGCTTTATGAAGCCTGAAGGCAAGGAATATGAAGAGCCCAAAAAACTGCTCTTTAAAAAATGGTGGTTCTGGGGTATGCTTATCATGGGTGTGTTGTTTAACCTGGCCGGTTTTGGCATTGGCGCACAAATCGGAAGCCTGGGTGCAGATAATGTGGCGTTGGAAGCCAAAAAATATTCCATGCATGGATTTGGCAACTTCCTGCTCATCATGGCCGGACTGGTTTTGTTAAGCAGGTATGTGCTGCATGATGTGATCTATAAATTCCAGCATAATTCATTGCCCAAATTAATGGTGCGTTATGAAAAACTGCTGCGCTGGGTATTGAAGGGATGGCGGCCCGTTTGGATGTTTGCATCCCTGTTCGGGTTGTTTGTACTGGCCATTGTGTTATTGATGATGCGTGGCAACAAATCCACCTTCTTCCCCAGCGGTGATCCCAATTTTATTTATGTGTACCTGAAACTCCCCGTAGGTACCGATGTAAAATATACCGACAGCGTTACACATGTGCTGGAGAAACGCGTGGAAAAAGTGCTGGCAGAAGAACTGCCTGCAAAAAATGGTATGGTGGAAAGTATTATTTCCAACGTGGCCGTAAGCGCCAACAACCCCAGGGATAATAACCGGAGCACGCAAAGCAATCTCGGACGTATACAGGTAAGTTTCGTGGAATTTGAAAAACGGCATGGTAAAGAAACCAAACCGTATATGGACCAGATAAGGGAAGTGGTGAAAGGCATTCCCGGTGCCAGTGTGGAAGTAGGACAGGAAGATGGCGGTCCTCCAACCGATCCCCCGGTAAATATTGAAGTGGCCGGTGATAATTTTGAAAGCATTTCCAACGTGGCCACGCAGCTGTTCAATTATTTAGATACCAACCAGGTGGCCGGTGTGGAGAGCCTGCAAATGAATGTGGACCTCAGCAACCCCGAAATCACCATCAACGTTGACCGTGAAAAAGCCATGATGGAAGGACTGAGCACCGGGCAAATTGGTATGGAAGTGCGTACGGCTGTTTTTGGTAAGGAAGTGAGCAAACTGAAAGACGGAGAAGATGAATACAAGATACAGCTGCGTACTACAGATTTGATCCGCAATAACCTTACAGATATTATGAACATGCGCATCACTTTCATGGATATGAATACCATGCATGTGAAATCGATTCCTTTAAGTGCGGTGGCAAGGGTGGATTATACCAATACAGCGGGTGGCATCAAGCGTAAAAACGTACGCCGCACCATCCAGCTGCAAAGTAATGTGCTGGATCCTACCATGGTGGGACCGGTAAATGAAGAACTGGCACTGAAGATCGAAGATTTTAAAGTGAGAAATAAAATACCGTCTGATGTTACCATTAAACAGGCCGGTCAGAGTGAACAGGAAAAAGAAAACCTGACTTTCCTTTTAACGGCATTGGGTATTGCCATTGCATTGATCTTCCTGATCCTGATCCTGCAGTTTAACTCCATGAGCAAACCGTTTATCGTAATGTCGGAGATATTCTTCTCCATTATTGGTGTGCTGCTGGGTTATGCCTTTACCGGTATGACGATCGCCACGATCATGCTGATGGTGGGTATTGTTGGACTGGCCGGTATCGTAATTAAAAACGGTATCCTGCTGATTGAATTCACCGATGAACTCCGCGGCAGGGGCATGAAGACAAGGGAAGCAGCCATACAGGCGGGTAAGATCCGTATCATACCGGTATTGCTTACGGCTGTGGCCACCATCCTGGGTTTATTACCGCTGGCCGTAGGTTTTAATATCGATTTCATCTCCCTGTTCCAGCACCTGAACCCGCATATTTTCTTTGGCGGCGACAGCGTGGTGTTCTGGGGGCCGCTGAGCTGGACCATCATTTTCGGTCTGATGTTCTCGTTCTTCCTTACCCTCATCATGGTACCAAGCATGTACCTGATCGCTGAAAGGTTGCGCAGGCCAATGGAGCGTTTTTATGGTACCAAGTTTATCGGGCTGCTCGGCTTTGCGGGGCCCTTCTTCTTCATCTTCGTGGGTATTATGTACCTGGTGAAGCGGTTCCAGGGTAAAAAAGTATGGAACGGTAAACTTAAAAACACCTAGTTCGTTAAGGTCGAAAGACCAGGTTTGGTTATAATGGTGCCGCTCATGAAAATGAGCGGCTTTTTTTAAACAATCGCCATATTTTTACAGTATAAATTTTTCTTTCATCGCCTGCACATAAAAAAGCGGGCACAATCAACCAGCCATGATACGTAATCACGAAATCGACTACAAAATTTACGGGGAAGAATTACAGTTTGTTGAAATCGAACTGGACCCTAACGAAACAGCCATTGCAGAAAGCGGCGCCTTTATGATGATGGATAACGGCATTGAAATGCAAACCATTTTTGGTGATGGCAGCCAGCAGCAGGATAACAGCCTGCTCGGAAAACTCTTCAGCGCCGGCAAACGTTTACTGGTGGGTGAAAGCTTGTTTATGACCGCCTTCACCAATATGGGACAGGGAAAAAAACGGGTCAGTTTTGCTGCACCCTACACTGGTAAAATTATTGTGTTTGACCTGGCACAGCTGGGTGGCAAGATCATTGCGCAAAAAGATGCTTTTTTATGCGCCGCAAAAGGGGTGAGCATTGGTATCGAATTCCAGCGCCGCCTCGGCACCGGTATCTTCGGTGGTGAAGGTTTTATTATGGAAAAAATTGAAGGCGACGGTTATGCGTTTGCACATGCCGGCGGTTATATCATCGAAAAAGACCTGCAGCCCGGTGAAGTGCTGAAAGTAGACACTGGCTGCGTGGTGGCTTATACGCCTTCCATTGATTTTGATATTGAAATGGTGCGTGGTATCAAGAACTGGATGTTCGGTGGCGAAGGACTTTTCTTTGCAAAACTTACCGGGCCCGGAAAAGTCTGGCTGCAGTCATTACCCATCAGCAGGCTGGCCGGAAGGTTACAGCAATATACCTACCATCGCAAGGAAGAAGGAAGCATCCTGGGCGGACTTGGAAATTTACTGGATGGAAGAGAATAATAACAAAGAAGCCGGGTTTTAAAAACCTGGCTTCTTTATAACAATTGCGGGAAGTCAAGTCTTGAAGACTTGACTTCCCTTTTATAGAAACAACGCTTCCGCTACTGCCACACTTTCGGGTTTGCCCACATCCACCAGTTTATCCCCGCTGTGATCGTATCCTAAAATAACATGTTCCGCAGCTAAATCAAGATAAGTATCCATGATGGAGAACTTTCCGCTTTGCCTGATAAGGCCGAATATCTTGGGTTCATAAATTACCACGCAGCTGTATGCTTTTTCAATAAGACCGGGTTTATCAATGGAAATTTTTGTTTCGCCGGTATTTATATTTTTCCATCCGCATAAGCGGTTATCATCATCAAATAATAAAACACGGGATGATCTGCGGTTAGTAACACCGAAAGTAACCAACGGCTTATGCTGCTGGTGAAAAGCCATCAGTTTGTTTAAATCCAGGTTGGTGAGAATGTCCACATTCAGTGATAAAAACGGCCGGTCGCCATCCAGCAATTTTCTGGCTTTTACCAAACCACCACCTGTTTCTAAAACAATATCGCTTTCATCACTGATTACAATATTACTTCCCCAGCCTTTGTTTTGGTTAATTGCTGCCACAATTTGATCAGGGAAATGATGAATATTCACCACCACATCTGTTATACCATACTGCTGCAAATACTCAATATTTCTTTGCAGCAACGGTTTTCCATTTACAATGGCCAGCGCTTTGGGATGTGAATCCGTCCAGGGTTTAAAACGTGTGCCGAGGCCGGCTGAGAAGATGATGGCCTTATTGTGGTTCATAGTTGATGGTTGATGGTTGATAGTTCATAGTTCATAGTTCATGGCGCACGTATTTTCCGTGAACTATTGGCCATAAACTATGAGCCTTCTTTCGTTTTCCAGTTTGCTTTGTTTGTATGTTGTAAGTCGATCTTTACCTTAAACTTATTTCTTAAATGCCTGGCCACTGCTTCGGCTGCATATACACTGCGGTGCTGGCCGCCCGTGCATCCAAAGTTGATACAGAGATTTGCAAAGCCCCGTTTGATATAATCTTCCACGCTGATATCAACGATGCTGTACACACTGTTCAGGAAATCGGGCATTTTTGTTTGCTGCTCCAAAAAATCCTTTACCGGTTTATCGAGCCCCGATATAAATTTATACTCCGGGTAGCGGCCGGGATTTAAAATGCCCCGCAGGTCGAATACAAAGCCGCCGCCATTATCGGTTTCATCTTTGGGATATCCCTGTTGTAAAAATGAAAAGCTGTTGATGGAAACCACCAGCGGTGTTTCTGCCGTGGCCTGCACCGGCGTAAACTCTGCCACCACTTCATCACTGATACATATTTCCAGCACTTTTTTAAACTCAGGTACGGCGATACCAAGACTATGATGTGTGATGAATGATTTAAGGTTGTTCAGCGCCAGCGGGATGCTGGTTAAAAAATGCGCCTTGCGTTCAAACAATCCGCGGAAACCATAAGCGCCCAGCACCTGCAGCAAACGGATCAGCACATAACCATTGTACTGGCTGCGGAACACATCCCTGTCAACCGTTTCTTCCACAATCGCTTCAAAAGAATTGATATAATCTTCCAGCAGGTTTTGTTTCCAGTCTTCGGGCAAATTGGCCCGGGCCTGCGACAATAAAGAAGCCACATCATATTGCGGGGCGCCCTTCATACCACCCTGGTAATCGATGAATCCAACCGTATTGTCCGCCTTAATCATGATATTCCTGCTCTGAAAATCGCGGAACATAAAAAACTTATACTCGGTATGTGAAAGATAATTGCTCAGCGCCTCAAAATCCTTGATGAGTTTTTGTTTATCATAAGGCCGGCGCAACGCATCCAGGAAATAATATTTAAAATAGAGCAGGTCGGCCATGATGGCTTCCTTGCCAAAAGAACTGTTGGTAAGACATTTTTTATAATCCATTCCCTCGTGCCCCTTAACCTGCAGTAAAGCCAGCTGGTGCAAACTGTATTTGTACAATTCATATACCGGCTGCACAAAACCTTCAGCTTCCAGCCTGTTCAGCAGCGATACATCACCAAAGTCTTCCTGTATATAAATGTCCTTTTCATTGTTGACAGCAAAAATTCTGGGGGTGGCCAGTTTCTTTTTGCCAAAATGCTCCGAGAAATACAAAAAGCTTTCATTCTCCTTGATATTGGCCCCGTATGTGGCGATATAATTCCTTGCTGCGGTATGGATGCGGTAATAATGACGCTCGCTGCCGGCCTGAGGTAATTTGTCGATGGCAGCAGGCGCTTCTTTTGAAAATGATGCAAACAGTTCCCTGATTCTGTCGGTGATGGATAACATGCGTGGAGGTTAAGATGGTAAAATTAATTGAAAAACATGGCATGCCAATCAAGGGGGTTTCAAGACATCTCAAAAAATTACCGCTTTGGGGTATTGTGCACTTTGTTCAGAAAGAATAGTTTTGATTCTGCAGTTTTTAGTACCGTACTACCGTGCCATTAACCAACCTTGTCAGATAAAAACATAATGGGGGATCAAACCCCCATTATTATTTTGAGCAGGATGCTACATCTTTCTTTAACGCTTGCATTATCTGCTCCCGAATTTCCTGAACAACAATTTCCCCCTTTAGGGTATTGACAAGGGCTGTTTCACATTTTAGTTTTATGATACAAACTTTTAAACTTTATATTATGGCCAAACAAATCTTCAAAGTTCAGCTCGATGGAGCTGAACTCACCAAAACACAGGTTGCCGGATTGCAAAAAGCGATCAATGAAGCAGCCACTTCATTTATTGCAAAAAATATCAAGCTTACGCCCCAGGACGGTATATGGGGAATCAAAAGGCCAGAGTGGATCGGTATCTGGGCCAAACGCTTTAAAGACATCGCCGCATTAAGGGCCGGCGGATTCCGACAAATGTAAAACAGGCATATGAAAGATGCAGATAACAAAACCTGTCCCAGTTCCATGGGCCAGGTGGGCGCAAACATTTTAGGAATGGTAAATGCCAACGGAACCGTGGGGTTTTTTAATGACCCTGTTGAAGTGACACAGGAATTTATTGATAATGCCGGTGGCACAGATAACCTAGAAACACGTTTCCGTTTTAGTAACAAATGTGTGCAAAGTGGCTGCAGGCAATGGACCGGTAAAGAATGCGGTGTGATAAAAGCTGTGCTGGCACTCGACAGCATCCCTGCAAAAAAGGACCTCCCGCATTGTTCCATCCGAAGCAACTGCCGCTGGTATTTCCAGGAAGGCGCCTCCGCATGCAATGGTTGCCGGTATGTGATTACATATATCGAGGACCCTGCTGCAGAAACGGCCGCATAAACTGTTATGATTGCCTTGCCGGTTAAAACCATAATGGGGGATCATTCCCCCATTATTTCTTCTTTTCCTTTTTTCCAGCCCCGGTGCTTGGCACCATCCATCTTTACAATTTTGGGAGTGAACCTTCCCACCACATCCACCAGTGCTTTTTGGCTTTGCATTACCTGTTCGATATCTTTGTATGCAAAAGGTGATTCATCCAGTCCGCCGCCAAGCAGTTTTACACCAAATTTTTCCAGTTCATCTTTAAACTGTTTATCGGTTACGCTCTGCATGGCACGGGTACGGCTCATCTTTCTTCCTGCACCATGTGATGCAGAGTTTACAGATGCCGGTTCTCCCTTACCTTTTACAATAAACCCATCTGCCGTCATTGAGCCCGGGATAATGCCCAGCACATTTTTACCTGCAGGTGTGGCACCCTTACGGTGTACGATCACTTCACGTCCTTCCCACTGCTCCTTCCATGCAAAGTTGTGGTGGTTCTCCACCATTTTTAAGGGACGCTGTCCTAACTGCTTCGCAATTTTTGCATGTATCACATGGTGACAGGCGCTTGCATAATCACCCGCCAGGTTCATCGCATTCCAGTATTCAATACCGGCTTCTTCATCCAGTGTTAACCAGGCAAGATTTTTTGCGTCCTGCGGCAAACGCCTTTTGCTGATGGCGATCCTGGTGTAATGGTTTGCAATATTTGCACCCAGTGCCCTCGAACCGGAGTGCGACAGTAAACCCACATACTTACCCGGTTCCACCCCCAGCACTGCATCATTTTCTGAAATATCTATCACACCAAACTCCGCAAAGTGATTACCACTTCCCGATGTTCCCAATTGCTTCCAGGCACGGCCGTGTAAATTTTTCAACAACGGCAGCTGGTAAAACAATTCATTTTCCATTACCTCGTGGTTGGCAGCTTTGTCAAACTGTGCACCACTGCCAAATAAAGTGGCTTCTCCAATTTCCCTGGCAAAGAAATTTTCCTTTTGCACCAGCTCTTTCGGGTCTACAGGAAAAATGCTCAGGCACATCCTGCAACCAATATCCACGCCAACGCCATAGGGAATCACCGCATTTTCTGTGGCCAGTACACCACCAATAGGCAAACCATAACCGCTGTGTGCATCGGGCATTAAAGCGCCTGCCACACTCACAGGTAATTTTGCCGCCTGGTACATCTGGTGCATGGCGCCTTCTTCGATCTGCTCCTGCCCGAAAACATTAAACTGTATGCCATGCTGGTTTAGTGAAATATTTGCACCTTCAGCTTCCGGCTCAGGCATTAGTTTTTCCGCAATGGGTTTTAAAATTTCATCGTTTAAATAATTCTCCGGGGCATTTTGTATTGCTTTTAATATTTCAAATGCTGCTTCTTTTGTATGATGTTTGTAATGTTTCTCCATTACGTTCATGGCCACGGGTATAACCGGTCCTTCCGGGAAGCCGATGGCCCTTAACTCTTTTCCGCTTAATTTTAATTTGCTCATTGTTTTTCTTTTTCTCACAGATTGCACAGATTTACACTGAAACAATTTGCTGATTTGTTTTTTTTGGTGCCAGCTTCGGTATCCTCCTGCATCATCGCTGCAAGCTTGCTTTGTTAAGATTTTATTCCCAGTGGGACTGAAATCTCAATCATTCACTTTAACAGCATTGCTGTAACCGGCTTCTATCACTGCTGTTCGTAAAGGGCGTACACAAAGAGCACATGCTTGATGTGCCTTTGTGTTTCACCCAAATTACTGTTTTACTGTGAAGATCTGTTTCAGTTGGTCTATCAGGGCGCCGTTTCCGTTCACACTGATCTCGCCAATTTTTTCGGCAATCTTCTCCACGTATTCCATCTCTTTCAGTTTCCACAGCATGCTGTTCTCTTCCATCAGCTTTGCTGTGTTGAGCAGGCTGCGGGTGCTGGCAGTTTCTTCACGGCGCATGATGGTGTTTGCCTGTGCATTTTTTTCTGCCACCAGCACTTTGTTCATGATCTCCTTTATATCGCCCGGCAGCACAATATCACGGATACCGAAGCCTTCCAGTTCCACACCCAGTTTGGCCCCTTTCTCTTTTACCTGTTCCAGCACAAATGGTGCTACGGCATCTTTCTTTTCCAGCAATTCATCAAAGCTGAAGTTAGCCACATATTCCCGCAGCGCCAGTTGTACGGCCACATACAGTTGTTTATCGTAGTCTTTGTTTTCCAGCAAAGCCTTTTCCACATCCGCCACTTTATATTGTGCCCATGCATTGATACGCAGTGCAGCTTTATCCTTTGTCAGAATCTCCTGGCCGTTTACTTCCAGCTGCTGCACACGGGTATCAGCTTTGCCCACCACTATGGTGATGGCATTCTTCCACCAGTAGTATACACCGCTGCTAAGATGCTGCACATATTTACCGTCTACGAACAGTAGTGCTTTCTCATAACTTTCAACAGTATAGCTGCGCACATATGGCTGCAGCAGCCTGTTTTGCAAAGTGGCACGGCTGATGTTTTCTGTAATCTCGATCTTGCTGGTATCTGCAGTTACAAATGCATAGTCGATCACACCTTTCCAGAAAGTATACCGTCCGGCAGTGAGCACAGCTTTCAGCAAACCGTTTTCATACTGCAATGCAATTTCATTGTCTTTTACATCCACCACATACAGGGCGCCGGCCAGCATTTGATCCTTCAGCAGTATGTTCAGTTCCACAAATGGAGTGAATGGCCTGTTCAGGTCGTACATCACCACAGTTTCATTCCACAGCCAGTATTTACCTTCTTTCAGCATTTTTTGATACACGCCGTTTTTAAAAACCAGCGCCACCTGGTAGGCGTTTACTTTTACACGTTTCATTGTTTTTGTTTTATATCACTAATTTTTTCGAATTACACGAATTGAGTGACTGATTTACATTTTTGTTTTTAAAAAAAGCCTGGTGTATCAACCACCCAATTTTTACGGAAACAGGTGATGAGCAGTTTTGTATTACCGGTTTTACAATGATTGTTTGCAATACGGATTGCATCCATTCATTAAAAAAGCGGAAATCGCCGGCTGTTCAGTTTCCTGTTTGCTGGTAATAACCCGGCCGCTTTATTCCACCCCCCTCCATGGGAGAGGGCAGGAATGCTGCCAACTGATACCGCAGGCCTTTGTTTCCTAAGCACCTTTTTAAAGAAGTGGTGCACTTCCTGTTCGCTACATTTTCAGTGTAGTGCTCTACCACTGAGCTAATACAACCGTCCCTTTCGGAGTTGTATACCGGATTCGAACCGGTGCTTTGTCTGTTGCTCTACCCAACTGAGCTATCACTTTGCCAGTGAATGGGAATCGAACCCATGACCCACAGGGTTGTTGGTGGACAAATCCCGAGAACGCAACAGCATACAACCGGTTACAACCGCTGCACTGCAGTGCTGTTACGCACTTGCCTGGTTTGCTGTTAACAGGTATTTACCCATCTTGCCGTTAAGCAAGCTTTTGTGCTGAACGCTGTCAGCAATATTTTAATTCATCAGCGCTTCCCTTCTAAAACCGAGCACTTCAATTTTTGATTGTTCGGTTACTGCTTCATGCGGATTGGCAATTTCTGCAATGGTCATAGGTTTATCAATCACCTGCGTTAATCCTAAATGATTGCTTAAGCGTTGTGCTTTTGCAATACTGAGTTTGCCAAATTCATACTTCGCAATCAGCCTTCCTTTACGCATCAGTGCACTGTCAACCATGGTTAGCGAATTATTAAAAGTGCAAATCAGCTGCACATTTAAAAAGTCTGCCAGCAACCCGTCTGAAATATTCAGCAGGTTGGATACGGATGAACTGTTACTGAACTTGCGGTCCATGATAATGTTTTCAGCGTCTTCAATAATCACTACGGTATCGGGGTTATCTATCAGCAGCTCCACAAACTCAGGGCTCATCAGGTTTTCTGCCACTGTAGGCGATAAAAACAATACCCGTTTTTTTATTTTACCCACCAGGTAACGCAGGTAAGTTGTTTTACCGGTGCCGGGCAATCCGTGCAGTAACACAATGCCTTTGTCTTTTTTTGTATTCAGGCGTTTGCGTATCAGTTCGTCTGTTGCAGCAAAATCATCTTCGTAAAACAGACCGATATCCAGTTTGGTGCGCTTAATCTCCATCGCTTTTAAGTCCAGCCCCCTCCCGTCTCTTACAATCAGGTTTATTTCCAGTGGTTGCCGTCTCTGCTTTTCTTTAAACAGGTTTACCATATCTGTTAATTCCTGTACAAATGCATCCTGTTTGCCATCATGCAGAATTTCGCAGTAGTCTTCATCAAACTCAACAAGACAATTATTATTCAGCAATATCACTGTTTTGTCAAACTGGTATTTCTTTTCTTTACGCTGATACCACCTGTATTGATGTACATGCTCAATAAGCCATTGATATTTTTCCTTGAACATTGCAAACGCCTTTTCACCGTCTACATGCTTTATAAAATTTAAACAAGGCAGGCTGTTAAACCAATACAGATATAACGTCTTTGTTTCCAGGAACCGGTCATCAAATACATTATTGGCATTTATGATTTTTTGATTTGCCATATTATCTGCTTTTTTAAAAATATTTTTCATCGCATTTTTTCTTTTATAGATTTTATTGCACCACTTTATTTGCACAACTGGAGCTTGCAAAAGCATCTGGTTTGGCTTTAAAGGCAAAGCCCCTGCCTGTCCGGCAGGCAGGCATTCCCATAATGTAACCCATTGCTTCTTTCAAAGCATCGTTGCTTTTAAAGTTTGGATTGGTATTGATATCAGCATGCACTTCCATATCCACACCAAACCGGCTGAAGATGTTGCACAATGCATACGCCACTTCAATACTCTTTGCCACTTCTGTTAACATCCGTTCTTTAATAGTCATTTTCTGCCGGGTTGTTTCGTTGTGTATATACATAAAACCACCTTTCCCTTTCCTTATAAAAACAATTACCGTTGCAAACTCCGTTTCTTTACTCTTCACCTGGCTGTCGGTACCAATACAAACTTTTAACTGGTTATCTGCCAATTGTTCTTTCTGTAATACCATTTTAATTTCATCTTCAATGGAAGTGAAAATCTTTCTCCCACTTAAGGTGCGCCATTGCCTCCCTGTCCGGAGGGCAGGCCGCTGTTGATCTGTTTCCATTTTTTGTTTGCCAACATTTGTTTTTAATGGGGCGACATTGGCGACGCTCCGTTCAACATTTGTTTTTCAATTGTTCTTTTTTCATTTTTACTTTTAAGCGGTGCTCAGTGGAATTGAACCACTATCTCCGGGATTTCACTCCGGCGCATATAGCCATTCTGCCAAAGCACCATTTTGAGGATGAAGAAAGATTCGAACCCCGCCTGCCGGCAGGCAGGTTTCAACCCGGTGCCTAATCCCGCCAATGGCGGGACTCTGCCGTTGTGCTATTCATCCATTTACCGGCTTTATGAGATTTGAACTCAAGTCTGCATCCAGCCGCTTTACCTCCCGATAGTTATCGTGATAAGCTATCAGCCAGTAAAGTTTTTTGTTGGTCCGGTGATCCCGATAGCTATCGGGAGAACTCACATCCGCCAACTGGCGGATAAAAGCCGGATACATCTGCCAATTGCGCTACGAACCAATTTGTACGGCTTCAGGAGTTGAACCTGAAACTTTCCTTCACTACTTGCCTTTCAGAAAGAAAGGGGAAAGACTGTGTTACCATACACCCAACCGTATTGGTTGACCCCGGGTCTCGAACCCTGTTCTCCCGTTGCACAGACGGACGCTTTACCAGGTAAGCTAAGGTCAACATAGGGTGGTTTGTATAAGAAGCGGCCATATTAGAAAACCAGTGATGTACCGCTGCAGCAACAAACCATTGTATAGCAGGCAGGACTCGAACCTGCATCCTCTCCGTTCCAGGCGGAGTATCCAGCCATTGGAATGCTGCTATATTTTAAAAGCTTCCCCACTGCATCTCGTGGGGAAAGCTTTATTCCTCCTCATCAATCTTATTGTTTACTTCAGTTAGCACCAGGCTCACGGGCAAAACCCATCACCCTTACGGTACCCTGTGGTGTTATCCTGAAGTCTGCCATTTCATTGATCATATCTTTAGCCCATTCATACTGGTGTGGTGCAAACAGTATCACACAGTAATCACTGGCCAGTTCAATCATCCTGTCGTGGGTCAAAACAAAAATGGTGTTATTGAACTGCATCTTTTGTTCGGCATGGTTGTACCAGCTGTGCTGGTAAATATTTACAATGCGTTCCACATGGATGGTGCTGATATGGTTAAAAGCCCTGCTCACATCCGTTTCACCAATGAACTGTATGCATGGCAAGCGGTTAAACTGCCAGGCGTAGAAGGCTTTTACATCCACATAGTGACCATTGAACATGGCGTTCAGGTCAGTCATCCTCTTCCTGAAAATTCTCTGTATCATTTTACCTGTTTTTAATTTTCTGTAAATGGCCGCATATATTTGGAATACAACCGCCAGTAACAGTCTTCCCACTGTTATCAGAAAAAAAGCTGCAAAAAATCCAATCATAAAAAAAGCCGGTTGTTATTTACAACCGGCTTCCTGCTCATACATGCTGTTATCATGTATGGGTGCAACCCGGTTGTGGTTGTTTAAAAATATTGTTATCATCACTCAATGGCATAGCCGCTTTTGCTACGGGCAAATGCACAGCATTCCCTTTCAGCTGCCGGAGGCTGCTGCGTTCCATTCGTGTATGTTGTAATACCTGCATCATCGTTATATTACTGCCAACAAAAAACCCCGCTGATTGAGGCGGGGCTTGAGTTATAGCGAATTAGTTTTGATACTTAATTTACAGCATAACATGCCCCGGCATTGATGTCGAACCCTTTTGGGCTGAACCAATTTGCTCTTTCAATATGTAATTGTATGCGCAGCATGTTTGTTGTTAAATTTTATTTTTGCAGTGCAAAGATGAAATTATTTTTTTGTTGTTGCCAAATTTTTTGAAAGAAATTTTTAAAATATTTTTTTGTGCAGTTTTTTTAACTGTTATAAAAAACAGCAGTTCGTTGCATTAACCCCACCAGAAAGCGGCAGCAATAATGATATACAAACCGATCAATGCCGCACCTTCCAGCCATATCGATTCACCATCAAAAACAATAAACGCACTCACAATAACAGTAATGGCAAGTGATGCAAGCAACAGCGGACTTAACACAAATGAAAGCACCGCACCACCTAAAAAGAAAGACAGTAATACAAGCAAAGGAAAAAGACCCAGTGCGATTTGCAGTGAGCTGTTGAGTATCACACTTACTGCATAATCTGCCTTATTTTTTACCGCCAGTTGTATACCCACCAGGTTTTCAATGGCATTTCCTGCAATGGCCACCACTACCAAACCTGCAAACACATCATTAATGCCCAGCGCTTTCATTGCGGGCTGCAATGCTTCCACAAACCATTCGCTTACAAAGGCAGCACCAACGCCGGCGCCGGCAAGCACTATTAAAGTAACAGGCATGCTCCAGGTGGCTGCATGTGGTACCGTACCTTCTTCCGGTACAATCGCCTTATCACCCTTTAATGAAAACACAATGCTGCATACAAACAGCAGCAGCAGTACAATGGCCACCATTACATTCAGTGTATTCAGGTGGCCTTCGGCATTGGTGTGAAGGTGTTTTGTAAGCGTGGGAATGGCCAGGGCAGCAAAAGCCAGCATCATCAATGTGGCAATCATTTTCGGTGGCTCTGAATGAAACTTCTGTGTGCCGTTTTTTAAACCACCGAACAGTAATGCCAAACCAAACACCAGCAGTGAATTCCCCAGGATAGATCCGATCAGTGCAGCCTGCACCACTTTGTCCAACCCGGCACGCAACGCAAAAATGCACACAAACAACTCCGGTAAATTACCCAATGCCGACTGCAAAACGCCTGTTGCTGCCGGCCCCATCCTGCTTCCGAGCTGGTCGGTGGCATGACCAACTGTTGTTGCCAAAAATACCAGGGCAACTGCTGTAAGCACAAAAAGCAAAATAGAATTGATTTCAAATTTAGTGGCCAGTCCGGCAATAATGCTTGCAACAATGGCTGCCAGGATAATGACGAGATCTTTTTTGGGCATAAGCAGGTATTATCGTTTAAAGAATAAAAGGCTGTGGAAATTTTATGCGTCCACCGAATCATACACAATCACTTTGCTCCATAAATGTTTGCAGGTTTCCACAAAATTTAAGTGAATGGGATCGGTTTGGTAACTGGCCTGGTCTGCTTCATTATCAAACTGCACAAACCATGAAACGGCATAGCCCCGTTCAATCACATCACGGTTGGTATCTGCTGGTTTGCCAATATGAAATGTTTGAATGGTTTTAACTGCTGAGAGTTTTTTCAGTCCTTCAATCAGTGCCTGTTTATCTGAAGCGCTGTCGGGGTTACTGAGCCAGAAGTAAACATGATGCAGGAAAACATTTTTCATTTTTTATTGCGGGGTTTTGTGTTGAAGGAGGAAAGTGCAAACAGGGATGCTGATGCAAAGGAAAGTTTGGTGAGGAAATTGCGCCGGTTTTGTTGCATAAACTTATATTGTTATTGCCTCGAGCTGTTCAATAGGAGGCATCTCGTCATATATTTTCCCGTTAAGCAGTCTTCCATTTTTCTTTTTGTTTGTCCCGCCCCACTGTTTAAAGAAAAAAGCTGTTCCCGCCTTTTCGCACTGTTCCTGAATATCCAAAACCCAATCAGCATCCATTGGCCTTGGCGTTCTCCCGCTTTCTCCACCAACAATAACCCAGTCGATTTTCTTTAAGTTCATTTTAGGTAAAGGACCAATTAATGGTTCGCAGGAAAGAAACTTTGTTTTTGCATTTGTTTTACGCAAATCATCAATGCGGTGTTTTACTCTTGAATCTTCGACAGAAACCCCCATCCATATATTATGCGTCCAGTTTAATTCTTTGTGATATTTCAATAAAATATCTGAACGTTTTGTAAGCACCTGATAGATATGTGGTGTATCGTTCATAACCTTAAAAACCTTCTTAATAAATTCTAACGGAACATCTTTATGAAATAAGTCGCTCATAGAATTTACGAATACTACTTTTTGATGCTTCCATGTGTACGGCACATTCAGTGCATCTTCGTGAATACGAAGTTTAAATCCATCTTTATATTTATCAATGCCCATTGCTTGTAAGCGACGGGCCATTACTTCTGCATAACAAAATTTACAGCCTGCTGATATTTTATTACAACCTGTTGTCGGGTTCCAGGTCATTTCGGTCCATTCTATGGATGATTGTGCCATATATTAAGAGTTATATTTTTTAACAATGTCGTTTGCGATCTTAAATGCAGTTTGATTATTTGAAGCAAGAAATAGATGATACATTACTGAATTAGCCGAATTCTTTAATTCAAAGCCATTCGATACATGTTCAAAAACACTTTTTAAACGATTATGATAAAGTTTTGCCGATTTACTTATAGCATCTTCAACTTTTAGAGTAGTGTCACCAAACAAAGTTGGTTGCTTTTTATAAAAATGCTTTTCAATTTGTTCTTTATCCAAACCTAAAAATTTTTCCAGCTTTTCCATCCATGCGTCAGAAATTTCACCACTACGTTTCAAAAGTCTATTTACCCCAAGCCCTGTAGGAACAAGAACCCACATATCAATAGGCAATCCCCTCAAACTTTCTATTGATCTCCATTCTACTTGCATTCCACATGGGTCGATATATGCTAGTGTCTTATAGTTTTTGTTTTTAGGATTTCTTAGAAAATTCCCTAAATCAACCATCTTTTTATTACAGTCATCTTGAACGGCAAAAATTTTTTTCTTAGGAAATGCAAGTTTTGTATTCCTTTCGAGCTCTGAAAAATTTTTCGCATCCTTTTCCACAAAATAATATTCATCGAATGGTCTAGGAGTTTCGATTTCTACAATTCGTCTTGCTGCGCCAATTGTAAAATTAACGTCATAGTGACCTGCTAATTTATCATCAATAACTTGAATAATTTCACCAGATCCTGCAAATCCATCAAAGTATAAAAGTTTCCATGAATACCGCTGAGCGTAAACATTCATAATATTTAAATATGCCCCCGCATATTCAATTAGTATTTCAATTTTCTTTTCAGTCCAATTACCTCCAAACTCATTCATAAATTAAGTTTTAAGATTGTTGATATCATATGTAAATATAAAATATTGCAATTAAAAGAGTTTCCCCTGCCCGCCCGGCACCCTGAACTTGCTCCTGTCCAAACTCCATTCCTCGGCATTCATATTATACAGCTTGCCGTATTTTTTATATTGCTGGGCCACCAGCTGCGCAATATTTCCTTCGCCCCGCATGCGCACACCCCAGCGGGTATCATTTACTTTTCCATCGTGGCTTTGCTCCACCAGGTGCCATACCTTATCGGCCCGGTCGGGGAAATTTTTATACAACCAGTCGTGAAACAAAAATTTTATGGCACCATTCAGGCGGATGAAAGTATACGCTGTAAACGTAGCGCCGTTGTCTGCCGCCGCTTTCATGATGCGCTGCATTTCGTGTTCGTTGAGCCCGGGTATCATGGGGCCCATCATAATGCCCATGCGCACACCGGCGCTGCTGAGTTCATTGATCACTTTCAGTTTTTGTTTGGCCGTAGTGGTGCGTGGCTCCATCGTTCTTCGTAAGTCTTCATTAAAACTTGTGATAGAAACCATGGCGCTTACAATTTGTTTCTTCCCCATTTCCTGCAGTATATCCTTGTCTTTTAATATCCAGCTGTTTTTAGTGAGAATACCTACGGGCTGGTTGAATTCATTGCATACTTCCAGCAGTCCGCGTGTTAAGCGATAAGTTTGCTCGGCGGGCTGGTAACAATCGGTATTGCCGCTGAGCATGATGGGGGTGGCATCCCACCGCGGGTGCATTAAAAATTTTCGCAGCAGCTGTGGTGCATTTTTTTTCACTAAAATTTTTTGTTCAAAATCGAGCCCGGCACTGTATCCCCAGTACTCGTGCACATTGCGGGCATAGCAGTAAATGCAGCCATGTTCGCAGCCGGCATAGGGATTCATGCTGTAGCTCATGCCCACATCCGGGCTTTCCACTTTGTTTACAATGGTTTTGGGATGCACTTCGATATACTGAGTAGCCACATTGCTTTCTTCCCAGTCGTCCACTGATTCAATATGTTCTTTGGTGCTTTCGTTTTTGAGAAAGCGGTTTTTGGTATTGAACTGGGCGCCCCGGCCGGCTTTGTACTGCACATTGGGCTGCTGTTCGGTTACTTTTACTTTATAGTGGTCTTGTTTCAGATTGTTATTTTCCATTTTTGTTTTTGTTGAGAAGGTTCTAAATAACCTTTAGCACATTTAAATTCCTTACTTACTTTTTTTCTTGACAAAAAAGTAACAAAAAAGTCAAGGAAGAACGATGTACAGCCCGTTCGTCCGGCAGCTTTAATAAACTTTTGTACTACTGTACTTCAGCATTAAATCTTTACTCTTAGATTTGAAGTTTATTCTATTGTGCGTAGCTCGTTGCATATTGTTGAATAATGGTTTACGGTACAAGAGTGCGACGCAACGATGCTAAATAGAATTACTGAGGCCAGTAACAAAAAAGCATCGTAGCAAACTGAGGATTGCTGCTATTCATGAATAAAATAACAACCTAAGTTCCCCTTCAGGTGACAGGGGCCCCAAACAAATCTCCCTGCACAGTACTTACCGGTAAATTTTCAAAAGCAAAGCGCTGTACCACCTGGTATTTTTTTTCGTTGAGCGGACGTTTGAGCAACAGCATATCACCCGCGATAAAACGGCCGGTGAATTGTTTATGGCTGTACTCGAGCCAGCCTTTTTCGAATTGCCAGGGCTGCAGTTTGCGGGCAATGGTGATATATGGCTCCAGGATAAAATGCGGTTTGTTCTCATTATCCAGCTTCATGAGCCGCTGTGCTTCGCTGCGAACCTGTTTTACAAGGCGCTGCACCGGTATTTTACTGGTGATATTGATATAAATGGTATGACTGGGAAAGCTGCCATAATCCTTCAGTTCGATCTTCACCGGCAGAAAACCCATGGCCACCAGTTTGAGTTTGTTCACGATCCTGGGTTCGAGCATGGACTGCTGCAGGAAATTGACCAGCGTGATATGGGGTTTGCCCCAGCGTGCATGTTCGGTTTCGTACTTATCCGCAAACTCCTGTTTGATCTTTACAATGCGGTTCCAGAGTTCTTCATGCGGCTGCAGCACCAGCAGGTATTCATAAATTTTAAAGCCGGGCAGGGGCGGGGCGCCAATAATTTCCCGCTGGCCGTTTACATTTACAAGTTTCATTTCTGTCTGATTTATCGGTTAAGAATGTTTTTGTTCCGGTTATACAGTCATCTTTTTTTGCATGAATATTTGCTAAATTTTTTACCAAATATTTTAGTAAATTTATACTAAATAATTTAGTTTTACAAAAACATTTTTATGGAAAGGGAAGAATTTTATGGCGCTGCTTACCGCGGCAGCAAGCAATACACACAGCAGCAGGTAAAGACCGCCAATGCCACCGGTTTTGGGGCGGCGGCCGATGATTATTCGGAACGGGGCATCGACCTGAATGAACAGCTGATCATGAACAAGCCTGCCACATTTTTTATGCGGGTGAGCGGCAACAGCATGATCAATGCCGGCATTTACGATGGTGATATTGTGATAGTGGACAAAAGTGTAAAACCACAAAACGGCAAGATCGTGATTGCAGTGATTGACGGGGAGATGGTGATACGCCGTTATGAACAAACGCTCAACCGCCTGCGGCTGATACCGGAAACACCCAAACTATCGCCGATTGAAATCAGCGAGTTCAGTGATTGCCGCATTTGGGGCGTTGTTACCTGTGTGATACGGATGATCGATAACAGTTTGATGAGCTTCAGGAATAACAGCAACCACCAGAAAACTTATTAGTAACCCTGGCGGCGGTTGAATGAAAAGAAAATTATCTATTAAACGAAGCACCCCGAAAAACCACCTCCGGGGCTGATAGCCGCCGAAGGGGTTTATATAAAAAAACAGCATGAAAGCTATCGTTGACTGTAACAACTTTTACTGCAGCTGTGAACGCCTGTTTAAACCACAGCTGGATCACAAGCCTGTTGTTGTGCTGAGCAATAACGACGGCTGCATCATTTCACGCAGTGATGAAGCTAAAAAACTCGGCGTGCAAATGGCCGGTCCCTATTTTATGGCAAAACCCCTGATACAAAAACACAATGTGGCCACCTTTTCTTCCAACTACAACCTGTATGGCGATCTGAGCTGGCGGGTGATGGAAACACTGCGTATCATGCTGGGCGAAGAAAAAGTAGAAGTGTATTCGGTGGATGAATGTTTTTTAGACTTAACAGGTTTTGAAGAAAAGGATTTGCAGCAGCTGGCAATGGATATGCGTATGACGGTGGAAGAATGGACCGGAATAAAAGTTTCCATTGGCGTGGCGCCCACCAAGGTACTTTGCAAGGCGGCCAACCACCTTGCTAAAAAAGATAAAGCAGCCACACAATGCGTGGTGGTGCTGGATACCCCTGAAAAAATTACCGAAGCCCTGCAAAAAACCCCGGTGGAAGATGTATGGGGTGTGGGCCGCCAGTATGCCAGTAAACTCAAGTACGGCTGGAATGTGCATACAGCGCTGGAGCTGAGCAAACTGAGCGAGGAGTTCGGCAATAAATTCCTGGGCGGCGTGGTGGGTGTGCGGCTGATAAAGGAACTGAGGGGTGAACCCGCCATTGACCTGGAAGATGAACTTATCAATAAAAAAATGATTGCCACCACCCGTATGTTTGGCAGTCCCGTCGGCAGTATCAGCGATATCAAGGAAGCCGTGGCCACCTATACATCCAGGGCCGCAGAAAAATTACGGCGGCAGCACAGCGCCGCAAAAGTGATCAGCGTGTTTGTGGTTACCAAAGACCAGGATCACCAGAAAAATTTCAGGCAGCAGGGCACCATCAGCACTTATACCACCCTGCCCTGCGCCACTTCTTTTACCAATGAACTGATCAGGCCGGCCGTAAAAATGGTGGAAAGCTTATATGAAGAGGGACAACTGTATAAAAAAGCCGGTGTAATGCTCAGCGGTATTGTGCCCGACAAATCCATACAGGGAAATATTTTTATGCCCCAACAAAAGAACTGCGGCCGCAAACTGATGGAGATGATTGATAATATCAACTTCAGCCAGCGGGATGATATTTTAAAATTTGCGGCCAGTGGCACCCAACGCGACTGGAAAATGCGGCAGGAACTGCGCAGTCCGCGGTACACCACCCGGTGGGATGAATTATTCGAGGTAACATGAGCCCAAAGGATTTCCAGCCTTTAAAAGGTTGGAAACCCTTTAACCACCAAATTACAGTTTCATGTTTTACCTTTGCGGCTCATATGCCGGAAACAGATCAATCAGACAGGAAAAAATTTTTTAAACGCCTTCGTAAAGGTGAACAGGCCGAGCAAACCGAAATGAGTTTTGTGGATCACCTGGAAGCCCTGCGCTGGCATATTATGCGGGCCGTGATCGCCTGGCTGGTAGCCGCGGTGGCCATTTTCATTTTCCGAGACTGGATATATGATAACCTGATTCTTGCCCCCACCAGGGAAACCTTTGTTACCTATGGCAGCCTTTGCAAGTTTGGCCGATGGCTGGGTGTGGGCGACGGGCTTTGCATGCCCCCCGTTTCTATCAGCTTCCAGATAACCGAAATAAGCGGCACCTTCACTTCTGCCTTAAACATTGCCATGATCGGTGGCGTGATTGCGGCATTTCCATATTTGTTCTGGGAATTATGGCGCTTTATTAAACCGGCCCTGTCTGACAAGGAAAGAAAATATGCCACCGGCAGCATATTCTGGGTTTCACTCTGCTTTTTTACCGGTGTGGCCTTTGGTTATTTTTTACTGGCACCTTTTACATTCAATTTCCTGGCCACTTTTGAACTGGGCACTACCGGCGCCATACAATACAAACCCACTTTATCTGATTATATTGACAGCCTTACCAATATTATTTTAGGCTGCGGTATCGCATTCGAACTGCCCATACTGGCCTATGTGCTTGGCAAAATCGGGCTCATCTCTGCCCGCTTCTTAAAAACCTACCGCAAATACGCTTTCGTGATCATTTTGCTGGTGGCCGCCATCATCACGCCTTCTCCGGATATGACCAGCCAGATACTGGTTTCACTTCCCCTGTTATTGCTGTATGAAATCAGCGTGATCCTGGTTTCACAAATCGATAAAAAAAGAGCGAAGGAAGAAAAAGAATGGAGCTGATTAAAGAATCAGGTACAGTGAACAATTATTAGCTGATTCAAAAGCATATTGCTAATTTTACATTGTTAACTGATAACCGAAAATGTCTCCTTTTAATTTAAAACTGCCCGTTGCGATCGGATGTGATCATGCCGGGTTCGACTGCAAGGAAGACCTGATCTCTTTTTTGGAAGGTGAAGGTGTTGCTTATAAAGATTTTGGTACCTACAATAAGGATTCTGTTGACTATCCTGATTTTGCACACCCTGTTGCAACTGCAGTTGAAAAAGGGGAAGCTGCTTTTGGCGTACTGCTTTGCGGCAGCGCCAACGGGGTGGCCATTACCGCCAACAAACACCAGGGCATACGTGCCGGGCTTTGCTGGGATGAGGAAATCGCCTCGCTCGTACGCAAACACAATGATGCCAATATCATTTGCATCCCTGCCCGTTTTGTAAGTGATGGCCTGGCCGAAAAAATGCTGGACATTTTTATGAATACGCCATTTGAAGGCGGCAGGCACGGCACCAGGGTGGAAAAAATTTCCTGCTGAACCCGAACCCATTTACATGAAGTACAGTTTTAAAGCTGTATCAGCCCATAACAGCAAAAGCATTATTGTGCGGCACCTGCCCAGGTTTATATGGCCGGTGATCTTCATTGGCGCAGTGCAGTATTTTTTCCCGGAATCTTCACTGGCAAAAAATCATTTACATCTATATATCCTGCTGGCAGCAGAGCTGTTTAGTTTATATGGTATGCTCACCGATGATTCAATCAATGAAATTGAAGTGGACCTGCAGCATAAAAAAATCCATTTTTACTGCTATAGCCTGTACCAGGGCCAGATGCATAAATCCATCCCCTTTGATATACTGAAAGTGAATATTGAAAATGCAGGGAAAAACAATCGTGTGCGCAAGCTTGAATTTTGCAGGAAGAAACTGCTGCTCTTCACCCTCACAAAACAAAAGGATCATTTTTCGCAACAGGACCTGGATGAGCTGAAGGCCCTGCTGAACAGCATTGTTCCCCTCACACAAAGCTGACCACTTATCATTTTCCGGCAATTGCAACATATTGTTGTTGTATTTTTAGCCACTAAATTTCAGATATGAAAAAAATCATTTCTCTTCTTGTTTTATTTATTACCGTGCAGGCTTTTGCACAAACCGACCAGGCCGCCAGGTACGGCGCATTGATCTCGAAAGAAACACTCAAAAAACACCTTACCATTATTGCCAGTGATGAATTTGAAGGCCGTGAAACCGGCACCGAAGGGCAGCGGAAGGCGGCTGTGTATATCGAAAACCAGTTTAAGGCAATGGGTTTGCAGACTGCAGCTTCGCTCAATGGATACCAGCAGTATTACCCGCTTTACCAGGACAGCCTCGTAAGCACTTCTTTAAAAGTGGATGGCAAAGATGCTGAAGCCGGAAAGGATTTTGTTACGCCGCTTAACACCAATGAAAAAGGGAAATTCAAGGGAAAGAAGATCATCTTTATCGGTTATGGTATTGATGATCCGGCATACAGCGACTATACCAATGTAAATGTAAAAGGAAAGATCGTGGTGTTCTTCCTGGGCGAACCGAAAAAAGACGGCAAATATTTTATTGGCAACGCCGGTTTCAGGGGCAGTGAATGGACCTTTCCCGGCATCAGCAAAAAACTGGCAACGGCGGCAGCAAAAGGTGCGGCAGGCGCACTGGTAATAAACCCCATGATGGAAAGTTTTCAGCAGCGCTTTGTTGACAACAACAAAAAAACAAATGTATACTTCCCCAGGGCCACCGAAGGCAAAAGCCTTAATTATGCGCTGGTATCACATGCATTTGCCAAAACCCTGGTAAATGATCTGTTCAATTTTGAATCTTACCTGGCTTCGGCTAAAGCTTATGAAAGCTTTAAGATCAACAGCGGCGTTGAAAGAAAAGTGAAAGCCGCTTTTGAAGTGGATAAATTCCGCACCACCATCAATGCCAGCAACGTGGTGGGTATTGTGGAAGGCAGCGACAAAAAGGATGAGTATGTTTTTGTTACCGGCCACTACGATCACCTGGGTAAACACGATGGCAAGATTTATTATGGTGCTGATGACGACGGCAGCGGTACCTGCGGTGTGATCAATATGGCGGAAGCCTTTGCAAAAGCAAAAGCAGAAGGAAATGGTCCGAGAAGAACCATGGTGTTCATGACCGTTAGTGGTGAGGAAAAAGGTTTGTGGGGCAGTGAATACTACAGCGACCATCCCCTGTTTTCACTCGATAAAACAAGTGTTGACCTGAATATTGATATGGTGGGCCGTATAGATACAGAAAGAAAATCGGGCGATACGCTGAACTATGTATACGTGATCGGTCATGATAAACTGAGCAGCGACCTGCCGGTTATCAACGAAGGCGCCAATAACAAATACACCCAGCTCACCCTGGATTATAAATTTGATGATCCCAAAGATCCCAACCGCATTTACTTCCGCAGCGATCACTACAATTTTGCACGCAAGGGAGTGCCCATCCTTTTCTTCTATGATGGCATGCTCAAGTCAGATTATCATAAACCCACAGATACCGTGGATAAAATTTACTGGGATGTGTATGAAAAAAGGGTGAAAATGATCTTTCATACAGCATGGGAAATGGCCAACCGTGACAATATGCTTAAAAGAGATACCCCGCTCAATATGGGAAGCAGGTAAATGCCTCATCAACATAAAAAAACCGGAACAGCTGTTCCGGTTTTTTTATTGCTATTTGGAAACAGTTAGATACTGATCCGGCGATTTTGAAAACTCATCCTTACACTCCTTTGAGCAAAATCCATACAGTTTGCCCTTGTAGGTTACCGTATCTTCAATACCGGCAGTAACCGGCATGCCGCAGATATAATCCTTTGTATTTGCAAAAGCAGTACCGGCAAATTTTTTCTCATGTGGCGGAGGCATCATGGTATGTGTGCTGTTTTTAGCACTGCCTGCTGCAGGCGCATTACTGTCTGTTTTGTTGCTGCCACATCCCAGTAACAGCAAGAGGACTAAGCTGGCCGTAATAATTTTTTTATTCATAATGGTGTTTTTTAGGTGACTGTTTTATTTCTAAAATGCAAACTTAACATGCAAGTAGATATTTCTTCCGGGCCGGGGAATATTTTTCCAGTCGAGGTGTTCGTAATAATTCCTGTCAAAAATATTTTCTGCGCCTGCCTGCAGCTCTGCAGTTTTTTTGAATATGATTGCCTTGTATCCTAATCGTGCATGCAGCAACATATAAGCCGGGGTGGCATCTTCGCCCGATTTTTTATTGATCCTGTTTTGTGCAGCTGCTGTTTCTCCTTCAAGCTGTACCGAAAAAACTGAATGCTGGTAGCGCAGGGTTGTTATGTTTTTAAATGGTGCCACAAAGGGAAGCGGCTGGCCATCCCTTTCTTTCGCATACGTGTAACGGCATACAGAAACCAGGGCCGTATTTTTAAAGGGCGTAAAAATGGCACTTGCCTCCGTTCCGGCAACCAGGGCATAAGAAATATTGCTGTAGGTTTTTACTGCCGTGGCCCCAATCGTCATAACACTGAAAGAAGGGTTCACCTGTGCACTGATAAAATCCTGCACTTTTGAAACATAACCCGACAGCTGTACACGGCTGCGGCGGTGTGTATAAACCGCGGCGAGATCTGCCTGCACCGCCTTTTCGGTTTTTAAAGCTGTATTGCCGATATAATCATGCCCATCGGAAGCATTAAAAAGATAAAAGCCAAACAGTTCTGAGGCGGTAGGCATCCTTTCACTGTAAGACAGACCAGCCGTAAATTTCACAGTACCATATTGCCTGCTGAGCTGTGCAGCAATATTTTTCAGCAGGTCGTTCCGTTGGGAAAAATAATTACTGAAAATGGACACCTGTGCTTTTGCTTCACTGCTTACCAGCAGCGAATGGTTCATATCTGCTCTTGCATTTACCTGCAGCTGTAAAGTACTGTCGGGCAGCCAGCGCCATGTAACAGCTGCGCCATACTGGTTACGGCGGTTATCAGGCCAGGTGAGCATATACATATCAGGTTGCCCGTTCTGGTGCATTGTCATAGATGCTTTTAAAAAAGTACTTGAAGCATCTGCACGCAGTAATAACTGCTGCTTGTGGTTTATTTTCATCTCCGCTTCTGCAAATGAGCCATAAGTTTTACTCCATCCCGGCATATCCATATGCATTGCAATGGCAGGCCTTTTGGAATCATCCATAAAGTGACGGATGCTGTTGCCATATATTTTTACCTGGAGTTTGTAAAGTTTTTTTGATATGCGCTCTTTGTGCATGCTGAGTGAAGCTATTCTTGCGCCTGCATAGCCTACATCCATGGGCAGGGCGGAATAACCGATATTCTTTCCGTCATCCGCCAGCAGGTCGGCCTTTAAATAGGTATGTCCGTTTTGCTGAAATTTTACAGAGAAGAAAGCGTTTGTTTTTTCGTACTGTGAAAAAGGGATAACTGCACCACCACCACTGCGGTAACTGCTGTTGTGCCTGTACGTGCCGCTTGCAGCAAAAGCCCATTTACCAGCTGCATAGTTCAGCCGCATGGATTCGTACAAACTTTTGGCGGCTGTTTGAAAACCGCTGCTGACGGCCCCGGTCAGCTTTTTCGCTGAAGTAAAATCAGGCTCAGCCATTTTCATATTTACAGTTCCGCCAATGGAAGATCCGTTTGTAAATCCATTACCGGCTGTTTGTACCTGAAGGCTTTGCAGGTTAATGGGTTCGATATAAATAGTTACCGGGTCCATTTTATCTGTACAGGCACCATGTATCTTCATGCCATCCACCTGCACATTTATCTGGCCGCCGTTAAAATATCGTATGGAGGGTTCCATACCATAGCTGCCGCGCCGGAAAAGTGAAATCTCCGGCAATCTTGACAGTATATCTTCCAGTGAAGCAGCATTGTTGGTCTTAAAAAAACTTACCAGTTGCTGCTGTGTATTTTTTTTAATTCCCGTTACCGAAACTTCCCGGAGGTTGACTATATGCAGGGTATCGGTATTTTGGGCTGCAGCGGATGCTGCCAGCAGGGCAAACAGGTATATTGTTGTAATCTTTTTCATAATAAAAAAATAAACGGGCAGTGTGCAGCACTGCCCGTAATCTATCTAAAATAAAACATCAAAATATTGAGTGGTGGTATCGGCAACAGCTGTGCCTGCCATATAGTCCAGGTTCAATTTCCATGCACCCGTCATAGTAAAATTTACCTTGCCCCTGTAGTGACCGCTTTTAATATGAACAGGATTCACGTTATTGGGTGAGCCATGTCCCATCGAGGGCATTTCAGGTGTTAGTGTTACAGTAAGACTGCTATCTGCCGGCCAGCTCATCATGCTCACTTTTTTATAAATGGCAAGCTCCATATCATTAATACCCACTTTGGGTGACGCCGGCTCCACAAGGGATACAAAATATTTGGCACCGTCATGTGCTGCGGTAAATGATTTTACCCTTGCCCTTGCAGGCTCTGCAACAGTAAACGGAAATGTAATAGCGCCTTCTTTACCGGCATTGTGATTATGTACATTTACTTTCACCGTCCAGCTGCCACCCATGGACGACATTACAAAGACCACGCTGCAGGGAAACAGGTGGTTTACCGCTTCTTCAGATTCCGGGTTTTCATAAGGTGCATTGTGCTGCATGGTACCCATATCCATCGTTGGAGTAAGTTTTACGTGCGCATCATCTATAAATTTTCCTGTAGCAGAATCATAGAGTGCGATATAAAATTTTTGATAGCCAGAATAAACGGTGGATTCCTTTGTATACACCACCACTTTTGCAGCGGCACCTGCTGCATATCCTTCAGCCTGTTTTATCAAACCTTCTGTTGGATCTGATTCAGTAACGGCATCTTTTTTACAGGAAACGAATATCAAAAGCGCTGCGCTCAAAAACAACAGGCCCTTTTTAATGGAAAGTGTTTTCATGATTCTGATTTTATGTTGATCTTTTCTGGTTGTTATGGTTGATAGCGGCACACAATTGTGCAGGCACAGGCATACCTTGTGACTATCGGCGCATCAGCCGCACAGGTTTGTGTTAACCGCAGTTAATACAGTTTGTTATTTACGTGTAAGTGTTTTGCTCAGCAGCAGCAATTACCGTTGCCGGAAATGATACCTCCGCTGGAGCTGCTACAGGCTTTAGCAATTTTGGGGAGGGTGAAATACTGAGAGTATGATTTCTTCTTTATAAAAATCAGGTGCAGCAAGAGGCGCTGAATCTGCAGGTATATCGTTGAATACTGCTTTATATGCAACCGGGCGGGGTGCCAGTACGGTTACCTTGATCTCCCATTTGCGTTCCAGGCTTTCCTGTTCTTTTTTTTCTTCTTCCTGCATCTTTTTCATCAGCTGGCATTTACCATTACAATGCAGTTTGGGCCGGGATTTGTTGATACAGTTTTTTGCATAGCTGCCCGGGTTCATATAATAACCCAGCTGTATAAATGCCCCGTTAAAGGTTTGTGCTGCAAAAGCAATCAATAATAATATGGCTGATACATATCTGATCACTGCACAAAAATAGATCATTTATTGTTCTCGCTTATGACTGCAATCACATTCATCAAAAAAAACGGGAAAACCACAGAGATTAAAACAGCTTTCTGTATCTTCAAAACATGACAGTGAAACAAAACAAACTGAACCTGTTCGACTTCACCATGATCGTTGTGAGCCTGGTGATCGGGATGGGTATTTTCCGCACACCGGCCAATGTTGCCAAAGCCTCCCCGGATACATTTTTGTTTTTTGCTGCCTGGCTTGCCGGCGGGCTGGTGGCACTTTGCGGTGCACTTACCTATGCAGAAATTGGAAGCCGCCTGCCTGTTACCGGCGGTTATTACAAAGTGTTTTCTTATGCCTACCATCCTTCGGTTGCTTTTGCCATTAACTGTGTAATCCTTGTTTCAAATGCCGCTTCACTGGCCGCGGTGGCACTGGTTGGCGGGGAATATATCACCGGTATTTTTATTCCGGCATCAAAAGAAAAAGCGTGGATCGATATTGCCGCCAATGCCGCATATATTCAAACCATACAAATAACCATCGCCATTATTGCCATCATTATTTTTTATGGCGTTAACCTGGCAGGTTTAAAAATGAGTGCCAAAACACAGAATGTTTTAACTGTAATTAAAATCACCCTGATACTCCTGCTGATTGCGCCTTTGTTCTTTGCGGATAACCAGTCTGCCAGTCACATAATTAACCAATCTGCTGTTGCCCCCACTTTTAAAGAATACATTAAAGCCTTTGGTATCGGGCTGGTGGCGGTAAGTTTTACCTACGGCGGTTACCAGCAAACCATCAACTTTGGCGCAGAGGTGGAAAAACCTTCAACAAATATTCCCCGGGGTATTTTCTTTGGCATTGCCACCATTATCACTTTATACCTTACCATTAATTATGCCTATATAAAAGTGATCGGGTTTGATACCCTGCACCAGCCCGAAACAAAAAATATTGCTGCCATCATGGCCTCCAAAATTTTTGGGGTAAATGCAGAACGGGTTTTATCAGGCTTTTTATTCTTAAGCGTGCTGGCTTACGTGAACGTACTGCTTATGAGCAACCCAAGGGTAATGTATGCCATGAGTGAAGACGGGATTTTGCCCGGCGTGTTTAAACAACGTAATCCCAAAACGGATGTACTCACCGTTTCGCTTACTGTTTTCGCGGCCATCTGCATTATCATCATTTTCTGGGCCAAGGAGTTTGATAAAATTTTAAGCTTTACCATTTTTCTCGATTGCTTTGGTATGATACTTTCCGCAGCCACTATTTTTATTTTACGTAAAAAAACAAAGCACCTGGACGGTACGGGCATTTACAAAATGAAACTGTTTCCCCTGATGCCGCTTATTTTTATTGCAGCCTATGTGTTTGTGGCAATAAGTATAGCGCTTGAACCGGCCAAAAAAGGTGAAACCAATGCAGCGGTGATGGGCACGATTGTGATGGCGGTGTTTGCGGCCCTCTACTTTTTATTGAGTAAACTTAAAAAGCAATAACAGCACTTTTCAATTGTAATTTCTGAATTTTACTTCCATGGATATCTCATACATCATTAACGAACTGGCCGAAGAAAGGGAAAACTATTTCAATGCGGTATCGCCGCCGATCATGCAGACCAGTAATTTTGTTTTTAAAACGGTGGATGAAATGCGGCAGGCATTTGCCGATGAATACAGCACGTATTTATACAGCCGGGGCCGTAACCCAACGGTTGATATCTTAAGAAAAAAACTGGCCGCACTGGATGGGGCAGAAGATTGCCTGGTGTTTAACAATGGCGCAGCCGCCACATTTGCAGCAGTAGTTGCCAATGTAAAAAGCGGTGACCATATGGTATGTGTCGACAAGCCCTATACCTGGACACAAAAGCTCTGCAACGAGATACTGCCCCGTTTTGGTGTTACCACTACGTATATTGACGGAACTTCGATCGAAAATTTTGAACGGGCCATACTGCCCAACACCACGCTGATTTACCTGGAAAGTCCCAATAGCTGGGATTATAAACTGCAGGATTTAAAAGCCGTGGCTGAACTGGCAAAAGCCGAAGGCATTATCACCATTATTGATAACAGTTATTGCACACCGCTGTACCAGCGGCCCATTGAATATGGTATTGACCTGGCCATGCAAACGGCCACCAAGTACATCAGCGGCCACAGCGATACCCTGGGCGGCGTGCTCAGCGGCAGCCGGCAAATGATTGAAAAAATATTCAACAGCGAATACATGAATGCGGGGGCAGGCATTCAACCCTTTAATGCCTGGCTGCTGTTGCGTGGCCTGCGCACTTTGCCGGCAAGGCTCAACCGTATCAACGCTTCCACGCAAAAAGTACTGGCCTATTTAAAACAGCATCCGAAAGTAGAATCGGTTATTTTTCCCTTTGATGAAAACTTTCCGCAGCTGGCACTGGCAAAACAGCAAATGAGCGGTGCCTGTGGCTTAATGACTTTTATTATAAAGGCAGAGAACATCATGCAGATCGAAAATTTCTGCAACAGTCTTAAACATATTTATATGGCCGTAAGCTGGGGCGGTCACGAAAGCCTTATTATTCCAAAATGCAGCGGCATAAAAAGGGAAAGTTTTATTGCGGCCAGTAAAGAACACCGTATGCTGCGGTTGTATGTCGGACTGGAAGAACCGGAATATTTAATAAAGGACCTGGCGCAGGCTTTTGAAAAAATGTAATTACTCCACTATTTTTTCAAGGTGAATGAGCTGGCCTTTTTGATTGATTCCCTCTAAAACTATTTTAAAACTTTTCGCCACATCGCTGTTATAAAAGCTAACCGGTATTTTTAAATGGTGCCGGCCGGCATCTATATCCGGCAGCCATAACAGGGTGGTTCTGGTATCAGTGGCCGTATTGTTGCTGCTTTGTGAGTAATCGGGCATATAAAATTCTTTAACGGGGGAATATCCCGCCATACGCATAATCGCGAGATCTGTTTCTTTAGGCGCACGCTCAGTAACATCACTGCCTTTCCTTGTATAAACCGACAGTGCTGCCTGCATGGTGCTGCCACCCGGATCCATGCCCCTGCCAAAATAAGAGGGTATCAGTTTTATGTATGCCACCTGGGAGATGCTTAAATTTTCAAGATCACTATAGGTCATTTCTTGTTCATCTATATAAACATTGACAGATTTTTGCAAATAAGAGAGTGAACGGCCATTTGCTATATCGTACTTTCCAATCTGAAGTCCCGGAATCCTGTTCCTGATATAAGCATAGATATCAATTTTATTCTGGGCACTTTCATCATGCACCAGGTCGAGCGAGAAAGTATTTGCCCCGCCGGAAAAAAGTCCCTGCGTATATTTTTCGTCCATTTTCATCAACGGGTTATTTTTCCAGTTATGCCAGCCTCCGCTTTTTACAGTTACGCCCTGCATCGTTTTTGCGTTACCGAAACTGGTGTCCATTACCGTATAGGGGATAGTATACTTGTTTACTGCTTTCCCTGTAAACCCTGTATCAATATTGCCCGGCAAAGGCTCACCCTGTATATCCATCCACAGGGCCGGAACAGGAATGCCCGCAGGCAAATGCATTTCAATTGCTTTATTGTTTTCTTTTTGAAAATTGAAGGAATAATAAAGTTTTGCGCTATCGTAAAACAGCAGGTTTTCAAATTTCACGAGGCCATTTTTACCGGGTTGCGACGAATAAAAACTGGTAGTGCTGTCTTTTGTTTTAACGATAAGATTCACCATTTCATCTTTGGGCAGTTTTGATAAAAGCTTTGCATCGATCTTCCCGTTAACCCCCAGGTAACTGCTGTCGTAATATTTTACTGGAGGCATTTTTCCGCTCCGCACCAGGTCCCAGTTATAACGCCGCCAACCGTGTGTCATCATCAACAGGTCAAGGTCGGCTGCCGCATTTTTTTGCATTGTATCAAAGTAATAGGCGGGCTTATGAATATAGCCCCGGATATCACCTTTCAATAAAATACTGCTGTAAATATTTTCGCCTGCTGGTGTATTATCAAACCCGGCATCAGTTACCGATAAGGAAAGGCTTGCAGGAATGCTGTCGGCCACAATGATCTCTAATTCGTTTTGGGTTCTTTTTCCTGTATTGATCTGAAGCAGCCCCAGTCCGGCATTGAATTCGTGATGATGGTTATTGATAAAACAAACCCTTTCGGCCACCGGCTGCCATTGCTGATCAAATACGGTGAGCTGCAGCACACCATCGGGCAGGCTGTCGGTTAGAAATTTACCCGTATAACGGCTCCCGTTACCGGCGGGGATATCAGCAGCATACACCACTGTTTGGTACAAATAAGCCAGAATGTGCAGGCTGTCGGAAGGAAGATGGCTCACCACATTATAGACCAGCCGGTTTTTTTGCTGCACCATCTTGAATGATACACCGGCATTTTTTACAGGAGGAAGAAATGTTTTTTGCAATACGCCGTTGTTGCCGGTCCATTCTGCATAGTATTGTCCGCCGGTCTCGGTTTCCAGGTCAAAGCGGCCCATGCCATCATGCTGCGTTTGTATTTGAGCGACCGTTTCGCCATTATCCGCCTTTTTAACCACTGCGGCCATACTGTATGGCGAGCCATTACTGTAAGCAGCTTTAAAGGCGATGGTATTTCTTTCACCCCCGATCAAATCACCCCCTTCAGGAAAAAACTGCAGGCTGGTTTGCAATGATTTTGCTGTTTCTTCCCGGGCGGAGGTATACAGCCGGAGGGTTTTTGAAAATAAAAAGCTGCTGTCGAAGTTCAGCATCCAGCCGGTATAGGCCCTGCAAATTACCTGGCTGCCGCTGAGTGAAGCCGGTAAGGAAATGGAGCCGCTGGCGGTTGCATTGATAATGGGCAAAATACTGGTTGCAACCCGCTGGCCCAACGCATCATACAGTACAACATAGAGGCTGGTGCTGCGAGCCGAGGGCTGGTGCTCTTCAAAAACATAGGCTTTGAACCAGGCGGTTTCGCCGGGCAGGTACATTTCCTTATCAAAATGCAGGTGCAGTTTTTCGGCAGGCATTTTATCACCATACCTGTCGATGGTGGAAGCAACCTGCTGGGAGTGTACAGGCAATACAAAAAATATCAGTACCAGAACAGGAAGCAGCCATCTCATCCGGGAAGTTTTAAAGAAAGTTAGGGTATTTCGCCGTGATAAAACCGGGAAGGGCTTTTTTTAACAATGCCGGCCTGCTGCCGCTTATAAAATTGATTCCCCCGTATTCAAAAACTAAGCAGTAAATTTGTTTCATGCGCCGGAAAAACTACCTGTTAGTTGTACTAACCCTTATAACCATCAGCAGCAGCGCCCAGGACAAATGGGATCTCCGCCGTTGCATTGATTATGCACTTGCCAATAACATCAGTATCAAACAAACCGATATACAGGCCAGGCTGGCTAAGCTGCAGGCTTATCAAAATAAGATGGGCCAGTTTCCATCGTTAAGCTTTAGCGGCAATACCAGTTATAACAGCGGGCGCAGCCAGGATCCCACGACATATAGCCTGAGCACACAGAGCTATCTGGCCGCAAATATGCAACTGCAGACCAGCGTGGAGATATTTAACTGGTACAGCAAACGCAACACTATTTCCGCCAGCATGTGGGAACTGCAGGCTGCACTGGCTAATTCTGAAAAACTGAGAAATGATATTGCGCTTACGGTTGCCAATGTGTACCTGCAGGTTTTACTGAGCAGGGAACAGGAAAAAATTGCGACCATACAATTACAGCAGTCTCAATCACAACTGGAAGCCACACGCAAACGGGTGAATGCGGGGGCATTGCCCGAACTGAATGCCGCAGAACTGGAAGCGCAGCTGGCCCGGGACAGCTCTTCTTATATCACCGCAAAAGGAAACACGCAGCAAAACCTGCTGAGTTTAAAAGCCTATATGGCATTGGATGCCGCCACGCCTTTTGAAGTGGATATACCGCCAGTGGAGAAAATACCGGTAGATGATATTGCCAGCCTTTTGCCTGATGTGGTGTATGCATCTGCCATTGCCAACCTGCCCCAGCAGCGGTACAATGATTATAAAATAAAGGCAGCTGAAAAATCTACGGCAGCAGCCAGGGGAAATATGTATCCCACCATTTCATTATTCGGAAGCCTGGGAAGTGGTTATGCGAATTATTTCAATGTTATTAACTACAAAAAAGAGTTTAAACCCATCGGGCTTGAGACTTTTGTAAACGGTACTTTTTATGATGTATATGGAGTGGCTTCTTCCAATATTCCTGATGGAAAGATAAAATCGGATGCATTTTTTACGCAGCTGAACAGGAACTTTCGCCAGGCGGTTGGTTTAAATTTAAGTGTTCCCATTTTTAATGGCAGCAACCTGCGTACCACCTATGACCGCAGCAAACTGAACCTTGAAAACCTGCAGCTGCAGCAGCAACTGGATAACCAGAAATTAAAACAGGATATTTATACCGCTTACAATGCCGCCATGGTGGCTTTGGAAAAATTTAATGCGGGTAAGAAAACGGTGGAAGCCGCGGAAAAAACACTGGCCTTTGCACAAAAAAGATACGACGTGGGAATGCTTGGTACTTTTGAGCTGATCACCAACCAGAACAACCTGTTCAGCGCAAGACTGAATTATGCGGTAAACCAGTATGACTATGTTTTTAAAATGAAAGTGCTGGAGTTTTATAAAGGGCTGGGCATTAAATTGTAAAAAATCAGCCTTTGGGCTGAATAAGTTATAAAGTTCAAGAGTGCGACGCCACTGCAGCCGATTGATTACCTGCAGCCGGGCACATAAAATAACATAACATGAGCAAAACGTTAAAATGGATCCTGATCTGCACCGGCATTTTACTGGTGGCGCTGGTGGGATTAAGCAAAGCAGGTGTTTTTGGTAAAGATGAAGGCATCAAAATAACCGCTGAAAAAGCACAGAAAAGAAATATCACCGAGATCGTGAATGCCACCGGTAAGATCTATCCTGAAATTGAGGTGAAAGTGAGTCCTGATATCAGCGGTGAGATCACCGAGCTGAATGTACAGGAAGGCGACACTGTGAAAAAAGGCCAGGTGCTGGCACGTATCTATGCCGATATTTACAATATACAGCGTAACCAGGCCGCCAGCGGTGTGGCACAAAGCCAGGCACAGGTAAATAATTCGCAGGCAGCACTGGATGCTTTAAAAGCTCAGATGGAACAGGCCGAAAAAACCTATGCCATGCAAAAACAACTGTTTACCGACAAAGTGATCAGCCAGAATGAATTCAATACCGCCGAAGCCAGTTTCAAATCGGCCAAAGCAAATTACAATGCAGCAGTGCAGGGCATTAAAGGCGGCCAGGCCAGTGTGCAAACTGCAAGGGCCAGCCTGGAGAAAGCCAATAAAGACCTGGGACGCACGGTAATTATTGCACCCATGGATGGTGTGGTTTCATTGCTGAATGTGAAACGCGGCGAAAAAGTGGCGGGTAACAGTTTTAATGTGGGTACCGAAATGATGCGTATTGCTGATATGCAAAAAATTGAAGTACGTGTGGATGTGGGAGAGAATGATATTCCAAAAGTAAAACTGGGCGATAGTACCATTGTTGAAGTGGATGCTTACAGTGACCGCAAATTCAAAGGCATCGTTACACAAATTGCCAGCAGTAATAACGGAGCGGCCACACAGAGTTTAACCGGTAACACCAGCACGGATGTTACACAATATAAAGTATACATCCGCCTGCTGCCCGAAACATATATGGATATGATTGGTAAGGGTTTCTTCCCATTTCGGCCGGGTATGAGCGCCAGCGCCGATATCCAGACCAAAACACACGCCAATGTACTGAGCGTTCCCATCAATGCGGTTACCACCCGTGAAAAAAGTGACAGCCTGAAAAATGTAAAGAAAAACAGCAATTCCGACCAGGTGGTTACCGCCAATAATGACGACCTGGATGTGCTGGTATTTGTAGTGGGCGCCGATAACAAAGTAAAAAAGGTGCTGGTTAAAACCGGCATACAGGATATCAACCATATTGAAATCACCAGTGGTCTTAAACCGGGTGATGAAGTGGCAACAGGCCCTTATGATGTGGTGAGCAAAACGCTGAAGGAAGGCAGCAAGGTGAAAAAGGTAGACAAGAAAGAATTGTTTGAAAAGCAATAGCGTTTCGCCTTAACACCATTCAATAAGTGCTATTTTTACTGCACTATGCTGCAGGCAATTTTTTTCGTTGTTTCACTACTGCTGCTTTGCTATGCCCTGCTGCTGCTGTATTACCGCAGTGGCTGGTACAGCCTGCCCTATTTTAATGCGGGCGGCACACCCAACACATTTATCACCGTCATTATTCCTGCAAGAAATGAAGCGGCGGTAATCGGCCGCTGCCTTGATGCTTTACGGCAGCAATCTTATCCTTCACATTTATTTGAAGTGCTGGTAGTGGATGATTTTTCTGAAGATGAAACCCCGGCGTTTGTACAGGCTTATGCGACCACCAATATAAAACTACTTTCGCTCAGCAATTATATTCAGCCCGGGGATACACAGTCATTTAAGAAAAAGGCGATCGAAGTGGCGGTGGAGCAGGCAAAAGGCGAACTGGTAGTAACCACCGATGCCGACTGTATTGCCCCTCCGGGCTGGCTGCATACCATTGCCGCTTTTTATGAAGCAAAAAAACCGGTATTCATTGCCATGCCGGTGCTTATAAAACCTGCAAGCAGTTTTATCAGTATTTTTCAAGCGCTCGATTTTATGACCCTGCAGGGAATTACCGCAGCATCGGTGCATAAAAAAATGCACAGTATGTGCAATGGTGCCAATCTTGCTTATACAAAAACTGCTTTTAACACGGTGAATGGTTTCTGGGGAATTGACAATATTGCCAGCGGCGATGATATGCTGCTGATGCATAAGATATACCACCAATGGCCCCACCAGGTAATGTATCTTAAATCAGCTGCTGTAATTGTACAAACAGCACCGGTGAACAGCATCGCTGCCTTTTTCAACCAGCGCATCCGCTGGGCCAGTAAGGCGGATAAGTATGACGATAAAAGAATTTTTTCCGTATTGCTGCTGGTGTATTTATTAAACATGCTGTTACTGCTGTGGCCGTTTGCTGCCCTGGGCAAAAATTTTCAACTTTCAATTTTCAACTTTCAATTTTCAACAATTACATCCTGGCTTTTGCTGCTTTGCTGTAAAACAGCCGCAGAATTATTTTTCCTTGTTCCTGTTGCCCGTTTTTTTAATATGCGGAATATATTATGGTGGTTCCCGCTGATGCAGCCCGTTCATATAGTTTATACCGTTATTTCCGGCTGGCTGGGTAAATTTGGTTCTTATAAATGGAAAGACAGAAAAGTAAAATGATCAGATGGAACTCAACAATCAATCGACCATAGTATTAATTGGCGGCGGTATCATGAGCGCCACCCTGGGTGTGCTCTTAAAAGAAGTATTGCCGGGTGCTGCGGTTATGATTTTTGAGCGGCTGCCCGCTGTAGCCGAAGAAAGCAGTGATGCATGGAATAATGCCGGCACAGGTCACTCCGCCTTTTGCGAACTGAATTACACACCTGAAAAACAGGATGGGTCAGTTGATATTTCAAAAGCGGTGAAGATTGCCTCTCAATTTGAAATATCCAAACAGTTTTGGGCATACATGGTGCAGCAATATGGTTTCGCAAAACCTGCATCCTTTATCAACCATGTGCCACATATCAGTTTTGTATGGGGTGCGGAGCGTACGGCATATTTAAAAAAGCGGTTTGACGCACTGTCGGCCAATAAACTTTTTGCCGGCATGCAGTACAGTGAAGACAGGAGTGTTTTAACAGGCTGGATGCCTTTGGTAATGCAGGGGCAGGAGAATGATAAAAAATTTGCCGCCACAAAAATGGACCTGGGTACCGATGTAAATTTTGGCGCACTCACCGAAGCGCTGTTTGCACATCTTGAAAAACAAAAAGACTGTACCATTTATCCCGAACATGAAGTAAGGGATTTGGAGAAGCAGGAAGACGGGAAATGGAAAATCGATGTAAAGAATTTAATTACCGGAGACAGCATAATAGTACCGGCAGATTTTGTTTTTATTGGTGCAGGCGGTGGTTCTTTGCCTTTGCTGGAGAAATCAAATATCGAAGAGGCCGAAGGTTATGGTGGTTTCCCCATCAGCGGGCAATGGCTTCGCTGTAAAAACGAACAGATCATTCAGCAGCACGCAGTAAAAGTATATGGTAAGGCCGCCATTGGCGCCCCGCCGATGAGTGTGCCGCACCTGGATACCCGTATCATCAATGGAAAAAAGGAATTGCTGTTCGGGCCATTCGCCGGTTTCAGTACAAAATTTTTAAAGAAGGGTTCATACTTCGACCTGCCGGCCAGTATTGAATGGGCCAATATGTTTCCGATGCTGGCGGCGGGCTGGCATAATTTGCCACTTACAAAATACCTGGTACAACAAGTAACACAATCTGCTGAAGACCGGCTGAACGCATTGAAGGAATATTATCCTGCCGCAAAAATGGAAGACTGGGAACTGGCCATTGCCGGTCAGCGGGTGCAGGTAATAAAAAAAGATGAAAAGGAAACTGGTGTGCTTGAATTTGGCACCGAACTGGTTTGTGCTGCCGATGGTACACTGGCTGCTTTGCTGGGTGCTTCTCCCGGTGCGTCAACCGCTGTAACTGCCATGCTCAATGTGCTGCAAAAATGTTTTGCTGAAAACTATAAAAACAACTGGCAGGAAAAACTAAAGACCCTGATTCCCACACTGGATAAACCCTGGGCTGAATATGACCTGCTTTGTACCGAGATCAGGGAATGGACGCACGATATTTTACAATTAGAGCCCGTCAATTTGTAACTTACAGTATGCAGGAGCATGTTTCATTTTCACGCCAGGTATGGAAGCGCCTAAAGAAAAACAAGGGGGCCGTTGCCGGTTTGTTTATCATCGTCATTTCTATATTGGTTGCATTGTTTGGCTACCTGCTTGCCCCGGATAATTCTTCAAACGCTGATTTGCAAACCGTGGAGATCCAGGCAAAAAAACCCGGTTATACACAGTTGTTTTTAAAAGTCCCTGATTTTAAAAACAGCAGTGCCGAAAGCTGGTTTACCGTAATGCTGTTTGGGAAAAAAATAAATTACCGTTATGTTCCGATTACCAAATACAGTATTGCGAACGATTCGCTGCTGGTAAATAAATTTATTGATGAGGATACCGGCGTGGTGCAGTATTATTCAATCAGCCAGCTCACCAATAACCAGCCGCAATTGCTTTCATCGCAGCATATCATCATAAAAAAATACTGGCTGGGTACCGATAAATTCGGGCGTGATATTTTAAGCCGTTTAATGATTGGCACAAGGGTGAGCCTCGCAGTAGGACTGATTGCTGTACTTATATCATTAACCATTGGAATCATCCTGGGTGCGCTGGCGGGTTATTACAAAGGCTGGGTGGATGAAACCGTGATGTGGCTGGTAAACGTAACATGGAGCATCCCCACATTGCTGCTGGTTTTTGCCATCACCATGGCAATGGGCAAGGGATTCTGGCAAATATTTATAGCGGTGGGATTAACCATGTGGGTGAGTGTGGCCCGGTTGGTGCGGGGGCAGGTTATGGCAGTAAAGGAACTGGAATATGTACAGGCAGCAAGGGCATTGGGTTTTAAAAACAGCCGCATCATCCTGAAACATATCCTGCCCAATATATTCGGACCCATCCTGGTAATCGCAGCCAGTAATTTTGCCACGGCCATTATCGTGGAAGCAGGACTTAGCTTTTTAGGGATTGGCGTACAGCCCCCGCAACCCAGTTGGGGACTGATGATAAAGGAGAATTACAATTTCATTATTACCCACAACCCTATGCTGGCACTGGTGCCAGGCTTTGCCATTATGCTGCTGGTGCTTGCATTTAATTTACTGGGCAACGGGCTCAGGGATGCCGTGGATGTAAAGCGTTAGTCACGCGGCGCCACCTGCACATTGCGGACAAACCCTTCTTCAAGTGAAATAAACGTTTCGGTGCGTTCAATACCCTTGATCTTTTGCAGTTCATCATGCAGCACATAACGCAGCTGGCCAATGTCCTTGCAAACAATTTCTATGAACATGCTGTAGTTGCCCGTGATATAGTTAAGACGTACAATTTCAGGTATCTTTTTCAGCTCCTCGGCCACACTGTCGTATAAGGAACTTTTTTCAAGGTAGATGCCCACAAATGCGGTAATATCGTAGCCCAGTTGTTTTAAATCTACATTCAATCTTGTACCTTTGACGATACCAAACTCCTGCAGTTTTTTGATACGCACATGAATGGTGCCGCCGCTCACAAATAATTTCTTACCCAGATCGGCATAAGAAATTTCCGCTGTCTCCATCATTTCATGAATGATCTGCAGGTCTAATTTGTCAAGATTTAATTTAGCCGCCATTTTATAATTTTGTTTTAGTGGTAATTTAATATTTATCACAAATATTTGAATTGTTTCTATATTTTCCAAATTTTTTATAAAATATTTTTAAAGTAACGGCCATTTGCCTAGATTTGCACTATCAAGTTCTTAATCATTGTGGGGTGATGAAATTTTTGGCAGACATGCCCTCTTGTCTCGAGGGTGAGGATAACAGGATAAACGTTGCATAAGCCGATCCCGCTGCAGCGGGACCGACTGGGGTTGACCACCAGTAGGTTTGAGGGTTGCTCCTCAATAAATTTTGTGCGACAGCTAACTGCCTCGTGGAGGTTCGAACCCTCCCCCTACAGCTTCTTTTAAAGCCTCCGATTGATCGGGGGCTTTTTATTACATATAATTCTAAGCGCTGATCAATAAATTTTATGCGACCGATAACTGTCCGCCGCGGCGGATTCGAACCCTCCCCCTACAGCTTCTTTTAAAGCCTCCGATCATTCGGGGGCTTTTTTATTACATATAATTCTAAGCGCTGATCAATAAATTTTATGCGATCGATAACTGTCCGGCACATGGCCAGGATTGGGTTTATTTACATAATTCTAACATCTTTCAAACAATCAGTCCCTCTAAACATCGTTTCTTTGCAAAACTTTAGCCTTAAACCTTTTGCATGAAATCACTGTTGTGCAGTTTCTTCATTATCGCTTTATCCCATACAGCAGGAGCACAGGATAAAATCATCCGCACGCTGCAGCTGGAATCAGGGAGTGTATCGCCCAAAGTGCCTGCACCCACACCCGATACCATCAAAAGATTATGGAAAAAAGGCGGCATCTACCGCATCAACCTTGGCCAGGGCAGTTTGAGTAACTGGGCTGCGGGCGGGGATGAGTTTTCATTGACGGTAAACTCTTCACTCAATCTTTATGCAACCTATAAAAAACACAATTTTGGCTGGGATAATTCCCTTGATCTTGTGATGGGTTTTTTAAACACCACCACGCTGGGCTCACGTAAAAATGACGACCGTATTGATTTTGTATCCAAGCAAACTTATACCATCGATAAAAAAACAAGTTTCGCCACACTGGCCAATTTCCGTACACAGTTTTTTGCGGGCTATACCTATAAAGAGAAAAGCAAAACCTATGCATCCAATTTCCTGTCGCCGGGTTATGTGCTTACCAGTATCGGCATAAACAGCAAGCCCGTTAAAGAATTGTCTTTTTTTGTTTCGCCGCTTACCTCCCGCTGGATCATTGTGCGCAATGACAGTCTTGCCTCCAAAGCCGCCTATGGCGTGGATACCGGCAAAAATATCGTGAACCAGCTGGGTTCTTTTGCCACCATCAATTACCAGAAAGAATTTTTAAAAAATCTTTCCTATAAATCACGGCTTGATCTTTTTTCCAACTATAAAAAAAATCCATGGAACGTGGATGTGTATATGACCAATGTGCTGGCCATAAAAGTATTCAAGCTGCTTTCCTTTAACTGGAGCTTTGATGTGATTTATGATGATGACACCCGCATTTTTGGTGAAAACAAGGATTCCCCGGCATTACAGCTCAAATCGATCGTAGGCGCAGGATTGCAGTTTAAAATATAACGTTCTTAACCGGCCGCTTTTTATCTTTGCCGCCCATGGCACAAAAAAAACTGGTTCGGTTTGCGGCAATCAAAACATTTGCGAATGTTCTGGAGTATCCGGAAAACATGAAGGATAACTGGAAAACATTTTTCAACAACAATCATCCCGTTACTTTAGAGCTTGCCTGTGGTAAAGGCGAATATACAGTTGGCCTTGCACGCATGTACCCGCAGCAAAATTTTATTGGTGTGGATGTAAAGGGCAACCGCATTTATATCGGCGCTAAAAAATGCCTGGCAGAAGGCCTGGCCAATGCCGGTTTTTTACGCACACAAATTGGTATGCTCACCCAATATTTTGCCGCCGGTGAAGTGGATGAAATATGGATTACTTTTCCCGACCCGCAACTGCGGACATCAAAAGCTAAAAAACGCTTAACACATCCCGCATTTTTAAGGCTGTACCAGCAGGTACTGAAACCCGGCGGTTTTATCCATTTAAAAACCGACAGTCCGAGGCTGTATGCGTTTACAAAAAAAGTGGCTGAACTTTATGATCTTTCCATTGTTGAGGATATGGATGATGTATACAGTAACAGCAATATTAAAGAAGAGCTGAAGCTGAAAACCTATTACGAAAGCCTGGATATTGCGCAAAGCAGTAAAATACACTACCTGAAATTCACGCTGCCCGCCGTTATTAAAAATATTGATGACCAATTACAGGAGGAACTTAAAAATGAAGAACCTGGTTGAGGGTGAAGACTATTATTATAATGAGCAGGGCTTTATTGTGCTCACTGAAAAATACCATTTGCAAAAAGGATTTTGCTGTGGCAACGGGTGCAAACACTGTCCGTACCTGTACGAAAATGTTCCTGAGCCGCAACGGGGCAAATTGTTATCTTTAATTACAGATGGTAAAGAAGTTAAATAAAGCCCCCGGAAAAAAAATCCCCGCAAAGAAGGCGGAAGAAAAACCACGCAGTACTGTAAAAGAATACAGCTTTTTCCAGGATGTATATGAAGTGGTACGGCAAATTCCCAAAGGCCGTGTTACGAGTTATGGTGCCATTGCCAATTATCTCGGCACCAAATTAAGCGCCCGTATGGTGGGCTGGGCCATGAATGCCGCCGGCACAGCCAGGCCCAAAGTACCGGCACAGCGTGTGGTTAACCGCCTCGGTATCCTCAGCGGCAAACATCATTTTGACACACCCACGCTAATGGAAGAACTATTAAAAAAAGATGGTGTGACCGTAAAGAATGATACGGTGGTGGATTTTAAAAACCGTTTTTGGGATCCGGCCGTGGAATTAAGCCTTTAATATATAAATGTAACTTTCAGCTTAAAATTGTTCCTGTTACTCATTAGCTGTTACAATAACTGAAGTAAAATGACTAAAACTGCGATATTTATTCTTTATTGCTTTTTACAAATACCGGTTCTGGCACAGAAAAATTTTAGTCAGGCTCCTTTTGTATTAAAGGGCCGGTTTCAGGGATGTCCCGAAAAAAAACTGTGGCTTTTTTTCAAAGATCAGAATAACCAGGTGGTCTCTGATTCTTTGATGCTGGATGCAGCAGGCAGTTTTTATCTCAAAACAAACAAAGTAAAATTTCCCCAGCGGGCGAGCCTGCAAAAAAATGAAATACAGGTAAATGATTTCTTCATAGCACCTGGTTACAATCTCACCCTAACAGCCAGTGGCAATGATTTTAAAAGTATAAACAAGAGCAAAAAAATATGTGGTACCGGTGCCGAAAGCAACAGATATAAATTTTTATTTGACTCCATCATATTTTCAGGAAATGATACTACAAAATGGTTCCTCCTGGATAAAGCCGGTGTGAAAAATTATGCAGAAAGATACCGGCTTTTGAAAGACTCGGTTGCAGGTGTCGTTTTTAGCAAAAAACCAATTAAGGATCCATGGTTTCTCCATTTCAAAAAAATGGCGGCTGCCGATGCTTTGTTTGAGCAGGTTGGTTTACTTGCCTCTTATGCCAGCATGTTTATATGGAAGTTTAGCTATGATGAAGCAGTAAATTTTCCCAGGCAGGTTAGAGACAGTAATCTATTTAATAACATGTTTAAAAAAGAATACCTGGTTTCCGGGTATTACAAATATGATTTTATCTCCAGTACCTGGCTGAATTACCTGATCAGCCTCGACATAAAAAAAGACAGCTCAGTAAAAAACAATACTGCATACCGCTTAAGCAAAATAAACGCTGTTTACACTGGCGCTGTTAAAGAATATTGCCTTTTTGAAAGAATGACTGCCGGTATTGAGTTTTGCACAACGGATGAAGAGCTTAAAATCAAAACAGCAATATGTCAACCATACATTGCAGCCTTAAGTGACAGGTATTTGTCAAAAAAACTTCTTGAAGTCATTGCGGAAAAAACAAAGCAGTTATACGTTTTAGCCGAAGGAAGACCGGCGCCCGCTTTTACATTACTCAGCAATAAAGGAAGAAAATATAGCTTAGAAGATTTTAAAGGGAAGTTAGTCTACATAGATTTTTGGGCAAGCTGGTGCAGCCCCTGCAGGGCAGAAACCCCCGCACTGAAAACACTCTATGAAAAATTAAAAACCGACAAGCGCATCGCTTTTATCAGCATTGCTGTAAACGACAGTAAAAAAAGATGGGAAAAAGCCCTGGAAGAAGATAAACCCGGATGGATACAGTTGTTTGATGCTGATAATACCGCGTCTGCAGCCTATTCGGCTAATCTAATTCCCAAGTTTGTTTTAATTGATAAACTTGGTCATATCATAAGCAGCAATGCACCGAGCCCAAGTGATACTCAGAAACTGGAAAGCCTGATTGCCAGTGAGCTTACAAAATAAAGTCTGGCCCTGTCATACACATAATTTACCCTTTATCCATTTTTAAGTTTTTGGTACGAAGCTATTGGTAGATTTTTGAGCAGCCATTTAATTAAAGTATAGCAAAAACTATTGAACATGAAAGCAAAACTGCTGCTTTGTGCGGCACTGCTGTTGAATGCAGTGACCCATGCACAAACAAAGACCGGTACCATCTCAGGTACGATAATCAGCCCGGAAAAAAAACCGGTAGAATCTGCCACCATCCAGTTATTGAATGCCACTACCAAAGCGCTGGTAAAAACAGCCATTACAGACAAAGAGGGTAACTACAGCTTCGAAAAAATTGCTGAAGGGAAGTACCTGCTCAGTGCAGCTGCTTCGGGCCTTGCTAAAAAAACCAGCGAAGTGATTGAGCTGACTGCAACAAATCCCTCCGTAAAAGTTGTTGTGATGGAAATGCAGGCCCAGGCCAAAGCACTGGAAGGCGTAACCGTGGTGTCGCAAAAACAATTCATTGAACAAAAGCCCGACCGCACCGTGGTGAATGTAGAAGCCTCGCCGAGTAATGCTGGCGCCACCGCACTGGAAGTGCTGGAAAAATCACCCGGTGTGAGCGTGGACAATGATGGAAATATCAGCCTCAAAGGAAAACAGGGTGTTATCATTATGATGGATGGAAAACCCACCTATCTTTCCGGCGCCGACCTTGCCAATGTGCTGCGCAACCTGCCCGCCTCTGCGCTCGAACAGATCGAGATCATGACCAACCCATCCTCCAAGTATGATGCCGCAGGAAATTCTGGTATGATCAATATTAAAACCAAAAAAAGCAAGATAAAAGGCTCCAACGGAACTGTATCACTGGGTAATGTGAGCAGTCTTTTCTGGAATAACGGGAAAGAGACGCTTTTATGGAAACCCACTTTATCTGTCAATTATAATTACCGGAAAAACGCTTTAAACTTTTTCAGCAATATTGTATACAACAACAGGGAAGGCCGCGGACTGCTCGATATCACCAGCAGGTATTACGATGATAATGGAAAACAGATTGACAGTGTTAATAAGGTTAATACCAGCTTCCGTTTCCGCAATAATAATTATACCGTTAAACTGGGCATGGATTACACTCCCAATAAGAAAAATACATTTGGCATTGTATTAAACGGTTTCCTGTTTTCCGGTCACCCCACACCCAGCACCAGCACCACTTTTGCAGATTTGCAGGGAAAAGTGTTTTCAAGACTGGAATCACAAATCAATAATGACCTGAGCTGGAAAAACTTCAGCACCAATTTTAACTATAAACACCTCTTTGATACGGCAGGTACCGAGCTAACGGCGGATATTGATTATGCCCGTTATGAAAACGTATCTGACCAGTTACTGCGTACAGGCTTTTTTGATGGCAACAGCAACCAGGTGGCCGATTCGATGTACCTGCGGGGTCACCTGCCTTCTTCCATCAGTATCTATTCATTGAAATCTGATTTTGTAAAAAACCTGAAAGGCGGTATTAAGTTTGAAGCAGGTATCAAATCGAGTTATGTAAAGTCTGACAACCTCGTGGATTATATGCGTAAAACAAACAGCAACTGGGTGCCCGACAGCCGTAACAATCATTTTATCTATGATGAAAACATCAATGCTGCCTACGTAAATGCAAGCAAGGAATACAAAAAATGGAATGTACAAACCGGGCTGCGAATGGAAAACACCAATACAAAAGGGTTCCAGGTTTCGAATAATTCAACCGTAAAAAGAAATTATGTAAGCTTCTTCCCGTCTGTATTTGTAAGTTATAATGCGGATGCGAAAAACAATTTTACTGTTTCAGCAAGCCGCAGGCTGCAACGCCCCAATTACCAGGATTTAAATCCGTTCACTTTCTTTTTGGATTCGCTCAGCTACAGGCAGGGTAATCCTTATTTAACACCGCAGTTCTCTTATAATTATGAGCTGAAACATACTTACAACAATAAGCTCAGCACCACGCTGAACCATACTATAACCACCGATGTGATCTCTCAGATCATCAAGCAAACCAGGGGAAGCAGTAATGAGATTGTGAGCTTTTTAACCATAGATAATATAGCCCGCTTTACCAATACCGGTATTGCACTCAGCACACCCGTAAAAATCACCAGCTGGTGGAACAGTAACCTGTATGGTAACCTGTACCGCAACCATTACCAGGGTACTTACATTTCCATGCAGAACAACAAGTCAACCGTAGTGGATCTGGACCTGGCCTATACTTCCTTCAGCTTTAATGTAAACAACAGTTTTACCATTGGCAAAGGCTGGATGGCTGAACTGAGCGGCTGGTACAATTATAAAAATGTACAGCAGCTTTCGTTGAATTACCCCATGGGGCAAATCAATTTTGGTGTGGCTAAAAATAATTTACTCAAAGGAAAAGCCAGCCTGCGTCTCAGTGCCCGTGACCCCTTTAACTGGCAGTACTACCGCGGGCTTACACAGTATGGCAATATCGATATTTCCATCCGCAACCGCTGGGATAACCGCCAGTACGGTATAAACTTTACATACCGTTTTGGCAAACAGCAGGGACAGCAACGGCGCAAGGCCTCTGCAACTGAAGAAGAACAGCAGCGTGTGGGTGCTGGCGGAAACTGATTTTGTTTCTTGTGCGTTTTAGTTTACCCCACCTGTTTTTACAGGCGGATTTTTAAGGAAGTCAAGTTTTTGAAACTTGACTTCCTTTTTATAACAGTAACTTTATTCCATGAATATTGAAGCAGGCAGCGTGATAAAAAGCACCCGGGCACTGGATGGCTCTGTATTTGAAAATGTAACTGTCTTTATTGCTGAAAGCAATGAAAAGGGGGCGATTGGTTTTGTTGTCAATAAAATTTTTGAAAGGCCGTTGAATGCACTGCAGGAGTTCAGTTACTTGCCATACTTTGATTTATATGCCGGTGGACCGGTTGAAAAGGAACACCTGTTTTTTATTCACCGGCGGCCAGATATTATTGAAGGCGGTGAAAAAATCTGCGATGGTATTTTGTTGGGAGGAAATTTTAAACAGGCAGCTGCAGGCATTAATGAGTTTTTAATTACCGGTGCGGATATCAAAATATTTATTGGCTACTGCGGTTGGGATTACCAGGAGCTGGAAGCCGAGATAGCGGAGGGGAGCTGGGAGATAACAAGCGAAGCAGCCAACAGTATTTTTACAAAGTAAAAAGGGCCGGCCATGCCGGCCCCTGTCCATATCTAACTTCACTTTTTGCCAAAGGTTTGCAGGGCTTTTTTAATGAGCAGCAGCAGCAGCAATGGTGGCAGCGCTATTATACATATGGTAAGTGCCGGGAAATATGTTTTGTCTCCCATCATTACCGACTGCCATTGATTGATTACTTCCGATGGCCATGCGTGCGAAAAAGTGACTGCAGCGGCTGCGATCAATATTGCAATGCCAAGAGTGCCAAAGATTTTGTTCATGATTGATCAGTTACTTGCTTTTTTCCCTCCCGGCTGCGGTTTATAAAACCATATACCAACACACACTGCTGCAATCACAAAAGGGATGCGCCTCATACTTTTGAAGCCGGTTTTTTCTTCCAGCAGCGTAATCAGCAATGAAGCAACAATTACGATTGCGAGTATTATTAAACCCTTTTTCAGTTTCCCTTCTTTGGGCCAGATATCTTGTTTGGTCATAGTGCTTTTTTAATTGTTTAGTCAATAATAACCTTGCGTATCCTGTGATTTCCAAAGTCAGCAATGTATAAAGTGGATTGCGCAAAATCTGCACAAAGTCCAAGCGGATAATTAAACTCAGCGGCAGTACCTACCCCGTTAGCATTGCCCGTGTTACTGTTACCGGCAATGGTACTAACCACTCCCGCAGGAGTTATTTTACGAATGCGGTTATTGCTGCGGTCGGCTACATAAATGTTTCCACCAGCATCATTTATTAAACCATAAGGAAAAGAAAATAAGGCATTGGCCCCTGTTCCGTCAAGATACCCGGGAGAGCTTCCAGCAAAAGTGGTTGTTTCACCAGGAATAAGATATGTAAATATGGGTCCGCTCGCCTGGACTCCGGGCTTTTTTTCAACCTTTACTGCTCCGGTTCCGGCAGATGCAGGAACAACAGCCCTGATTTCGGTGTTTGTGGCAGATTGTACTGTTGCCTGTACATTATTAAAATAAACTTTGAGTGTGGCCAGGTTGGTGCCAAAATCTGTTCCGGTTATAGTTACCACGGTGTTTTTGGGTCCGCTTGCCGGACTGATACTGCTGATAACGGGAACAGTGTCGGGCACAGGGGCCGGTGTACTGTCAGATTTTTTACAGCTGCTGCATACAAGCATAACGATGCCTGCCAGCATAAGGAGGGGGTTCTTTTTCATTGATAATTGGTTTTAAGATTAAAAATGTAAAACAACCAAATTCAATCAATGAAAAAATAAAGGATTGATAAAAGAAAGAAATGCTTTGATAATTGATATACCCGCCTTTACAGGCGTATCATACGCTTACCTGTTTTCAAGAAACTGTATCACAAAATCTTTTTTTCGCTGTGATACCGGTATGGTGTGGCCGCCTTCCAGCACCAGGGTGCCGCAATCCGTTTTGCGGTCGTATATTTTTATCTTGGCAGGATTCACAAGACATGAATGATGGGTTCGGATAAAACCTGATGGTGCCAGCAATTCTTCATAACTGCGCAGGTTACGGGAAACAAAAACAGGTTCGCTGTTGCTGATATAAAATTTTGTATAAGATCCCTCTGCCTCGCAATATAAAATGTCATCGATTTTAATGAAATAAGTTTTGTCAATGTCTTTCAGCACAATCTGTTTTACTGCATCTGGTTTACCGCCCAGTTGCTGCATTAAAACCGTCAGCTGGCTTTGTAATGCATTGCTGCTGATGTTGTCTGCCGCCTTTTGCAGGGCGGTATTCAGTTCCGCCGGATCAATTGGCTTTAACAGGTAATCTATCGCACTGAATTTAAAGGCCTGGATGGCGTACTGGTTATGCGCAGTGGTAAATATAAGTTGAAAAGACGGGCTGGTCAGCTGGCGCAACAGGTCGAAACCGGTTCCATCATCCATTTCAACATCAAGCAATAAAATATCAGGATGCAGTGCTTCAATTTTCGCCACACCGGTTTTTACACCATCTGCTTCTTCGATCACATGTTCACCCCGGCTCCATAATTCCAGCAATTCTTTCACTGTTTGCCGAACCTGAGGTTCATTATCAATTACCAGGATTTTCAATTTAGCTGCCTGTTTTATTTTTATATAATAAAGGTAAATTTATTTTCACCACCACACCCTGGCCTGAAGGATTGTTATCAATGCTGAACCCCGCCTTGGTTTTTAATTTGATATTGAGCAGGTAAATCCGGTCTTTGATGATCTGGCTGGCCCGGCTGATATGTTCATTGTTTTCCTTTACTGCAGAATGCAGCCCCTTGCCATTATCAGCAATCACAACGAGGAGGTCGTTTCCTGCCGGTGTAAACTGCACCGACACCCTTCCGGGATAATCGACCCCGGCAAACCCGTGCTCTATACTGTTTTCAACAAATGGCTGAATGATCATAGCCGGTATCTGCAGTTCATCAATCTCCAGTTCTTTGGCAGCGGTTATTTCATAACTGAATGTTTGCGGAAAACGGATTTTCTGTACTTCCAGGTATTCGTTTAAAAACTCCATCTCCTGTTCAATGGTTACATACTCCTTATAGGTGCTCTCCAGTGTTTCCCGCATGATATTGCTGAATTTGGAAAGATTGCTGGCCATCATTTGTCCGTTGTTTTCCTTTAAGGCAAATTTTTGCAGGGCAGTGAGTGCATTGAAAAAGAAATGAGGGTTCATTCTTGCCCGGTTCAGGCGCTGTTCCGTTTCTAAAATATCTTTTTTATGCTTTAGTTTTTGCTGCCGTAAAAAGAAGGAGACCGCAAAAACTGCCAGCAGCCCGGCCAATGCCAGCAGCAGGTATATTCTTTTTTCCTGCGCCAGTTCTTTAATTGTTTTTTCATTTTTCGCCTTATTGTATTTCTGTTCGAGCTCGTTAATTTGTTTTGATTTTTCTGCATTGGAGAGGCTGTCTGTAATTTCAATATAACTGTTCATTGCCCAAACGGCATCTTTATAATTTGCAGACCGGTTACTGATTTCATAAATCAGGGCATAGGCATTGGCGATTGTTTCAGGGCTTTTTACCTTTTGATGGAGCGCCAGGCAGGTATCTGCCAGTTTTCTTGCCTGTGTATAATCTTTCATCTCCATAAATACATCCGCTTTGTCTCCATAGCTTGTGGCAATAAGTGCGGTATCCCCGAGTGCATTAAAAATTTTCAGGCTGCTGTCAATATACCCGAGTGCGGCCCTGTAATTTTTTCTTTCATGTGCAAAGCCATTCATTTTATTGAAAATTTTTGCAAGCAGGCGGCTGAAATGATTACTGCGGGATATTACGGCAGCCTGGTTTGCAAACAATTCGGCAGAGTCCAGAAGGCTGTTGTTTTTTGTATCCTGATAGCGCCATAAAAATTTTACGGCAACATCATGAAGCAGGTTTGCCTTTGCCAGCGGAACATCCAGCTCATTGATAACCGGCAATGCCTGCCTGGCGTATTCTATTCCCTTTGCAGACTCCCTGATACGGTTAAAACCGTCGGATATTAACAGCAGCGTGTTTGCCTTTTCGTATTTGTTTCCCGGGGTTTCAACAAGGTCAAGAATTTTAAAACAGACTTCAACCGAAGCTGTAAAATCCCCTTTTTTATGCAGCAATGCTGCCTGCTGCCTGTAATAGTTTAACATGGAAACAGGCTGACAGTTATTTTTTATATAGTAGGAATATGCCTGTTGCAGGTATATCTCTGCAGAATCAAACTGGCTGTTACCAATAAATCCTTCGGCCAGCAACTCATAATACCCGGGCTGGCATCCCGGGCTGTTGTTTTCCTTTACTAATGCAATAGCTTCTTTGAGATTAAAAGCTGGATTACTGATTCGTTTTTCAGCAGCTTCCTGGAATGTTTTACAATCACAGGCAGTTTGCGCAATTGTTTTGCTGTTGAACAGTGTTAAAAAAACAACGGGTCCAAGCAGCTTCAGCACCCAGCCGGTTTTCTTTATGGTGATAGAACAAGTCATATATTCCGAAATGGCTGTTATATATTTACCAGCGCCGGCACCCTTCCATCCATCATCATACTCAGGCTGCAGTTAGCACAGTGTACTGCCTGTAAGATAAGCAATGCATCGCACTCTTTTTCAAATTCATCGTTCAGCTGCAGCTTGTATTCATGCGCCTGTTTTTTCCAGTTTACCGAAGGAATAAGGGCCATCAGTTCATCATTCGCTGAGTTACCAAGTGAAAAGCGAAGCTTCCAGTTAGCTGATTTTTTAAAAAAATATTTCTTTCGCTTGTAGAGCTTCCGGATGCTCATCATGCCGCCTGCTTCCACCTTGATGACCGTTATTGCCTTCTCTTTTTCAGCACCGGTAACCTGTCCAAGGGACCACATGCCGGTACCCGTTTTTTTAAGCTGGCAAATCAGGCCGGAACGAATCACTGCCGCATTAAAACCGGCATCAGCATATTGCAGGTCTCCGGCATGATTACCATAGTCATCCAGAAGGCGGTATATGCACTGACTGACAGTTTCTATCCGCATGAGAAATTTTACCTCTAAGCTAATGGCCGATCATTCAGTCTTAAAATCCGTTTCACAAGTGATGGCATTGGTTGCATAAGTGATTTGTACCGTTTGTGAATCATGTCAGGTCATTTATAAAACGGGCAAAATGTTTACAATGTTCATGGTTAGGTTTACATCCGTTTAATAGAATTTATTTCCTCACCCTAAAAATCTGAATATGAAAAAACTAAAGATCCTGTTAACAACATTATCCTTACCGGTCATTATTTTTACTTCCTGTAAAAAAACAGATGCGCCGGCAGCTTCTCCCGAAATCATTTTTTCCAAAGTAACCGTTACCGGAACTTCTTTCCCGGCTCTTTTCGAACACCAGGCAATTGCCTTCAATGGAAAGCTCTGGATTATTGCCGGACGAAAAAATACTGCTACTTATTCAAATGAAATATGGTCGGCAACAGATGGCAGTTCATGGACAAAAGCCAGCATTTCCGGGCCCATCTTCAGTCCGCGGAGCGGGCACCAGGCTGTTGTATTCAATAATAAAATATGGGTAATCGGCGGCCTGAGCAGCGGGGCCGCATTGAATGATATTTGGAACTCTGCGGATGGTGTAAACTGGACACAGGTTACCGCAAACGCCGCATTCAGTATACGCTCGCAGCATGCAGTAATTGTGTTTAACAACAAAATATGGATAATTGGCGGCGATGGTATTGGCGGTACCAAGAACGATGTATGGAGCAGCACAGATGGTATTAACTGGACACAGGAAAGTTTAACCACCGCTTTCAGTATAAGGGCGGGCCACCAGGCCGCAATATTCAATGGAAAAATTTATATAACGGGTGGATATAGTTCGGCCGGTTTTAAGAACGATGTGTGGAGCAGCAGCGACGGGCGTGCATGGAGTGAAGAAATCACCTCTGCCCCGAAATTCTCCAATATGTTCTCACATCAGCTGGTATCGTTTAATAACCGCCTGTATGTTATTGGCGGCCTAACGGGTTTTGTTACCACTGATGAAATATGGTACAGCAACAATGGCAAAGACTGGACCAAACAAACCAGTGCCGCATTTGGAACAAGGGGTGGGCACCAGGCCACCATTTTCAACAATAAGATATACATCACGGGCGGGTACGATGCTGCCGGTGCCGAAAAGAATGATGTGTGGGTGGTAAATTAAAATCATTAAATACAAAAACAAATGCAATCTATATGCGACTTCATTCATTGATTACCCTGCTGCTATGCCTGTGTTTATCTGCGAACGCCCAGATCAATGTTCGTGTTAAAAGTAACGGCAATTCAAAAGAGCTGGATGTAAAAACCAGCGGAAAGCCGGCTGCCGGCAAAAATACGGATGACAAGCAGTCCCCGGGCGAAAACAAACAAACACCTGCTGCAAAAACCGGCAATGACGCGGCACCAGCCGCAAAAGCACCTGCAGATGATACTTATAACGGACCCGCAAAAGTGCAGCTGAAAGCATTTTGGAGGCAGTTAGAAAAACTTCGTTCCGGCGATGCTTCACCCAGTGCTTTAAACAATGCCGAACGGATGCTGAAACAGGTAAAGGAAAACGACCCTTCTTACGATGTGACCGCATTGGAAAAAGAAGTAGCCGGCTATCGTGACAATGCCAATAAAGATGCAAAGTCCAAGTCGGATGCCACCAGTAAAGCTGAAGAGGAAAAAAGTTATTTTAAAAATGTGTGGATGAAAATGGTAGGGGTTTACTCCAAAGGCAGCATTATTGAACCCGGTATTACAGGTAAGGCATATTTAGAACGTGTGGAGGCCCTTAACTTGCCCGAATACCTGGAGAAAAGGAAAGCGGTGACTGATGCAGGCCCTAACAGTTACCCTGTTTTAATAGACGAAGTACTGGCTGACTATGAAAATTATTTAAAACGAACAGACCGTCTTAAATGGAATGTTACTGAAGTGATGGTGAAAAGCCGTAACGAAGCGAACCCGCAAAACAAAATGAAAATGCTGGAAGAGGCCAGGTATGAGTGTGAAGCAGTGTTACGCATGTCGCCTGGCAATACCGCATTCAGGCAAAAGCTGGAAGAAGTAAACAAGCTGCTGGGTAATGCAGACAGCGAAGCTTCGAAGTATTACACGAGTGATTTTCACAAGCAAAATGTTGGGAAAATTGTTTGGAGCAATAAACCACTTGTAATTGGAAAAGAAAAGGAAATGACTGCTAACATAAAAACAGCTTTCAACAGCGGTGAAAATATTTTCGGTACAATCTATTTAGGTAACCCTGTAAAGCAATTGCTCAGTGGTAACGAAATAATCCGGGTAATTATCAAAGTTGATAATGGTACCGCTGTTTGGGGGGGTGACCTGTCATACCTTATTATTCCGTTAACGGTTCAGGATAAGTCATACCTGCAATTTGCTCTCTTACCGGATGAAGAGTGGTTCACTAAAAATTATGCATCTTACCTGGCAAAGGAAAACTGGACCTACTCTTATCTGATGGATGAACTTGCAAATGCCGGGGATATCAGTCATAATGTTAGTTGTGAATTCGACTTCCCTACCAATATACAAGGGAATATCAAAAGTTCACTTTCACTTGATTTGGGAAATGGTACAAGTGCATTAAAATCATTATCAACAAAACTGCACAACCAGCTAATGGCCAGCCGCACCTTACCCAAAGCAGGTATGAGTAACCCGGCCCTGGAACAGCAAATGCTGGCTGCTGCAAACGGGCTTGGCTGGAATGATAAATTCCTGAAGACCATTATTACTTCTGCCGCCTGGGTAACTGTAAAAAATGAACTTACCGGCGCAATTTTATACCGTTACCTTGGTGCTGTGTGCACCACAAAAAGCAATGATGGCAAATGCTATTACCAGGAATTTTCTTTTAAACAGGATTATACCGGCGGAGGCAATTACAGTAGCGCTGTTAAATTTAACAGTTATGGCGGCAAGAGAGAAATAGGTTGTGATAAAATCAAATAATCCGCCGGTTCATAACATAATGTTTGGCTTTGCCTAACAATAAGCCCTTACTGATAGTAGGGGCTTATTAATATGTATACCAGCACACCGGTAAGCGCCACATAAAACCAAACCGGCCACGTAATACGGGTTAGACGTTTGTGCTGTTCATATTCACCTGTAAGTGCACGGTAGGCGGTGAATAAAATAAAAGGAAGGATGATACCTGCTAAAGGAATATGTGTAAAGAGTATAAAATAGTAAATGATACGCAGTGAAGCTGCAGCTTCATCTGCAGCCAGCACACCATCACCATTAGTATCACCAAATTTTGTTTCGCCGGCAAACAGGTGGTGACAGATATATGAAACCAAAAACAGTACAGAAAGCAAAATTGCAAACAGCATTATTTTTTTATGCAGCTGGTATTTACGTTGTTTGGCTGTAAAAAGTCCTGCCAGCAGCAAGATGGCAACAGCTGAATTGATACCTGCATTGATGCGTGCAAAAAGGTGGAGGTCAAAGCCAAGATCTACATTTATTTTGATGCGGCTGAGCAGCACAACAGCGGCAAACACAATGATGGATACGGACCAGATAAGCAATTTTGCTTTGGCATCATTTTTTTTAAGGGAAGGCTGTAACATTTCTTATGCTTGATTTTTTCTTCGGTTGTTTAAAATTAAGACTACGATAAATACAATACCGATGGCAATAAAGATAATGGGCAGTATGGGAATAAAGCTCCTTAAAACAGAGGGCGATTTTTTATCTTTTTCCAGCATGAGTAAAGGAATATCCCTCGCCAGTTTTGCCATGGCGGCTGTATCAAAACCATTATAATATCCACGTACAATGCGATTGGTATCGAGCAGGAAGAAATTCTCTGTATGGATAAATGCTGTATCCACACCAGGATCGGCCACATTTGCACGAATCTCGTTCAAAGCAAAATCATAGATCTCCTTTTTATTACCGGTTACCATCCACCAGGTATCATGGTTCACACTGTAGTTATCTGCAAACCTGCGCAGCTGGTGAACAGAATCATGTTCCGGGTCGATGCTCACGGATATGAATTGTACAATGCTGTCGTTTTTTGTAAAAGATTCCTGCAGTCTTTTCATGCTCCGTGCAAGACCCGGGCAGATAGAAGGACATCGTGTGAAAAAGAAGTCCATTACGATAATGCGGCCATGAAGGCTGTCGAGGTCCACTTTATTTCCCAGCTGGTTGATGAATTGTATATTCTTCACACTGTGCCAGACCGTATCGGTGATCATTTTTCCGTTTTGCTCACGCACCACCACGCTGTCGGGTATATAAAATTTACGCGGCATTACCACGGCTTCCTTGCTGTAATGCTTTACCAGCAGGTAACCCGTCATGGGCAGCAGTATCGCCAGCATCAAAGCAAGTATGGCTTTTTGATTCATGTGTTACTGTTCTGTTGAAAATGGCTGTAAAGGTACGGCAGCAGGGCTGATACATAAAACAAAAAACGCTCCGTAATGTTGGAGCGTTTGTAAAATATCATTGCAGAAACTAAATTAATCTTTGGCGCCTTTTTCAGCAGCAGCAGGTTTATGTACCTGTTCTGTTGGTGCGGTGCGGCTGCCTGCATTGGTATTCCTTAAATTTCTCCAGCTGTTACCATCCCACAAAAAGGCAAGGATAAACCAGATGAATAAGCAAAGAGGCACAACGATCGTCATAATAAAATTCCTGATCTCATCTCCCAGGTGCATGAAAACAGAAACGATATAATATGCTTTTGCAAGGGATAAAATGCAGATTGCGCCTTTTACAAACAAAATAGTGCCGTGGCTGGTTTCGGGATCACCATACCAGTGTTTTGCCAAACCAAAGCCCAGTACCAGTTCAATAACTGTGATAATAGAAAGCACCCAGGTAACTTTCATAAACCGCTTTACTGCATCGTCTTTGTGGGGCGCTGCATAGGTAATTTCCGGGGATGCTAATGTTGAATGATGTTCGCTCATATACTCGTTTAAAAAGTTTTTGTCTGAATTTTTTTACTGTTAGATCAGGTAGAAGCAAAGGAACACGAATACCCAAACCAGGTCTACAAAGTGCCAGTACAAGCCGGCTTTTTCAATCATTTCGTAATGGCCGCGTTCGTCAAAATGTCCCAGTTTTGTTTTGATATACATAATCACATTGATCACCACACCACTGAATACGTGGAAACCGTGGAAGCCTGTAATCCCGAAGAAATAACCGCCAAAAGCAATCGGGCCGGGATTGTTTACATGCAGGTGGCCTGCAGCAACCAGTTCATTTGCCTTAGCAGTAAGTTCTGCAACTGAAAGACCTTTCAATGAAGCCGCTGTAGCAGCATGATCGTGAGAAAGAATCATTTCCTGCAATACACGCGGAGATGTTTTAGACAATGCTTCTGTTAAAGCGGCACCTTCCAGGTGGCTGCCCCACGGATTGTGGATCACAGAAGTATTCCATGCTTCCAGCGCACCGGATTTAGCCAGCACATAGTGCTCACCAGTGAGTAAGTGCGTCCATTCCCATGCCTGGCAGCTCAAAAATGCAAGACCGCCTAGGATGGTCCAGAGCATGTATTTTTCAACTCCTTTCTTGTCCATATGGTGGCCTTTATGTACGGCCATCACCATGGTTACAGAACTGATGATGAGGATGAATGTCATGATACTTACAAAGAACAGTGGTGCACCGCCATGAATAAAAGGCGCACTGTCAAATACCTGGTTGGGATCGGCCCAATGGTTCACGCTGAAACGGATGGTGCCGTAGCTGATCAGAAATGCGCCAAAGGTGAAAGCATCACTCATTAAGAAGTACCACATCATTACTTTTCCGTAACTGATGTTAAACGGGCTTCTGCCGCCGTTCCACCATTTGGTGTTTGTTGGTATTGCAGTTGTTGACATAAGTCTCTGTAAATTCTAAATTTTAAAAAACTAGGTTCTGTTATATGTTTCTATCGGATCATTATTAAAAAAATCAGCAGGTAAACCCACAATGCATCTACAAAATGCCAGTACGTGCTTAACACTTCCACCGGCACACTGTTATAGCTCCTCACTTTGGTGCGGAACGCTTTAATATACATTACCAGCAGGGCAACCACACCTCCCGCAACGTGCAGCGCATGTGCCAGCACAATTACATACAGGAATGAGTAAGCCACATTGCCCGTGAGTGTAATACCCGCATTCCACAATTGCTTAAAGCCTATCACCTGCAGGATGATGAAGAGCACACCTAAAATCAGTGTGGCCGTCATAAAGCTGCGGTATTGCTGCATTTGCCTTTCTTTAAAAGAGCGGCCGGCAAGAAAAATGGTAATACTGCTTAAAACTATGGCAGCAGTACTGATCCAAAAAACCACCGGTAATTCAAAACTTACCCATTTTGCCTGGTTGCGTTTGATGATATATGCGCTGGTAAAACCGGCAAACATCATCAGCATACCTGCAATGCCAATCCACAAGGTAAATTTATGTGGATGAATTTTCTTCCTTTGTTCCACCACGGTACTCATGCCTCTTTACCCCCCGGGGTAATAATTTTGTTATAAATATTTGTATCCTCCTGCTCCGCAGCTCAGTGTATCACCCTGTCTGCATACAGGCTCAGCAAAACGATCATCAGGTAAAAATAAGAACTGAACATCACTGTCCGGGCGCTTTTTGCATTCATCCGCAACAACAGCATCACGCTGGCGTACACCATCCACAAATTACATCCCAGTACAATCCACATACTCGTGGCGCCGCAGATATTATAAAAATAAGGCAGCACGCCAACCGGTATCATCAATGCACTGTACATAATACTTTGTACAGCGGTGAACCGTTCCGGACCTTTATCCCCTGGCAGCAGTTTAAATCCTGCTGTTGTATAATCTTTATGCGCCAGCCAGGCAATGGCCCAGAAATGCGGGAACTGCCATAAAAACTGGATGCCAAATAAAATCCAGCCGCCGGCCCATTCAATATCATTTGCGCCAAATGCCGCCACCCATCCAATCAGGCAGGGTAACGCACCCGGAATACCACCTACCAGCACAGAGATCGAGTTTACCTTTTTCAGCGGGGTATAAATAAACCCGTATAAAAAAAGGCTGAACAGGCTGATGACCGCTGCCTGGAAATTAAAGCAATACCACATCAATGCCGTACCACCCAGGCCTGCAATAACAGCAAAGGTCACTGCCTCATTTTCGCTCATTCTGCCACTGGCAACAGGGCGTTTTGCCGTTCGCTTCATCAGGGCATCTGAATTTTTTTCGAGCACCTGGTTAATCGCATTGGCCGCGCCTGTTATAAGCATCCCTCCTGCAAAAAGTAAAAGAACTGATATATATTTCTCCCTTGAAAAATTTTTTTCACTGGGAGCAATTAAAAAACTTACCACCGTGCTGAACACCACCATAAAACTCAAAGTGAATTTTATTAACTGGAAATAATCCTTCACTTTAGCTGCCAGCCCTGTTGTTGCAGCGCCTGCAGGGGTCATATCTTGTTCAGCAGTTTTCAAAAATCTTTTTTTAAAATCTCGTTACAGCACAATTCATTGTTCTTCCCTTCCGGATTAATGATGCGATTCGTCTGCACCAACCGGAGTTGTTTGAGGGATAAATTCTTTACCGTCTTTTGCATAATCATATGCACCACGGTGTACTTCCGGAATTTCACCAGGCCAGTTGCCATGTCCGGGGTTGATCGGTGTTGTCCATTCCAGCGTGTTGGCACCCCATGGGTTTTGCGTGGTCACCTTTCTTCCTTTGTACATACTGTAGAAGAAGTTGAATATAAATACCAGCTGTACCAGGAATACCACACCCGCAACAAAACTGATGAATTCGTTCAGTGTGGCAAACTGCTTGAATGATTCCCAGCTTGAATAGTCGTAATAACGGCGTGGCATACCGGCCAGGCCTTCGTAGTGCATGGGCCAGAAGATCAGGTAAGCACCGATCAGCGTAACCCAGAAATGGATATAAGCCATTGTATTGTTCAGGTAGCGGCCAAACATTTTGGGAAACCAATGGTAAACACCGGCAAACATTCCAAACATACTGGCCACACCCATTACAATGTGGAAGTGGGCAATTACAAAATAAGTGTCATGCAGGTGCAGATCCAGTGCTGAGTTACCCAGGAAGATACCGGTTAAACCACCACTGATGAACAGGCTTACAAAACCCACTGCAAAGAGCATTCCCGGTGTAAAGCGGATATTACCCCTCCACAATGTGGTAAGCCAGTTAAACACCTTGATGGCCGACGGCACCGCAATTAATAATGTAAGCAATACGAATACAGAACCCAGGAAAGGATTAAGACCGGTTACAAACATATGGTGTGCCCAAACCAGGAAGGCCAGGATCGCAATGGCGAATAATGATCCCACCATCGCCATATAGCCAAAGATGGGTTTGCGGCTGTTAACTGCAATGATTTCTGAAGCCATACCCATGGCAGGCAACAGGATGATATATACTTCAGGGTGGCCCAGGAACCAGAACAGGTGCTGGAACAGGATAGCGCTACCACCCTCATTGGGTAAAATTTTACCGCCAATTACGATATCACTCAGGTAGAAACTGGTACCCAGGTTACGGTCGAACAATAGCAGGATCGCACCGGATAATAATACAGGGAAACTTAACACACCGAGTACGGCCGTGAAGAACAGTGCCCAAACAGTAAGGGGCAGCCTGGTCATGCTCATACCTTTTGTACGGAGGTTAAGGATGGTGCTGATATAGTTAAGGCCACCCAGTAATGAACTTACAATAAACAGTGCCATACCCACGAGCCAGAGATCCATACCGATCTTGCTTCCTTCAGAAGCTTCGCCGAGGGCGCTTAACGGGGGATAGATCGTCCAGCCGCCGCTTGCAGGGCCTGTTTGCACAAATAAAGAAGAGAACATTACAACAGATGCCAGGAAGAAGAACCAGTAGCTGAGCATGTTCAGCATGGGAGAAGCCATATCCCTTGCACCAATCTGTAAAGGAATAAGGAAGTTGGCGAAGGTTCCGCTCAAACCGGCTGTTAATACAAAGAACACGAGGATGGTACCGTGCATGGTAACCAGCGCATAATAAAATTCAGGCTGCAGCTTACCACCTTTTGCCCAGTGACCCAGGAAATCTTCCAGGAACGGGAAGGTGGTATCAGGATATCCTAACTGAAAACGGAATATTACTGAAAACAAACCACCAATAAAAGCCCAGATAATACCGGTTACCAAAAACTGTTTGGCAATCATTTTATGATCCTGGCTGAAAACGTACTTGGTTATAAACGTTTCGTGGTGGTGATGTTCGTGGTGTGCATCGTGACCTGCGTGGGCGTGAACATCATGTAATGTGGCTGCGCTGCTCATAATCGTGTTATAGTTTTTTCAGTCTTTTTAAAATTATTTTTTCTCCATTACTGCTGCCACTGCGGTGGTGGCTTTAACAGCTGTATCTGCTTTAGGCGCTTTTTCAGGGTAAACTGTAAAGTACTCTGGTTTTTGCTGTGCAAGCCATGCTTTGTATTCGGCTTCGGTTTCAACAATAATCACACCCCGCATGGAGAAGTGACCCTTGCCGCACATCTGGTCGCAGGCAATTTCATAAGTAAAATCAGGATTTTTGGTCCTTTCTTTCATTTCAGCAGTTGTATATTTTGGAGTAAACCATTGGGTGGTGGGTATACCCGGCACCGCATCCATTTTTAAACGGAAATGAGGCAGGCCCACATCATGTATCACATCCTGTGCATTGATCACCATTTTAACGGGGCGGCCAACAGGAATATGCATGGTGGCAGAAACATGAATATCATCCAGGCTCGCAGGGTCGTTGAAATCAACCCCCAGGCTGTTGGCCCCTTTGGTAAGTTTGAAGTTTTTCTGTCCTAATACTTTATCCGGACCCGGGTACCTGAATTCCCATCCAAACTGGTGACCGGTTACTTCCACCACCAGCGCATCTTTAGGCGCATCGCCGGTCACTTTAAACCATGAGCGTAAACCAAAAGCCACCAGTACGCAAAGTGTAATGGCAGGAATGGTGGTCCAGATCAGTTCAAGCTTGGTGCTGTGTGCAAAATAAAAAGCTTTGCGGTTATCGCTTTCCTGGTATTTATAAGCAAACCAGAACAATGCAATTTGTGTAATGAAGAACACCAGGCCGGTTACAGCGGTGGTGATGGCAAACATCAGGTCATAGCTTTCGCCTTCCACAGATGCAGAGCCCTGCGGGATAAGTGTTTTGGGCAGGTACAGTTCGTTACAATACCATACACCAATCAGCCCAAATACCAGGAAACCGAGTAATAAGAACGCATTGATCTTATTATTCTGCCTGCGGGTTTTTTCTTCCCCTTTCAAAACACTTACGTATTCACTGGCTTTTGCTATCTGGAAAATGACAACAAACACCAATGCGCCCAAAGCAACCAATAAAAACTCCTTCATGATTCAAAGTTATTTTCAGTAATGTATTCTAGTTTCTACGCTTATCCACTCCCAATGCAGCGGTTTTGTCCGGAAACCGCTGCCGCTTCTGTTCCTGTTTTATGTATGATGGATCATACTTTCTTTCAGGAAAGGATGATTTTTCGCCAGCAATGAATGACTGCTTAAATACCTGCCGGCACCCCACATAATCAAACCTATAAAGAGGCAAGGCACACCAAATTCAAATAAAGACAGGTGCCAGTTGCCGTGTACAGTGCCGGGCATTACCATCTGGAACAAATCGATCCAGTGGCCAAATATGATCAGGCAGGCCATTACGGTCAGCAGGGTCCAGTTTCTTTTTGCGCCACGCTTCATCAGTATCAGCAGCGGGCAAATAAAGTTCAGTATCAGGTTGGCAAAGAATATTACATGGTACGGACCTGATTTTCTTGCGGTACCAATACGTTCCACAAAATATTTGGTTTCTTCAGGCTGATTACTGTACCATATCAGCATATACTGGGAGAACCACAGGTAAGTCCAGAATACAGAGAATGCAAACATGAATTTACCGATATCGTGGATGTGTTCTTCTGTTACATATTCCAGCTGTCCCTTGTTTTTCAGGTAAACAATAAAGATGGCTATTAATGACATGCCGGATACGAACGTACTTGCAAAAGTATACCAGCTGTACATGGTGCTGTACCAGTGTGCATCAATGCTCATTAACCATAACCAGGGAATCGTGGAAGCCACTGTTAAAGTAAATACCACGCAAAACAGTGAAGCATATACCGTATTGGTCCATATCCATTTTTTACCAGCTTCATAATCCATATGTCCGTTCTCATCGCTCTGCAGGCTGAGGCTTCTCATCTTTTTACCCAGCAGCCACCAGAGAAAGATGGTAATACCGGACCAAAGCAGGAAGAAAGTTGGATTTAAGAATCCTTTTTTTCCATTCAGGATATGATCTGCAGCCACCGCATCCTTATCAAGCCAGTGATAGATATCTGTTCTGTGTCCGAATACCAGTGCCAGCAATACAGCAAAATGAATCAGGCCCAGGATCGGAACCACGCTTGAAATTGCTTCAGGCACACGGCGCAATGCCACCTGCCATCCGCCCATTGCCATTGTAGTAACGCAAAGAAAGAACATACTGGCATTTACCACCAGCAGCCAGAACACACTGTTTTGTAACAATACGGCCCAAAAGCGTGTGCTGCTGACATCTGCTGCATGTCCTTCCGCTCCTGCTGCATGGTGTGCAGGGGCATCAAAAGGATGCAGGAAAATAAATCCGTAAAGCAACGCTGCTGCACCGGCTATGATCAGGCCATACGTCCACTTTTTATAACCGCCCGGTAATTCAAATTGGTGATTCATCTAAACTTTATTTTGCGTTAATAGTTTTTATTTTTTTGCTGTTGCACTGTCGGCCTTTACCACTGCTGGAGTTGTAGCCGCTGCCGGTGCTGCCGCTGCCGTTTGGGGCTGCAATGAACGTAAATAGTGTACAATCATCCAGCGTTGCTTACGGGTCAGCTGCGATGCGTAGCTACCCATATTCACCTGGCCATAGGTCATTACATGAAAGATCCTGCCATCACTGAAACCGGGTGTGGTGGGTGTGCCGTTTAACGCACTGATGATACTTTTAACACCACCGATTTTTGCCGCCACTGGTCCGTTGGCTTCTGCCTTGGCGCCATGGCAAATGGCACAGTTGATATTGAAAAGACGGGCAGCTTCCAGGCTGTCTGTTGTATTCAGTGCAGGCAGTGGGTTTTTAACCTGGGCACTCAGGGTAATGAGGCCGGTGCTGTCGTTGGGCACAGTGTACTCAGGCAGTTCTCCCATTCTTACAGTTCCTTTTACGGGCAGGCTGTTGTAGAATATTTTATGTCCGGCCTGAGAAGGGTCTGTCGTAAAAATGGTACTGTCACGCAATGCATAGGTTTCATATGCCCTGCTGTATGCCATATCGGGCATATAAATTTTACCTGGCTCACGCTTGCTGTCGCAGCTTACCACAGCTACTGCTGCTGCAAGAATAAGTGCTGATATTATTACTGTCTTTTTCATCAATCAGTGATCGGTTAAACGATTATCAATTATTAATAGCCTTTTTCCTCTTTGTATAATTTTTGTTCCCTGTCGTAGCGGCCAATCCACCAGCCTGTTTCTGCGCTTTCAATTTTAGTTTCCACGGCACCTGCGCTCTTCAGAAAACCTTCCACTTCCGCATCATTTGTTTTATCAGTGCATTCAATTGCCATTACAAACAGGTCATCGGTGGCCCTTGGATGGAAATGATGCTTCTTAACAAAGGGTGCCAGGTTACACAGGTAGCAAAAAGTGAGCACCATGCCTACTGCAGAAAACAACACGGTAAGTTCGAATGTGATGGGGATCCAGGCTGGTAATGCAAAGTGTGGTTTACCACCAATATTCAGGGGCCAGTCTTTGGTAAATACCCAGCTCATAAATGTAAGTGCGGTGGTGGTACCTGTAATGGCGTATATGAAACCGGCTGTATGAAGGCTGGTTTCCCTCAGCCCCATGGCATGATCAAGACCATGCACCGGGAAGGGTGTGTATACATCATGAATTTTATAACCCTGCTTGCGAACATTTTTCACAGCGGGAAACAATGTCTTCTCATCATCAAAGCAGGCTACAACAAATTTTTTAATTCCTCCGGCCATTTATTTAGTATTTAGAATTTTGTGTTTGATTATTAATGCGCATGCGCCACTTCTTCAATATAAAATTTCTCAGCGTCCTGTTTTTCCTGCTCGGTCATTTTTGCCTTATAGTTTTCACCGGTTGTTTTCAGCACGTGCTTGATCTCTGCAATGGCAATAACCGGGAAGTATTTTGCAAACAGGAAGAAGCAGGTAAAGAATAAACCGAAAGTACCGAGATAGAAACCGATTTCCCAGATAGTGGGGCTGTAGTAAGTACTCCAGCTGGATGGCAGAAAATCGCGGTAAGTGGATGTAACAATGATCACAAAACGTTCGAACCACATACCAATGTTTACGATGATACTCATGAAGAATGTTACGGTAATATTCCTGCGAAGCTTGCGGCTCCAGAACAATTGCGGGGAAACCACGTTACAGAACATCATCAGGTAATAGCTCCATCCATAAGGACTGAACAGGTTACCCCTGTTTTCGAAAAAGGCATGTAATTCGTAGGGGTTTTGACCATACCAAGCAATGAAAAGTTCGGTGAGGTATGCGCAACCTACAATACTGCCGGTAAGTACAATCACCTTATTCATGGCCTCGATATGGCCCAGGGTGATATAATCCTGCATATTGAATACTTTACGAACAACGATCATCAGGGTTTGCACCATGGCAAATCCGGAGAAGATCGCACCAGCCACAAAGTAGGGTGGGAAGATGGTGGTATGCCAGCCGGGTACAACTGAAGTGGCAAAGTCGAATGATACGATCGTGTGCACAGATAATACCAGCGGTGTGCTCAAGCCTGCAAGTACAAGCGATAATGATTCGTGGCGCTGCCAGTGTTTGGTGCTTCCGGTCCAGCCGAAAGATGCCACACCATATAATAATTTGCGGAGTTTGGTTTTAGCCCTGTCCCTTACTGTTGCCAGATCGGGAATCAGACCAGAATACCAGAACAGCAGTGATACTGTGAAATAAGTAGAGATCGCAAACACGTCCCATAACAGTGGTGAGTTAAAGTTCACCCACAAAGGACCACGGGTATTTGGATAAGGCAGTACAAAGAAGGCCATCCACACACGGCCCATGTGCCAGATCGGGAACTGGCCGGCGCACATTACCGCAAAGATGGTCATCGCTTCAGCAGCACGGTTCACACCTGTTCTCCATCCCTGGCGGAACAGCAGGAGGATGGCCGAGATCAGCGTTCCGGCGTGACCAATACCCACCCACCATACGAAGTTGGTGATATCCCAGCCCCATCCGATGGTTTTGTTAAGGTTCCATTGACCAATACCATAGGTAACCTCACGGTAAACACTGTAAACACCAAAGAGCAGCAAGCCAACGCTGATATAAAAACCAATATACCAGAGACGGCTTGGTTTGGCCTCAATCGGGCGTACAATATCTTCTGTTACCTGGTGATAGTTTTTGTCGCCATCAACCAGTGGTTCCCTTAATTGCGATTCGTACTTTAATAATGACATATCTCGTAAAGTCAAAAGTGAAAAGTCAAAAAAATAAATTCCTGTGCTTCCCCCTTTTTGGTTTTGATTTTAAGTGTTACTTATTATGCGTGTGCTTTTACTTCTTGCTTTCCTTCACCTTCAGCCTTATGCCCTTCTTCGCCTCCCAGCTTCCTGTCGGTATTTCTCACTTTTGCCAGGTAGCTTACATTGGGCAATACGTGCAGCTGCTCCATTACATAGAAGCTGCGGTGCTTCTGTTCCACGTTGCGTATTTTGTAAACATCGCTTTCCTTATCATTCACATTACCAAAGCTGATGGCGTTTGTCGGACAAGCCTGCATACAGGCCGTTTTTACATTACGCACCAGGGAAGGATCCTGTGCTTTTTTCGCATTGAGTTTATTTTCCTGCAGGCGTTGTACGCAGAAAGAGCATTTTTCGATCACACCGCGTGAACGTACAGTAACATCAGGGTTCAGCACCATCCGGGTGAGGTCTTCATTCATCTGCATAACAGATTCATTCAGGTATTCGCCCAGTAATGGCTGCTGGTTATCCGGGAAGCTGTCGGCTCCTGTATAATCCAGCCAGTTAAAGCGGCGCACTTTATACGGACAGTTGTTGGCACAATACCTTGTACCGATACAACGGTTATAAGTCATCTGGTTCAAACCTTCACTGCTGTGGTTGGTGGCAGCTACCGGGCAAACGTTTTCGCAGGGAGCGTTATCGCAGTGCTGGCACATCATGGGCTGGAACACCACATCAGGATTGTGTAAATCGCCGGTGAAATAACGGTCGATACGCAGCCAGTGCATTTCATGTGCACGCTGTACCTGTATTTTACCCACCACACTTACGTTGTTTTCGGCAGTACAGGCCACCACGCAGGCAGAACAACCGGTACAGGTATTCAGGTCAATGCTCATCCCCCATTTGATACCTGGCTTTTCATCCATGTTATCGGGGTAAATCGTTGCATCTTTCCTGAAATCCTCGCTGCCGTTGGCAGTTGTATTTAATCGTTCTTCTGTTATTTCTTCTAAAACCGCTTCAGGGTTTGCAGCAAAGCTGGCCAGCGTGGTTTCATAAATCACCGGGCGGCTTTCGCTTGATCCATGAACCTGGGTTTGTGCAAGCGGGTAAGTTTTATCTGTTTTTTCAACTGTAACCGCAGCGCTGTAAGTATTGGTGGTACCATCAAAACCTACCAGTGCATAGGCATTTTTACCGGCCCCTGAAGCAGAACGGCCGATCAGTTCAGCTGTTTTTTCAGGGTTGCTGCTTTCGCGGCCATAACCTACTGCAACAGCAATGGTATTTTTCTGAACACCCGGTATCAGTAATACAGGCAGTTCAAGTGAATTTTTTCCAACAGTTACTTTTACAACCGGCTTTTCAGGATGTACTTCATATGCATCAGAAGCGCCCTTGTCCTCCACCACATCCTTACCATATAATTCCTTGTACATCTCTGTACCCATCATTACATAGTTGTCCCATGTTACTTTACTTACCGGGTCAGGCAATTCCTGCAACCATGGGTTATTGGCCTGGCTGCCGTTACCAACTGATACTTTTTGATACAATACCACTTCGGTGGCACCACCGGCAACAGCGGCTGCTTTTGTACTTGCATCTGCCAGCCTTGCATTGCTGAAAGTTGCACCGGCAACTGCAGGAGCAGCAGGTTCAAACACGCCTTCCTGTAAAGCTTTATTGTAATTATCTGCACCGCCTAATTTCTCGGTCCAGTATGTTTTGAAGTAAGTTTCATAATCTGCCACTGTGCTGCTGCTCCATTTCAATAAAGAAGTCTGGAAAGCACGTGTTTTAAACAGCGGGTTGATAGTAGGCTGGATAAAACTCAGGTAGCCCGATTTGGGTTCAGCATCTCCCCAGCTTTCGAGCCAGTGGTGAGCAGGTATTACGTATTTACAGTATTCGGTGGTTTCATCCATGGTGCCGTTAAAGGAAACACCCACCACTTTATTTAAACCATCTGCAAATTTCTTTTTATCGCTGTAGGAGTAAGCAGGGTTAACACCATATACCAGCACTGCACCAACGGCGCCGTTGTTCATGTCATTTACCAGGGCATTCATGTCTGCATCAATGCCTTTGCGGTAATTGGAAGTTACAGCCCAGTTGATCGTTTTACCAACTGCACCAGCGGCTTCGTTGATCGCATTTACAATGATCTGCACATTTACATCATTGCTGCCACTTACTACCAGGGCATTTCCACCTGCTGCTTTTAATGATTCAGCTGCTTTTTTAATGCCTTCATTCAGTTTGGCATCTTTTAAAGCGGGCGCAGTACCGTTAATGGCATTCAATAAAGCCAAGGCAACAGCGCCGGTCTCAGAAGGTTTGTGCAGGTAGCGGTCATCAGCATTACTGCCGGTAAGGCTCAGCATGCTTTCGAAGTGGAAATGACGGCTCAGCTCTGGTTTTTCTCCTTTTATTTTCCTGTTTACTGAATATTGCTTTGCAAATTCAACAGGGCTCAGCCAGGTACCGAGGAAATCGGCACCAAGACTTACAATTACTTTTGCGTTATCGAAGTGATAAGAAGGAATGGCTTTTTTACCGTAAGTGGCTTCATTGGCCAGTAACATACCGCTGTAACTTACTGCATCGTACTGCACATGGCGGCTGTTGGGATATTTTGCCAGGAACTCGTTGATGAGCTGCAGTGTGGAAGGAGAACTGATAGTGCCGGTGAGCAATACCACTGTTTTACCGGCAATCGCTGCACCCACCATTTTATCAAATGCGTCAAAGCTGGTAACTTCTTTAAAATCCTTACCATCTTTTTGCAGGGGATAACGAAGACGGGTGTTATCGTACAAATCCAGCACGCTGGCCTGTGCCTGGGCACTGGTACCACCTTTTGTAATGGACGAAGCTTCGTTACCTTCTATTTTGATCGGGCGGCCATCACGTTGCTTTACCACCACAGAAATCACATCGCCGCTGTTTACATAAGTTGAAGCATAATAGTTGGCCACACCCGGAATCACATCATCAGGGCGCTGCAGGTATGGTACTGATTTGCGTACCGGCATTTCGCAACTGGCAGCAACGGCTGCGGCAGCTGTACTAAAACCCAGGTATTTCAAAAAATCCCTGCGGGGCGCTTTTGCATCCAAAATACCCTTGTCATCCAGGTCTGCCAGTGGCAGCAACTCTTCTTTAAATTCGTTTTGAGCCGACTGTTTAAAATTCTCAGTCTGATTCAATTCTCCAAAGCTTTGCCAGTATTTTTTCATAATGTGCTTATGTGCAAATTTGCTAAAGTGAAGATGGAAGATTGCTGCACCACAACGTCCACCATCATTTATATAATTATCAGTTTATATTAATAGTGACATCTCTGGCACTCGGTGCCGCCGATTTTCTCAACCGTAACGCTGTCCAGTTTGTGTGGGTTAGCCACTTTATTTCCGTCCCTGTCCAGCACTGAGTCAGCCATTTGATTATAGAATTTCTGGTAAATGGTATTATAGTATTTATTACCACCGTCTTTGCTGAAGTCAACCTTGGTTTCGCGGTGACAGTTTACGCACCAGCCCATGCTGAGCGTACTGAACTGGTAAACCTCATCCATTTCCTGGATATTGCCATGACAGGTCTGGCACTGTTGTTTACCCACTTTCACGTGCTGGCTGTGGTTGAAATAAACGTGGTCGGGGAGACTATGTATTTTCACCCATTCAATGGATGTTGCGCCATCGGGGATGCCATCGCCATTATTATCGGGGTTGTATTGTTTGGTATCAGGATTCCATCCTGCGTATTCGTATAATTTTTTGATCTCAGCAGTACCGTCAACGGCAACACCATCTTCACGTACCAGTTTATCTGCGCCTTCGTATTTGCTGATTCCTTTATGGCAGTTCATACAAACGTTTACCGAAGGAATATTGGCGTGTTTGCCATCCTGTGCACCGCCATGGCAGTATAAGCAGCTGATCTGGTTGGTACCGGCATGTACTTTATGCGAATAATAAATAGGCTGAACCGGCTGATAACCTTGCTGGCGGCCCAGTCCGATGGCACCATTAATTGTGTAATAACCGCCTACCGCAAATAAAACCAGGATAGCGGCCATGATATATGCCTTGTTTTTGTAGAAAGGCACAGGCTCTGAACGGCGGATACCGTCTTTTTCGTCAGATAATTTGCGGAGATTGCTGTTAACCTGTAACAGAATGAAGGCTACGAGTGCCAAAACCAGGGTCAGGATTCCGAATATGAGTGAGCTGTCGCTGGCTGGTTGTGCAGAAGCACCGCCTTTGGGTGCATCACCGCCGGGTGTATATTTATCAGCCCAGTCAAGAATCGCATCAATTTCTTCTTTTTTCAGCTGCGGAAACGCATTCATCACCGCACCATACTTAGCCTTTAAAGCCTTGGCATATGGATCGCTTTCCACCATGGTGGTGGTATTGGCCACCCATTTGTAAACCCAGTCCTTACTTGGTTCCCTGTCCCTTGCACCTTTTAATGCCGGACCCGTAAAGTCCTTGTCTGGTTTATGACAGCTGGCACAGTTTGCTTTAAACAAAGCCTGTCCATCCTGTGCCAAAGCACCGGTAGAAACAGAAAGCAATGCAATAAAGAAAAGGGCAGATACAATTCTCCTAAAGAAATTTCGGTAGCAGCTCATACAGTTATTCGGGGCTAATGTGGAAAAATTTCCTGATTTAGCCGCAAAAATACATTACCACGCCGAGAATATATCAACATTGTTAAAATTTTTTTTTGCCCGTCTGGCGTGGGTTTCAGCCAATTGTGATGGTTTTTCTACAGTCATTGTCATATATCTGTAAACAATATTTAAGACGCTAAGTTTTTCTGTGCATAACAGGGCTTTCACAATTTTTTGCAGCACTTTTGCCAAATGTTTGAAAAGCTTAAGCAACGCTGGGGTGTTAACAGCCTTAATTTGCTCTTGATTATTATAACTTTCGCTGCCGGCGGCAGCCTTTGTGGTTATACAGGAAGGAAGATGCTTGCCTTCACCGGTTTGGAAAAAGGCGCCATATGGGTGATTGTTTATATACTTTTAATTACGCTGCTCTGGCCGCTGGCCGTATTGCTTGTTAGTATTCCCTTGGGTCAGTTTGGATTTTTTAAACGTTATATCAGGAAGATATTCGGGCGGTTTACTAAACAGAACAGCACCAAGCTGCAGCATATTGCCATTTTTGCCAGTGGGGCCGGCAGCAATGCACAACAGATCATCAACCGTTTTGCCGGCAACCCTGCAGTAAAAGTTGCATTGATCGTTTGCAACAAACCCGGTGCAGGCGTTCTCCAGATTGCCGCCCGTCATCATATCCCCGTATTACTCCTGGAAAGAGACAGGTTTTTTAAGCAGGATGCTTATTTGCCCGAACTGAAGCAGCACAATATTGACTTCATTGTGCTGGCCGGCTTTTTATGGAAAGTGCCGTCGATGCTGGTGGCTGCGTTCCCGCAGAAGATCGTAAACATCCACCCGGCATTACTGCCTGCCTATGGTGGAAAGGGAATGTATGGCCACTTTGTGCATGAAGCCGTGATCGGTAATAAGGAAACCAAAAGCGGTATTACCATACACTATGTGGATGAACAATACGATCATGGCCAGATCATCATGCAGGCCACCTGCGAAGTAACTGCAACCGATACACCTGAAACGCTCGCCCAAAAAATACACCAGCTGGAGCATGCGCACTTTCCCGCAGTTATAGAACAACTGCTGCAAAAGCAAAATCAGCGTTAAAACGGATAATTATCAAAGCTGTTTTAATTTGTTGACGTAATATTACGCCGTTAAATTATCGTGTTGCGTTCTTTTTTACTCATCGTGGCGGGCTGCTTATGCGTTCAGTGGCTGGTGGCACAAAATACCATCAGCGGAACCGTGCTTGATTCCTCCCGTATCAATTTTGTGCCGGGCGTAAAAGTGGTGAACAATGCCGGGCAGTTTGCCATTACCGATTCCTTGGGCAAATACACCATCCAGGTGGGAGAGAGGGATTCGCTGGCATTTATCTACAACGGCAAATCAACCATCAAGTTCCCGGTACACAATGTAAGCGACCCCCGTTTTTTTGATATCGCCCTTCAAGTGCCCTATAAAGGAAAGTTTAAAGTGATGAAAGAAGTGATCGTGCATTCCAAAAGTTACCGGGAAGATTCAATCGAAAACAGGGAGACCTACGCTAAAATTTTCAACTACCAAAAGCCTTCACTGGAATCATCGATCGACGCTTCATCAGGGCTGGTGGGTGCCGATGTGGACCAGCTGATCGGCATGTTCCGATTCCGTCATAACAAAATGATGAAAAAGTTTCAGCTGAGAATGGAAGAGCAGGAACAGGAAAAATACGTAAACTACCGTTTTAATAAAACACTCATCAAAAGAATCACCCAGCTCGAAGGGGAGCAGCTTTCGGTTTTTATGATGCGTTACCGCCCCACCTACGAGTTTACCAGCAATGCCGGTGAACTTGCCTTTAACCAGTATATTTTGAACTGCTATTATAAATACAAAATAGACCTGCTTAAAAAAGGTGCTGTGAAGCAATGATTTTCTGCCGCCACCTTTAACTTTACGCACAAATTTTTACAGAATGGAAGACAACCAGCTTAACCTTGGTGTGGGCACCAGGCTGCAGCACACACAATATGGTCCCGGTGTTATTGTGGGTGTGAAATATGCCGTGTATATTATTTCCTTTATCCACCATGGAATAAAAGAAATAGACAAAACAGATGAAAAGCTTGAAGAGATCATTGCGGAAAATGTTACTGCCGAAGTGGAAACCGTGAGTGCTGTTGAAAAATCACTGCTGAAAATATTAAGGCAATGGAGTGATGTGAGTGAGCTGGTACCGCTGGGTGATAAATGGACCGGTGGTACAATGCTGCTCCAGTCGGCTGACAAATCGCTAAAACCAAAAGAAATTCCCATTGAAGATTTCTTTCACAAAATTGTTATGCTGCGTGACAGGCTTCGTGTGCTGGAGCAAAACATCAACAGCAATAAAAAATTAAGCGATGAGGAAAATGTAAACATCCAGCAATATATTACCCGGTGCTATGGTTCGCTGACCACATTTAATGTGCTTTTTAAAAACAAAGAACAGTGGTTTGTCGGAGAAAAAAGCGGCAAGGAAGAATAGATCTTGTTCATCATCCGGTCTCTTAAAGCATCTCAATGGCATCTTTACTGGTTATCGCTACGGATACAGGAATATGTTACAGCAACGCGGCCAGTTCTGCTACCTTTTGATTCCGCACCACCAGTACGGGAATAACGAAACTGTTCCCGGGTTTACGCCTGTCGGTAACCTGTATACCATCAACGGTTAATGCCGTTTGCAGCAATGCCATGGCGGGCAGTTTCCGCTGGCTAGGAAACGGTTATTTTCATCTACCTGCGGTCACTCTTAAAAGCCGTGTCGGTAAGCTCGGCTGCCTGTATACTGAACCACCCAGTGATTTTACGAGGTAAATAAAAAGTTCACTTACTGTAAGCATACGGTTGGTTTAAAATATGGGTTACATTTGATTTGCAAATTAACTTGTATTATGAAACCAACCATCACGATAGAGTACTGTCCCAAATGTCACTGGTTGCTGCGTGCAGCTTATATGGCACAGGAAATTTTAACCACTTTTGCTGATGAGGTAAGTGCAGTAACCCTGAAACCCAGTGAAATCAGCGGACGTTACAGTATTTATGCTGATGACAAAAAAGTTTTTGACAGGAAAGATCATGGTGGATTTGCAGAAATAAAAGAGATCAAACAACTGCTGCGGGATGTGGTGGCGCCAGGAAAAAGCCTGGGTCATACGGACAGCCCGGTGCATCACAATTAAGACTATGCTGCATACTATGACTTCACGCAAGCATATCATTTAAATTGCATTTACCTAAATGAAAGAGAGTAAAAAGAAGTGTGACCTGCAGAGATGTATGTTGTGCCGCCAGTCGCAAAAGCACTGGCTTCCCGCCATCGATGCGGCCAGGAAGAGCTTTCAGCTAAAAAAGGGTGCTTTGCTTTTTGAAGAAGGGACTCCTGTTACAGGAATGTTTTTTATTACACATGGATTGGTAAAAGTGCACAAAAAATGGGGTACTGAAAAAGAACTCATACTCAGGATCGCAAAAGACGGGGATATAGTCGGCCACAGGGGTTTGGGCAATGATACCATTTATCCTGTTTCCGCCACTGTACTTGAAACAACTGAAGTCTGTTTTGTGCCACTTGATTTTTTTATCAGTACCCTCAAAGTAAACCCCGAATTGCTTTTCAAACTCATGATGTTTTTTGCAGCAGAATTAAAAGAGTCGGAAAACCGTATGCGTAACCTGGCGCACATGACAGTAAAAGGCCGGGTGGCCAATGCCCTGCTTGCATTGAGTAATAAATTTGGTCTTACACCAGAAGGCAGTATTGCAATACAGTTGAGCCGGCAGGATTTTGCCTCTTATACTGGCAGCACCTATGAAACTTTTTTCCGGGTAATGAATGAACTGTAAGAAGAGGGACTAGTAAGAACCGCCGGAAAACAAATCTTTTTACTTGACACAGAAAAACTGGCCGCTTATCATTCAGGTTTATAATGATTACGGTAACAACAGCCGTTTATATTAAGCCCTGATCGTAACAGCAACCCCTTGTAAATAAAAAAGCAACGGCTGGCCGTTGCTTCAAATTATTTCCTGAACAGTATTATATTTTCACATCAATCTCTTTGCAAAGTGCCCCGAAGATATCATCTACAGATCCTTCTCCCTTTACTGCCACCACTTTATCAAACTGTGCATAGTAATCAGCCACAACCGTGGTTTTATTCCTGTATTCCGTAATCCGGGCACGTATCACTGTTTCATTGGTATCATCGCTGCGGCCGCTGGTTTCCCCGCGTTTCAATAAACGTTTAACCAGTTCCTCCTCGCTTACTTCCAGAGCAAGCATGGCGGCAATTGAGGTTTTTTTAAGTTCGAGCAGTTTATCCAGGGCTTCTGCCTGTGCAGCTGTTCGGGGAAAACCATCAAATAAAAAGCCTTTTGCCGCCGGGTTGTTATCCAGTGCCGAACTGATCATACCGATCACCACTTCATCCGGTACCAGCTGCCCTTTGTCCATTATTTTTTTTGCTTCCAGTCCAAGCGGAGTTTCATTTGCAATTTCACTGCGCAATAAATCGCCGGTGCTTAAATGCTTTAATCCGTATTTTGCAATCAGTTTTTCGCTTTGTGTGCCTTTGCCACTGCCGGGAGGGCCAAATAGTATTAAATTGAACATAGTAGTTATTATGCCGTGTAGTGAGCAAATATAACATACGGATTTTAATTATCCTTTAACAATTGTATGAATTTGCTGGAAAACCGCCGATAACAATCCTGCGTACATTTAATAACATTTAAATTCCGGGTTAACGCATATGAAATCATCAATATTACAAATGCTGGCCATCATATTACTGGGCAGCTGCCATGCACAGCAGGCAAAAACAACTAAAGACACCGTTATGAATGAATCAAAAAAAGACAATCCTGTTTACTCAAACACGGATACAGGCAAGATAGACCTGAGCAATGCGGAATGGCGGAAAATCCTGCCGCAGGATCTATACCAGATCGCCAGGGAAAAGGGTACCGAAAGGGCTTTTACCGGTAAGTACTGGAACAGTTTTGATACCGGAACTTATTATTGCGGCGCCTGCGGCAACCCCCTATTCAAAAGTGATGGCAAATTTAACAGCAGTTGCGGCTGGCCCAGCTTTTTTGAACCGATCACAAAAGGAAGCATTATTTATGCTGCCGATAACAGCTATGGTATGCAAAGAACCGAAGTAATGTGCGGCAGGTGCAAGAGTCATTTAGGACATGTATTTGAAGACGGGCCGCCGCCTACCGGTTTACGTTATTGCATCAATGGAAACGTGCTCGATTTTCAAAAGGCAAAAGATAAAGGGCAACACTGATTTATATGAAACAAAAAAACCGGCAATGCCGGTTTTTTTGTTTCAGCTGTACGCAACAGTATGCTGCTATTTAATAATCCCCAGTTTTTTCTTCACCTTATCCGTGATATCATCTGAAACAGGAAAAACAATCATTTGTTCTTTATAGGCCACATGGGTAAACCCGTTTTCCTTCGCCACATCCTGGATCGCTTTAAGCATTTTATCCCGTATGGGTTTCAGCTGGTGCTCTTTTTCCGCTTCCAGGTCTTTATTCAGCTGCTGTTCTTTTTTTTCCAGGCTGCTGATTCTTTCCTGGATATCCCGTCTTTTAGCTTCCTTCACCGCCGGTGTCATCTTTGAAGAATCTTTTACAAATAAGGCATAGGCTTCATTCAGTTGATTTTGCTCCTGCTGGTACATATCGGCCAGCGCCTGCTGAAATGCTGCGATCTGTGAGTCTGCCCTTGCAACATCGGGCATGGCGGTAAACACATCGTCTGTGCTCACGACTGCAATTTTAGATTGTGCATATATACCGGTGCCGCTAAAGCCAAGGAGGACAATTGCTGTTGTAAGAATCTTTTTCATATTTGGCAGATAAATTACCCAAATATAATTAATGAGAAGAAACCAGTATATGCACGCAATAAATGGTTGCTAAAGAACTTTTGGCGGGTGGCTGGCTGAAAAGCCTTTTTGTTTTAGTAACGACTTTATTCTGCTCTTTCTTCTTTTTGAAATATGCACACATATATTTTGCGAAAGGCCTATTACCCCGGCCCGGCTTATATGACAAATGTGTTGGGTGTTAATAAGATAAGAGCTATGTACCCTGTAAAAATTATTCACCGGCAGCATTGTTTCATACTGCTTGAGTGTTTTGGCAGAAAAAATATTACGGCTGCCGGTTAAATACAGTCTTGTATAATTACTGCTGGCTTCCAGGCAGATAATATCGGCCGGGTTCAGCATATACACACCTTCAGTTACGGATACTTTTAGTTGCATAAAATTCTTTTACTAATATTTACTGCCGGCGACTTTTAATATCCAGTTTTATGCCGGCATTTATATGTATACTGCTGCTGGGGTTTAACTGTATACTGTTTACTGCTTTATCTGAGCTAAGAACAGGGTAATGAGGTTTAGCCCCCGGTATAGTAATATCTGTTTTATCGTCGGGCAGGGTATAACAACCCCAGTTACTGCTGTTATCCCATGCCGAATCAGCTGCACCAGTCCATCGCATATGATACCTTAACACAAAAGTATCACTGTACGTATTTGATCCTCCAGCCGTTATGATCTGGCACCTGTATTTATTGAATGCAAAAGTAGTTGGCGGATTACTGATCACAAGGCTGTCGAATCTTGTACCGAAATATACACCTGAATCGCTTATATTTTGAAACCCGCTTCCATCATCAACCTGCCATTGATAAGAGACAGCTGCAGCATTGCCGCTTGAGTATACAATTTTTGCGCAAGGGCAATCAGTATCATTTACTTTATTAAATGAACCGTTGTAGATGATACTCCAAAGGCCTTTATTGTCTTTTGCCCTTATGTAAAGAGTATGCAGGCCTTCAGCTATTGCATTGACCTGGATATTTAAATTATAAACACCGTTTGAATGTCCGGTTGTGTCGATATCTGCCGCTAAACCCAGCCCCGGATCTGTATCAATATAGTATTCCATTTTCACCACTTTTGCTGCTCCGCCGCTTCCCTGCATTTTCAAAAAGCTCCTGTTATAAATGTTACTCCACATACCTTTCACATCCTTTGATCTCGCGTAAAGAGTATGAATACCATCTGAAAGCTGGGTCAGATTTAATACTACTGTTGTGTCTGTATGTATTTGGGGAGCAGGGAAATTAATGTGCTGTCCGTTACCAAACCCGGGGTCAGTATCGTAGTAATATTCAATTTGTGTGATCAATTTACCAGGGCTGCCCTGCAGGTACACAAAGTTCCTGCTGAAAATATTACTCCAAAGACCCTGTGCATCTTTAGCCCTTACATACAATGTGTGCACTCCGTAGCTGGTACTCATTAGTCCCAAAAGCAGGGTGGTATCAATTTTCGTTTTCCCATAAATGGGCACATCTATGGCTGCGCCCAATCCCGGATCGGCATCAATATAATATTCCAGTTTTGTTATTTGTTTCGTTCCGCCTCCCGGGAGTTTTAAAAAAGTACCGCTCCATACATTACTCCAGTTTCCCTGTTTGTCAAGCGCCCTGAGCCGAACCGTGTGAAGCCCTTCATTTAAACTGCTGACATCTACAGGAATGGTGAATTCATTACCTGTACTATTGCTTACATTATAACTGAATGTACCCGTTGCCGGAGGATTCGTTATGGGAGGATTTTCTGTGTCAAAGTAATAGACAAATTTTACAATTTTTTTATTCCCGTTATCGCCGGTTGTGCGTATGAATGACCGGGCGAAAACATTACTCTGGTTGCCGGCATCATCTGTAGCACGAACATACAGTGTGTGCAATCCATTAGTATAACCCAGCATATTCACATTTAACACCCGTTCAGCAGCATACAAGCCATTCACGTTTATGGAAGACCATGGCGTGCTGATATTATCAATTTTCCATTCAATGGTATTAAGTGCCTTTGAAGGAATTGTTGCAAAATTCACCAGCCCGGTATCAGACGGGGGTGACACATAGTTAACTTCAACCGTTTTTACGTAATAAAAGATACGGCTGCCCAGCGGCGTGTTTGTATGAAGGTATTCCGTAGTGGGTGTTATAAGTTTTACCAGTGTATCATAAGGGCCATAGCGTGAAAAACTGTAAAAAACATAATACCCGGTTTCATTTGTGTTATTATCCGTCCAGCTTAAACTTACGGTACGGGTTGTTGAAGGCGGGACAGATACAGTGAGCGGATTGGGTCGGTTGGGAATATCGCAGCTTGTATCTGAGTCCATATTGCTGTATGGGTTTGATAAAGTGGGGCTGATTGCTTTTACCCTGTACCAGTAAATGGTATTAGGGTTAGGCGCCAGTTCGGTGTAAAAGTTTGCGTTGACTGGTAAAGTTGTTATTGCTTGCCAGGGACCCTCCTCTGCATAGCTTCTTTCTATCAGGTATCCGGTCTCGTCTGTTGAAAAATCATTCCAGTTAAGTTTATTCTCATGTGCTGTTCTGTTAAAAATTGCTTTCAGGGAATTACTTCCGGTAGGCAGTGATGCTGATGTTAATAAATCGAACCTAGTGACACTTACTATTTGCGAGCTTAAATTCTCAACGGAAAATTTTCCCGTTTTACCCCGCAGGGAAAGAGGTATGGGTATTGTGGCAATTTTATCATAAATGGCCGCATCGCTTATATCAATTGATTGTTGAGAAACTTCGATGGTACAAAAAAAGTTTGATTATTAAACGGAGCAGTTTGCAGCTCCAGCCCGCCTTTCCGCCATATTTCTTTCCATTCATTACAATCAGAATATTCAATTACCAAAACATCTCCGGGGTTAAATTTTGAAGCATAGGCATAGTCAAACTTTAAGGATAAAGTGCTTAGTTCTTTTAAAGAAAAATATGGCGTATAAAAGTCATCAATATCATTGTATGGAAGGGGATTTGCCGGAGTGGGTGGTACTACTATTGTAGCACCGTCAAAACTGCTGATAAAAATAGATTTAGAAGAAGTTCCGTAAGCTCCAGGAGAAAAAATACTTCTAAAAAAATTACAGTCCTTGAATTTATCATTAAACTCCCAGCCATTTACTAGAGGGGGAAAGCCATTTTCAAAATCTGCTGTAATGGGTAATGGTTTAATTATGTAATCTTTGTCGTCAATCAAAACAGTTTTTATTGGAGTAATGTATGATGGGAATGACATATTTGTTGCTTGTAATGAATATGAAAACAAACCATTTCCTGGGTAATCTACTGAAACCGTTTCAGCATTAGAAGAGGAAGGGGTGCCTCCTGGAAAAGACCAGTTTACACTTTCAACATTTTTCTTTTTTACAACGTGATATATAATTGATTGAGGCGAGCAAAAACTTGTACTGCCAAATGGATTATAGTCAATATTTGTTTGCACCCACAAGTTTTTATACAAGTAGCCCCTGAATTCTTCTTTAATTTTTAGCATGTAGTCGTATTGCAAGGGTGTAAAAAGTGTTAAACAGGAGTTTTTAAAATAAGACATGTAATTATCATAGTTGGGATTGTATTCTTGATTATCGCAATCTTTCACCACAGGGAAACACGAACTGCACCCTTGAAATATGTTCCCTATTGCACATGCTGGGTTGTTTTTTTTATAATTATTTGCCCTGGTGTCGTACATAAAATCACCAGCTATAGTAGAATTTGAGCCGTCAATTTTTTCTTGTCCAGCTGCATTCTCAAATGTGTGGTACAAGCCAAAAAAATGGCCCATCTCGTGTACAAAAGTTGCACTATATTCTTTCATTCCTGTGGGGTTTACCAGTATTGAATTACCCGGAACTGCTGGATTATTCTGAATATCCAACTGGTTAATATAAGGTGGTAAAGAGCTCATTCCAGATGACCCTCCATTTACCCATTTTACGACAAATAGGTTGATATGATATAAATTATTTGGTGTATTACTAACACTAAACAGACCTTCATCAATAATACTTTCAAATTCATAATAGTTGCTGTTGTAAACAGTATCGATTTGTTGGTCGTAAGCAAATGTTATAGAAATTGGTGCAAAGGCTGCGTTAAGCCTTGCAAGAGCTAAATACCAATCTTGCGTAGAAATTAGTTCATTATTATTATCAGGGGATTTTACAATTCTTCTTTTAATGATAATCAAATCAGCTGTTTGTTGCGAATTTGTTACTTGAAGCCTTTTAGTTCTTAGTTGGTTTTGCTGTTCGTAAAATGAATTTACATAGTTTGCAACCCTATCTTTATACGCTGAAGGAAAAAAAGTTGCGCATTGATTTTGAGAGAAACAAATTCTAAATAAGAAAAAAAAAGTCAACACAAATTTAATAAGGTTCTTTTTCATAAGCTTTTTGTTTAATCATTGGCATTCACTTTTATCTGCACCTGCAAGCCTCCCCCACTGGTGCCAACAGAGGGCATATTTACAAACCAGATGTTGGGGTGCAGGCTGATGCCGCTTAACTGGTAAGGTGAATTGCCACCAAAGGGACCAATGTCGGTCCCACCCTCTCCATTTCCAATTGCAGGGCTGCCGCTTTTTAACCGAAACCTTCCGTCATAACTGTTTCCTCCCTGGTTGGGAAAGCCAATAAATAGAGTGTTAGGGTCTACGTTTACCAGGTTATTACCTGCATTCACACCCAGCGGGTCTGAAGTAAAAATATTATTACTGAAGCTGCTGTTTCCAAAACTGAAGTACCCAGGAGAGTTACTGATAATATTATTTATAAAAATGCAGTTGTCCACACAATGAGAGCCGGCATTTATACCATAGTAAAACAATGAGTTTTTTACCACCGCATTATTAAAAAACGCATTAATAAAAATTGTGTTCTCTACATGCAGGTCCGATATATTGATATATCCAAAAATGGAATTGCCAAAGCACCCCTTAATAACGGTTCCTGTAGAATTAGAAACCTGGATCCAGTCTTCCCAGTAATTCGCAATACAGGTAACTGCAGCGCTGTCAATTTTTATCGAATAACTGCTGGAACTGCCGCTAAAACAGGGAGCCCCGGCAGGATAACCGAAAGGAGCACTTCCGTTTATATTCATTCCCTCCAGGATACTGCCACCCGAGCCGTTTTTAAAATAAATGCTGTTTAATTTAGCGCTCGCCATCACCGCCTGCGTTTGCGGATTTTGATTCAGGAAATACCCCGGTCCCAGGATGGTGAGCATCTTGGTTACCTCTACATCTCCGTAGCTGGCACCGCTTCCTTGAACAATTATGATATCACCATTTGCTGCTGCATCCACACAAGCCTGCAGGCTGGAAAAATTAGCTGGAAAACCAGGGACATTGCTTACTATCCAGGTAGCAGCATTTGCCTTATAAACAAGTGCTATAAAAAGAATGCAAAAAAAATATTTCATACTGAGTGGTTGATTAATATTTGTATGTAAGATGCTTAAAGATGCTGTTGTTGTTATATAACCATTCACGAAACCCGCTAAGCAGCACACGAAACAGAAACAGCATGATTTTACCAGCTTCCTTTTTTGCTATTTTTAAAAAGTGAAATACGTCTTTGCTTTTCTTTTTCTTTTTGTTGCCCCCTGTACATGGGCACAAACTAAATTCCCCGCCGGTGTTGCCAACAGCATAACCCTTGGCGAAAAAGAAGGGTATAAAAATTTTATGTACGTGCCCGTAACCATTGCACCCGACGGAACTGTTTATTCCAGCACCTTCAACGGGTCTGTTGAAATACATGGTAATAATTATTCTGTACAATTAGATTCACTGCAATCATTATCCGGTGTGATTAACGACTTTAAGGTTATTGACAGCTCCGAGGTATGGGCATATGGAATGAAACACCTGGCTGTTATAAAAAATAAAAGGCTGGTAAAAACCCTGCCGCTGCCGGATAATATTTTTGGTTTTATAAAAAATATCAGCACCCGTAAAATGTATTTTTTTTCAGCTAATGGCAATACTGCCGAAACGTGGGTGTTTGATGGCAGCAATCTATGGAAAACTGCTGTTTCGGATATTCTATTTCGGGTGGGTGCAAGTACGGTACTGGAAACATACGATCATGATGGATATGCCATTAAAACAAATAACGACTCCTTACTGATATATAAGTTCGATACCAGCAGGCATATATTTTACTTTAAAAGAGCCTATAAGGGCATAAGCTGGATCTGGAGTATGAAGGATGAAGAAAATTTTATCGGAGCTGTAAACAGTAAAAACAGGGCAATAGGCGGCTGGGTAAAAAAGGGAGTTTTAACAGGACCATATGAAAACATAAATAGTGGTGCATTTAACAGTTACAATTTTTATTCTGCTTTTCCTGTAATGGCATTATATAAAGTGGGGGAGAGCAGGTTTTATACGGTTACTGTAGACAGCAACTTAAATCTTTCCAGAAACATCCCTTTTATCTGTACTGATGATATAAATGCACTGAGTAAAAACTTATCCGGTCATTTGTATTTTGGATACACCGGTAACCGGCTGATAGCACTTACTCCCTATATAAAAAAATATCCCGGCATTTTTAATCATTCGAACACCGCTGCAATTTTTACCCTTAAAGAAGACGACCGGGGGCGGATTTGGGCCGGCAGTTATCAAACGGGTATAGCCATAATTGACAAAGGCATTGTAGGTGAAATCAATACAAACAACTACAAGATGATGAATGGGGGTAGCTATTTCAACAATCATATGTATTTAATAGGAGAAGGAACCGGGGGACTGTTACAATATGATATGAAGGGAAATGTAAAGCAGGTGCCCACGAGCAGCACAGGTTTTTACACCTATGTATCGCGTGATAAGAAATATTTTTATTACACTACTAATAATAGCCTGGGGTTATGGCAAACTACTACAGAAAAACTGGAAACCCTGCAACCTTCCTGGAATAAAATAGACTCAGCCAAAGGAAACAAACTGAATAATATTCTTACCATTACAGAAGATACTGCTGGAAGGGTTTGGTTGGGTCATTCCCGTGGTGGTATTGCTGTGTATAATCCTGATACCGGCAGGGCCAAAACATGGCTCAAAGAAAAAAAGGAAACTGCTTTTGGGGGATTTGCATCGCTAACCGATGCAAAAGGTACCGTTTGGATCGGCGGCAAAAACGGGTTATGGTATTATTCTGATTACAGCAGGGATGCTTCACCACAAAATTGCAGGCAAATAGATCATCCTCTGCTGAATACCGCCAAGCTCATTACGGCGCTCACCATTTACAACAAATGGCTGGTTATTGCCGCTTATGATAAAATACTGTTACTGGACCTTGACGAATTTTATAAAAGCAGTACCGTTAAACTGCGTTATTTAAATCCCTACGAAACTGCATTTAGCTCCTTTACAGAACAAAATACCATGCTCACTGCAAAAGACAGTACTGTATGGTTCAGCACCAGCGATATGCTGTACCAGTGGGATATTAAAAACTGGCTCCGTTTGCCGGTTTTTACCGTAAAAACCAATGTTTTTATTACTGCCGGTAATACTGAAATTGGTTTAAAGGCAAATAAACCTGTATCACTTAATCCCGGATTTACTTCTTTTGATATCCATGTGCAGTATGTAAGTCCGGATAATATGCCCCGCTACAGCAGTGCAGCGCTGGTAAAAGAAGGAGATACAATTTTACTTCCTGAACCGGGGCTGGAAAGTGTTTATTCGGTTAAAAGTATTGCAGCCGGCGACTATACTTTTATACTGGTTATGTTTGAAATGGACGGCAGCATCACCCGTTACAGTTTCCCAGTAACTATTCAAAAATACCTATGGCAGCGGTGGTGGTTTTGGCTGTTGCTCAGCTTGCTGGTTTCTGGTGTGCTGGTGCTTGTTCAAAACATAAGAAGAAAGAAACAGGTTGCCGAAGAAAAAGCGAAAACCAAAGAGGCAGAGCTGAATTCATTTAAGTCGGAGCAGGAAAGAAAAATGGCCGAATTAAGGCTTATATCCCTGAGCAGCCAGTTTCGCCCTCACTTTATTTTAAATGCCCTCAATACCATTGGTGCACAAATGGATGAAAACCCCGAAACTGAATCTGTTTTAAGCAGGCTGGGGGAAAGTGTGAATCTTATTTTCAATCATGCAAAAAATCAGAAAACCCTCCATCCTTTTAAAAATGAGTGGATGCTGGTAACAAATATCATACACATTCACCGGCTGATGTACCTGAAGAAACTTGAAACCTCCCTGCCGCATGAAAACACTATTGAAAATTTGAGCCAGCTCTTACTTCCCATGGGGCTTTTGCAAATACCGGTGGAAAATGCATTGCTGCATGGACTCAGCAATAAAGAAAGCGGCCCCTGGGAACTCAAAATTGAAATCACATCAGTTAATAATGGTATTGATGTAAATATAACCGATAATGGCATCGGGAGAAATAAGTCTGCACAATTAAGTAATCACACCAAACATGGAACAGGAACAAAAAACCTGGAAGAGATCATAGGTATCATTAACAAGGCCAATAAAGATAAAATTACAGTTAGCTATAAAGACGGGATGTTTAACCAAAATGGTGAACCTTACGGGACCATTGTAAGTATACATATACCCTTAAACCTTTTATATGAAGGATGAAATATTTACATACCTGGTAATCGAAAACGCCCCGGATGTTTGTGAAGGAATCATCCGCAGAATGAGCCGGTTTCAACACTGGCAGCCGCTGGGTTACTGCACCGGGGTTAAGGAAAGTATTTCGAAAATTAATATGCACCGTCCGCAACTGCTGTTCCTCGACTGGAGCCTTAACGGCGGCAGCGCTTATGAAGTACTGCAGGCGGTGCAGAATATTGCCGGTTATTCTCCCTATATAATTTTCAACACCGGTTTCCAGAAAGACAACCCGGAAATACCGCAGGAGATCATTAACAATTACAGGGTGGACAAATACCTGGTTAAACCACTCTGGGAAAATCTCCGATCCAATTTACCCCTGTATTTAAAGGAAGCTGGAGAAAAAGCAAAAAAGAATACCCCCGGGGCAAAAGAAGCCTGGCTGGAAGATCATACTGGTGCCAAGGTTTTAATAAGGCTTGATGAACTGATTTGCATATGCCAGCACCCCGTATTACCCCGGAGCAGGATATTCTATACAGAAAGCCACATTAAAGAATTTATAGTACCCGTACAATGGCAAAAGTGTTATGAATTGCTGCAGCTGCATCAGATTGATTTTTTTATTACCAAAAGCCGGTCACATCTTGTTATAAGGAAATTTATAGAACGCTTCGACAAACCGTTTGTACGGTTGCGCAGTTTTCCTGCAAAAATTGAAGTGGTGAAAGAAAATATCCGGGATTTCGAACACTGGCTGTTCCATGGCAACCTTTAAATCGGTTTTGTTTTACCAGTGTTTAAAAATTATTTTTGTGCCTTAATAACAAACAATGGGAGCAGAAAAATTAAGCCGGCTGGCAGAAACACTGATAGGTTCTGAAATTGTGGCACTGGGCGCCGTGATTAAAGAAAAAATTAAACAGGGTAATAAAATATATAATTACACCATCGGGGATTTTGATGCAGCCGTATTTCCCATTCCGCAGGAACTGGAAGATGAAATTGTGCTTGCATACCGCCAGCATTACACCACATACCCGCCGGCAGACGGCATTATAGAATTAAGGAATGCGGTTGCCGCTTTTATAAAAGAAAGGGAAGGACTGGAGTATAATAGCAATGAGATATTGATTGCTGCAGGCGGCAGACCGCTTATTTATACTGCATTCAGGGCCATTGTTGATAAAGGCGACAAAGTGATTTACCCCGTTCCCAGCTGGAATAACAACCATTATGTGCATTTTAATGAAGGGGAGCATGTACTGATAGAATGCAAGCTTGAAAATAATTTCATGCCCACTGCAGCAGAAATTAAACCCCATATAAAAGATGCCACGCTTATTGCAGTTTGTTCTCCTTTAAACCCAACGGGCACTACTTTTACAAAAACCGAACTGCAGGCCATCTGCGATATGGTGGTGGAAGAAAATGAACGCCGTGGTGAAAATGAAAAGAAACTGTACCTGCTGTACGACCAGATTTACTGGACCCTCACCTTTGGTGATACCGTACATTACAACCCCGTTTCACTGCATCCAAAAATGAAGGACTATACTGTTTTTATTGATGGGATCAGCAAGGCATTTGCCGCAACCGGTGTACGTGTTGGATGGAGTATGGGGCCTGCAAATCTCATCAGTAAAATGAAGGCTATCAACAGTCATGTAGGCGCATGGGCGCCCATGGCCGAACAAAATGCCGTTGCAAAATTCCTTCTGCAAAAGGAAAGTCTCGATAAATGGTTTAAAGCTTTTAAAACCGGCGTGGAAGAAAGACTGCAGCGTATTTATACCGGCTTTCAGCAATTAAAGGCTGAAGGATTTTCCGTGGATGCGGTTGCGCCACAGGCCGCGATTTATCTTACCATCCAGGCCGATCTTACTGGTAAAAAAACAGCAGAGGGAAAATTGCTGGAAACGCAGGCAGATGTTACCGCCTATATTTTAAATGAAGCAAAGATTGCAGTGGTGCCATTTTATGCATTTGGTGCTGATAAAAACAGCACCTGGTACCGGCTGAGTGTAGGAACCTGCAAAACAGAAGAAATAGATGAAATGTTGCAGCAGTTGAGAACATCCTTAACCAGGCTTGGCAGCTAATTGATCAGTTTTTACAATTCAGGAAAACAAAAGCCTGCAGTTCTTTTTGCCTGAAAATGGTTTTGAGCGGTTTTGTTTCAGCAATGATTCTGTACCGGTTAATGTCAATCGCTTCATGTGCAGCAATAACATTATTCAGGCACTCCACTTCGTACAAAAGTTCATGAAGCATTTCTACTTCCTGTTCAATTGCCTTGGGGGTCATTAAATCATGGTTGAACAATACCAGCAAATCCCGGTTTGAGTTGTTCATAATAGAAATTGGGTTTTAACACTGCTGCTCAGTATCCGATCATACCATTTTTGGCCGGGCAACCGCACTGTCCTTTTTTGGAAGAAGTACAGGAAGCCAATGCCAGCATCGATACTAATGCAACCAGTATTGAGATTTTAAATAGCTTTTGCATTGTATAAGATTACTAAAATAAAACTATTTTCACTATAATTTATTGCTTCTGCGCATGTTTTTTGAAAAAAATGACGGATACAGCTACAGTCCGAAAGTGTTAGTTGCACCACTCGACTGGGGCCTTGGGCATGCGACACGCTGTATTCCAATTATTTACAGCCTCCTGAACAATGGTGCAACAGTGTTTATTGCAGCGGATGGGCCAGTGAGACTTTTGCTTGAAAAAGAACTGCCCCAAGCCAGTTTTTTACCGCTCAGCGGATACGGGATACAATACAGCCGGAGAGGGAAATGGTTTTCATTAAAGCTGTTCTTACAGTTTCCGCGGATATTTATGGCTATTTATAAAGAGCATCGCTGGCTTAAAAGAACCCAACAGCAACACGTATTCGACCTTGTAATTTCTGATAACAGGCCCGGACTTTTCAACCGCAATGTCACTTGCATTTATATCACGCACCAGCTCGCCATAAAAACCGGGAACAGCATAACAGCCTGGCTGGCAAAAAAAATTCACTATCGTTTCATCAATCAATTTGATCATTGCTGGGTGCCCGATAACCAGGCAGGCAACCTGCTTGCCGGGGAATTATCTCACCCAACATTGATGCCACGTACCGAAGTAACGTATACGGGTGCCTTATCCCGGTTCAGCCGTTACAGCGCCGAAAAAAAATATGCGCTGCTCGTTTTACTCTCCGGACCAGAACCACAACGCAGTATTTTTGAAACAACCCTGCTCATACAGCTGGAACAGTTTACCCAGCCGGTGATTTTTATACGGGGATTGCCGGCAGAAAAAACTCTTCCGGCTATTTCAAATAAAAACATTGAAATACACAACCATCTTGACAGCATTGCATTGAATCAAGCCATCCTGCAAAGTGAAATCATCCTTTCCCGCAGCGGTTATACCACGGTGATGGACCTGGCAGCATTGCAGAAAAAAGCGATCCTGGTTGCCACACCGGGGCAAACAGAACAGGAATATCTTTCCCAATACCTCTTAAATAAAAAAATGTTCTTCACTGCAAACCAGGAGAATTTTGTACTGGCTGAAGCACTTCAAAATGCCGCAGTGTTTCCATTTGCATTTACGCAAAACACCGTTGGAAATACTTATAAAAAACTGGTGTCGGATATTTTGCAATCCCTGAAAAATCAGTAGCAGAGATATTTATAACCGCGGATAATTTTTTTGATGTCTGTAGAAGGTTTATAGGAAGTGGCATACCATTCGTCGGAAAGGAGCAGGCTTTCATAAGGCAAATCGTTCAGTTGCACAGGAAGGGATGTGGAGGTTAGCACCCCCCTTTTCAGTTTGGGCAGGTTGTTCTGTGCCGCATAGCCCACCCAGGTTTTTTGCATAAACAGCACGCCAAAAAGGTTTTGAAAAAAACGGAGGGGGTTTTTTTGCGTAAAAAAATGAAGCGGAAAAATCAGCAACAGGATGATTGCAACCAGGGCATCCAGAAGGTTTTTATTGCGCTTGTTCACCGGGCTTGCAATGGTGTATTTATTACTGGTTGAAACTGCATCACCACTGGTGTTTTTATTATCGCTTCCAACAATGCTGCTGCTGCCCGAGGCGTGAAACTTGTTGCGGATATGATGCGGCAGCTGCTGCAGCTGTTCAATGATTTCCCTGAAACTCATACCGTCTTCACAAAAAATAATTTCTTTAACAGGGTATGTCCTGATAATCCGGGGCAGTTGTGATGCTGTACCCATTGCATTGCCTTCCGCGGCAGAATCCCTGTCGATACGGCCCAGCACACGCTCGGGCATGCCCGCATCTTTCAACAGCGATTGTATGGTTAAAAAATCTCCTGCTGATGACACCACGATAGTTTGTGGATTTTCATCTTCTGCGGCCACGTTCGCCATCAGGTTCCATTTAATAAACAGCATCCGCAGCAAACTCATGATTACAAAGGCCATGGCAATCCCAAACACCAAAATGCCCCTTGAAAAACGGATGCTTTCCGGCAGCAATGCATACCCGCTCAGGAGCACCAGCGAGGCAATCCCCACCGAACGGTTCAGCTGTGATTGCTTATATCCTTTATCATACAATCCCGCATAATAGGATGCGATGAGAAAAATTACAGTGAACACCGGGAATGCAACGATCAGCATATTGGGTGAATAATTCACATCCTGGCGAATATAGGTATTCCACAAATATTTTATCCCCCAAAAGCTCATGAAAATGATAGCGGCATCCAGTACGGGCAGGCCGATCTTCAGCAACAGTTTACCGGTAAATGCAAGGATGGCCCTTAAAAAAATTCCTGTTTGGATAAGAATATTAAAAACACCTGCCTTGGTGCCGCTGTAATGTTTTTTTACAAAAAGACTCATGGCACTGTAAAAAAGCCGCACATAGTTAAGGCTGCCTTTCTTGGTGCTTTCTCCCTTAAAATGAATAATGGTGCTGTCTGCAAAATAAAAATTCCGGTAGCCGGCTTTTTGAATCCGGTAACTCAGGTCAACATCCTCACCATACATAAAAAATGTTTCATCAAAACTGCCTACTTCCTTTAAAACCCTGTGCGGAATAAACATGAATGCGCCGGCCAGCACATCCACTTCATGCGTGGTGTTTTGCGGCAGGTGACCGAGGTGATACCTTGCAAATGTTTTGGAATGGGGAAACAATTTTGCAAGTCCGGATAATTTATACAGCGATGTAAGCGGTGAGGGAAAGGCCCTTTTGCTTTCTTTCAAGAACCGGCCGCTGCCATCGATCATTCTTATACCCAGCGCCCCGGCCCCGGGTTGTTCCTTGAAAAAACGGATGCATTTTTCAAAACAGTCTTCCGGCACAATGGTATCCGGGTTCAAAAAAAGAATGTACTCGCCTGTTGCATTTTGCAGGGCCAGGTTATTTGCTTTTGCAAAACCCATATTAACACCGCTCCAGGTAAAATAAACGGAAGGAAACTTTGCTTCCAGCAGCTCCCGGCTACCGTCGGTTGAATTATTATCCACTACAATAATTTCTGCCTGTATATTCCTGCACGCCTTCAGCACCGAAAACAAGCATTGTTCCAGGAAGTATTTTACATTGTAGTTTACTATGATAACGCTTAACTGCAAAATCGGGATTCGTTGTACGAAATACGGCTAATGTTTTTGTGCCGTCAAAATTAATTCATGGCAGCCGAATGCTTTGCGAATGGCTGATAATATTATTGGGATCATATTTCTTTTTTACCTGCTGCAGGCGCTGGTACTGGCTGCCATAATAGGCGCTTTGCCAGTTGCTGAAATTTATATCTGGATAATTACGGTATTGCGCCGTTATTCCGTTCGCAGCAAACAACTGCTGCACCATTTCAAATTTTTCCTGCAGTTTTTTACCCTGTGCCGGCTGCTCCCAATAAGTTTGCAGCTCGCTGAAAAAAGGAAAGGCCCTGTGCGGAAAAGCGGCTTCCGATTCTTTGGTGGCATTGATGATATTGCCGCCGAGCGTATTTACCTGGTAAATCATCCCCGGTGAAGACTGTACCATTGCGATCACTTTTTCTGCAAAAGCTGCGATGTCCGAATAGTTCTTGTACAACCCCGCCGAGGCATTTTTAAAATACAGCGGGGATGTTTTTCCATAATATACTTTCAGCGCCTTTGCAAGCGGCTGCGGGGTGGTTTTGGTGGTTTTGGCTGATACAGCTGAAAGCATTCCAATTACTTTTTCAACTGCAGCATTGTTCTTTTCTGTATTGGTAAGCAGGATATAGGCGGTTTTGCCATTCAGCACATAGGCAGAAAAACAGGAAGGCGGTAACAATGCAGCAGCTTCAAACCATGTTTTCAAAATATTGGTGGCTTTTGCAACATCTGTTTTATACGTTTTAAAACGAACACTCTGCATGGTTTTGGGTGCAGCATGTGTTTTAAACCTGAGCGAGGTGATCACGCCAAAATTACCATTGCCCCCGCCTTTGCAGGCCCATAGCAGTTCTTTATCTGTGTTGGTGCTGACGATATTTCCATTGCCATCCACCATGGTAAGTTCCACCAGGCTGTCGCAGGTAAGGCCCAGCTTTCTTGCCAGCAGGCCATAACCGCCACCCAGTACCAATCCGCCAACAGCCACGGTAGCACAGGAACCGCCAGGTATCACCCTGCCCTTCGGTAATATTTCGTTGTATAATTCGGCCAGCTTACAGCCAGGCCCCACCTCGATCGTTTCCTTATCAACCCAAGTTATGGTATTCAGCAGGGAAAGGTTGATCACCATACCGTTATCATTCACCGAAAAACCTTCCATGCAATGTCCCCCGCTTTTTACTGTTACCTGCAGTTTATTAGCCGCCGCATATTTCACTGCTTCCGCCACACCGGCCGTGTTTTTACAAAGCGCAATAATGGCGGGGTAACGGTCGATCCTTTTATTAAATCCCTGGCGCAGGCTTTCGTATGGTGCATCGCCTTTTTTAAAATAATCTGCATTGGGGCCTTTTTCGACCCGGTAAAGATTTGAAAACCTGGCCGCATACAGTCCCAGTGGTGCAAGTGTGGCAAGTTTTAAAAATTGTTTTCGCTGCATGTGTTTTAATTTGGCTGTTGCGTCATTCCTTTAAGACAATATTAAGTATAAAATTTGCAAGCCTGCTTTGTTCTATCTTTGCAGCATGTTAAAAACAACTTTGCTCAAAGCCGTGGAAGCGGGCGCAGAACAGCTCAAACATTATTTCAACAACCCCGATCTTAAGATAAGCAATAAGGAAGGTATCAATAACTGGGTTACCGAGGCAGACCATGCGGCTGAAAAAGCCATTTTTGAAGTGATACAGAAAGCATTTCCGGATCATTTTATTCTGAGTGAAGAGACGGGAGAAATCAGCAGCGACAGTGATACCAAGTGGATCATTGACCCGATTGACGGCACCATCAATTTTGCCAGCGGGATCCCCATCTGCTGTGTGAGCATTGGCGTTGAAAAAAACGGCGAAATGATACTGGGTGCAGTATACAATCCCTTTATCAATGAACTGTTCCTGGCAGAAAAAGGGAAAGGTGCCTCCCTCAATGGTAATAAAATAAGCGTGAGCAGCAAGAAGGAAGTGCTGCACAGCTGCCTGGTTACCGGTTTTCCCTACACATACCTTGACCTGGAAAACGGGCCCCTGCAGATTTTTGAAAAACTGATCCGCAAGGGCGTGCCGGTGCGCCGCCTCGGCAGTGCCGCAATAGATCTTTGCTGGGTGGCCTGCGGCCGTTTTGATGGTTTTTACGAACATAAGCTGATGGCATGGGACAGCGCAGCCGGGTATTTAATTGTAGAAGAAGCCGGGGGAAAGGTAACAGATATGAAGGGGGGCAAATACTCTCCCTACCAGCACCAGATCGTGGCTACCAACGGCGTGATACACGATGAATTGCTGGAAGTGGTGAATGGAAGGATCCAATTGTAGATTTAAGATTGCAGATTTGAGATTTCTAATTCGCGGACCCCATGACAATAACAAAGCAGCAAATAACCAGCCGGCTTAAGGAGCTTGCTGTTAAAACAGGCCGCATATGCCTAGTTTTACCATACAACGTGGTCAACAAGGTTTATACCAACCAGATTGTAAGGTGTTCAAGTTCGTCATCAGCAAATTACAGGGCAGCCTGCAGGGGTAAATCCAAAGCTGATTTTATAAACAAACTAAGGATCGTGGAAGAAGAGCTGGATGAAACCATGCACTTTTATGAACTATTAGCTGAATTTAATGAGCCCTTCAAAAATGAATTACGTGAGTTATATAAAGAAGCGAATGAGTTATTATCAATAATCGTTGCATCTATCAATACCTCACTAAAAAATAATTACAGTGGCGGATCAGGCAATCTGAAATCGCCTGTCTAAAATCTGAAATACTACCATGAGTGAACGTACAGAAATATCATCGCTCGGCGAATTTGGCCTGATCGATCATCTTACACAGAACAACGAAGTGAAAAATGCCAGCACGGTGTTAAGTGTGGGTGATGACGCCGCAATAATTGACCATTTTGGCAGGCAAACCGTGGTAAGCACCGACCTGCTGCTGGAAGGGATTCATTTTGATTTAAGCTACACACCGCTGAAACACCTGGGATATAAAAGTGTGGTGGTGAACCTGAGTGATATTTATGCCATGAATGCCACACCCACGCAAATTGTACTGAGCATTGGCATCAGCAACAAGTTCAGCGTGGAAGCGCTGGATGAATTTTACGAAGGCGTGTATGCGGCCTGTGAAAAATATAATGTTGACCTGGTGGGCGGTGATACCACCAGTTCCCAAAAAGGATTTGTGATCAGCATTACCGCCATTGGTGAAGTGGCGCCGGATACTTATGTTACCCGGAATGGCGCTAAAGTAAATGACCTGATTTGTGTGAGCGGCGACCTGGGCGGCGCCTTTCTCGGTCTTACCATTTTAGAAAGGGAAAAGCGCATTTTTGAAGAAACGGGCGCACAGCCCGACCTGGAAAACCAGGCCTATATCGTTGGCCGTTTATTAAAACCTGAAGCCCGGAAGGATGTGGTGGAATATTTTGCAGCGCAAAAGATCAGTCCTACCAGCATGATGGACATCAGCGATGGCTTAAGCAGCGAACTGCTCCATATTTGCAGGCAAAGCAATGTGGGCTGCGTGATTTATGAAGACAAGCTGCCGCTGAATGAAGACAGCAAGGCCTTTGCATATAAGCTGGAACTGGATCCCACCGCCTGTGCGCTAAGTGGCGGCGAAGATTATGAACTGCTGTTTACCATCAGCCAGGCTGATTACGAAAAGATCAATGCCAATAACGGTTTCAGCATCATCGGTTATATCACCGAGGCAGCAGCAGGCAAAACCATTATTACCCGTGGCGGAAACAAACATGAGCTCGTAGCGCAGGGATGGAATCATATGAAAAAATAATATAGAAAAAATATTATTTCTGTTTCTTCGTTTCTGGATTGAACCTGCCGGCAATTTTATAAACCAGCTTATCTCCATGAAGAAATTTTTATTTGCATACTTACTGGTATTACCCTGGCTGGTTGCATGTGTGTCCACCCAAAAAAACTATACACCCTATAAAAAGTATCCGAAAAAGGAGCTGCAAAAAGATTTCACCCTGCTGCGCAAGATCCTCGAAAAAAAACATCCCTCCCTGTACTGGTATACCTCCAAAGACAGTATGGACTTTTTCTTCGGCCATTACTACAATGCTATTGAAGACAGCATGACCGAACAGCAGTTTGGCTGGAAAATACTGGCACCGCTGACCGATAAAATCCATTGCGGCCATACCAGTTTTGGTATGAGCAGGGCCTACAATAAATGGGTAAAGGGCCGTCAGCTGCCATCCTTCCCGCTGTTTATGAAAGTGTGGAATGATACCATGGCCGTAACCGGTAATATCAATCAAAAAGATTCTGTTTTCAAAAGGGGTACATTGGTAACAGGCATCAACGGGTTAAATAACAGGCAGCTGCAGCAGGTGATGTTTGGATACATGACCGAAGATGGTTATGCCAATAATGTAAACTACCTGCGCCTCAGCAATAATTTTCCATATTACCACCGGAATATTTTTGGCCTCAGCAAAACGTATTCCGTAAGTTATATTGACCATAACGGGCTGCCACAAACCACCAGCCTGCCCTTGTTTGAATTTAAGCGGGACAGTACCAGGAGAAGAAGACCGCCGCAACCTGCCGCAGTTAAATCAAAAGAAGAGCGCAAGCGGAATTTGCTGCAAGGTCTGCGCTCTCTTGCCATTGATACCGCCAGCAATACGGCCGTAATAACACTCAATACTTTTGCAACGGGCAGGCTGCGGAAATTTTTCAGGCAAAGTTTCCGTTATATCAAACAAACCGGCATCACAAACCTCGTGCTGGATATCCGCAGCAATGGCGGTGGTAAAATCAATAACTCCACCCTGCTCACCAAATATGTAACAAGGCGTTCTTTCAAAGTGGCCGACTCAGCTTTTAGCGTAACCCGTAACCTGGGACCATACACCCGCTATGTAAAAGGAAAGTTTTTCAATAATATCGCCCTGCGTTTTTTAACACACCGGCGTAAGGATGGCAATTACCATTTTGGCATATGGGAACGTAAAACCTACCGGGCCAAACATAAAAATCATTTTGGCGGGGATTTATATGTGCTGATCAATGGCCAGACCTTTTCCGCCTCCACACTTTTTTCCCATGCAGTGAAAGGCCAGCCGGGTATTACGCTCGTGGGAGAAGAAGCCGGTGGTGGCTGGTATGGCAATAATGGCATTATGATCCCGGATATTACGTTACCGGTTACACATTTAAGGGTGCGGCTGCCCCTGTTCCGCCTGGTACAATATAAACATGTGCAAAAGGACGGCAGCGGCGTGATGCCCGACATTTATATCCCCACCAGTTATGAGGTGCTGTTAAAAGGCTATGACAAAAAGCTGCAGGTGGTGATGGAGATGATCAGGAGAAAGCCAGGAAGTAATTAGTCAGGAAGTCAGTAGGAGCGTTGTTTGATGGGGTTGTTTTTTCCCGGGTCATTGTTCATTGGAGATGATAAAACTGTCGGCATCGTTGAGGAAGGGAAAGCGGCTTCTCACTTCTTCCAGTTTGTCTTTAGAAAGCGTGATGGTATTTACATCTTCCTCATCGGCCATATGATACAATACCTGCCCGAGCGGATCGATGACCAGCGTGTTCCCGCTGTGATAAATATTGTTGCCGTCATTGCCCACACGGTTCACACCAATAACATAGCACTGGTTTTCGATGGCCCTTGCACATAACAGAGTTTTCCATGCATGGCTGCGTTTCTCCGGCCAGTTAGCAACATAAATAAGCACATCGTATTCTGCCCCCGATTCAGAAGATTGCTGCCGGGCCCATACAGGAAACCGCAGATCATAGCAAACCTGCAAATTGATTTTCCATCCTTTTACAGAAGCGATCAGTCTTTTATTACCTGCCTGGTAATGCTGGTCTTCGCTGCCATATGCAAAAAGATGGCGTTTATCATAAACCCCCAGTTGCCCGTTGGGCAGCATCCATACCAGGCGGTTAAAATAGTTGCCCGCATCTTCCGCGATAAAGCTGCCGGTTAGTATAACGCCTCTTTCACGGCTTACCCGCCGCATCCATTCAATGGTTTCTCCCTCCATATCTTCTGCGAACAAGCCGGGTTGCATGCTGAAACCGGTACTGAACATTTCCGGAAGCACCACGATCTCTGTTTTCTCCGGGATTGAAAATACTTTCTCTTCCAGCATTTGCAGGTTGGCCCGTTTGTCTTCCCAATATAAACTGGTTTGTATGGTGGTGATGGTTAGAATGGACATTGTTATGAAGTCATTGAGTCATTATTCATCCGGTTGTTATTTTACACACGGCTGGTTTCAAAATTACTGATTTTATGACGCTATAATTTTATCAGCCTGTTCACGGCTTCTTCCAGGGTTGCTTCTTTTTTTGCAAAGCAGAAGCGGAGCACTTTATTGCCGGTATTGTTTTTATAAAATACCGAAACGGGTATGGCTGTTACCCTATACTCTTTTGTAAGCCGGATGGCGAGGTCTTTTTCATTTTCGCCTGAGAAACCTGCATAACTGTACAACTGGAAATAACTGCCGTAAGATGGCAGCGCCCTGAATTTTGTTTGCTGCATCAGTCCGGCAAAGTAATCGCGTTTCTGCTGTATGAAAGCACCCAGCTGCAGGTACTTGTCTTTTTGTTTCAAATATTCAGCAAGGGCAAACTGCACGGTGCTGTTGGTACTGAAACAATTGAACTGGTGAATCTTCCTGAACTCCGCCATCATCGGTGCCGGCGCCACACAATACCCAATTTTCCAGCCGGTGCAATGATAGGTTTTACCAAAAGAAAAGCAAACAAAACTGCGTTCATACAATTCGGGGTGGCGCAGCATGCTTTCGTGCTGTTTGCCGTCGAAAATAAGGTGCTCATACACTTCGTCGCTGATGATAAAAATACCCGTGTTTTTTACAATTGATTTTAATGCTTCAATATCTGCGGCATCCAGCACCATTCCCGTTGGGTTATGCGGAGTGTTAATGATAATGGCCTTTGTTTTGGCAGATATTTTTTGTTTAACCAGTTTCCAGTCGATTGTATAAGCCGGAAAAATCATTGGGATGAGCACGGGCACAGCGCCGTTGATTTCGATCGTGGGGATATAGCTGTCATATGCCGGTTCAAAAACAATCACTTCATCACCGGGCTGCAAAATAGTGGTGAGCGCCGTGTAAATGGCATAAGTGCCGCCCGGCGTAACCGTAATGGATGCATCCGGACTCACATTGTTCTGGTAAAGGCTGCTGATTTTTTCTGCAATACTTTCCCGCAGCTGCAGCAGGCCATTCATGTGCACATACTGGTTATGGCCTTTTTGCATGGCTGCAGTAACCAGCGCCGTAAGTTCTTCATCCATCATAAAATCAGGAAAACCCTGGCCGAGATTAATGGCATTGTGTTGCGCCGCCAGCACACTCATGATGGTAAAAATGGTGGTAGGCGCATCAGGCTGCTTGCTGTAAATCTGTGGAGACAATGGCTGCTTTTCTTTTTTGTTTCAGCCTTAAATATACATACAAAAGCAGCGGGAACAGAAAGGCTATCCTGGAAAGCACTTTGGTAATATCCTGGAAAAGCTGTGCCCGCGGACCCCGTATTTCATCCAGCCTGCCGATGCGGTAATGAACGGGATCACCAAAGATTTCCGCAGCCCAGGCCCTGTCTTTATGATAGGCAATTGCCAGAGAATCGGGACTCATCAGCCAGGTGATATTGCCCCGCTGGTATGGTTTTATATCGGGTTCGCCATCGGCATCAAAAAAACACCATTTTCCTTCCACGTATGCCTGCAAAACAAAATGCTCCGGGAAATACAATACCCGGCCCCGGATACCATGCATCTCAAACAGGTCTTTCAGCACAACGTTTTGCTGCCCGCAATATCCATATGGTCTTGTAAGAATATCATCAGACTGGATTTTGGAAGACAAATAAAGACCCGTGATTTTTTGGGAAGCGGCCGCGATCCAGTTTTCGCGAAGGCTTTGCGCAGCATACTTATGATAAAACCTGTATGAAACGATATTCTTGAGTTCTATCACATAGTCCAGTGTGCCGGGCCGGATGTTTTTTAGAGCAGTAATACTGTCGGCATAGGCATCTAACTTATTCAGCGTATTCAGCCTTGTAAGTGAAGGATCAAATTTTTCATGAATCACCGGCGTGCCGGAAGGCTCATTGATATTATAATCAGGAAAGTTCAGTAATAAAAAAATTACTGAAAGCGGAAGCAGACTTGCCCGGAGCAGTTTCATAAATAAGGACAGAACAGACACCAGCATATTGTTGCCGCTGTTGGTTTTTTATTGGATAATCATTTTCGTAATCGGGTATATGACACTATTATGGAGGTAAAGTTAAATGCATGCTGAAATAAAAAAAATGATATTGGTTTGATTCACAAGACGGCCTAAAATTGCAGCATCACCGGGACTTTTCCTGTAGCGATAAAACTACAAAGCCCGGCACAGCGCCCCGTTTTTAAATTGCAGATAAAAAAAGGCAGGGACCCGTTGGGTCCCTGTATGAAAAAATTTTTTAGCCGGCTTATAAAAACTTGTCGCCTTTATTTCGTTTTATTTCTGCCACGTATTCCTTTATTTCCTGTTCTTTGTCTTTTTTGCATATCATCAGCACATCAGGCGTATCCACCACAATAAAATCTTCGAGTCCCTGCAGCAGCACCAGTTTTTTATTATCAGCATGCACCATATTTTTAACCGCGTCAATCACCACCACATTGTCACCGGCAACCGCATTTTCGAGATAGTCTTTCCCCAGGTTTTCGTAAGCGCTGCCCCAGGTACCCAGATCGCTCCAGCCAAATGAAGAGGGAATGATGTAAACATTATCGGCCTTTTCCATAATGCCGTAGTCGATAGATATATTCACACATTGCGGGTAAATCCTGTCAATGGCTTCCTGTTCGGTGGGCTGGTTGAAATGGGCTTTTTCTGCCTCAAACACTTCATTCATTTCGGGCAGCAGTTTTTCAAATGCCTTTACAATATTTTTTACCTGCCAAACAAAAATGCCTGCGTTCCATAAAAAATCGCCGCTGGCCAAAAAGGTTTTTGCCAGTTGCAGGTCGGGTTTTTCTGTAAAGGTTTTCACCTTATACACGTTTTCACTTACCGCCTGTTGTTCATACTGGATATAACCATAACCTGTATTTGGGTGCGTTGGTTTGATACCCAGTGTTACCAGCGCCCTGATATTTTCAGTAAACTGCAATGCTTCCAGGCAAATTCGCTTGAATTCGGGAGAATCCAGTATGATATGGTCGGCCGGTGCACATATCAGGTTGGCATCCGGGTTCAGCTCAAGCAGTTTGTGAGAAATATATGCCACGCAGGGCGCCGTGTTTTTCCTGGATGGTTCACTCAGGATATTGGCCACGGGGATTTCGGGCAGCTGGGCCGCCACAATATCCTTATACTGTTCTGATGTAACAATATATATATTCTCCAGGGGGATAAATTTCGCAAAACGGTCCATCGTACCCTGTATCAGCGTACGGCCGGTGTTCAGAATATCTAAAAACTGTTTGGGATAATTCATCCGGCTCATGGGCCAGAACCGGCTTCCGATACCACCAGCCATAATGGCTACGTAGTGATTCTTGTTCATGGTAAATTCAGTTTTTATTAAGGCTGTTGGTTATAAACGCAATTTGCCCGTCTTTATTTTTTAAATGACAATTTATTGTCAGGTATAACCGCTCCTGCTTAAATGATACCTTCCCTTATCAGGTCGTGCAGGTGAATGATACCGGCATATGTTTCGTTTTCCAGTACCACCAGTTGGCTGATATCATTACTCCGCATATGGTCCAGCGCTTCGGTTGCCAGCGCATCTGCATTGATAACCTTGGGATGGCGGCTCATGATATCTGTTGCGGTAAGTGTTTCAAATTGGTTGGTCTTTTCCAGCATGCGGCGCAGGTCGCCATCAGTAATAATGCCCAGCACTTTATTGGCCGTATCTGTTACCACCGTAGTGCCGAGGCGTTTTTTTGTCATCTCCACAATCACTTCCTTCAGGCTGGCCGAAGGCAAAACGGCGGGTTTTTCATTTTGCGCCGAAAGGTCGGCCACACGCAAATACAGTCTTTTACCCAGCATGCCTCCCGGGTGAAATTTTGCAAAATCACGGCTGTTAAACCCGCGGAGCTCCATCAGGCAAACCGCCAGCGCATCTCCCATTACCATTTGCGCCGTGGTGCTGGTGGTGGGAGCCAGGTTATTGGGACAGGCTTCCTGCTGCACCGTGGTATTAAGTATGATATCACTTTGTTGTGCCAGGTACGAGTGCGTATTGCCCACCATGCCAATTAAAGGATTGCCAAAATTTTTCACCAGTGACGCCAGCACTTTTATTTCAGGACTGTCGCCGCTTTTACTGATGATCATCACACAGTCATCGGGTTGTATCATTCCCAAATCGCCGTGTATGGCATCCGCCGCATGCATGAACAAGGCCGGGGTGCCGGTACTGTTGCAGGTGGCCACAATTTTTTGCGCAATGATGGCACTTTTTCCAATGCCGCTGATCACCAGCCGGCCTTTTGAGGCAGCCAGTTTTTCAACAGTCATTACAAAGGCATCGTTGATGAATGCCTTTAACCCGGCAACCGATGCTGCCTGCAGGTCAATGGTGCGTAAAGCCGCTTGTATGATGGATCCCTTGTTCATTTTGACCCGCAAACCTAATTTAAATACAGCATACCACCATAAACGGAACGGTGTTTGCAGCAGCGGGTTGACAATTAGATTTTTTTTAGTATCTTAAATGATTACTAAATACGGGCGGCCCCGGTTTGTTTGCTTGCTTATCCAGCTTTGAAACGTTAACTTCGCTGCCCCAAAAACAACACAGCGCAAATAGTGTGAACGAAAATTGTTATGGCAAAAGCGAAATCTGCAGTATTAAAAACCAACACCGCAAAATCCAATAAGGCTTCGGTTAAAAAAAACACCGTCAGTATTGACCTCACCGATGCATTGCAGCAACATTTTGGTTTTTCCAACTTTAAAGGACCGCAGGAAAATATTATTCAAAGCCTGCTGGATGGTAACGATACTTTTGTGATTATGCCCACCGGCGGCGGTAAAAGCTTATGTTACCAGCTGCCCGCCATGGTGAGCGATGGCGTGGCCATCATCGTTTCTCCACTGATTGCCCTGATGAAAAACCAGGTTGACCTGGTACGCAGCTACAGCAGCAAGGATGATGTGGCGCATTTTTTAAACAGCACACTCAACAAAGGACAGCAAAAAACGGTAAAGGATGATCTTACCAGCGGCAAAACAAAAATGCTGTACGTGGCACCCGAAACCATGACCAAGGAAGAGAATGTGGAGTTTTTCAGGGAGCTGAATATTTCATTTTTTGCGGTGGATGAGGCGCATTGTATTTCTGAATGGGGGCATGATTTCCGGCCTGAATACCGCCGTTTGCGTGAGATCATGGATATGATCGATGAAAAAATCCCCGTGATCGCACTTACCGCAACAGCCACTCCAAAAGTGCAGAGCGATATTGCCAAAAACCTCGGCCTGCGCAATCCTGAAATCTTTATTTCATCCTTCAACAGGCCCAACCTGTATTATGAAATCCAGCCCAAGATCAATAAAGACCAGACCAATAAAAGCATTGTACGTTTTATACAGCAGCACAAGGGCAAAAGCGGTATCATTTACACGCTGAACCGTAAAACCACCGAAGAACTGGCACAGATGCTGATGGCCAATGGTATTAAAGCCGTGGCTTATCATGCCGGGCTTGACAGTAAATTGCGGGCCGACAGGCAGGACCAGTTTTTAAATGAAGATGTGGACGTGATTGTTGCCACCATCGCCTTTGGTATGGGCATTGATAAGCCTGATGTGCGTTTTGTGATACACTATAATATTCCCAAAAGCATCGAGAACTATTACCAGGAAACCGGTCGTGCCGGGCGGGATGGCATGGAGGGAAAATGCATCCTGTATTACTCTCATAAAGACGTGGCCAAGCTGGAGCATTTTATGCGTGACAAGCCGCTGAGTGAACGTGAAGTGGGTGCACAGCTCATTAATGAAACAGTGAGTTATGCGGAAAGCAGCGTGTGCCGCCGTAAAATATTGCTGCATTATTTTGGAGAAGATTATGATGATAAAAAAAGCTGCGGCCAGTGCGATAACTGCTTGAATCCAAAAGAAAAGATCGAGGCGAAGGAAGAAGCGGTAACCGCTTTAAAAGTGATCAAGGCGTTGGAAGAGCGTTTCCCGGTGGATTATGTGATCTCTATCCTGATGGGCAAAGCTACTCCCGCAGTAAAAATGTACCGGCACGATGAGCTGGCGGTGTTTGCCAGCGGAAACGATAAAGAACCGCATTTCTGGAACAGTCTTATCAGGCAGATGCTGCTGCAGGGGATTATTGAAAAGGATATTGTGGAATACGGCCTGCTGAAATTCACCAAAAAAGGAACCGCGTTCTTAAAAAAGCCGGCGTCGTTCAAAATTGTGCTGAACAATTTGTTTGAAGATGCCAATGCCGACGATGATGAGGCCGAACAGGGCGGTGCTGCAGCCGGTGCGGCTGATGACAGGCTGATGGAAATGCTGAAGGACCTTCGCAAGAAAGTGGCGAAGGAAAAAAACCTGCCGCCTTTTGTTATTTTCCTCGAAAGCAGCCTGGAAGATATGGCCACCATGTTCCCCACCACCACGGCCGAGCTGGAAAAGATCAGCGGCGTAAGCAAGGGAAAGGCACTGCGTTATGGCAAGCCCTTTATTGAACTGATCGGAAGGTATGTGGAAGAAAATGATATTACCCGGCCCGATGATTTTGTAATGAAGAGTGTGGCCAACAAGAACAACAACAAGATATTTATCATCCAGAATATTGATAAAAAGATCCCGCTGGATACCGTAGCAAAAAACCGCGGACTGCGGATCGATGAACTGCTGGAAGAAATGGAAACCATTGTGGCCAGCGGTACCAAACTCAACCTGGATTATGCCATTGATGAAATTGTGGATGAATATGAGCAGGAAGAGATCATCGATTATTTTAAAGGCTGCCAAACTTCCAGCCTGCAAGTGGCACAGGAAGAACTGGCCGACAGCAATTTTAACTGGGAGCAGCTCAAACTGATGCGGATTAAGTTTTTATGCGAATACGGGAATTGATTTGATAATTTTTGATTTGAGATTGCGGATTTTTGACCGAATACCCTTATTTTTGCTCCCCAATTAACAATTATTAATTGATAATCATTAATTATCTGGTGCGGTAGCTCAGTCGGTAGAGCAAAGGACTGAAAATCCTTGTGTCGGCGGTTCGATCCCGCCCCACACCACAGAAGCGGGAAAATTGACAGTACAGTCGGTTTTCCCGCTTTCTTTTTCCCCTAAAACCCGCTTCAGACGGGCAAAGTAGAGGAATACTGAATTGATCCTTGGCGTTCGATAATCCTGTGTTTCCTTGTTTACGTAAATTCCCTCCGGAAAGAGCAGGTATTGAATCCGTTGTTTGTTTGCAAAATCGCTTAAACGCCACAGGGACGGGAGGTTGGAGGAAAATTCAAGGGCCATTTCCACACTGTTTTCCAGGTTCGATAAATAAGTACCGGACTTTGCCAGCTGGAGTTCGATCTGTTTCCGCTCCCCTTCAAATTTTTCTTTTAGTTGCTGGTAGGTCTCCCGGTCAATATCACCTTCTATAAACCGTTCATTCAGCTTTAAAACCTTTGATGCCAATTCAGAGAGGTTTCTGTTCATGATGGCTGTTTGTTCTTTTTTATCGCTGTTCTTTTCGTGGTAAACAGCTTTCATATCTTCCGCAATTAAAGAGCGAACGGAAGAGCTTGCATCTAAGCTGAGATCTTTCATCAGGTATACAAAATCCTCATGTAAACGGCCTGCGTTCAAATTACTGTTACAGCCCTTTGTATTGCACTTGTAATACCAGATCGTCTCCTTTTTCTTATAGGCAGTAAAAAACTCATTGCATCTGTCGCACCGCAAAAAGCGTTTGAGCGGAGCTTCCTCCCTTTCATGTTTTATTTTAATACCATCCTTGTGATGCGGAAGTGCATTGTTTGCTTTGAGGAATATTTCTCTTGAAACCATTTTTTCGTGCTTTCCTTCCACTACCTGTCCATCGAGCATGTTATGAGCCATCAGGCCGCAATAAAAGGGATTCCGGAAAATATCTGAAATACGTTGATTGGCTATCTTAAACCCAAGCGCATTTAGCCGGTTGCAGATCTCCTCGTTGGTAATGCTTTCATGGGCTTTCCACAGAAATGCCTTCCTGAGCAGCTTCCCTTTTTCATTAACTACAATTTTCCGGATACCATTTTCTCTGATTATGGAATACCCCATCGGTGGCATGGTTGGCCACTCGCCACGCAACAGCATTTCCTTTACGCCAGCCATACACTTTTGTCTGCGGAGCTGATTGTCATACTCACTGAAGATAAACTGGATGTTTTGCTGCAGATTGCCGCTGGGTGTTGTAATATCTGTTGGCTGACTTACAGAATGCAGCAGAATACCCTGCTTCTTTAACTGCTCCGTAATATAGATCGCATTGGCGCCTGAACGGCTGAAACGGTCAACGCTGTAAACAATGATATGGGCTATTTTCTCCTTACTTTTTTTTACAAACGCAAGCATCCGGTTAAACTCCTTTCGCTCATCCGTTTTGGCACTTTCATAAGTTCCGCCAAAATAGCCCTGAATCTGGTAACCACTTTTAACAGCGAACTGCTCACAGTGCTTGCGCTGCGTTTCTAGACTCATGTTGTTATCTGCCTGCTCCTTGGTTGACACACGGGTGTAGATCACACAATTATTGCCCCGTTTGATTTGGGCGGACTTGCCTTTTGCGAAATTTTCGAACAAAACTGAATCATTCATATGTTCTGGTTTTATGCCGCTATCTTTTTAGCAGTATTTAATTCAATAACTTTAGTTTTTTCCATTTGTGCTTGCCTAACGAGGTTGCCATATACAATTTCAGTATAGGCCCGGATGGTGTTTACTATTTCATTTATCTGGTTATCATCAAGCTGGCTGAACTCGGGATATTTTCTAACATCTTCTGCTGAAATTCTTTTCATAAGGGTATGTGAAATTAAGTAATTAATTGATAATCAATGATATAAATTAAAAAAGGAGGGGTTAATCCTCCTTTTCGTTTTCCTCATCATCATCGTCATCCGCATGATCATCAATGATGTCTTCAATTTTATGAACAGCCGCTTTCTGGTCTTTATCGTCCTTGTCATAACTTACTTCCAGGTAAATGAGTTCATGATTTTCATCTGTACCGGTCAGACTGTTATCCAGATCATTGTCAATAAGGACATCTACGACTTCGGGCATTGCGCCAACAGGAACTTCCAATTCCTTTACTCTGAGCGTTTTCATAAGATTTTAATTTTTACACAAAACTATGGCGGTGAAAAAGTCCACTTTCCACTTTGAGCATGTTTCAGTAAGTAGTTAAAAGAAATTAAGACTATTTGTATGTTTTGGACGCTATTGTCAGATATTGTCTTGTAAAATTTTTTCTTGAGCCCTGTCTTTCTGTGTCTCTGGAGATACATGAAGCTGGTCATCCTGCCATTGCTTAAAATGTCTGACCTGTATTTCTGCTAATTGATAAAGGTATGCTCTGATCTTATGAATTTCCTCGTCTGTATAATGATTACCATCACTGTTTAGTATTTTTTTGCAGCGATGAATGCTAATCATATCTCGGTCTTTCGAATCATGTGATGATCTTTTCTTGCTTTTCATTTTTTTTTCCTTAGTTACTATTGACGAATGCCGATTTTAAAATTGGTAGATCCTGGTTAAGTTTTTGAAATACCGTTACATGTTTGCTCACAGGATGGTACACTATATAGCGGGGAAGAGTTAAGGAATAATTAGGGAGGAGTTGTGGAGCTATAAGGAACTATTCCGGAATTGTTAAGCACCAACAAATGAGCAAATCTTTTAAATTAAACAGATTGAACTATTTTAGAGGGATGTATCATATACAGCCCGAAAAATGAGCCTTATCGCTTTTTTTGATATTGAAGTAAATCCTACCAGCAATCAGTTGCTTGATATTGGCTGTGTTTTGTCGGATGGCACCAGTTTCCATAAAAATCAACTCCACGAGTTCCGGAATTTTATTGAGCATTCGGACTTTATTTGTGGTCACAATATTATAAGCCATGACCTTGTTTATTTGCAAAAGCATTTTGGCGTTGCCGACTGGGGAGTATACAAAGCCATTGACACCTTGTTGTTTTCTCCTTTACTATTCCCTCAGCAACCTTATCATCACCTCCTGAAAGATGATAAACTTCAAACCGAAGAGCTTAATAATCCGCTGAATGATTCACTTAAAGCAAAGAACTTATTTTATGATGAAGTAGCGGCATTTCAAAAGCTTGACGATGAGTTTAAAGATATATTGTACCTGCTTTTATCAGATCAAAAAGGATTTGGTAACTTCTTTAAATATTTAAATTATACTGCTTCTGAGGACAAAAAGCAGTTAGTAAACATCATTAAAAAAAGATTTCAAGGGAACATCTGTAATGAAAGCGATCTCACTACATTTATTCATTCTTTGCCTGTAGCTTTAGCTTATACTTTAGCCTTATTGAATTGCAACGACCGGTTTTCCATCACACCTCCATGGGTATTAAAAAATTTTCCAGACGTGGAAAGGATACTCTTCCTAATGAGAAATAATCCTTGTGTTACAGGATGTGATTATTGTAAACTTGCCCTTGACCCAATACTTGCACTGAAAAAACACTTTGGCTTTTCAAGTTTCCGAACCTATGGAAATGAGCCCCTCCAGGAAGATGCCGTTAATGCAGCCATCCAAGGTAAATCTATCCTGGCTGTATTTCCCACCGGGGGTGGTAAGTCTATCACCTTCCAGGTTCCGGCCTTAATGAGTGGTGAAAATGCAAAAGCCCTGACCGTTATAATTTCTCCTTTACAGTCATTGATGAAAGACCAGGTGGACAACCTTGAAAAGAAAGGTGTCACAGAGGCTGTAACAATTAATGGACTTTTGGACCCAATTGAACGGAGTAAGGCCATCGAAAGAATTGAGAACGGGATGGCGAGTCTGCTGTATATATCTCCTGAGTCATTGCGATCTGTTACAATTGAGCGACTATTATTAAAAAGAAAAATTGCAAGGTTTGTGATTGATGAAGCGCACTGCTTCTCCTCCTGGGGACAGGATTTCAGGGTAGATTACCTGTACATTGGCGACTTTATCAAAAACTTACAGGAAAAAAAAGGGCTTGACTATACAATTCCGGTTTCCTGTTTTACCGCTACTGCAAAACAAAAAGTAATAGAGGATATCAAATCCTATTTCAGAGAAAAATTGAATCTGGACCTGCGTGTTTTCAGGGCCAATGCCTCAAGAACCAATTTGCATTACAGTGTTTATCAGAAAGACAATGAAGAGGAAAAGTATAACCAGCTAAGAAGTATTATTGAAACCAGGAACTGCCCGACGATTGTATATGTTTCCCGAACAAAAAGAGCCTATAAACTTGCCAAAAGATTAAGCGAAGACGGTTTTGTAGCAAAACCCTACCATGGCAAAATGGACAAGGACGAAAAAACGGAAAATCAAAACGCCTTCATGTCCGGAGATATAAATATAATGGTGGCCACTTCTGCTTTTGGTATGGGTGTTGATAAAAGCGATGTGGGTGCCGTAATTCATTATGACATATCCGATTCATTAGAGAATTATGTGCAGGAAGCCGGAAGGGCAGGCCGTGATGAGCGTATCAACGCAGACTGTTACGTACTATTTAATGAAGAAGACCTGGATAAACATTTTATTTTGCTGAATCAGACAAAGATCAGCAGTAAAGAAATTAACCAGATTTGGAAAGCCATAAAGGAGCTTACGAAAACCCGGGATAAAGCATCTAATTCTTCGTTAGAGATTGCTAGAAAGGCTGGTTGGGATGATAGCATCAATGAAATTGAAACAAGGGTAACTACAGCCATTGCTGCGCTGGAAGATGCCGGTTACTTAAAGCGGGGACAAAACATGCCCCGGATTTTCGCCAACAGCATACTCAGTAAAAATGCGCAGGAGGCGGTTGATAAAATTAATTCCTCTGAAATATTTTCGGATGCGCAAAAAGTAAAAGCGGTACGTATCATAAAAAAGCTGTTTTCGAGCAAAAGCAAAAGATTATCAACCGAGGAAATCGCAGAATCAAGAATTGATTATATCTCCGACCAGTTAGGAATTGTAAAAGAAGAAGTAATTCGCATTATTGAATTAATGCGGGAGGAAAAGATTCTTGCCCAGTCAAGAGACCTCACCGCTTTTATAAAAAAAGCCGAGTCGGTTAATAAGTCGTTGGCCATCGTTGAGAGCTTCAGAAAGCAGGAAGAACTTTTACTGGCACAGCTAAAAGAAGGTGAAGCGGCATATCATTTAAAAGAGATCATTGAATTATTTCTTCAGTCAGGTATCAAAGACAGCTCTTTAAACAAACTCAAAACAATCATTAATTTCTGGTCAATCAAAAACTGGATCAAACGTCATCATCTCGAATATTCCAGGAATCATATACAGATAGTTTTATTGATGGATAAAAAAGCATTCCGGGAAAAACAGGAGAGACGCCATTTGTTGGCAAAATTGGTTACAGAGTACCTCTACAAAAAAGCTGCAGATTTGCCTGCTACGGATAACAAACAAGAGGAGATATTAATAGAGTTTTCAGTACAGGAATTAAAAGAAATAGTGGAGAAGGAACAGGGAATGTTTTCTGTAAAAGCAACGATTGACGACATAGAAGATACGTTGTTTTACCTGTCGAGAATCGAAGCGATAAAGATAGAAGGTGGATTTCTGGTGGTACACAATAAACTCACTATTGACAGAATTGAAAAGAACAACCGGATACAGTATAAAGAAAGCGATTATGAAAAACTAAAACTGTTTTACCAGCAAAAAGTACAGCAGATTCATATCGTTGGCGAATATGCCAAAAAAATGATCCGCAATTACAATGAAGCACTACAGTTTGTGGATGATTATTTCCGGCTGAATTATGCCTCTTTCTTATCAAAATACTTTCCCGGCAGCAGGCAGGATGAAATCAAGCGAACATTAACGCCTGAAAAGTTCATGAAACTTTTCGGCGCCCTCTCTCCTGCTCAGCTGCAAATTATTAACGACTCAGGCAATCAATATATAGTAGTGGCTGCCGGACCAGGCAGTGGTAAGACAAGATTATTGGTTCATAAATTGGCCTCATTGTTATTGGCAGAAGACGTGAAGCACGAACAACTGTTGATGCTTACCTTTTCAAGGGCTGCTGCCACTGAATTTAAAAAACGGTTGATTGAACTTATCGGCAATGCAGCCAACTTTATTGAAATAAAAACCTTCCACTCCTATTGTTTTGACCTCTTGGGCAGAGTGGGAAGCCTGTTGGAATCAGGCAATATCATTAATACGACAGTTGAAAAAATACGATCCGGCGAAATTGAAACATTCCGGATCACTAAAACCGTATTGGTAGTAGATGAAGCACAGGATATGAACAAGGAAGAGTATGAGTTAGTAAAAGCATTGATGGAGCAGAACGAAGAAATGCGGGTGATACTAGTGGGAGACGATGATCAGAATATTTATGGGTTCAGAGGCGCCGATGCAGCATATATGCAGCAGTTGATTACCGAAAAAGCAGCGGTTAAATATGAGTTAACTGAAAATTACCGGAGCAAAGACAACATCGTATCCCTTGCCAACCATTGGGCATCCACTATCAGCAAGCGTCTGAAAACAGAACCCTGCTTTGCCAGCCAGCAACAAAACGGCGTGATTGAAATAACACAATACGCAAACAATAATATCATTGTGCCGCTTGCAGATCATATCAGCCAGGCGCCATTATCAGGATCAACCTGTGTGCTTACCAAAACCAATGAAGACGCCATGCTGCTTGCTGGTTTGTTATTGCAAAAGGGAGTGCCCGCAAAATTGATTCAGTCAAACGACGGGTTTAACCTAAGCAACCTTTATGAGCTTCGTTATTTTTCGGATCTCCTCAATGCCAATGCAGATAATCCGTTAATATACGATGACGACTGGACGGAAGCAAAAAGACAATTAAACACACATATCAATGCCAGTAACAAAAAAGAGCTGGTGAATGCGGTTATCAAAGCATTTGAAGATGCCAATACAGCAAAAAAATACAAAAGCGATTGGAAGTCATTCTTGTTTGAATCTAAAGCAGAAGATTTCCTGAGTATCGATTCAGAACTGATATATGCTTCCACCATTCACAAAGCCAAAGGCAAAGAATTTGAGAATGTGTTTCTGTTGTTGAAAAATTTTACCCCGCAAACGGATGAAGAAAAAAGACAATTTTATGTGGCCATCACAAGGGCAAAGACAAATTTATCAATACACTATAACGAAAATTACCTACGCCCCCTGGGCATTGATGGGCTTATTTATAAAGAAGATCAGGATACATATCCTGAGCCGCAACAAATTGCCCTTTACCTGACGCACCGGGATGTTCAACTGGGATATTTTGAGTTTGTACAACACAGGCTACATAATCTTTTCAGCGGGGCTTCCCTTCAGATTGTGGAAGATGGATTAGCAAACGCTAAAGGTGATCTCATTTGTAAATACGCCCAGAAGTTCAGAGATGCTTTGAAAGAACATGCTGAAAAGGGATTCCGGATTGCCGGGGCAAGGATAAACTATGTGGTTTACTGGAAAGATGAGGCAAGAGACAAGGAGTCTAAAATAATACTGCCACAGTTGCTCTTGAAGCGGCAATAATACTTCTCCTTACATCTCCTGGATTGGAAAATGTACTTTAATGCGGTGAATAAGAATTGGCCACTTTTCTCCGCATTTTCGGCACAATTATAATTGCAGTAAAAAGCCGATATACATTTTCCACTTATTGACAGCTTGTCAAGGTTTTTTAAGAAGTTGCTTTTTTTGCAGGTTTCGGATGCTTTTTCGGTCTTTGTTTAAATTGATCCTTGAGGATAGTTTAACGGAAGAGTTGTGGAGTAATTGGGGGGAAGCTATAGAGCTATTTGGAACTATTTCGGAATTGTTAAGAGTGCAATGTTTTCAAGTTTTTTTCTCCGCTTTTCAAAATCGGGCATGTACCTGATTAGCATTTTTTGGAATTGCTTTCCATGATTTAGATGTTTCAAATGGCATATCTCATGGGCAATTACATAATCAATACACTGCACCGAGGCTTGTATAAGCGACAGGTTTAATATAATATTACCCCTTGCCGTGCAACTGCCCCATCGCTTTTCCATATGGCGTACAAAGCACTGCTTCACTTGTATCTGTTCTCTTCGGATAATATGCAAAAGGTATTCCAGGCGTTCGGCAAATTTTCGCTTCGCAAGGTTCCTGTACCAGGCCAAAATTAAAGAGGAGATTCTGGCTTTATTCTCTTTGTCAAAAACAAATACCTGAATGTACCGGCCACTCATTTTTACTAATTCCTGGCTACCACATATGACCTTTAACCGATACTTTCTACCCAGATACAGCCAGGCTTCCCCGCTTACATATTCTTTTTGCGAGACAAAAACGGGGGATTGGCAGGAATCAAATGCTCTGATTTGTCGGCTTATCCATGAAGCTTTATTCTCCAGTTTTTTTATTACCTGTTCGTAATTAGAGTGAAATGGTACAGTAACAGTAACTTTTTTATTCGGGCTAACAGAAATACCCATTGTCTTACGATTGCTGTACTTTAAAACAAAAGGAATTTGTTTTGTACCATATTCTATTATCCGAGCATAGCTTTCAGCCATTAATACACGTTTTTAGCCACATTAAGAATACGATCCAGTATTTCATCCAAAAGATCAAAAGGCAAAACAACGCCCCACTTTGAAGACTCCAGCAACAAAAAGTCTTCAATATCATTTATCATTTTCTTTTGAACATCTTCATTTTTTATCCAGTCCCGAATAACTAATGAAGAAACAATTTCCACTAACTCCGTTCCGGCTTTAGCAAATTGCTGGTTGGTAACTGCTGCCTTGTCTTGTTTTTTAATGGCGTCTTTTAAAATACCATAGAAAGCTCTTGCCTCCGGCTTTCCCTGTAATATTTCAGGAATTCCATCAGTATTCCCTTTTATCAATTCATCCCTTATGCCTAATTGAGTGGATAAATATTCTGCTTCAGAAATTCTTTTTTGTAAAAAATCGTTTATTGAATCATCTATAAGTTCAGAAAACTTCTTGTAGTACACAGGGTCCTCGTCCATCCGCTCACTGATACTTTTTTTCATAGCATAAGCAATGGCATCGGCTTTGGAAGCCACAGAACCAGTTACCCGCTCTACCTCCAACTTAAAAAGTTCCTCATTAAAAATGTTCAGTGGCTGGGTAATTGACTCAATACCATCTGCTCCAACATACGTATCCAGTAATTTTCTTACCCGCTTTTCATACTCTTTATAGTCTATTTTTTCTGCGTATCTTATCTGCAGGGAGCTGCGGAGCGAATTATAAAATTTGAATTCAGTTATAAAAAACGCTATTTTTTCATTACTGAATAAGTTATAAATTTCATCTGACGATAAGGCTGTTTGAAGGTTTCGTCCAAATGCAATGAGTTTTTCTGCGAAGTAATCACGGCGGTCTTTTGCTGAAAGAAAGCGTTCAAGCTCTTCTTTATCTTTTTTATTTTTTACTGCTTTAAATACATCAACTACCTCTGAATGCCTTTGTGGTAGTTTTTTTATTTCTTCTGCAATATTATTGATCGTTCCATCAAGATCCTCGGCTGCAAATTCGCTTAAAGCAGCATAATTGGTTAATGCCTGATCAAGCTCACCTAATATGCCGATATAGTCAATGATATACCCAAAATCTTTCCCCTCAAATAAACGGTTTACTCTTGCAATAGCCTGGAGCAGGTTGTGTTCAGCCAAAGGTTTTGCTATATATAAAATTGTACAGCGTGGGGCGTCAAATCCGGTTAACAACTTACCTACAACAATGAGCAATTCAACCTCCTCATCTTCAGCATTGAATTTTGCAATCGTCATTTTTTCATACTCTTCAACACCGCCCGGATAAGAACCAGCCGTTTTATTCCACCATTTCAGCACTTCCGTTACTGGTTCCTCGTCCACCTCTTCATGGTCTTCCCTGGTATTGGGTGCCGAAATAACAACTCTTGCATTCAGTTTCAGTTTGGGATCTATCTGATTTTCAAAATACTGCAGGTACCGGATCGCTGTTTCTTTTAATGGCACTGCCAGCATTGCTTTAAATCCTTTTCCTTTCCAGTTATTACAATAATGTTTTGATACATCATAGGCAATCTCCTCAACAACTTGCTGACTTTTATAGATTTGTGTTATAGAGGAAAATTTTTTCTTAAAATTCCTGGTTTGGTATGCTGTGAGTGGTTCGCTAAGCCTGTTAAACTCTTTATCCACCATAGGTTTATTAACCGAAAGCTTTGCAGAGCGACCCTCGTACAGTAAAGGAACCACTGCTTTATCTTTTACAGCTTTTTCAATTGGGTAAGAGGGCAGGATAAATCCTCCGAATTTATTAGCGGTTGATTTTTCCTGGTACATCAACGGAGTGCCGGTGAACCCTATATAACAGGCCATGGGCAAAACCCTCCTCATTTTTGCGTGTGTTTTACCGTACTGGCTCCGGTGGCTTTCATCTACCAGCACAAAAATATTTGATGCCTCGTTCCTGAAATCTTTTTTATTAAGCGCCGTATCAAATTTGTCAATCACGGTGGTAATTACATCTACACTGCTATCCTGTACCAGTTCTATTAAATGCGGGCCGCTTTTGGCTTGTACAGGATGTTTCTGGCACGCTTCAAACGTTTTGGTAATTTGATTATCGAGGTCAATGCGGTCTGTAACAATGATCACCCGGGGATTTGTTACTCCCTTATCCAGACTCAGGCATTTTGCCAGCATTACCATGGTTAAACTCTTCCCGCTGCCTTGTGTATGCCAAATCACCCCGCCACGCCTTTGTCCTTCATGCGTAAATTCCTTTACCCTTTGTAATGCGTTTTTAACAGCAAAATATTGCTGGTAACGGCATATCTTTTTTGCGGGGCCATCGTACAAAATAAATTTATACGCCAGCTCTATCAGTCGTTCGGGTTTGCAAAGGCAATACAATAGCTTGTCCTGTATAGTTGGTAATCTTTCTTCTGTTTTTTCTCTTATGCCGGGCAGAGGTTTGTTTATAATATTCATTACCTCCTCTTCCACATCATACTGTTCTTCCCATACTGCCCAGAATTTTGCTGCCGTACCGGTGGTGGCATACTTCACTTCATTGGGTTGTACCGCCAGCAATAATTGTGTGTACCAGAATAACCGGGGAATACCTTCTTCTTTACCCTGGTTGCGTATATGCTGTGAGATGGCCTCTTCTACTGAAAAATTCTTATCCCTTCTTTTATTTTCTATCACCGCAAAAGGGATTCCGTTTACAAACAACACCAGGTCCGGGCGGCGTGTTTCATGTATGCCTTCCACCACAAACTCTTCTGCTACATGGTAAACATTTCTTTCGGGGTTTTCCCAGTCAATAAATTTTATGGTAAAACTTTTCCGGTCGCCCTGTATGGTTTCTTCAAAACTCCGGCCCAGGGTTAGCAAATCATACAGTTTCTCGCTGGTACGCACCAGTCCTTCGTCTGCCAGGTTTTTTAATGAGTAAACGGCTGCATGAATATTGCCTTCAGAAAATGAGTACCGGTTGTTTTTATATTCAAAAGAATTAATAGCCTTCAGTTGTGCTTCCAGTATATGTTCCAGTATTACGTTGCCGAGTATGCTGCCACGCTGTTGTATGCTTTCTTCTTTGGTAAGCAATTGCCAACCCATTTTTTGTAACAACTCAATGGCAGGTTGCTGTGAGTCGTTTACTTCCGTGTATGATGCATTTTTTCCCATAATTAATTCAATAAATAAAGCCCTGCATTGAATGATTCAATGCAGGGCCTTGGGTTACCCTTTGGTTTTCTTCGGATCGGCACTTCTGGGATACGTACGTTCTTCCTGAATTTTACCATCGAGTTTGTGAATCTTAAGTGAACTGCCTGAAATATCCAGCCAGTCGGCACTTTTTTGAACAGCAGTGGTTTTATCAGCCTCTCCAAATGTTAAAGAGGCTCTTTCTGCTCCTTCTTTTTTGAGTTTCCACTCACCATTGTCATTAACTAAATGATAGTTTTCCATATTATTTGTTTTTGATTACTTCATTATTAAACTTCTGCCTTTTGATTCTTGAACCGCCAGTTTCCACTGGTATTATTTATTTCACTAAATCGCTTTCCAGATTGTTTCAAAACTCCTTACCTCACCCTTCAGGAGTGGCAGATATGAAACATCCTTCTCTTCATTGATAAAAAGTTTTGCATTTTTTACATCCAGTACACAGAAAAGAATTTCGGGTTCGGTTTTTTTTCTTAGCTGGCTTTCCAGTAATGATAAAATTTGCGAAACCCTGTCTTTTGTCAGCTTCTCGGCTTTGAGGTAGAGTTTTACTACAATAAATTTATCTTCATACTCCAGGCCCAGCTCCGGGTTTATTTTAATATCCACATCACCCACTTTCCAGTGTTTTGATGGCGGACTGAACCAGGAGAAATTTTTTCTTCCCCAGAATTTTTTGTACCCGTTTATTGCATCAGGGTAGTTTTTGATCTTTTTCTCATCAGTTAGGCCATCCAGTAATTTGTTTAATGCTGCCTTAGATTCACCGTTTTGGTGAATTGAAATAATGCCTTCCCGTAAGGCTTTATAAAAATCTGTTGCCGGGTGATAGGCATCACGATTTTTAATTTGTTTTACCTTGGTGAGTTTAGAACCCCCGGATTTACTTACAAAATCAATAAAATCTGTAAGCGAAATTTCTATTGCTGTTGAAGTTTTTTTCATAGCTGTACCTGTTGTTTTGCTTTTACCCGTTTTTTACCCGTTAATAATTGCTGCATCAGGCCTTTTTTTTGTTGTTTGTAAAAGGCGTGTTGTTTTTCGTACAATTCGATTTCTTTTTCTAAGGATGAAATGATTTCCGCTACTTTCATTTGTTCCTCAATACAAGGAAGTGATATGCACAAATTCGAAATGTCTTTAGCGTATAAATGAATAATTGTAATTCCTTGAGCAAGTTTTACAATCTCTTTTTTCTTCACATGTGTTATGTAATAAGAAAGAAATTGAGGGTGATATACATCATTTCTTTGTCGTACAATATTTATATCTCCTCCTAATCTAATATTCTTTATAGTTAAAACCGAGGCTTTGGAAAGGTCAATTCCAGACGTAGTCGTAGAGCCAGGTATTAAAATATCGCCTGGCTTTGATAAAACTCCTTCGTTCGAATCTGTTTTGCTAATCACTTCTTGTATTTCATTTCCATATGTCGTGAACAGTTCTCCATAAAGCAAACAATGATACTTCCCATTCTGCTTGATTTGCTCCTTTGAGAGACCAGAGCCTTTTATTACGTCTGCTATATTTTTTATTTTAAACTCCTTCCACTTTCCTTTAAATCCCTTCAATCGCTTTTTACCAGTAAGCAGTTCCTGCATCAGGCCTTTTTTGAGGAGTAGTTTTTGGGTGAGGAGGGCTGTTATTATTTGAATGGTGGCATCCCAAACTTTGAAGAGTGAAACGATTTTGTTTTGTACCTCTATTGGCGGAAGCAGTATTTCAAGCTTTCTTAAATCTGTGGGGTATATATGAACCACTGAATGGCCTGCACCTAATTTTCTTTTCTGCTTATTTGCTATATCAGTATTCAGAAAATACGACAAGTACAAGGAGTTCACTTTTTCATTAGTTGCTAATATTATTATATCTCCTCCGGCGAAGGCGATCTCGTCACCATCATAAGCAACCGCTTTGCCAATATCTTCGAGTGTTTCACCAGATCCGGCAAAAAGCACAACACCTTTTTTTATCTTTTGACTCTCTGCTGCAATAGCTTCTGGAATGAAAGAGTGGAATTTCTTTATAAAATAGTTGTGCTTTGTATATATTTCACCGTACCTGATACATGGTAGTCCGACCGCTGTCAACTGGTCCTTTAAAATACCTTTGCCTTTTGAAAGTGTGCCAAGTTCGTGTAAATAATATACCCCCCAATCTTTTGGGGTTCTATCTGATTTTATATATTTAAATCCTTTCATTTTGGGTTGCATTAACTCAGTTCCTTTTTTTCTTTGTACCCGGAAGCTTCTTCGCCAGTTCATCAAAATCACTTTCAAACTGCTTATCCTGAACAATGCGGTATTGCTCGTATTGCTCTTCGGCCAGTTTTTTAGCTATATCATGGCTGATGGTACCGGCGTTTTTCAGTACGTTGTAATCGTTAAATTGTAAAAACCCATCCAGTTTCTGCACCCAGTCGCCCATACTCATGGGTATCTGTCGCTTGGCCTGGTTTTCAGCATAATCCAGGTACATGCTTACAATGCGGTTCAATTCGTCCAGTTCTTCGGCCTGCAGGTAGTTTTTGGCAATGCTCACATCGGATTTAAGTATTTTTCCTTTGGGTGCATTTTTCCAGTTGGTAAGCCCCATATTGGGATGGCTGGCGTTGGCCCGCTTGTAAACAATTTCGGCTGCTGTTTGCTGCGATATGGCCCAGTGCAGTTTGTTTTGTACAGTTTTGTAAAACTGAAGGGTGGTTTCTGCCTTGGGGTCGTAATCTATACTGCATTGTGCATAGATGTCGGTAATTTTCTGGTAAAAGCGGCGTTCGCTTGCCCGTATCTCCCTTATGCGCTCCAGTAACTCATCAAAATAATCGCGGCCAAAATTTTTGCCCTGCGCCAGGCGGCGGTCGTCCATCACAAAACCTTTTATAATATACTCCCGTAGTGTTTTGGTAGCCCAGATGCGGAACCGGGTGGCTTCCAGGCTGTTAACCCGGTAACCCGTGGCTATAATGGCATCCAGGTTATAAAACTGGGTGTCGTAATTTTTACCGTCTGCGGCAGTTATTCGAAATTTTCGAATAACTGAATCTTCAGCGAGTTCACCGGATTTAAAAATTTCCTTGAGATGGTAATTAATGGTATTTACCTCCACATTAAACAATTCGGCCATTTTTTTCTGAGACAACCAGAATGTTTCCTGCTCAAAAAAAACTTCAATGCTTTTTTCACCTTCAGGTGTACTGTATAATAAAATTTCAAACTTCTCCATTAACTTGTATTTAATAACCCAATTCCTTTAAATATTTTTTCATTTCTGCTTTGGATGCAGCCAGTTGTTTTTCCAGCTCCTCAATACGCTTTTGCACGGCCGGAATGTCGATCTCTTCTTCCTGTTCAAACGTGTCAACATACCGGGGTATGTTAAGGTTAAAATCGTTTTCTTCTATTTCAGCAGGTGCAGCCCGGTGTGCATACCGCTCTTCTTCCCCACCGCCTTTTAAATAAGCTTTGTATGTTTTTACTATGTGGTCAATATGCCATTCCCTTATTTTGTTTTGCTTTTTACCGCTTTCAAAATCACGGCTTGCATCAATAAATAATATGTCTTTTGTTTTCTTGCCCTTGTTAAAGAGTAACACGGCGGCAGGGATGCCGGTTCCAAAAAACAGGTTTGCAGGCAACCCAATAACAGCCTCCAGCAAATTCTCCCGGATCAGGCTCTCCCGAATCTGGCGTTCACTACTGCCCCGAAATAATACACCATGTGGTACAATAACTCCTACTTTGCCGCTTTGCTCCACGGCTGTTTCCACCATGTGAAGAATAAAGGCATAGTCCCCCTTTGTTTTTGGTGGTACGCCCCGTAGAAACCGGTTGTAGTTGTCGTATACCGCCTGTTCGGCTCCCCACTTATCCAAAGAAAAAGGAGGGTTGGCAACTACAATATCAAACTTCATTAAGTGATCCCCTTCTATAAGGCGTGGCTGGTTAATAGTATCGCCCCACTCAATATGAGCGGCATCCATGCCGTGCAAAAACATGTTCATTTTCGCCAAAGCCCAGGTGCCTCCATTGCTTTCCTGGCCATATAAGCTGCAATCCCTCAGATGGGTATCTTTTTTATAGGGTACTTCCTCCGCCACAGTGATCAATAAGGAACCAGACCCACATGCGGGGTCACAGATACGATCACCAGCCTTCGGCATAAGTAATTTGGCCAGCAACACACTTACTTCGTGTGGCGTATAAAACTCACCTCCCTTTTTACCGGCGCCACTTGCAAAGCGTTCAATCAAATACATGTAAGCGTTGCCAATGATATCCTCGGTGCCGATAACCGATGGGCGGAAGTTCAATTGGGGTCTGTCAAAATCTTCTATGAGATTTTTAAGACGGCGGTTGCGGTCTTTGGTATTGCCCAGCCGGTCGGAGTTAAAATCAACATCCTTAAACACACCTTCCATCTTCGTCTTATTCTCGTCTTCTATTTTCTCCATTATCTTGTTGATGAGCTCACCCAGGTTGCTGTCGTTTTTATTTTCTTTTATGTAGTCAAACGTGCAGTTTTCCGGCAATACGAATCGTTCACGGCTCATTTTGCGTTTTATCAAATCATCCTTATTGCCCATCTGTTTCCGGTACTCATCGTATTTGTCATTCCATACATCGCTCAGGTATTTAAGAAACATGAAGTTGAGGATGTAATTTTTATAATCACTGCTATCAAGAGTGCCCCTGAAGGAGTCGCAGGCTGCCCACAATGCGGCGTTGATTTCATCCTGTGAAGGTTTATAAAACTGGTGGCTCATATTATTGCTGCTTGATTTGTTTTTGTAAAATTGTTTCGGTTAAAAGATGAACATGGTGGGTGTATTCTTCCAGCAAATACCTGTACTGCTGCGTGGTATTAATCAGGTTTAACATTTTTTCCTGTAACTGAACCGGTGGCACCGGCACCTCCAGTTGATCAATGGCCTGCTTTAACAGATTTAATGTAGTGGTACCAGCCCGGTTAGCGTTGAAATAGTCTTGTGCAGGTTTACTGTTTAAATACCAGGCAAGATAGCCAGGTAAAAGATGTGTGCTTTTTAGCCGAATAATGGTAAACGCAGAAGTAGCTACAGCATACTGGTGTGATCCTGAATATAATATTGCTCTGTTTTTGGTGCCTTTGGAAAGAAGCAATATATCGTCTTTATTTAACTGCTGATGAGGTGGAACCTCTGCGACAAATATTTTATTAAGGGCATTAGCGTCAATCCCGGCAAAACGCTCCGAAATGTCTTTGGTCTGAATCACTACACAATCACCACCGGGGTTATTTTCAACCTTAAAACGTATGGTGTGGCCAGTAAATGTGAATGCTATGTCTTTCAAAAATGTCATATCATAATGCGTATACAGACGCAAAGATATGTCAGAGTGAATCTATTTTCAAAATTTATTTTCTCATAATAGGTATACAGATTCTTTTTGTTTCGTTTTGGATTAGCATTTCGATTGATAATCAATGAGATATTTTCATTCTAAAATCAGTGAAATATTTTTACCAGATAAAATTAAACCACAAAAAATCATTTTTGTACCTTTTTAACCTTCCCCCAAATACCACCTTTCCAGCCACTCACCCAGTATGTCCATATCTGTCGCAAAAGCAGAAGTAAGCCCGCCCCACACCACAAAACCTCAACAGCAATGTTGAGGTTTTTTTATGTTAACCCCGGCCCAGGGTTTCCAACCTTTAAAAGGTTGGGTGCCCGGCACCAGCTCATCCATCATTTCTTACGTTTTATCCCCCTGCTGTTTTTAGCTCAAAATCCTGCTGTTACTTTTGCACCGAAAAACAAATAAAGTATAACCATTTAAAACATTTTTTATGAAAAAGTACAAGTACATCAGTACCACCGTAAGGATGGCCTGCCTGTCAACGGGTAATTAACCATCTTTCTTCACATGAAACAACAGGATACCGGGCTACCGGTATTTTTTATGCGCCCCAAACAGTAAAATGCCGTATCGGCTGTATGAATTGTGTTTTCTGCCGGATGAACCGGGTTGATTTTATGGATGCTTCTGTTATTTTTGATGTATCAATCAATCCCATTGACCAGGTTTACCGCAACCTTCATCCTGTTTTGTTTTGCCGCAGTTGCTGCGGCACAGCAAACCCTGCAATTTTCCTTTACACATTATAGCACCGATGCCGGCCTGCTGACCGACCGCACCAACGCTGTAACCCAGGATGACAATGGCTTTATCTGGATAGCAACAGCCGATGGATTACAGCGCTATGATGGCGTTCGTTACAAAACCTTCAGGCATGTGCCGGGTGATGCCGGTTCCATCCCGGTAAATGGCGTTTTCCAGGTTATGAGGGGCAGCAAAAACAAATTGTGGCTGCTTTTTACAGATGGCTATGCCGGTTTTTTTGATACCCGTACATTCCGGTTTCAGCAGGTGCCACTGAAAGTGAACCCTTATAAGGCCGGCTTTAATCTTGCTGTAAGTAAATTTTCACAGGATGAAAAAGGCCATATTTTCCTTTTGATTAATGGCGAAGACCTGAATATCTGGGACAGTGTTCATAACAGTTTTGTAAGTGCCACTGCATTTTTCCCGGTAAAGCAAAACTGGAAGATGGTGGATGTTGTACAGCAGCCGGGCACCGAAAAATATTATTTGAGCATCAGGGGTATGGGGCTTGTACTGTATAACAAAAAAACAGGCCTTATAAGTTACAGTGGTCATAACACCGAAAAGGATATGGTGGTGGAGCTTTGGGGCGATAACAGCAATAACCCGTTTTTCCGTTTATTTATCGATAGCAAACAACGGTTTTGGTTTATGTCCTGGCCCTCGAATCTCGGGTATCCGCTGATTCACTGTTTTGACCTGGCCGCAAAAAAAACCCTGCTCGAAAGGGCCGAAATGCTGAGCAGCCTTCACGAATACCACACCATTACCGGTTTTTTTGAACAAAGTGATGGCAGTATCTGGGTTACTGGTTCCATGCTGCTGGCAAGATTTGATGAGCCGTTAAAAAAATTTATCCCGGTTAAGAACAGCAGCTCCGGCAGTTACGGCATCCGCTACAACGAAATATATTTTATATATGAAGACAGGCAGCACAATATCTGGGTGCCTACGCTCAGCAACGGGCTCTACCGTTTCAATCCATCCAGGGAATATTTCACCAATATCCTGCACAGCAACCGAAAGGGCAATGCAGAAAGCAGCGGTAATGTCACCAGTTTTTTGGAACTGCGTGATGGCAGTTTTCTAAGCGCTGTTTGGGGTGATGGTCTGTACCGCTACAATAAAAACCAGGAGGAAATTCCCCTGCGCATCAGGGGTATACCCGATAACAACGAGGTCATTATCTGGAGCATGGTTTTATCAAAAGACAGCAATACTGTTTGGATGGGATCGCAACCGGGTATTTTTAAATATAACCAGCGAACCGGATCTGCCCAATACTATAATCCAGAAAGCCTGAAAGGAAACACGGTAAGACAAATCACTGAAGACAGGAATGGTAATCTCTGGATAGGAACCCATGGCAACGGGCTGTTTAAATGGGATGCCCAAAAAGGAAGGGATGATTTTAATGCAGGCTTCGAAAAAATGGCTTTCGCAGGAAAAACCATTGTGAGCAAAATTATTTGTGATGCCCAAAACCATATCTGGGCCGGCACCGATATGGATGGCTGTTATGTGACCGATGCTTCAACCGGCAAACAGCTGCTGCATTTGGGTAAGGATGAAACGGGTGCAAACCTGCTGCCCGATGCCGGCGTTTCTTCCATACTTGCCTATAACGACAGTCTTATTTTACTCACCACCCAGCAAAAAATGGTTTTGTACAATACTGTACAAAAAGGTTCCCGTATCATCCCCTTGCCTGAACAGTTCAATGCCTATTTTTCCTCGCTTGAAAAAGATAAAAGGGGGCTTGTATGGATGGGAACTTCTGATGGTTTATACAGGTATGATATCAGCACCGGCAAACTGATGTTCTTTGGCAAAAAAGATGGTATTGAGGAACCGGGGTTTGGTGTTGCTGCTTCTTACCAGGCACCGGATGGAAAATTATTCTTTGGTGCTCCCGGAAAAGCCATCATGTTCGACCCGGAAAAAATAAACAACCGTAAAGACGGGATACCTGCGGTACAGATCACCGAATTTAAATTAGGCAACCAGTTCCTGCTGGTGGATTCGCTGATGGAACGCAGCAATATTGAACTCGGCTACCACGAAAATGTACTGGAGATCAGCTTTTCGGCGATGGACCATAACAATGGCTACGATGTGTATTACATGCTGGAAGGCGCCGACAAAGAATGGCGGCTGGCCGGCAAAACCGCGATGGCCGTTTACTCTTACCTCAATCCCGGAACATATATCTTCAGGGTAAAGGCCTCCAATAATTATGGCCTTACAGGTGAAGAGACCATACTCACCATTGTAATCAGGCCGCCGTTCTGGAAAACATGGTGGTTCTATTGCCTGCTTGCACTGGCTGCCGGAGGACTGATATTCTGGTTTGACCGCGAGCGGATGAAAAGAAAAGCGGCCTTGCAGCAAATGCGCACCAATATTGCCGGCAACCTGCACCATGAAGTGAATACCGCACTCAACAATATCAATATCCTCAGTGAAATGGCCCGGCTCAAGGCAGATACCGATCCTGAAAAATCAAAAGAATTCATAGAACAGATACACAGCAAAAGCCATAACATGATCATCGCCATGGATGATATGCTCTGGAGCATTGATCCCGGGAATGACAATATGGAAAAAACACTGCTGCGTATGAAGGAATATATCGCGGCGCTTAAAAACAGGAATGAAACAGCGATTGAACTGCTTGTGGATGACAATATCCATAAACTCAACCTCAACATGCAGCTGCGGCACGATGCATTCTTACTGTTCAGGGAAAGTATCAAGCAGCTGGTGCTGGCAGGTGCGGCAGACTGCAGGATTCATATCGGCGTTGAAAAAAATCACCTGCTCTATTCATTGCAGTACAGTAATGAACATTGCGATATGCAGCAGATCACCAACCTGCTGCAAAGCCAGGAAATGGAAAAAAAGATGGGGGCCATTCATGCCTCCAGGCAATTTGAGGTACAAAAAAGCTTCTCGCTGCTTACGGTAAAGATCCCGCTGCAGCAATAAGCCCTATCGCTTCTTTTTGCTGATCCATTTTGCAGCAGCGATTACTGCAGCATCATTGTTTATATTATCGTACGCTTCGTTACCGGTTACTAATACAGCCGGTTTCACCTGCATGGTATGGTACAGTTTTTTATTTCCGTCGGCTATGCGGTTAACCGTAAGCAGCAGGTAAGCCTGTTGTCCCATAAATAAAAATCCTTCGGTCACATTGCAAAATCCCGCGGTGGGGGTACCAAATGTTTGTACATTTTGCTGCTGCTTCAAAAACACGGCCAGTATTTCACCGGCGCTGGCTGTACCCGGGCCTATCAAAACTGCCACAGGCATATCTTCCCTTATAACACAGCTGTGCTGCACATGAGCCAGCGGCAAACCACTATCATCTACAGAAACTCCATTTATGATGCGGCTGGGTGATAAAAATTTTCCATCCCTGTCAACCCCGTAACCAAGCAATGATTTTTTAAACAGCGGGCTGATGCCTGTGATCATGGGTGCGGAATTACCGCCACCATTCAGCCGCAGGTCAATAACAAGACCAGCAGGTGAAGCCGCCATGAGTTTACACAAGGAATCACGCAGCCTCGAAGCCAGCTTATCAACACCTTCCTGGTTTTGCACGTTCATAGATGGTATGCGCAGGTAAGCAATATTTCCGGGAATAATGCCGGTAACAATTTGGGGGCCTTTTGCAAAGGCGGCTTTCACAGCCGGACTTAAAAGACTGTCGAAATCCGCATGTGCCGGGTAACGGTAAAAACTGTCTGCCACCGCCATCATGCCATGATCATCCCGCAGCTGCCGGAATGCATATACCAGTGCCGGAAATGCAGCGCCGGGTTTTTGTGCGTTTTTTGCCAGCTGCAGGGTGCTGTCCTTTACTTTTTTCCAGTTCACTGTTTTTGCATACAGCGATTTTGCCTGCATCAAATACAGGGCACTGTCGATATAGCTACGTACCAAATCGGGCATCTGTGCTTTACCGCAGCCCGCTTGAAAGCAACCGGCCATGAGAATACATATGGATATGATGTGCTTTTTTTGCATACAGAATTATTGATTCATTTTTTGCTCCCAGACAAGGGTGCCCGTTTTATTAAAAAATTTTATGCCGGTAAATGATTCTTTGTTTTCAAAATATGCCCCATTCTTCTTTGAAAAACCCAGCAACAGCATACCATCATCACCACTGATCGCAACAGCATTGGTACCGTCTTCCAGGGCAAAAATATGTGCCGCTTCCCCGCCGGCATTATCCACACCCACCACGCTTCTCGTCTGGCCATCTTCAGTTGTATTGGCGCCTGCACCACCCCGTTCCCAGCCGTGCCGGTCGTTCCACAATAAGCCCGCCGGTTCAAACATTCTTTTACCTGTATTGGGGTCGGCCAGTTTATCACCCAGCAGCACACGGTCGAAACCACTGTCGCTCATCACCACCATCCCAATGGCGCCATGGTAATATCCATTGTACCATTTCATATACTGGTTGGGGTTTCCAAAATTTTTTGCCCAGTACTTTCTTACCAGTGCGGTATCTGTACGAACACGGCTGGCAGAATAAGGAACAGGAGCACCCAGCAAAATGCGGTCACGACCGGCACTGTCTTCAATGATCAGGCCCTTGGCACGTATGACATCAAATTTTTGCTGCGGGTTTTTAAATGCCGAAAATAAGAGGAAGAGCAACAGCACTCCGCCTGCGGTGTTATACAGTTTAAGTGTGTGTACCTGTTTTTTTAATTGCTGAATGGTTTGTTCCATTGTTTTTTTTCTGCAAACAAATCATACAGCCGGCGTTATTGAAAGCACTTTTTACATGAGTTGTTTTTTTTCAGGTACGGGCTGTATAAAAAAACAACCGCAACATCCGCCTGCACAAACTGTTTTTACAATTCACTTCAGCATAATGGCAGTTCATGACTTTTATGGTTTTGAGCAAAGAAGGCCCGCAGCATCTTTACATCAAAATAACGCCATGAAAAAAATATTTATCCTGCTGCTTGCTGCAGCAATAAACCAGTTTGCACATGCACAGCTGGGCGGACTGATCAATAAAGTAAAAAATAAAGTAAATGAAAAGGCAACACAGCGTGCCGATAATAAAATTGATAAAGCCATTGATAAGGGGCTGGATGAAATTGAAGGAAAAAAAACAAGCGCACCTGTTGAAGAAACCGCACCGCCATTGAAAAGCACAGAAACAGCCGGCGGTTTAAAAAGTTTTACCACGTATGATTTTATTGCCGGCGAAAAAATTTTGTATGCCGAGGATTTTGCTTCAGAGTCTGCCGGCGAACTGCCGCTGAACTGGAATACCAACGGCAGCGGCGAAGCGGTAAAGCTGGATGCATATGCAGGCAGCTGGTTACGGCTGCATGCGCCCTTCCTGTATTTAACAGCCAATACGGCCGTTTTCCCGGAAAACTATACGGCGGAGTTTGATCTTATCCTGCAACTGAAAAACAACGGCTGGATGTATCCCACTTTTTCAATGGGCTTTTTATCCAGTAATAACGAGCCCGCCTCTTCTAATGCGGTACTTGCAAAATATGATGCTTACGAAGCGGTAAAGGCAACGCTGTATCCCGAAGAGAATAATGGCAGCCGTGTTTTACTGGAATCATTCACAGATGGAAAAGCCAATTTTAAAAGTGATGCCAAAAACTATGCAGCACTGCAAAATTTTTATGGCAAACCCATACATATAGCCATACAGGTGCAGAAAGAACGTTTTCGCATGTGGGTGAATGCCACCAAAATTTTTGATGTGCCCAAAGCGGTGGCCGGTGCATATAAAATGAACCAGCTGTTCTTTAAAGTTGGACAAACTAACTATAATGATGAGCAGTATGCGGTTTATATCAGTAATATAAAAACAGCCACCGGTGTACCGGATACCAGGCACAAGCTGGTAGAAGAAGGTTCTTTTTCCACCACGGGTATTTTATTTGATGTGAACTCCGCTGTGATAAAACCTGAATCCTTTGGTATCATCAAAGAAATAGCCGGTGTATTAAAAGAAAACCCTTCAGTAAAGATCCGCATCACAGGCCATACCAGCAGCGATGGCGATGATAAAGCCAATATGGACTTGTCGCAGAAAAGGGCTGCCGCAGTAAAGGATGCACTGGTAAACGAATTCAGCATGGATGCATCCGTGATTGAAACTGCAGGCAAGGGAGAAACAGCACCGGTGGCCGATAACAAAACCAAAGAAGGAAAAGCCGCCAACCGCAGGGTGGAGTTTACCAAATTATAACCATCACTTTTTTACAGCCATGAAAAAGATAATTTACTGCATTGCCGCAATGCTTTTATGTTACGGTGCCTGTGCACAGTCCGACAGCAGTTACCAGCTGCTCTGGTACAAGGGGAAAAAAATAAAACCCAATGTTTTACTTACCCCCGGTGGTGATACCATCCGGTATCACCCGCAAAAAGGAGAAATAAAACTGTCGTATAAAAAAGGGGCTACAGGAGTAATTGCCACCATGCAGCAGGAGCTGAATAAAAACAGCCAGCGCATGAATGAACGCATTGCCCTGCTGGCCGCTAAAACGCCTGCACCTGCCATGCCCATACTCAGTACACAAATAAAGGATGTGTATGACCGGTTAAAGGAAAAATATAAACCGTTGCTTACCTCCGTTCTGTCTTTACCCAAAGAAGGTTTTGAAATACCGGTAACCGTGAAACAAAAAGGGGCCGCCAATGAAGAAGATCCCTGGGAAGCGGGTTATAAAAAAATGCGCCGGTTTATGGAAGACCATAAAGATGATGCACTCACTAACCTGCCCGTACCACCGAGGAGGGATTTTAATTATTGTTATGAATGCGACAGCGCAAAACAAAAAACATTCAACCACGATATGGAATGGTTCAAACTGGAACTGCGCCGTACAGAAGAACCCATCATGAATCTTGCCTTTGGTGGTGCAAGACAGGCTGAGTTTTTATTAAAGGGAGATGATTACAAAAAAGCCGTGGGCGAATGTGCCGCACTGATTGATTTTGTCTACCACCGCCAGTTAAAAAAAGTGCTGGCATTGATCGACCGGTATATTGAAGACCCCTACCGCTGCGCCGCAGTGCTGGAAGTGGCGCTGGACCTGGACCGGTTTGCTCAGCTCTCGGGCTTTGCAGAATCGGTACCTGCGGATATGATAGAGCGGGGACTTTTATCTGTGCTGAAACTGGTGGAAAAATCTCTGGATGAAAAAGATTACAGCATCGGTTTAAACTTACAGTTATTCATAGAGCTGAGCAGGCAGGCACAGCTGGCCACCGGTAAGATCATTAACCCCGCACTGGAAAAAAAGTTTTTGAATTTTAACCAGTTTAAACTCGAAACAGATATTTCAGCAAAAGCCAGCGTGGAAGGCGGATACTCTCTGGCGCAGCTGCAGGGCAATAACTGGTTCTTTGCCATACCTGATAAACAATGCAGGCTGCAATGGGTGCTGGTGGGGCCTTACGCTAATAAAATGAACTACGACCTGTTGGCGGCAGCATTCAGGGGCAGGGAAGAATTTCCCTATGCGGGAACAAAAAGCTGGCAAAGTGCGGCTGCGTTGCTGCATGTTGATTTTTGCCGTGTGAATGAAACGGTGGCAGACAGCATCATTCATTATCCCATGGAAGCACAGGGAGGAGAGGAGTTGTGGACATTTCCGCAACCTGTGGGTACCACCAACGCAACACTGGCCAGCGGTTTGTTGCTGAGCAGTTTTTTAGACCAGGAAAAATTACAGGAGCAGGCTAAAGAATTAAAAAATCCGGCAGCGGCAGAAAAGCTGCAACAGAAAATGATCGCAGATGCAAAAAAAGCAATGGCAGACTGGAAACGTTTGAACGTAACCACCAATAATGGCGGCTACACAGATGTAACTAAAATGGGCGCCTGGTACCAGGTACAGCAAAATACAAGGGCACTCACCGACTTAATTTACAGTAACAGTCCTGCACGTTATATTTTTGAACCAGTGGTGCATAATAAAGAAGAAGTCATCATACAAACAAAACTCAACGGCAAAGTATTGTTCCCCGGTAATGCCGCCACCGAGTATGCATGGTTCCATTTAATCTTAAGGCATAACCCCACGGGACCTTTTAAAATCAGTTTTTAACAGCAGGGGGGTTCATTGCGCAAATTTCAATTGAACAAATGGTTTCGTCAATTCATTACAATCCGGATGTGCAGCCCTTTGCCTGAAAGCTATTTTTACATCCTCATTCAAAAACAAAGTCTAGTCATGAAACGTTTTAAAAAGATCCTTAATTGGACAGGTATTTTATTGCTCACGCTCATTGCCGTTTTATCGGTGGTGGTGGCAGCCAGGCAAAACCTTCGTTTTGATGCACCCTATCCCAATATCAAAACCACCAAAGACAGTGTGGTGATCGCAAGGGGCAAACACCTTGTATACAGCATTGCACATTGCGCCGATTGCCACAGCACACAAAATATTGATTCGCTGCTGTCGCTCGGCATTGAGCCACCGCTGAGCGGTGGTTATAAATTCGATTTGCCCATCGGAACAATTTATACCCGTAATATCACTGCGGATACCGCAACCGGCATTGGCAAACTAACCGACGCAGAACTGGCACGTACACTGTATTATGGTGTGGGTTCTGACGGCCGGGCTATTTTTGATTTCATGCCCTTTCACAATATCAGTGAAACGGATATGCAGGCCATTCTCTCTTACCTGCGCACACAAAAACCGGTGAGCAATAAAGTGCCCGCCAATGAAATCAATGTGCTGGGAAAAATCATCAGTGCGTTTTTACTTAAACCCACCGGGCCAAACGGACCAATACCCAAAACCATCACACCCGATACTTCGGCTGCCTATGGTGGTTATATGGTGAATTACCTGGGCAATTGCGCCGGCTGCCACACCAAACGCGACCCGATGACAGGTGCCTATACCGGGGAACACCTGGCCGGTGGCAACGAATTTGATGAAAAAGGATTTAAATACATCACACCCAATATCACCACCGACAGCAGCGGCCGTTTGTTTGCCTGGACATTCGAAAACTTTAAGGCCCGTTTCCGGCTGGGCAAGGCAGACAAACACAGTCCCATGCCCTGGAACTCTTACAAACAAATGACCGATGATGAACTCAGGGCCATTTATAATTATCTCAAATCGGTGAAGCCGGTTAAATCAACTATCAATAAATAAAAATAAAGTCATGAAAAAAAGAATCCTCGGTTTAAAAGCGGTTTTCGCCGCCTACCTCATTCTTTCATTAAGCAGCATGCTGTTTTCTTTTACAGCCCGGAATGCCGCAGATGAATTTTTGCAGCAGCTGGGTATCAGCAAAAGCGATGCAGATAAAAAAATAACCAACAGCATCCTCAATGGTTCGCTGGATACTTACGGCATAAAAAATATTAAAAGCCTGGTGAATGGCAACCGTTCGGCTCTGGCAAAAGACCTGCTGCTGTATACAAAAAAATATACCGGCAGCCCGGCTTTTTTGAAAGCGTATACCGAACAGCGCAACCACTCCAAACCGGTGCCGCCCCAAATTGAAACACCCGAAGAAACCAGGCAGCACATGGTGGATGATTATAAGAAAAGTATCGCCGGCATCGAGAAGGCCATCACGGGTGCAGATGCTACCCTGAAACCCACTTATGAAAAAATGCTGGTGGACGCCAAAAAGCTGCTCGCTGATGCGCAGGATGTAAACAGCAAAGGCAATATTGGCATCAAAAAAAATTACGAAGAGCAGTTGCTTCGCAGCAAGGGGGAATATGAGCGAAACATCGCAGCGTGGGAACTGCAATATCCTGCCGAGGCATCACGGTACGTGAAAAAAAGGCTGGAGCAGTTTTTACAGGAAACCGCTGATATTGATTTTGCTGCTGAACTGGTAACTAAAAACGGCAAAAAAATATTTGCCAACCCCGCCTATGAAAGCAGGAGCAAGCGCTGGAAAATGGCTTTCCGTTCCGGGAAAGAGGTGGTGGAAACCTCCCGTGCCTTTGTGCAGCAATGGTTGCAGGAAATGCATTAACCCTGACCTTTAATAGCCGGCCCCGGCAGATTGCTTTCGCAATCTGCCGGGTTTTTAAAAAAATTTTATGCCTGTTTCATTGATCGTCTTTATCATACTTGCATGTGCCCTGGCCGGTATCGTTTTCCGTTAATGCGGTTACAGTTCATCCGGCATTTTCCTCAATTCATCCAAACAGCAGGGCTGCAGGGCAAGGGAGGTTAACGGTGAATGCAAAAAACAAAGTATTTTGTACAAGTGTATGAGAATTAACCTGCCCAAATATTCCAGTAAAGATTATGTGGTGATGCCGCTGGTGGTGCTGCCCTTTACTTTCTGCATCAACCTGGCAACACTGGGCACCAAATATTTCAGCAGTATTCCGCTGTTCCTGCTGGCCACACTTACAGGCGGTATTTGTTTCAGCATTTATTTTATCATTTGCGGCGGGGTGGCCGTACTCATGAAAAAACGTTTCCCGGATGAGGGAGATGTTTCGTTACGGCTTTCATTTATGATCATTGCCTTTCTCATCATGTCGGGACTTTTCCTGCTGGTACTGTTTAACCTTTATACTTTTATCCGGTATTTTGACTTTGCATTTAACGGTGATGTGTTTGTGTGGTCGTATTTCAGCCTCGGCATCATCAATATCTTTCTCACCTTCCTGCATGAGGGGATTGACCGCTATGAGCAGTGGAAAAAAAAACAACAGGAAACAGAACTGATCAAATCGAGTTACCGCCGCAGCCGCTTACTGGGTTTAAAAAGCCAGGTGAACCCGCATTTTCTGTTCAACAGCCTCAACTCCCTTTCCAGTCTTATCAGTGAAGACGAAGCTGCCGCTGAAAAATTCCTGGATGAAATGAGCAAAGTGTACCGCTATATGCTGCGGGGTGAGGAAGACAGCCTGGTGACACTATCCACCGAATTAAAATTTTTGCAGTCTTATTATTACCTGCTCCATGCCCGTTACGGCACCGGCCTGCAGGTGGAAGTGCAGGTGCCTGGTACTGCCGGTGAAAAATATTTACCTGCACTCACCCTGCAGACCATTATTGAAAACGCTTTCACCCAAAACAGTATTCAAAAAAGCAGTCCGCTCCTTATCAAAATAAGTACCGCTGCCGGTAAACTTGTTATCAGCCATAACATACAGTTAAAGCAGGTAACGGATGATTTTGAAGCAGAGGCCGGGTTGGACAATCTTATCAGCAAATACAGGCTGATGGGTGCCGGCGAGATTCATATCAGTGATAGCGGCGGAATACGATCCATCACACTGCCATTGTTCACCAGTAAAATGGAGGTGCCGTTATGAGACTTTTCAAACCACCCAAGCTCGAATGGCAGGCATTTCTTTTTTCCATGCCGCTGATCTGTATTGTACTTAACCTGGTGATGTACAAGGAGCGGTTCTGGAACGAACCGAAAGTATGGTTCATTTCCTTTCCCATTATTTTATGCCTGGGTTTTTGCTCCTGGTATTTTCATGTATGCTATGATGCATTCATCGAAAGAAAATATCCTGAACTGAGCCAGAGCCGCCAGCGTATCACCGGTAAAATGCTGGTTTTGCCGCTGGTGATGGTGCCCAGCGTGGTCCTTATCTTCCTGGGCTATCATTATTTTCATATCCTCGGTTACCAGCTCCAGCAATGGGATATCATTAAAGGTGTGATGGTGGGTGTGGCGGTAAACCTGGTGTTTGAAACTTTATATGAAGGAGATTATGCGCTCACCAAATACAAGGAATCGGCTGCGGAAAAAGAAACCCTGGAGCTGGTTTCTGTGCAGGATGAATTTGATTCGCTCAAAAACCAGGTGAACCCGCATTTTTTATTCAACTGCTTCAACACGCTTTCTTCGCTCATTGCGGTGGATAAACAAAGGGCCGAAGTATTCCTGAATGAACTGAGCAAGGTGTACCGCTACCTGCTGCGCAATAACCAGGATGGTGTGGGCACGGTGGAATCGGAGATCAGTTTTATACGCTCCTATTACCAGCTTTTGCAAACCCGGCATGGGGAAGCCGTACAGGTGAACATTGATATCGACAAACGCTACAACCCTTATCTGTTGCCATCCCTCACGCTGCAGTTGCTGGTGGAGAATGTGGTAAAACACAATGTGCTCTCAAAAAACAAACCGCTGGTGATAGATATTTTTACCACCGCCGGCAACAAACTGGTGGTGAACAATAACCTGCAGCGCCGCACCATTAAGGCGCCCAGCAATAAAGTGGGGCTCGATAATATCAGGGCCAAGTATGAGCTGCTGAAACAGCCCGGTTTCCAGGTAATGGAAGATGATAAAAATTTTACCGTGGTACTGCCGCTGATCTGGAAACCTTCCTGATACAGTTTATCGCATAAAAAAACAATTCATGCGGATTTTGCCCGGTTTACTCCATTCGTATTATGTCCTTAAAAGCAAACGCAGTAATTTAACAGCATCAACAAACCAAAACCTTGTTTTATGAAGGTGCTTATTATTGAAGACGAAGAACTGGCCGTAAAAAAACTGCAGAAAACCCTGGCGGTGGCGGATGAGACCGCCGAAGTGGTGGGTATTGCAGACAGTATCAAAAGCAGCGTGGAATGGCTGGAGCAAAACCCGCAGCCCGACCTGGTACTGATGGATATTGAACTGAGCGACGGGCAGAGTTTTGAAATCTTCAACCTTACCGAAGTGAAATGCCCGGTAATTTTCACCACTTCTTACGATGAGTTTGCGCTGAGGGCCTTTAAGGTAAACAGCGTGGATTACCTGTTAAAACCCATCCAGAAAGAAGAGTTGCAGGCGGCGCTGGAAAAATTTAAAAAGATGAACAGCCACAGCGATGTAAGCATCGACAGCCTGGTAAAGGAACTGCAGCAAAAACTGCAGCCGAAAGAATACCGCAAAAGGTTTTTGGTAAAACTCGGGCAAAAACTGGTGTCGGTTGAGATTGCCGAGATCGCCTATTTCTACAGCGATGGCCGCCTGAACTTCTTTAAAACAGCCGACAATAAAAAATACGTGGTGGATTATACCATGGATGAACTGGAAGAAATGCTGGACCCGAAAGATTTCTTCCGCATCAGCCGTTCCTTTTATGTATCGGTAAATGCCATAGCACGTATTGATGATTATTTTGGCAACCGCTTAATGCTGGGTTTAAAACCCGAAACAGATAAGGAAGCGCTGGTAAGCAGGGAAAAAGTAACGGAGTTTAAAAAATGGATGGGGAAATAATTCAACCTTACAGGTGACACCTTTTAAAAGGTGTCACCTGCAAGGTTAACAGTTACCACACATGCACCCGCTTCTCTTCGGGCAGGTATACTTTGTCGCCCGGTTTTATTCCAAAGGCATCATAAAATTCCTGCATCTGCTGTAAGGGTATCAGTGCACGGTATTGCGCCGGTGAATGCGGATCGGTGAGCAGTAAATTGGCCGCCGTTTCGGGCAATGCCATACCACGCCATACCTGTGCCCAGCTTAAGAAAAAGCGCTGGTCAGGTGTAAAGCCATCTATCAGTTCATTGCTTTGTCCCTGTTTGGTTTTTTTAAACGCTTCGTAAGCCATGGCAATGCCGCCAAAATCGGCCAGGTTTTCGCCCAGTGTGAGGCGGCCGTTCACGTGCAGGGTATCCAGCACCACAGCGGCATCATATTGTTTCACCACGGCATCGGCCAGCACTTTAAATTTATCAGCATCTTCCTTTGTCCACCAGTCACGCAGGCTGCCATCCGCATCGCTCTGTCTTCCCTGGTCATCAAAACCATGCGTCATTTCATGACCGATCACGGCCACTATACCACCATAGTTCACCGCATCATCCGCACCAAAATCAAAGAAGGGGAATTGTAAAATACCTGCGGGGAACGTAATCGTGTTCTGACTGGAATTGTATGACGCATTCACCGTTGGGGTGGAGAAACCAAATTCTGTCCGGTCGATGGGCTTGCCCAGTTTGTTGATATTATAATTGTACGACCATTTGGATGCGCTGCGTACATTTTCCAGTAATGTTTTTTTATGGATCACCACACCCTCGTATTGTTTCCATTTATCGGGATAAGCAATTTTTTTGGTGAAGGCCATGAGCTTGTTGAGCGCCTTTGTTTTTGTTTCCTCGCTCATCCAGCTGAGGCGTTTGATACGGCCCGAAAATGTTTCCTGCAGGTTGTTTACCATTTCGAGCATCCGTTGTTTGGCTTCGGGTTTAAAGTAACGGTCTACATAGAGTTTACCCAGCAGTTCGTTGAGGCTGCCGTCTATCTGTGCCGACATGCGTTGCCAGCGTGGAGTGATTTCTTTTTGCCCGCTGATGGTTTTCTGGTAATCAAAATTGGCCTGTACAAAATCGTTGTTCAAATAAGGGGCGGCCGATTTCAGCACTTCAAATTTGGAGATCTGTTTCCAGGTATCCAGCGGAACCGTATTCAGCAGGCTGTCGAGCCCGTAAAAGAAAGAAGGGGTGCTTACAATGATATAATCCTGCGCCGGTATGCCCAGTGAGGCAAAAATTTCATTCACCTGCAGCACTTTCATCTTGGCAGAGAAATCAGCAGGCGTAAACTTGTTATATCTTTTCTGCGGGTCACGCAGTTCCACCCGGCTCCACTGCAGTTTGGCAAGGGCGGTTTCGGTTTTGATGATATTGTCTGCATACACAGCCGCATCAGCTGCAGCCGTACCGGTGAGTGTAAACAGTTTGATGATATAATTTTTCAGCGCTTCCCTTACCACTACACTGCGGGCATCATTTTTTAAATAATAATCGCGGTCGGGCAGGGTGATGCCACTTTGACCCATGCTTACACGGTAAGTGTTGATGTCTTTGGGATCCTGCACCACGGCAGCACCAAACAGGGTACCACCCGCTCCTTCGGTGCGCAGTCGCAGCATATTTGCGACCAGGTCTTTTACATTACTGATGCCATCGATTTTTTTCAGGTCGCCGAGCACCGGTTTGGCGCCGAGTTTTTCCAGCTGCAGGCTGTCCATACCACTCAGGAAAAAATCGCCGCACATTTGTTCAGCACGGCTCCGGTCTTTTTTTACTGAAATTTCTTCCAGTATGGTCTTTAGTCTTTGAGAAGTGTTTTCCCGCAATTCATCAAAACTGCCCCAGCGTGTTTTAGTGCCGGGCATCACCGTATTTTTAATCCAGCCGCCATTGGCATACCGGAAAAAATTATCACCGGGTTTTACGGTAAGGTCTATATTGGCTTTGTCGATATACTTTGTTTGGCCGTTTACAAAAATGGCCGGGGCTGCACAAAGCAGCAGGAGAAAATAACGCTTCATAATCTGTTGGTTTTAGTAAAGTGTTGTACAAGTTAGGGCATTTAGAGGGTTGGGGAATGGAATTTTTATGGGCGGGCAGTACGATTTTACCGGAGTTATGATAGTGAACAGAATACGCCATTGCTGTAAAACACAAGCATGGCGAAAGTTTGAAATGAAACAGGTTATAATGTTTGTTAAATTGCTTCTGAAGACGAAATACATTTTATTATGCTGCAAATGACCAGACTACTTTTTGTTTATACATTTTCCCTGCTTCCCATAGCGGCCCTAACACAAATACAGGCATTGCCTCCTTCAAAACAAAAAGACAGTATTACCGGCAATTCCAGCAGTGATTCGATTCCTTACCGGCTTATTTACCCTGGTAAGTTTATACCATCCAAAAAATATCCGCTGCTTGTTTTATTACATGGCATGGGAACCCGGGGAAACGACAATAAGCAACCCTTTGAAAGATTTTCGGCATACTTTTCCGATTCTGTTAATGCAAATAAATTCGATTGTTATATTTTAATTCCGCAATGTCCTAAGAATGATGTGTGGGTTTCTTTTCCTGGTTTTCCAAACAGTTTATCCGTGAGTGCAGCACCAACGCATGCAGCCCGGTCGTTGTTAGCGCTCATTCACCAGCTCCTGGCAACAAAAAATTTGGATGCAGCCAGGATTTATCTCTCCGGTTATTCAATGGGTGGTGAAGCCACTTTTGATTTGCTGTCACGCGAGCCCGGATTGTTTGCCTGTGGGGTACCCTTGGCTGCGGTGGCGGATACATCAAAGGCCGGGCTCATCAGGAATATTCCGGTATGGGCATTTCATGGCAGCGACGATAAAGTAAACGATGTAAAATATTCACGCATGATGATCGAAGCCATTAAAAAGCTGGGAGGCAATCCCCGGTACACCGAAATTAAAGGTGCAGGACATGATTGCCGGAATGAAGCCTATTTGAATGAGGAACTTTGGAAATGGGTTTTTGAACAGCACAAATGAATATATCCTCCTGGTCGTGCAGGTTCGTAACACTAAACTTTTTTGCTAATGGGTTGTATAAAGGAAGTCAAGTTTTAAAAACTTGACTTCCTTACTGTTTACTTATAAGCTTGTAATTCCTTCCTCGCCAGCCTTCCCCATTCTTTTATATCTTCTTCTTTCCATTTCCCCCTTGATTTTGCTGAAGGCAGTAATACCGAGCAGGTTTCCTTTTTATCACTTACACTCCAGGCGATCCAGCTCAGCTGTTTGCGGTCCATCCAGTTTTTAAACAGTTTCCATTCGGTGCTGTCGATGGGGCCATCGCCGCTGGCTTCCATGGCGGCGCATTCGCTTACAAAAACGGGCAGGCCTTTGGCAATGGCTTCATCTGTACGATCACGCAACCATTGTTTGTGTGTGCCGGCATAAAAGTGCATGGTGTACATCAGGTTGCCGAAACCTTTGATGGGGTCATTGGCGGGTTCGAGAATTTCCTGGTCCCATTTGGGGCAGCCCACCAGTATAATATTTTTTGCATCGTTGGCACGTATAACAGCAATTACTTCTTCTGCATATTTTTTTACTTCGGCCCAGCTTTCATAGTCGGGCTCGTTGAATACTTCGTAAATAATATTGGGATGGTCTTTATACTTCGCCGACATCCTTCCAAAAAATTCCTTCGCTTCCTTTGTATGAATATTATGATCGTGCCAGTCGATGATGACATACACACCTTCTTTTATACAGGCATCAATTACATTCGTCATCAGTTTTACCGATTGCTTTGGGCTTTTTAAATAGCCGCTGTCGTTCAGTTCAATGCCCATACTGGCCCTTATAATATTGCAGTGCCATTTTGTAACCAGTTCATGCACGGCGCCCTTATTGTAAAAACGTGGCCACAGGTTATGCCAGCCAAAGCTCATGCCGTGCAGCACCACGGGCTGGTCTTGTTCGTTTACCAGCCTGGTGCCGGAAACTTTTAACCACCCGCTTTGCTGCAACGGCTGAGCTTGTACCATTATAACCAACAGCGAAAAGAGTACAGAAGCAAGCAGATTTTTCATGTTACAGGTTTAATGACCGGTTATAATAATGTTTTTAAAAAAGGTACCAGCTGCTGCGCCATCACATCATCATCTTCCATGGAAGGATGATAACTGCAGCCCTTCGGCACCATGGATTTGAACCAAAATGTTTTTACCGGTTTTACTGGTTTCAGTGTGTTATTGATATCGGTTTGAATGGTTGTTAAACAATCTTTCAGCAGCACGTCACGTTCGCCATTCACCATCGGGCTGTTCATTAATACAAGCTGCGCCTGGGGGTAATGACTGTAAATTGTTTTGATGAAGTTTTCATAAGTGCTGATGAAAACAGTTTTATCAAATGGCTTGCGGGGCGTTTTACCATCGCCATTACTCAGGTCGTTGGTGCCGAGTGCAATGGTTATCATATCCGGCACAAAACTGCTGAAGTTCCATTTATTGCTGCTGTCGGTATTTAAATAGGTGTTTTCGTATTGCTGCGGCACGGTTGGACCGTCACTGTTCCAGTTGCGGTAAATGCCTGCACCTGAAATGGCGCTGATCATAAACTGCGCATTGAGCGCCCTTGCTGTACGTGGCGCATAACTCCAGTAGGCATTGTGCTGGTCGTACCACTTGCTGCCATTGCCGCAGGGTATTTCCATATCGTTGCCAAAACCGCAGGTAATGGAATTACCAATAAACTCAACTTTTGTTTTGAACTTTTGTTGTGGGGCGCTTAATTTCTCTGCTTCAATTTTTGTAATGATCACCTGGCCATTGGCAGCTTCGGTGGCTTTGCTGATCACCAGTGTATGCTGCATATCGTTTCCCACCGCCTTGATGATATAGGGCGCAGCCACCCGCACATCCACTTTTTCACGGCCCACATACTGTCCGTCGAGTTCAATATTGATATAGTTATAATCGCCGGGGTAGGGCGGATTATTTTTTAAATACACCACACAATTTTCCCCGGAGAATGTATAAGTACAGGATGATGCGGAGGCACTCAGTGTTACCGTGCTGTCGGCGTTTTTAATGGCCCGGCCCATGATGTTTCCATCGGCGGGGGTAAAGATTTTTTGTGCAGCAAGCTGGTTGGTGCTGCTGCAGGAAAAAAAGATCACTGTTAAAAAAAGAAGAAGCGTTTGTTTCATGTTATTATTTTTTTCTCACAACGGCACGGAGGCACAATGGTTTTTTCTTTGCTGGAAATATACACTCAACCCATGCTAAGAGGTTAAAAGAGAAAGGAGCTTGTCCTCTTTTAATCTCCTTTACTCTTTTGCGCCTTGCAAATATTTTACTTTCCCACTAAGACAGTAAGCCCACCAAGGTTTTTCCCTTGAGTGTTTTGAGGGAAATTTATTCTGCTTTAATAGTTACTGTTGCGCTTTGCAAACCTGCGGCGGTTGCCTTTAAAGTAATGGCTCCTTTTTTACCGTTGTTTTGCAGCACCACCAGCGCTTTGCCATTAAAGGCTTTGCGTTTGTTGTCTTTAAATGATTCCATGTTTGTTTCACTCCCGTTATCAACGCCGGCTATAAAACCGCTGCCGCTTATTTCAAACTGAACAAGGTTTGCCGCATGCGGAACCAGGTTATTGTTTTTATCCAGCACATGGATGGTTACAAAGCCCAGATCTTCACCATTTGCTTTGATTTTTTTATGATCGGCCAGCAGTTCAATTTTATATGCAGGGCCTGCCGTATTGATCTGCCGGGTTAAAACAGTTTTATCATTCTTTGTACTTACCGCTTTTATCGAACCGGGTTCATACTGCACCCGCCACATAATGTGGAGGTCATCATTCTTTTTTTGCTTTGCACCTATGCTTTTTCCATTCACAAACAGTTCCACTTTGTCGGCATTGTTGTAATACACCCATATATCCACAGAGTCGCCTTTCTTCCATCCATGCGGACCGGCCTGTTCATTCCAGTGCGGAAAGACATGCAGCACGGGTTCGCTTGTCCAGATGCTTTTGTACAGGTAATAACAATCTTTCGGAAAACCTGCCAGGTCCATAATACCAAAATAACTGCTGCGTGCCGGCCAGTCGTATGGCGTGGGTTCGCCAATATAATCAAAGCCCGTCCAGATGAACATACCCGAAATATGCTTATTGCTTTCAAATACTTTCAGCGTTTCTTCATGGGTACTACCCCAGGGTGCGCTGCAGTTTTCATAAGCAGAGCAGGTGGTATCTGGATTGCCTTCGGTCAGCGGCTTATCCCATCTTACCGGCCAGCGGCGGATGCTGTCGCTGGGCATATCATAATGCCCCCTGGTTTGCAGGGCCGAAACTGATTCTGTAATGATAAAAGGTTTATCATTCCATTTTTTCAGCACACTGTCCCCCCATTCATTGTGATGATAATTGTATCCCACCAGTTCGGCAACACCGGGTTTTAATAAACGGTTTCTTGCATCGGTATAATTATTGGCGGTAACGGTGGGTCTTGTTTTATCCAGGTTCGTAATGGTTTCATGCAGCGTGTTCAATATCTCTTCGCTTCTTGCTTCACCGTCTTTCCACCACTGCTCATAAATTTCATTGCCCATGCTCCAGATGATCACTGAAGGATGGTTGCGGTCGCGTTTTATTTGTGTTTCTAAGTCGATCTTGCTCCATTCATTAAATTCCAAATGATAATCAAAAGGATTTTTTTCTTTCTCCCACATATCAAACGCTTCGTCCATCACCAGCATCCCGTGTTTATCACAAAGATCCAGCAAACCGGGCGCTGGCGGGTTATGTGAAGTACGAATGGCATTGCAGCCCATGCTTTTCAAAATTTCAATTTGTCTTTCTGCGGCACGCAGGTTAAATGCAGTGCCCAGGCAACCCAGGTCGTGGTGGTTGCACACGCCACGGATCTTTACATATTTATCATTGAGGAAAAAACCATTGGCGGCGTCAAACTTAAAATAGCGTATGCCAAAGCGGGTGCTGTACTCATCCAATGCTTTGCCATTTGACAGTACGGTGGTGGTGGCTTTGTAGAGATAAGGATTTTCAAGGCTCCACAATACCGGGTTTTGAACCACTATTTCCTGTGCCGTTACCGCAGCTGTATTGGCTGTGGCAGTTGCAACCAGTTTATTGTTTGCATCGGTGATCTTTGTGATAAACCGGATATTGCTGTTCGTGGCTGCTCCTGCAAGCCTTGTTTCCACCCGTACAGTTGCACTGGTCTTGCTGATCTCGGGTGTTGTTACAAAACTGCCCCAGGTATCCACATGTATTTTATTTGTTTTGATGAGCCATACATTGCGGTAAATACCGCTGCCGCTGTACCAGCGGCTGTTGGGCTGCTGGTTGTTATTCACCTTTACCACAATGGTGTTTGGTTTGCCAAACTGCAAATAAGGAGTGATGGCGTAATTGAAAGAGATATATCCATTGGGACGGTAACCCACTTTCTTTCCATTGATAAAAACCGTGCTGCGGCAATACACACCTTCGAATAAGATGGTAAACTGTTTGTCTTTTTCCGTAGCAGGCACGGTAAATGTTTTGCTGTACCAGCCCATGCCACCGCGTAAGGCGCCACCGCCGGTACCCGTGGGACTTGTTTGATCAAAGGGCAGCTCCACACTCCAATCGTGCGGCAGACTTATACTGCGCCAGCCTGCAAAAGCCGTGGCGGTAGAATAATCCGCAGTACTGTCTAATTTAAACTGCCAGTTACTGTTGAAGTTTTGTGTAACCCTTTGTGCAGATACTGCCATGCAGCAGAAAGTGGCTGCTGCCAAAAAAAACTTTTTCATGTTATTTGCTTAAAATACGGTTGCATAATGCCGGTAAATTTCTCATAAAGCCACGAAGACACAAAGCTTATACTGATGAATTATGCAAAACATGAGACAACTCATTTATGCTCCGTATTTGTATACCTAAAAAATTATTTGTCTATTACGAGGTACACCACGCTTCTTGCTGGCACTGATACATTGATCCCTCCGGCAGTATTGGCGGCACTGGCAGCGATTGTGGTATAATTGGCTGATGGTCCGCCCGTGGGTTCTGTTGGGCCATTTCCATTCACATATACTTTTGAAGAGAACTCTCCATTATCGGTACCGCCGGTTAAAGTATACCAGTAATATTTACTCCCCGCTGTTGCGTTTTGTAATGTAATATTCACCGTTTCTGCAAGCGTGCTTTTATTTACGATCACCACGCCTTTTTCCCCGCTGTTAAAGGATGATGCGTAAGCCAGTACACCGCCAATGGTGGATGACTTGAGCATGCGGTCGCCCATGTATTTTTGAAAATAGTACATGTAGTAAAACGCTGGGCGTGGATTCCATTTTGCAACACCGGGTTCATCTCCCGAATTAAACAACCCGTGATCATTGCCGCTGTTATATCCATTGGAAAGATCCCACCGGCAGGTAAAGCCATAATTGTTTTTGATGGCTTCGGCCATTACTATCATCGCGTGCATACCGTTTACAAATGATACCTGCTGTTTGGTTCCTTGCGAGGTGATATTGTATTCAGTCAGGGCAATGGGTTTAATGGTATTGCCTGCCGTAGTAAGACTGTTTTTATAATACGACATCATGGCTGCGGTATTATCAGTGGCCGTATTTAAAATTTCTGACGCCGTGGCATTGGTTTGGTAAGGCGTGTAATAACTGTGCACGATATAAAAATCTGTAATGCTGTTAACTTTCGGCAATACACCGCTGTTCCAGGTTTGGTCGGTGGGTGTTTGCCATGCTGCGGGCTGTGCTTCTAAAATATAACTGCCGATATAAATGGTTTTGCCAATTTCCTGTGCCGCTTTTTTCATGGAATCGATGAATACTTTTACATGCTGACCATACAATGCACCGGTAACAATTTCAGGCTGGCCATCTTTGTTGTTTGCGGTATTGATCCTGTATCCCGCTTCCCAGGTGCCATTGCATTCGTTGCCGATTTCCCAGTATTTGGTTCGGCCGTTATCATAGCGAACCCAGTCTGCCGCCAAATGTGCCGCCTGTGAAACGGGATTGTTTCCGGTGCCATAGCGTGCATAGCCATAGTTCACGGTGATCATACCCTGGTTACCGGTTTGCTGCAGCATGGTGTAATAATTATTGAGAGAGATGGTCCATGCATCGGTTGTTTGCCCGCCCCAGTAACCCGCAGTACTTGCCACACCGTTTGCGTCCAGCAATTGTGCCGGCGCATCGGATGGCGGTGTATTAAACGGTTTGTTCCAAAAGTATACATCGCTGATACTGCCGCCTGGAAAACGGATCACATTGGGTTTTAGATGGGTGAGATGAGAGATCAGTGGCGCTTCTGTTACCATTTGTGTCATCCAGCTGTTGGCGTTATGCGCATTATAAGTGGGCGGAATTTTGGTAAGCACGGTTCCTGCATCGATGGTGATATAGGAAGTGGGTGATGTAGCGGGTTTGGCTGCATCAACTGCGGATGGGACGGCAAATATTTTACCTGCCCATTCATTCATAAAAAAGCCAATGGTGTTTGCGGTTGCAGGGTCTGTTGGTGTAACGGTTCCGCCACCACCTGTTCCACCTCCGCTGCCCGTGTCTGATTTTTTACCGCAGTTTGTAAGCGTGGCTGCGAGCACCAGCACAAAAAACAAATTCATTTTTTTCATCCCGATTTTATTTTACCGCAACGCTTACTGCGCTGCCATTGTATTTTACTGTTAAGGGTTTGCTGTTCCCCTTTTTATCAATCCGCACAATTTTAAAAATCCTGTTCTGCAGCATACCATTAAAACTGCCGCTGCGTTTTTGCAGGGTCAGGGTTTGGGTGGCTGCTTTGTACTGCATTTGAATGCTGGCTGATTTACCCTTTTCATAATTGTAGTTTTCGTTTTCATCTTCGTACAAACTGTATGCCGCGTCCTTATTGCCATAGATGGTGATGGTAAGTGTATCAGCCGGTTTTTCAGTGCTGTACTGCATCACCGGACCGGTAACAATGATGCTGCCTTCTTTTACAAAAACCGGAATATGGCCAATGGGCGCATCAGCATTGATGATTTGTCCGCCGCCTTGCATGGCATTTGTATAAAAATCAAACCAGTTAACGCCTGCGGGCAAATACAGTTCCCTGCTGCGCTGGCCGAATGTATACACAGGACTCACCAGCAAGGAAGGACCGCACATGAACTGCGTATTATTATTGAGTGTTTTTATATCTGCCGGGAAATCCATCATCAGTCCACGGAGGATGCTGCTGTTCTTATAATGCACCGCCGCGGCCAGCGAGTAGAGGTGCGGTAATAATTTATAACGCATTTCAATGGCTGATTTCATCGCAGCAAATTCAGGTTCGTTTTCTCCCGCGATATTGTAGGGCTCACGGTAAGGATATTGCCCGTGCGCCCGGAACAATGGCAGAAAACTTCCAAACTGGTACCAGCGTGCCTGCAATTCTTTCCATTCGGGTTTGTCTTCTCCTTTTTCGTAACGGCGTTCTACTGCGAAGCCGCCTGCGTCAAATGTCCAGTAAGGCACGCCCGACATGGAGAAATTGATGCCCGCTGCAATTTGGTTTTTCATATCTGCCCAGGTGCTGCCAATATCACCGCTCCACACGGCGGAGCCATAACGCTGTATACCGGCAAAACCGGAACGGGTGAGAATGAACACTCTTTTATTATCGTTGGTGGAGCGTTGTCCTTCGTAAATACCCTGGGAGTTGAGCAAGGGATAACTGTTGAAATATTGAATGGCCGATCCCATGGCATTGGGATAAAACAATTCCTTTCTTTTTGCAATGGGGAAGTTGGAATGGATATCGGGCTCGGGGGCATCCATCCACCAGGCATCAATTTTTTTATTGTAAAGATTGCTGTTCAGTAATTGCCAGAACTGCTTTCTTGCAGCAGGATTGTGCACATCATAAAAGGTGGATACATATCCCAGCCAGTCTTTTCTTTCTTCATCTGCATTTCGGTTGAGCAAAAATCCCTGGCGATGCATCAGTTCAAAATTGGGAATGCCTTTGTAAAATTTTGCCCATACTGAGATCATGAATTTTGCATGGTATTGTTTGTGCAATACATCAATCATCGAGTCGGGATTGGAAAAACGTGCCGGGTCAAACTGCTGGCTGCCCCATTCGTTTATTTTCCAGTACTGCCAGTCCATCACGATATTATCGAGCGGAATATTTTTTTCGCGGAAGGTTTTAACCGTATTCAGCACTTCATCCTGTGTTTTATACCGTTCGCGGCTTTGCCAGAAACCCAGTGTCCATTTGGGGGTAAGCGGTGCTTTGCCGGTAATGTTACGGTAACCGCTGATGATATCATCATAGGTTTTCCCGTATACAAAAAAGTAGTTGATATTATTGGCTGCCTCTGAACTGAACCCGTATTTTGTATTGTTTTCTGCTGCTGCAGGCTGCATTACCTTACAGGAAACATACGACTCACCACCATCTGGTATCCATTCAATTTTGATAGTTGATTTTTTTCCGGCGGTCAGCTGTACGGGCACATCTGCTGCAAAAGGGTTCCAGCACTGGCGCCAGCGGTCGAGCAGTAACTGGTCATCCACCCACATTTTTAAATATCCCCCGGCCCAGAGCCTGAAAATATGCTGACCGCTTTGCATGGGCTCAACGGCGCCTTCCCAAACCGCCTTCCCTTCTTCCATTTTAAATGCCGCCGGCAGGTTTTTCATCAGCACCAGGTCTGCGTAATCAATCTTTCTTTCATTTTGCTGCGCATAAATGGTTTGTTCATCTTTTTTAGAAAGATAGGTAGCCGTTAAACTGCCCGCATTACCGGTTTTACTGAAGAGTTTTAATGCGCTGATATCTGTAAAATTCCTGCCATCGCCAAAATCGGTGATGGAATAATTATCCCAGAGTATGCCATAATTTTTACTCGAGACCAGGAAGGGTACAAACACTTCGGTGTTGTTTTGATACAATGTAAGTCTTGTTCCCTTGTAGTTCACCACGCCCTGCTGGTGCTGGCCCAAACCATACAGCCCCTCATCTTCCGGCGAACTGAATTGCTGCACCACGCTGTAAGCACTCCCGTTTTCGAGCTGCACCGGGGTGAATTGTCTTTCTTTTTCCTGGGTGATGGGATTACCGGCGCTGGTGAAATAACTGATATTACCGGAAGCCTTATCCACCACGGCAAAAATTGTTGCGGTAGCTAGAACAACGGCTTTATTATTTTCCTTTACAGTAAAGGCGGTTTGTTGAAGCGGCAGTCCTGCAATAATAAAACTTGTGTCGGGTTTTATTGCAGCAAGCGGCGAAGCCGTTACGCGGATGATATTGTTGTTCCATACTTTTAATGATATTGCTTTTGCTGGCCCGTTTTGCGGGTAAACAGTAATACCATCCTTGTTTTTTACAAAGCTGTTTTTTTGCGCTGCCGCCTGCAGTGTGAAAATTGAAAGAATAAAAAATAAGACGCTCTTCATTATATAAAAAAAATTTAGCGGTTTGTTGCAGTTGGTCAGGAGACCAACTGTGGCAAAAGAATAAGAAGTCCGGTTTTTTTCATTGCAGTTTATTAATTATTCCATGTGAATTTTCCGACAAGATCCCCGATCTGTACTTCAAAATCTCCCGGCTCAGTGATGGTTTTTAATTGCGCATTTACAAATGCCAGGTCGTTTTTATCAATGGTGAAACTGACCTGTTTACTTTCACCGGCCTTTAAAAATATTTTATCAAAGGCACGCAGGCGTTTATTGGAAGGTGCAATGCTGGCGTACATATCGCGGCTGTATAATTCTACCGCGTGTTTGCCATCTCTTTTACCGGTGTTGGTTACCGTAACTGTTACGGTGAGCTTATCGGTTCCCTTCAGCGCATTGCTGCTCAGCTGCAGGTTGCTGTATGCAAAGCTGGTGTAGCTGAGTCCGAATCCAAAAGCAAAGAGCGGATCGTACCCATTCCATAAAACATCCGCATTGAATATCTCTCTTTTTGTTTCGGTGTATCGGTGATCGTACAGCACCATTTCGCCCATGCTTTTCGGGTAGCTGAATGGCATGATGCCATTGGGATTATAATCGCCGAATAAAATATCAGCAACAGCATCGGCTGTTTTTTTACCGCTCCAGAAAGGCAATAGAATGGCTTCGCATTGCGGTTCGATACTGGTAATAAAGCGGGGCCTTCCTTCTGGTAAAACAAGGATTACTTTTTTTCCCGTGGAAAATGCCGCCGCTGCCAGCTGCTGCTGTTCTTCGGGCAATGCAAGGTCCCGGGTGTTACCGGGGCTTTCGGCATAGGCGTTTTCGCCCAGGCATAATACAATCACATCCGCTTTGGGTGCCAGTGCTCTTAATTTTTCAGTATTGTAGTTCTCCCTGTTATCAAATCCTTTTGCGCCAACGGCCATTACATTTGCGGAACCAATTTTATCACTAACGGCTTGCATGATATTTTTACTGTCAGCAGGATACAGGTCTTCCTGGTTGCCCTGCCATACATAACTCCAGCTGCCGTTGAGCACGGCGTTGCTTTGTGCCGTGGGACCAATGATGAGGACTTTTTTATTTTTTTCCAGCGGCAGGATATTGTTGCTGTTCTTCACCAGCGTAACCGCTTCGTGCGCCGCATCCAGCGCCAGCTGCTGGTATTGCGTTTTGCCAAAATTTGAAATGGCTGCTGTTTCAGTATAGGCGTTTTCAAATAAACCCAGTTTATATTTCAATACCAAAATGCGTTTTACTGCATCATCAATACGGCTCATGGGCACTTCTTTTTTTTCCACGGCTTCTTTCAGCAGATCAAAGAAAGAATAATCACCAGGCACCATGCTCATATCAATACCGGCATTGATGGCCATCACCACGGCCTCACGCGGAGTGGCCGCTACTTTATGTATGCTGTGCAGGCGGATGATATCTTCCCAGTCGGTAACGATCAATCCTTCAAAGCCCAGTTCTTTTCTCAAAACATCCGTTAATAAATATTTGCTGGCATGCACCGGCGTACCATTGATATCACTGGAGTTGATCATGATCGAAGATGAACCTGCTTTCACCGCTTCACGAAACTGCGGCAGGTAATATTCACGCAGTTCAATTTCAGGCATGTAAATAGGCGTGCGGTCCTTACCGGTACGGGAGGCGGAATAAGCGAGGTAATGTTTCATGCAGCTGGCAACAGCTGTGGGGTTTTTCAATCCGTCTTCTTCATAACCTGTTATTGCTGCTACTCCCATTGTTTTGCCCACAAAAACATCTTCGCCATAGGTTTCAGGAAAGCGGCTCCACAGTGGTTGACGGCCGGCCTCCAGAACCGGTGCAAAATTCCAGCGCACACCGCTTGCCCTTAATTCTGCAGCGGTAACTTTTGCCGCGGCTTTTACCAGTGCAGGATTGCGGGTGGCAGCCATGGCGATATTATGCGGAAACAGCGTGGCGTTGAGTGTATAAGTTTGCCCGTGTATGGCATCAAGCCCGTACACAACAGGGATCTTCAAAGGCATGGTGAGCGCTTCATCCTGTATTTCTTTAATCACTTTATGCCAGGTTTGCACATCCAGTGCATGTGCGGTGGTATTGAGGATGGAGCCCACACGGTATTTATGAATGGCATCTTTTAAAGCGGCGGCATCCAGTGAACCATCGGTATTGCCCCAGCCTCCTTTCGCAATAACAGCCAGTGTTACCTGTGTCATTTGCCCGATCTTGTCATCGAGCGACATTTTTTTAACGAGTGCTGCTGCTTTTTGTGTAACGCTTTGTGCTTCTGCTTTGATACCGAAGGCGAATGCTGCGAGTACCAGTAATCCTTTTTTCATCTCTTTATATTTATTTGTTCGCTTTTAAACTTTTTTTGCTTTGGCTCCACTGCCGCCGGGCAGCGTAACCGGAGGGGCGCTGCTTTTGCTTCTTTTGAAAAATGATCGCTATTGCGGATTTTCAACTTATTATGACTTACTTTTCTTTTTAGCTTTTTCTGTTTCTTTTATAAGCTTTAGCCGCAACGCGATCACATCATGTCCCTGCAAAATGGCCTGGTATGGTTTGGAAGTTTTTCCTTCCTCCTTATGCAGCCATAAATTTTTGATGCTGTAATAGCTGCCGGCAAAATCATATTTGAAATTGAAAACAGCATCCACCACGGGTTGTTCCTTCCAGTTAAAATTTACGGTGGCCGGATTTACAGCACGGTTTAAAAAACAAATGGCCACATCCTGGTTGCTTAATGGTTTTACCCAGGTTTCAACACTGTCTTTAACGCTGTATAAAAAACCCTGTATCCCCAGCGTGTCCTGGTTGAGCGCCACTATTTCCTTATTGGTAAGCACGGCCTTTGTTTGTGACGACATTTTACGGATATCATTGCCGGCAATCAGCGGAGCCGCCAGCATGCACCAGGCGGTGAAATGCGATTTGTTTTCATTGTCGCTTAAGCCAACACCCACTTCCAGCATATCGGGATCGTTCCAGTGACCCGGGCCGGCAAATTTTCTCAGCCCGTTTTGTTTATCCAGTATCTGTACCACGCCCAGTGCGCTCCAGGTATCGTATTTTTTGATGCAATCGTAACATGCAAAAATATCCCCGGTGGTGCGCCATAAATGTCCAATAGGAGCTGCCCATTCCCATGGCTTAAAAGTACCCCATTCACACAAACTGAATACAATGGGCCTGCCTGTTTTTGTCAGTGCCCTGCTCATGGTACTGTATGCTTCTTTGGCGTTGATGCCATCTGTATAACACCAGTCGTATTTTAAATAGTCGATCCCCACGGATGCATAAAAGCGGGCATCCTGGTATTCGTATCCACGCGTGCCAGGATAACCGGCGCAGGTTTTGGTGCCGGCACAATTGTATAAACCAAACTTCAGCCCTTTTGCATGCACATAATCGGCCACCGCTTTCATACCATTGGGAAATTTTTTTGGATCGGGCACCAGGTCTCCGTTTTCATTGCGTTCCATGGCCATCCAGCCGTCATCTAAAACGATATACGTAAACCCGGCATCCTTCATGCCGCTGCTCACCATGGAGTCGGCAATTTCCATCACCATCTTTTCATTGATATTTGTCTGGAAAGTATTCCAGCTGTTCCATCCCATCGGTGGCGTTAAAGCCAGCCCTTCGGTTTTTTGTGCTTTAGTGGTAATGGTTGCCAGTATCAATACGGCAATCAATAATTTATTTTTCATCGTCTCTCTTTTACATTTTGTTATCGGTTGCTGACCGGCGGATACAAACAGCACAGCCTTTGTTTCCTGCTATTCACCCACAGCAACTGCTCCCATCGCATGACCGTTTATTTTTTTTGCAGGTGCCGTTTCCTCAATGCGTTTGATGATTTCTATACATGCCCTGGTATTATGATACGGGCATTTCCACAATCCCGCCTTGTCTTTTTGCATGGGTGTATAATCTTCCTGCACACCCCAAAACCATTCGCCGTTTTGTTTATCCTGTATATACTGCTGCACAAAATGCCAGCTTGCAACAGACTGCTGCAGGTATAAATCATTCCCTGTATTTTGCCAGGCATTAAAAAAGCCCACCATCGCTTCCGCCTGCGGCCACATGTGTTTTTCCTTTACCAGTTTTTTTTCTGGAGGTTCATATTCGTACCATAAACCACCATCAGCGTCCAATCCTTCTGCTGCTGCATCGGTCATGGCCACGGCTTTTTGTTTGATAAGATGCAGCAATTCGCCGTCTTCAATTACCGCAGCAGCTTCCTGCAGCAGCCAGGCGGCTTCGATATCATGACCATAGGAAATGGTTTGGGACCTGGGCTGCCAGTTTTCATCCATAAACAAATGCTGCCTGCCGGTTTCAGGATCGATGATATGCTTTAAAAAATCCTGCAACAGCTGCCGGATCTTTATTTTCAAAAGATCGTAGGGCCAAACGGTATACAGGTTTGTAAACGCTTCCAGCACATGCAGGTGGGTGTTCATGGTTTTTTTCTCGTTGGCATCTTTAGCGCTGAGCCGCAGGTCGTCCATGTCTTTCCACTCCCGGGTAAATGCTTCGATATAACCGCCGTTCAGCGCATCGTGGCTGTGGCGGATGATATCATCATACAAACCGATCGCCTGCTGGATAATGGCTGGCTGTCTTACCGCTTTATAATATTCGCTGAAAGCATACACGGTAAATGCGATGGCATATACCTGCTTTTTTGTATCGAGCGGTTTACCGGTATGATCAACCGTCCAGTATACACCGCCAAATTCCTGGTCGATAAAATAGTCGCAGATATACTGGTACGCCCTTTCCGCATAAGAAAGATACGTTGTGTTGCCGGTGAGATTATACGCCGCAGAAAAACTCCACAGTATGCGTGCATTGAGTACCGATCCCTTGGGTGCGGTTTCAATGACATTGTTTGAAAAATCAACCTGGCCTCTAAAGCCGCCATGCTGCTCATCCACGGTATGCTGCATCCAGAACGCAAGGATGGATTGCAGCTCGTTTTCCATTTCGCTTTTGTATGTGGTTAACCCTGTTGTCATATTATGGTGTTACCGGGATTTTTTGTTTTGCAACGACTGCAAGGTTTTTTTCTGCAATACTGTTTACTATTGTGGATGATGCAAAGGAGGTAAGTCCATCCTTTGCCGTGTTCATCACATAATCAAGCAGCTGGCTGATGCTGCTGGTGGCCACATGCATCCTGGTATCTGCTGATGCGTAATAAATAAATACCGTGCCGTCTTCATCCGCAATCCAGCCATTACAGAAAACAACATTGGAAACATCACCCACCCGTTCATTTCCTTCCGGCGCCAGGAAGTAACCGGCCGGCTGGTAAATCACCTTTGTAATATCTTCCGGCGAAGTCATGAACATGTACAGCACATAACGCAGGCCGGCAGCCGTATTGCGCACACCATGTGCCAGGTGCAGCCATCCTTTGTTAGTTTTGATGGGAGCCGGGCCCTGCCCGTTTTTATATTCATACACGGTATGATAAATTTTAGGGGCGATCACGGTTTCTTTTTCGATCACCGCCGCTTCAATACTTTCGCTGAGCCCGAAGCCAATGCCGCCGCCTGCGCCGGTTTCAATAAAGCCATCCTGCGGCCGGGTATAAAAAGCATATTTGCCATCTACAAACTCCGGGTGCAGCACCACATTCCGTTGTTGCGGCGAAGGTGTTTTCAGGTCTTTCAGCCGTTCCCATTTTTTCAGGTCTTTGGTACGAACAATGCCGCATTGCGCTACGGCAGCAGACTGGTCGCCGGAGGGTGCTGCCGGATCTTTTCTTTCGGTACAAAACAAACCATAGATCCAGCCATCTTCGTGCCGCACGAGGCGCATATCATAAATATTGGTATCAGGTATATCGGTTTCAGGAATGATGATGGGTTTATCCCAGAACCTGAAATGATCAATGCCATTTTCACTTTCGGCAACAGCAAAAAAAGATTTGCGGTCGGCGCCTTCCACGCGGGCCACCATGATATATTTATTGCCGAATTTAATAGCACCAGCATTGAAGACCGCGTTGATGCCAAAACGTTCCATAAAGAACGGGTTGGTCTGCTGGTTAAAATCATAGCGCCAGTGCAGCGGCGTATGTTGTGCGGTGAGAACGGGATTTTTATAGCGGGTGATGATACCGTTACCGCATTCACAGGCGGTATTGGGCCTGTCAAGGATCTCTTCATGATTTTTTTTCATCTTCGCAAGCCGCTTCTCAAAATCGTTTGTCATATCGTTTGTTTTATACTGATTAATGGCCGGAGCTCTAATCTTCCAGCTTATTCCACCAGGTTTTTTTAAGTATGAAAATGATCACTGCAAGTATGCCAATGGTGATCAGTAAGGGTAATTTCATCCACAGCACCACGTACATGGGCAGCAGGGTTAAACAGAGCTGTGCAATAATGCCCAGCACCACATTGAACATATCGAGCTTAAAACGTTTGTTGGCAACAAAAGCAGGATTTTCCGCTATCAGCATATCATGCACGGGTTTCCAGAAACCCCAGGGCCTTACCGTGCTGTAAAATTTTTTCAGTACGGCACTGTCGGTTGCGGGTGCGGAGTAGGTGCCTATTAAACATCCTGCAATGGAAATGGCAAAAAGCAGCGGGAAATAATACAGGAATTCAATACCTGAAAACAGTTTTGAAAATACCAGCGCACCGGCCACACCCGCGAACATGCCCCAGAAAAAGCCGTTGGCGTTAAAGCGCCACCAGTACCATTTCAGCACATTGGCGGCGATATAACCGCCGTATAAACCCGAAACGATCCATTGCAAAATACTGTTCACGTCTTTTGCCATAAAGCCGAGTGCAATACCAATGGCCACAATGATCACACCGGAGATATAATTTACGGTAATCACTTTTTTGTTGCTGGCATTCGGATCAACATATTTCAGGTACACATCGTTTACAAAATAGGCCTGGGCGGCATTGAGTGTGCCGGAGAATGTACCCACAAATGCGCCGAACAAACCTGTGAGCACCAAACCTAAAATTCCCACCGGTAAAAAATTATTGATGGCCCCGGGTAATATTTTTTCAAAATCCACACCGCCGGAGCCGTTATCGAGGTTGAGCTGGTTGTAGTACAACAATCCCAGCACGGTTAATCCAATGATCATAGAGTAACGCACAGGCAATAAGATCAATGAAACAAAACCCGTCATTTTAGATGCTTCTTTCGGCGATCTTGAAGAAAGTATCTTTTGCATATCGTAATTGGGTGCCGGGCCCGCCAGTGATGCAAATACACCCTTGAACAGCATCATCATGAATAAAACACCAAAGAGCCCGTAGCCGTCGTCGCCTATTTTTTTCATGGCGTCATCCACTATGCCTTTCCAGTTCAGGTTGAGGTTCCATCCAAAGAATGGATCGGACCAGCCATGCGGTACATTCAGTTTGCTGCCATTCAAATGCTGCATGGCAATTACTGCAATGGCAATACAGCCCACAGTCATGATGGCGTATTTGATCAAATCGCCCAGCACAATACTGTGCATGCCGCCAAGCACGGAATAAAAAACTGCGAACAGTGTAAATACGATACCATAAAAATGCGCCACATAATGCGGGGCAATATCAAAAGGAACATAATTTTTCACCGCATCCCAGGGCACAAATATTTCGATGAACTTTCCGAGTCCGACAAATCCATAAGCCAGAAAACCCAGGCAGCCGATCAGTGCAAAAGCCACCACCACCGTATGTGATGCCTGCACGCCCTTTCCTTTAATACCAAAACGGGTGGCCAGCCATTCGGCACCGGTATTGGCATTGCTGCGGCGCAGCCATTTTGCCAGGTACATCATATTGAATACCTGGTTAAACACGGGCCAGAGCCAGGGTATCCAGATACTTTTCATCCCATACACAAAACAAAGCGCCACCATCCACATGGTGCCGCTGATATCAAACATATCGCTGGCATCGCTGAGGCCCAGCATATACCAGGGGAGTTTTTTTCCACCCATCAGGTAACTCTCCTTGTTCTGTCTTGCCCGCTTGCGCATGAACCAGCCCAGCATCAGCATACTCAGCAGGTACGAAAAAATGATGGTGATATCAACAGCCTGTAATTTCATGTGTGGTGTTTCTTTTCCTTTTTATTGTGCTAGTGTTGTTTGTATAAATTTTCTTTTGCAGCATCTTTTTCAAACAGGGTTCGTTCATCATTATAAAATCTGATGAAGTCGTTTTCAGAAAGATGGCCTTTATAGGGCGCATAGTAATGCATTTTTTTGGACCACTCATTATAACCGTGGTTGCGCCATACCAGCACATAGGAAATACGGTGTGTGCCAATGATCTTTTGCAGCACATCCGTCCACCAGGTGGCATAGGGAATGGCCTCGTAACCCGTTTCTGCAATGGCGGTCAGTTTACCCGTTTGTACAGCGGCGCTGTCCATGATGGTAAGAAGCTGCTGTGTATTGCTGACAAACCAGCTGTCTTTTGCAGGATCGTTGTACTGGTAGGTATCAAAACTGATCATATCCGTCATATCATCACCGGGATAATAAGCTAAAAACTCTTCCATGCTTTTAAAATCCCCGCTGGTATTGTACACAAAGATCAGGTTATGGCATTGCTTTACCTGTGTGAGGTAATAAAAGGTAAAGCGCCACAATACTTTGAATTGTGCGGCAGAAGCATTGTTGCGGCACCACCAGAACCAGGTGCCGGTAAGTTCGTGATAGGGGCGGAATAAAACAGGTATCAGTTCTTTATTTTCATCTTTGAGCGAGTGTATAAAATCAGCGGCCTTATCCAGCCAGCTTTTGAACAATTCATGGTTTTCTCCGCCGGGTAAAACGGATGCCAGGGTTCCATGCGTGGTATCCCATGCATTACCGCCTGTTTTTGGATTATCAAAATGCCAGCTGAGTGTAATGATGCCGCCGCGTTTGTATCCCTCTTTAATAAACTGCCGCATTTTTTTAAATGGCACCCCGTCGATATTATTATCTCCTGCGCCTTTTTCAAGTCCGCCCAGGTCCCAACCATAAACACCGGGATAATCACCACACACTTCTTTTACATCACTCCGGTCTTTCTGGTAGCGCCAGTTAACGCCATAGGCAAGATCATCCTGGTGACCAAAAAGATAGCCTTTTGATTTGAGTGCATGTAAATTCTGGTAAAGTGTTTTCGTTTGCACAGTGGCTGCTTTATCAGAAAGATTTTGTGCAGCACCTGCCTGCAACAGCATAACCATTATAAGCAGGCCGGCAACAGGTTTATATTTTAAGACCGGTGATTTCATTTTGCTTTATTTAAACCGGCTGTAAATTTCCGGATGATTTTCCAGGTGGAGCTGTCTGCCGCAAAAACAGTATTGAGTCCCTGTTCTTCCATGGGCGGATCGCCCAGCAGGTCATCTCCAACCTTCCAGAAAGGCGTTTCATTTGCCGCGGGTTTTCCATAGCCGCCAAAGGCCCAGCAATTGATCCCCGCCAGTGCAGTTTGCTTTTTTGTTGCAAGCTGCTGCAGCATCATTTCAATATAGCGGTTGCGGTACTGCGTGGGCGAACCGGGTGAAAATAAAAACCCGTCCCTTGGCAAACCAAATTCTTCCACCACCAGCGGCTTTTTAATTTGCAGCATCACGGAGTCGTGTACAGCAATATAATCTTTTGTTTTTTGGAGCACTGCTGTAAAATCATTTTCAAACGTACTGTCTTTATACCAGCCCCAGTTTTTGGGCCATATATGAATGGTGGCATAACTGATATTGCTGTCGCGGTGCAGTTGTGCAAACACGGTAAGGTTTTCTGTTCCGTTGAATCCTTCCACGCCGGCGGTTACCAGGTGGTTTTTATCCAGTGACCTGATTTGTGCAGCGGCATTTTTTATAAAGTCAAGATATGCGGGAATGGCATAGGGCCGCATGGGCCTCGGTTCGTTTGCAATTTCCCAGGCCATTACTGCTGTGCTTGCACTGTATTTTTTTGAAGTGATGGTGCTGGTGCGGTGGAGCACTTTTTTTACAAATGCAAAATAATCATCCATGCATTCGGTACAGGTATAAAAAGGCGCCACCAGGTCGCGGTAATCATCCCAGCCCAGTTTTTTGGCCAGCGTGGTATCCGCAATTTTATTGTTCCAGTTCAGGTATTGTAAAAAACCGCCGCTCCATTCCCAGTTGTTGGCAAAATAAAATACGGCATACATCCGGCGTTGTTCAAGCTGCTGCAGTAAAAAATCCATTCCTTTCAAAATGGTTTCGCTGAAGTTGTTTTTGGCGGTTTGCATGGCAGGGTGCACCGGCATCACCCCGCTGATCATTTTGGTGCCATCCTGTGAACCAATGAGCACCCTGATATTGTTTACACCGTTTTGTTTTAGAAAATCCAGTTCTTTAACAAGCCGTTGCCGGTCGTTTTTATTACCGGCAGCCAGCAATACAGCATACCACATGTTAACACCCGCAAAACGATAAGGCTGTCCGTTGATATAAAATCCCTGTTCTTTTACCGACACAACGTTTTTTTGCGCAGCAGCAAACAAACCGCTGTAACAACATGCGGCCAATAAAAAATATAATTTATAAAGCTTGTACACGGATTTTGTTAATTAAAACGCCGCCTCAAAACAGGTTGGTAACCTTTTAGTGTTCTGAAGCGACGTTTCTTTGATTGCAATATGAGAAAACCAAGTGCTGCTGAAAAGCCCGTTTATTTAAAGAACATAATATTATCGAACAAAATTGTTTTTCCTTCATTGTGTATCTGGAAGGTCACATTATCCACGTTGGTGGTTCCCGGGAAATCAACCGCCAGTTCATAACGGAAATAAGTCCATTTGTTGGCAGGTATGGTAAATACTTTCTGGTTGCTCCAGTTGATCCAGAACTGCATGTTCTTGTCAACATCAGCGCCTTTTACCCAGAATGAAAAGTATTTGTAACCGGTGGTGTTGATGGCGCCGCCGCCCATTTGCAAACCACCCCATGATCCTGCCGGATCAAAAGCCGCATTCATACAGGCGGTTCCGGTAATTTTATCTGCAGTACCCGGAGCATAAGTTCCGCCCCATCCCCAGTTTTGGAAACCATTTGTAAAATCATCTTTAAAAACACATTGTGCCTGGTCCACATTTACAAATTCCATATCGGTTACTTTATCACCAGAAGAGTTGGTGAGTTTCAGTTTTCCCCTGGTGATGGTGGTGGATGGCATGCGTATCACCATTTGTTTCCTGCTTTGTGAAACGATGGTGCAGGCGGTGCTGGTGCCATCAAATACAACAGCGGTAACTGCTTCGAGGTTGATACCGGTAAGCGTTACCAGTGAATTGGCCTGGAAGTCGGTGGGAAACGCGGTGGATACTCCGGGCAGTGCAATTACATTGAACGGCACTTTCAGGGTTTTGCCATCCACATTGGTAAGCACAATATTTTGTGCGCCGCCAAAAGCCGTATCCGGCACCCTGAAGATGATGCTGTTTTCTGAGTTCAGCGTGGTTACAAATGGCGCAGGCACATTGTTCTTGTCAAAAACAATGGTACGCATCTGGCCCAGTCCCGCTCCCTGTATGGTAACCGCAGTACCACCACCACCCGTGGTGGGTGAAACACTGCTGGAAGAGGGATCGCCTGCTTTGTAATCAGGACTGCCGTCGCTGTCTTTTTTACATCCGTTAATGGCCATAGCAAGGCATAAAGTAAACAGCGCTGCTATAACCGGTTTTATCAAAAATATTTTTTTCATTGTTACTATTTTTAAAATGAGTTAAATGCTTTGTTTACTTCATTAATAATATGCCACAGGCGCTTTGGCCAGTTCAGGATCCTGTATCACTTCATCCACCGGTATGGGCAGGTTCATGCTGTTTTGTGTAAAGTTGCCGGTGATGTAAATGGGATTATCCACCCAGCCACGGTTTTGTGTGGCAATGATGGCGCTTGCTTTTGCAAAGCCCATGCGTTTCAGGTCGTACCAGGAATCGCCTTCAAAAGCAAATTCCACCCTTCTTTCTTTTAAAATATCATCGAGGGTGATGGATGTTTTAGATAACAGTCCGGCCCTTGTTCTTACTGCATTAAAAGCTTCCAGTGCTGACGCATCATTGGTGGATGCTGCGGCTCCCAGCGTGGCCTCTGCATAAATCAGCAGCACATCTGCATAACGCAGGTGCGAAGTGTTTTTACCGGTATTCATACCAATTACTGGCTCGCCGCCATAAGTGGAACCCGGACCCACCACATACTTGGCGATATTGGCACGCACATCATTTTTTTGTCCACCATCACCGGTGGGCTGCAGTGTATCATATTTATAGCCGTTTGCCATGAATGCATTGTAGGCTGCATTACCATTTTTAGGTTTCCATTCAGCCTTGCTCCAGCCATGTTCCATTACAGAACCTTTTCTTCTCAGGTCACCACTTTCATACTGGCTCAGCATATACATAGATGGCCTGTACAACTGCCACATATTGGCTTCTGATGTTTGCAGGTTATCCGGGCCACGGTCGCACTGCAGCTGGTTGCCGCTGCCCCAGGGATTTTGGGTAAGCGGGTGCTGGGTGGAGAACAGTGATTCAATATTGTTATTGGTGGCGCTGGTGTTGAACATGGCGGCGTAATCAGGATACAAACCAATTTTACCGGAGCTTTTTGCATAAGCGATCACTTCGCCTGCCTTAAGTTTGGCATTGGTATAATCTTTTGTATAGAGATAGAGCTTGGCCATCATGCCTTTTGCTGAATACTTGGTAAGCCTGCCGGGCACGTCGGTTTCCGGAAGATTGGCTTCAGCGATCTTGAGTTCTTCGAGCGCAAAGCGCAGTACATCTTTTTCATAATACCTCGGGATATTAAAATTACCGGTAAGCGCAATTTTTCCAGGATCATTGATGATGGGTGCTGCACCCCAGGCCCTGGCAATATAGAAATAGGCCATGCCTTTTATAAAATGACATTCTGCAAGGGCGGGATCAATAAAGGATGCGCTGCCGCCCTGTTTCTTTTTATCTTCCAGTGCAATGATGAGCGAACTGGACCAGCCGCCCAGTTTGTAAAATGCTTTCCATGCATCGGCGAGACGGACAGAAGTGGCTGTTACCGTGAAGTTGGAGAAGGGTGCATCATCGGCAGGACTTGAAATTTCCGTTCCGCCCATTACATCGCCAATCACATCCATGGCACGGTTTTCATAACCGGCCCAGGGCAAACCATATAATGTACTGGTGGCCGAACGCACTTCTTCCGCAGTGTTATAGTAGTTGGTCAAAGTGGCGCCATCAAGGGTTGACCTGTCGATAAAATCTTTTTTACAGGAAGCCAGCAACAGTAAGGAGCAGGCTAAATATGTTAATTTGTTCTTTTTCATTTTTAATAACTTTTAAGTTTTACAATTAAAATTCAACGTTGGCACCAATGGTGAATGAGCGTGGGTTGGGGTAGTGGCCCATATCCACATTCATTAATTTAATGCTGCCGTTAAATGCGCCCACTTCAGGATCGTAGCCGCTGTATTTTGTAAATGTGTACAGGTTCTGGCAGGAAACATATACCCTCATGTTATTAATCAGCGCCTTGCTGCTGTATTTTTTAGGCACCCTGTAACCGATCGTTACGTTTTGTATGCGCAGGTAAGAACCATCTTCCACATAACGGTCGCTCATGGCCCTGTTATTGGTATTGAGCCTGGTAAACCTTGGCAGGGATGCTTCGGTATTGGTGGCAGTATACCTGTCGAGTACAGAACGCAGCTGGTTGTTATAGGCGTCTGTCATAGATTCCAGCTGCCAGCGCAGGAAGTTGAAAATTTTGGCACCATAGCTGCCCTGCATAAAAATGGTGGCATCAAAGTTTTTGTAAGTAAAATTGTTGGTTAAGCCTGCAGTGAATTTTGGCAGCGGGCTTCCTATATAAGTATAATCCTTATCATCAATTTTCTGGTCGCCATTCAGGTCTTTAAAACGGATATCACCCAGCCAGGTACCGCTTTGTGATACCGGCAGTCCAAACTGCGGGTAGCTGTTGGTAAGGTCGTGCTGTGTGCGGAATAAACCATCTGTTTTCAAACCCCAGAAAGAACCCACGGCTGTACCGGGCAGTGTTTTTGTAATGAGGTATCCGTCATAATATACTTTACCATTGATGGAAACAGATTCGTTGATGAGTTTATCCAGCCTGTTTTTATAATGGGTGAAGATGAAGGTCGTTTTCCAGGTGAAATCGCTTTTATTGATATTATTGGTGTTGATGGTAATGTCCACACCGGTATTGGTCATCTGGCCAACGTTGCCGATCGGAGCCTTCAGGTCATCCCAGTTATCACCAATACCCAGCAAACGCGGACCGGTACTGAAGATGAGCATGTCTTTGGTGGTTTTCTTATAAGCATCAATATTCACATCAATCCTGCCACGCAGCAGGGAGAAATCGATACCCACGTTTTTCGTAACCACGCTTTCCCATGTAAGTGCAGAGTTGGAAATACCATTGATAAAGTTAGATGAGCCAAAACCAACAGGAGAAAGATCAAAACGGATCGTGGAAGTATAGGGCGGGTTGGCTGCACCACTGGGCAGGTTCTGGTTACCTACTGCACCATAACCCACTCTTACTTTCAGGTAACCCAGGTATCTTTTCAGCCCCTGTGCAAAATTTTCGTTGGTAACCGTCCATGCTGCGGAAGCACCGGGGAAATATCCCCATTTTAAACCGGGTGCAAAGTTGGAAGAACCATCGGCCCTGTAACTTAAGGAAACAGAGTAGCGGTTATCATATACATAGTTGCCCCTTACAAAATAAGATTCCATGGACCATTCGCTTTTACCACCACCCAGTTCAAGGGCCTTTCTTTCTGCATCGGTACCACTGCCGCCGGCGTTCAGGTCGATGATATTATTGCGCAGGTTTATTTTTTTACCGCTGAGTGATTCGTAATAAGAATACTGCGCTTCATGACCCGCTGTGGCGCTCACACCATGCTTGCCAAAGTTGCGGTTGAAGTTGAGGTAATTTCTTATTGCATAGTAATAGCTGTTGCCGCGGTATTCGGCCAGCTGGCTGCCCAGTGTGGTGGTACCGATGGTGCCGGCCAGCTGGTGCGCCCTGTTATTATTGGTTCCGATCGAATACGAAACCTCGTTGCGCAGGTTGAAATATTTGAGCAGGGAAAGATCTGCATAAATATTACCAAACATCTGTGTGCTGGTGGATTTATTGCCCCTGAGTTCGGCCCTTGCAACAGGATTGTCCTGGTTATAGGTGATAGCACCGGTTTGCTGGTTGCCGGCCCAGGAACCATCCAGGTTTTTAACAGGTACCAGCGGACTTTGAATCGTACTCCACCATATCGTGCCTTCGGCGGCATCTGCCAGCGTAACATTCTGCACGCTGCGGGTGATATTATTGCTGATACCCACTTTCAGCCATTTTTTTATCTGGTTATCGAGATTGAACCTGGTTGAGTAGCGGTTAAAATCTGAACCGATCAAAATACCATCCTGTTTAAACACGTTGGCAGAGAAATAATAATTCAGGTTATCCTTGCCGCCGGAAAAACTTAACTGGTGGCTGCTTACTTTACCGGTTTGGAAAATAGCATCCTGCCAGTCGGTACCACGGCCCAGCACATCGGGGTTGGCAAATTCTGCTGTGGGAGTAATACCCAGTTCACCCACCACGCCGTTTTGATAACGGGCATATTCTTTCAGGTCCATCAGGTCCAGTTTCTTTTGCACAAAAGAGTTGCCGTAATACACATCATAGTTGATCTTGCCTTCGCCGGTCTTGCCTTTTTTAGTAGTGATCAGGATCACGCCATTGGCAGCCTGCGAACCATAGATGGCCTGTGCAGATGCGTCTTTTAAAATGTCGATGGTTTCAATATCGTTGGGGTTAATGGTGGCCATAACACTGTTCGCCGTCTGGCCATCAGAACCACCCAGCCCTGCATAACCTGCATTGGTTTTAACATTGCTTACAAAGGGAACACCATCAATCACGATCAGCGGATCGTTGCTGTTAATGGTGGTAACGCCCCTTACTTTAATGGAAACACCGCCGCCTGGCTGGCCGCTGTTATTGGTAATGGTAACACCGGCCACCTTACCCTGAATGGCCTGGTCAATACCTGCCAGCGGCATGTCTTTAATATCTTTTTCCTTTACAGAGGAGATGGCAGAGGTAAGGTCTGCCTTTTTACGGGTTCCGTAACCGATTACAACCACATCGCTTAAAATAGTGGCATTGGATTTCATGGTAACAGCAACAATGCCCGATTTGGGAACGGCCACCGTTTCGGTTTGCATGCCAATAAATGTTACGATAAGGCTTTTTACAGATTCCGGAATTTCAATGGTGAATTTTCCGTTTACGTCTGTCTTAACGGCCAGCGTGGTGCCCTTGGCCAGCACGGTGGCGCCGGGCAGTGTGGTGCCTTTATCATCAGCAACTGTACCGGAGACTTTTTTTGTTTGTGAAAACGCTGAAATTGACAGTATACAGCTCATGAGCATGCATACCAGGAGTTTACATTTCATATAGCAATTTGTTTTACCAAAAGTACTTTCGGGTGCAATAGCTTTTATATACTATTTTATCATTGTTATATATTATTTTATCTGTTCTGGGTGGTTAAAAAACTATCGTATCCTGAAACCCTTTACCACAAAGGGTTTTACATAGATTGCCCTGTTTAAACTTTGATATTTTTTTAATCAGCTGTTTACTTTTTTTATACTTTTATGGAAACGAACCGCTTGCCCGGCCCGTTGCGGGTTAAATTTTTGTATATGAAATCTGCATTATTGCGTGAAATAACACCGCTTACACAAAGCGACTGCTTCACTTTATTTTACCGGGTAAAATCAGAGTTTAATTTCCCGCTTCATTATCATGAAGAGTTTGAGCTGAACTTTATTGACAATGCCAAAGGCATCAAACGGGTTATTGGAGATCATATTGATGAAATTGATGACCTGGAGCTGGTGCTGGTAGGACCCAACCTGCAGCATGGCTGGTTTAATCATAAATGCAAAAGCAAGGAGTTTACCGAGATCACCATACAGTTTCACCGGGATTTATTCGATGACAAGTTTTTACAGCGCAACCAGATGAAGCTCATCCGCACCATGTTTGAAAAATCACTGCGTGGTATTTTATTCTCAAAAGAAACGATCAGAACCATTAAGCCGCGTTTGCTCAGTCTTACCAAAAAACATGGTTTTGATTCAGTGCTCGAACTGATTTCCATCCTGCACGATCTTTCTTCTTCCCGCAATATGAAAACCCTCTCGGATATTTCATTTAAAAACGCAGAGACCATTAATTACAACAGCCGCCGGGTGGAGAAGATCATGAATTACCTGAACAATAATTTTGGAAGGGATATTTCACTGGCCGAGGCGGCCGAACTGGTATCCATGAGCGAAGTGGCTTTCAGCCGTTTCTTTAAACAGCGCACCGGCAAAACATTTATTGATACACTGAACGAGATACGGCTGGGCAATGCATCCCGCATGCTCATCGACACCACGCATGGCATCAATGAAATTGCATTCAAGTGCGGCTTCAACAATATCTCCAACTTCAACCGCATATTTAAAAAGAAAAAAGACTGCACGCCCAAAGAGTTCCGGCAGGAATACAATGCAGAAGGCATCCGTTCATTTATTTAAACCACTCACTTCTTTCCCCCTTTTCTCTTTTATACTCTTTGCAAAAAAAACAGGCTAAGAGAACAAAGAGGCTGGTGAATAATACCAGCGCCTTCTTTATGTACGCTATTTACTTTTCACCGGCACCGTTTCCACTTCCCAGTCATCAGTGCGGAATAAATTCACCGGCAACCCTTCCTTACTGAACAAACCCGGCATGGCCGTATTGCTGAATCCAAAACGTACCGCCACCGGTTCTTTGATTTCTTTAGCCCATACCAGCACGGTATTCCCTTCAATTTTGAAGGTTGCTGGAACAAAATTTTTATCCGCCCCGGCAATATAAAAGTCCCCGGTACCTGTTCCTTTTTGCAGTAAGCCATTGGGTGCATTGCTGAGGAAAATGCGGATCTTGTTTTTTTCAATCTTCATGGATTGATAAAGCGGCGGTTCTGCGTTCGTATTGCCGGCAGCATATGTTTTTGCAAGAGCAAGTGCTGCCAGCCTTTCCCCCACTTCTTTTTTTAACTTGGGATGGATATCATTTATATTATCCACCAGGTCGCTGGTAACCACCATACCCGTTTTTTCCAGGGCAAGTACTTTTGTTTGCGCCTCCCGCAGCAATGCACAAACATTGGTGGTTTCATAATTATAGGGCGCTACCTGCACAAAATAAAAAGGGAAATCATCACCCCATTGTTTGCGCCAGCTTTTTATCATGGTGGTCAGCAGCCGGTTGTACGTGGATGGCGAACCAACATTACTTTCACCCTGGTACCAGATGGTGCCGGCAATTTTAAAATTGGTGAGCGGCGCAATCATCGCATTATAATTATAGGCCGGTTTTACGGGCCACCATTTTGTTTCGGTTAGTTTTGATGCGGCCGCCTTTAAAACACTGTCGTTGCGTATGACGTCTTCCGGTGTCCATACTTCTGCGGGTGTGCCGCCCCAGCTGGCGCCAATTAAGCCAACCGGCACCTGCAGTTTTTCGTTCAGCTGCCTGCCAAAAAAATAGGCTACAGCGCTGAAAGATTTCATTGATTCAGGACTGCAAACCACCCATTGTGCCTTTACATCTTCCTGTTGACTGGGTGATGAAGTGCGGCCAATATGGAAAAAGCGGATTTGGTTATTGGTGGCCCGTTTTACTTCTTCATCATAAGGCAAACCCCAATACACATTCATTTCCATATTGCTTTGCCCGCTGGCCAGCCATACTTCGCCTATCAGCACATCTTCAATTACAATATTGTTGTACTGGCCATTTACAGTAATTGTATAAGTGCCGCCGGCAGCGGGTGTTTGAATGGTGGTTTCCCATTTGGCATAGGCATTACCTTCGGCCCTGGCGGTATCCTTGTTCCAGCTGTTACTGATGGTTATCTTTTCACCCACTTCGCTCCAGCCCCAGATCTTTACGGTTGTTTTTTGCTGCAGCACCATATGGTTGCTGTAAACAGCCGGCAAAAAAACCCTGGCGGAGGCCTGCTGCAGTATCAATAAAAAAACAAGAAGCTTAACGATCTTTTTCATGATTGTTTTTTAAAAAATTCGCTCATAAATAAAAACTGGTACTTCACGGCATTGGTCCAGTAGTTCCAGTCGTGTTTGCCCGGCCTTGTAATATAATCATGCGGGATATTCCTGTACAGCAATTGCTGGTGCAGCTGCTGGTTCACTTCATAAAAAAAATCCTCGGTGCCGCAGTCGATAATCAGCTGCAAAGTTCCGGGCTGTATCAAATGAAGCATATTGACCACCGTGTTTTGTTCCCAGTACTGCGGGTTTGCAGCATAGGCGCCCAGGCGTTTGGCCATATCCCATTTATTGGGAAAGGGCCGTATATCCACCCCGCCGCTCATGCTTCCTGCTGCGCCGAAAACATCAGGATGTTTTATGGCGAGGTAAAGCGCCCCATGGCCCCCCATGCTTAAGCCGGTAATGGCACGTCCTTTTTTACCGGCGATGGTACGGTAATGGCTGTCGGTATACTGTACCAGTTCGGTGGCAATATATGTTTCGTACCGGAAGGATGAATCCACCGGGCTGTTCCAGTACCAGCTGCCATAACCGCCGTCGGGACAAACAACAATTACGTTGTACTGGTCCGCAAGCACATCAACCCCTTTTGCATTGCTGAGCCAACCGGCGTAATTATCACTGTACCCATGCAGCAGGTAGATCACCGGAAGCAGTTTGGCCGTATCATAAGATTGCGGTGTTATCACCACAGCTTTTATTTTCTTTTTCATTGCGGCGCTGTAGGTTTCGACGGTATCCACCCTGGCAGCCATAGAAACAAAACGGGCATTCAGTGTTAAAAAAATCAGCAGCAGGATTGGTTTCATTGTTACAGTTTATCTTTTAAATGATGAAGCAGGTATTCCAGTCCGTTTATTTTTATTTCATGCAGTGTTTGCAGCAATACACCCAGTTTGCCTGCCGGAAAGCCTTTCCGGCTAAACCATTCCAGGTATGATACCGGCAGTTTATAAAGAACGGTGCCCTTATATTTTCCGAAAGGCATTTTCATGGTTACCAGTTGTAGCAGCAGTTCTCCGTTGGGTGTGGGTTGTTCTGTTTGCAATGGCGGTGTTTTAAATGATAAAGTTATTGCATTGCGGTTATTCACATAATAGCGTTAATAATCCACTTATAAAATAATAACCGCTGTTTACCTTTTTTATTAAGCAATGTATATCTACATTTACTTAACACAATGCTGTTGCTGAAAAAAAACTGATACTGCATTAAACTTTTTACACCCAGCCCATTCTAAATTCGCATGACAACAACTACTGTTACCAGCCCGTTATTTGAAGTGGTGAGCCGCCATGGTTTTGGCGATGTTTTGTTAAACACCGGTACCGGGCAAAAATCATTACACGCCACCGTTTCTCTTAAAGCCGGAGATGTGATCAGTAAATTTCATGCGGGAATTACACAGTCGTTTGCCACCTATCTTACGGTGCAAACCGGCTCTGGCACACATATCACGCTGCAGCCCGAATTTTTACAATACATCAATCACAGCTGCAACCCCAATGTGTTTTTTGACACCACGGCATTGGAGCTGGTTTGTTTAAAACCATTAGAACCCGGGGATGAGCTTACTTTCTTTTATCCCAGCACCGAATGGGACATGAGCCAGCCCTTTGTTTGCAATTGCCAGGATGCAAACTGCCTGCAACTGATCAATGGCGCCGCCCACCTGGATAAATCAACTTTATTAAAATACCGTTTAACCGATTTTATCAGGAAACAGTCCGGTATTTAATGCTGTTTCTGCTATTATCTTATGTCGTTTCCAGATTCCTTTTTGCCAATAGTTCCTCTTGAAAAATTAAAGGTGTGGGTACTCGCCCCTTACCTGGAAACCAACGACGCCAATATTGATTATTACTACGACTTCGGCCAGAGCATCGGGGAATACACAAAGGTTTTTACAGCATTGAATGTGCCCTGGAAATGGCAGCCCGTTACCATGAACGATTATGCGGCTGTTATTGATAACATTGTTGCTGAAAAAAATGCCGGCGCTCATTTCCCGGTGGTGCTTAATATTTGCGACGGCGATGAAGTAAATGGCACACCGGGTATTTCTGTATTAAAATTACTCGAAGAAAAAGGACTCGTGTATACCGGGTCTGACGAATACTTTTATAATATCACCACTTCAAAAATTCCCATGAAGGAAGCATTTGATGCACACGGAGTGCCCAATGCAAAATGGGAGGCCATAAAAGTAAAAGAGCAGTACACCAATGGTATCTTCGACCGGCTGGGGGCACCCATAATTGTTAAACCCTCCATTAGTGGCGGAAGCATGGGTGTTGGTATTAAAAACGTGGTGGAAAACAAGGCCGAACTCAATGAACAAATCAACCAGATGTTTGACGGTTACCGCGGCTGGAACCTGGCTGCCGGCGGACTGATCGCAGAATCCTTCATTAAAGGGCCGGAGTTTACCGTACTCATTGTTGGTTCGTATGATAAGCCGGAAACCGTAACCATTTATACCCCGGTTGAAAGGATCTTTCATCATTCCCTGCCGGAGAAAGAACGTTTTTTAAGCTTCGACCGTTTATGGGAAATTTATGAAGACGAGGCCGCCATGCCCAATGAAGAAAATTTTTATGAATACGCCGTACCCGGTGCCGATTTGATTGAAAACATCAAAAAGATCAGCTGGGACGCATATGTTGCATGCAGGGGAACGGGTTATACCAGGGTGGATGTACGTATGGACAGCGAAACAAAAAAACTGTATGTGCTGGAAGTAAATGCACAGTGCGGTTTAAGTGAAGACGAAAATTTTACTTCTATCGGCGCCATATTGCGGGTAAGCAATGCATCATTTACTTCGTTGATTGTTCAGATAATAAACGACGCCTTTTTAAGAAAACAATTAGCCACGGATTTACTGAATTCACAGGGATGAATCATCTGTGAAAACCTGTTGATCCTGGAAAAAATATACTATGAGAGTTTGTGTATTAGAACCCGACTATTCAACCACCAATGTTGATTATAAAAATTATGATCCCCCCAGGGATCTTTCTACTTTATTGCCCAATGATACGGTTGATACGGTTTTTCTTAACAAGCTTACCACCTACAAACAGCTGAAGGCCCTGCAAAAAAAGAACTACGACATTTTTGTTAATCTTTGCGAAGGTTACCTGGAATGGGAAGTACCCAGCATTGATGTGATTTATTCCATGGAGCTGCTGAATCTCCCTTTTACCGGGCCCAGCTCGCTTTTATACGATCCGCCAAAAGAACTGATGAAATATGTGGCATATACAGAGGGTATTGGTACACCGGCCTATGCGCTGGTGAATACGGCTGATGAGGTGGATACAGAATGCGCACATCTCAAATATCCCCTGTTTGTAAAACCACACAAAGCGGGCGACAGCCTGGGTGTGGATGAACATTCGCTGGTGCATAACCGGGAAGAACTAAAAAATAAAGTTGCCGGAATCATTGATGAATACGGACCCCTGCTGGTGGAAGAATATATCAGCGGCCGGGAATTTACGGTAATGCTGGCCGCCAATGATGATGGAAAAACGGTGACCGTTTTTAAACCGGTTGAATATATTTTTCCCGAAGGAAACCAGTTTAAAACCTATGCACTCAAAACATCTGAGCTGCATCCCAACGCCAACATTCCCTGCAGCGATCCGGCGCTGGAATTAAAATTGAAAGAGGCGGCCACGCAGATCTTCCGTGGTTTTGGCGGCCTGGGATATGCCCGGCTCGATTTCAGGGTGAACGAACAAAACGAACTGTTCTTCCTGGAGATCAATTTTACCTGTTCGGTTTTTTATAAAGACGGTTACGAAGGCAGTGCCGATTACATCCTTAAACACGATGGTTTTGGCCAGCAAAAATTCCTCCGGCATATCATTGCCGAGGGCATTGCCCGGTACAAACGCATGCAAAAAAAATACATGATGAAGGGGAATGCCTCGGCCGGTTATGGCATTTTTGCCACGCAGAATATCCTGCCCGGAGAAGTCATTTTTAAGGGAGAAGAAATGCCACAAAGGATTGTTACCCAGCGATATGTGCAGCAAAACTGGAACATTAAAGAAAAAGAAATATTTGGCCGTTACGCTTACCCTCTGAGCGATGAAGTATATTTGCTCTGGGATAACAACCCCGGCGAATGGGCTCCTCAAAACCACAGTTGCAATGCCAATACCGGTTATGCCGGTTTAAATGTGGTGGCCTTGATACCCATTAAAAAAGGCGAAGAGCTAACCCTCAACTACGCATCCTTCCTGGATGAAAAGATGGAGCCATTTAATTGCCGGTGTGGTGCCCCAAACTGCCGCGGCCTTATAACCGGAACCACCCATAATTCGGTTACAGAACGAGAAAAGAAGGCTGCGCTTTAAACTAACCCAAATTCATACGGTCTTAAAAAGGCCCATTAAATGCTGAATGGATTGTCTTCGGGGCAAGCGCTGGCACTTTATTGTACCAGCAGGCCAGGAGGCAATGCAGTAATTTAAAACGATTCAAAACCCGGAAGCTATGTCACGTTTTCAGATTTTAAAAAGCTTAATGCTCAAGCACCGCGGCCAGCTGGTGTTTACCTATATTTTGTTTTCGCTCGAAATGCTGGGCGGTTTGCTGCGCCCCTTTTTCCTGGGCATGGCCATCAACGACCTGATGAAAGGCAGCTATGAGGGACTTATTTTTTTATCGGCAGCACATTTTTTAACACTTAGTGTTGGCACGCTCAGGCATATGTATGATACCCGTACTTATTCGGCCATCTATGTTTCCCTGGTTACAAAATTTTTAAGCCGCCGTATTTACCAGAAGGATGTGAGCAAATTAAGCGCACACTCCACGCTGGCAAGGGAGTTTGTCGATTTTTTGGAATTCGACCTGGTGTATGTGATTGAGGCCGCTTACAATATTCTGGGTTCGCTGGTGCTGATGTTTTTCTACGATGCAAAAGTGGTGATGCTTTGCCTGGCCGTATTGGTACCGGTGGTGCTGACCAGCAAGCTGTATGGCAAAAAAATGAAACAGCTCAACCGTTCAAAGAACGACGAGCTGGAAAACCAGGTGGATGTGATCAGTCATGGCAATACAAGAGAGCTGAAAAAACATTATAACAGCCTTCGTTTCTGGCAAATAAAAATATCTGACCAGGAAGCATTTAATTATGGCTTTATGGAATTGCTGGTGATGGTGGTACTGGGCACCAGCCTGCTGCTGACCTATAAAACATCTGGTACAGCAATTTTAGCGGGCAACGTGGTGGGTATCTTCTTTTATGTTACCAATTTTGCCAAGGGTTTGGAAACGATTCCGTATATGGTGCAGCGCCTCACTTCACTGAGCGATATTACCCGGAGAATAGAATTACAGTCCGATGATATGCCCGAAGATCCTTCTACCGATCTCAAGCCTGTGCATGAACGTGTTGATAAAATGAAAGAGCTGGCCGCATAAGGCAGGTTAGTCGTGAATGGATACCCTGATCTTCCAGTCTTTCTTTTCAAAAAGTTCCAGTTCCACAAATTCACCCTCATATTTCAGCCGCACCTTTAGGGGGTATGTTGTATTGAACAGAATATCGGTGGCGGCACCCGGGGTTTGAGAATAGTTTTTAAAATTATATCCACCCTTAATCAGGTCAATGCCCGAAATCCCCCAGTTGGTCCTGATCTTGATCCCGCCGCCAAAATCAGCCCCTGTTGCAGAACCGCCTGAAGTGGTGCTTGTGTAAATGGTAACTTCACCCGTAAGTCCGTCAGATGCGGTGATGCTTACGTCCATCACCCGCGGACTCTGTGAATATACTTTGTACGGTTTTTCATACCGGCCGGTATAAAGATCTTTTTTCCACCAGCCTGTAACAACACTGTCGGAAGTCGTTTTTTCCGGCTGGTATAATATTCCTTCGCCTTCTTTCAGTCCTTTTTTGAACATTCCTTCATACCGGTTTCCGTTTTGCCAGGTATAGGTGCCTGTTCCGTCGGGCAGCCCGTTTTTAAACTCGCCGGTATAGGTGCAGAGCCCCCGGGCGGTGCCTTTTCCGCTGGCTTTTCCGTTTTTGCAGCCACCTTCATAAACCCCTTTAAGTGAGTCGGCCATTACTTCACAATTTTGTGCAGGTACAGTTAATGGCTGTAAGAAATACACAGCCGACAGGATTAGCAAGATCTTCATCGCAGACAGATTTTATTTGCGAATCTATTTACCCCGCTTTGTTTAAAAAATGATTTTCGTTCTGCCCGGCAGGTTCTGTTTTTATTCTTCTCTTTTCACCACCAGGAAAAAATTATTGTCGAGCGGTAAATAGCCATACTCATAGCAATAGTAATAAATATTGCCTTTCTGGTTTTTGTAGGTATGTGTTACGTATTTAAACTGGAAGCCGGCCTGTAACAGTTTGTCGCGGGTGGTTTTCGCCATCATATCTCCCTCGTGAAGCATGTTTTCCAAAATACGCCGGTTCTTGCCAAGGGCATTGTTTACATTTCGAACCAAATTGTTGGCGGCGCTTTTTAATTCATTATTGAAGGCGGCCCTGCAGTAGTCATCACAAAATTTTTTATCACTGCGGCCACGCAATGGCTTGCTGCATTTTTTGCAGACGGGTGTTGTTTGTTGAAACATAAGGCAGACGGATTAGGGAGTATTAAGTTAGTCATTATTTCCAAAAACAACCGTTTACAAACGCTTATATAAGTAAGTAAGCCCTTAAGCTCCGGCTGCTGGCTTTTTGCCGCAACATCTTTGCACTGTCAAACCGGTACCCCGGAATTCATTAACAGCACGGCATAAAAACCGCCGTGAAAAATTTTTAAGTTATGAACGCATTAAAAAACAAAGTGCAGCTCATTGGCAACCTGGGAAAAGCTCCCGAAGTAAAAAACACCGAAAACGGCACCAAGATGGCGCGGTTCAGTATGGCCACCAACGAAACCTTTACCAACCGCACCGGGCGAAAGGAAACCCAAACCACCTGGCACAATGTGGTGGCTTGGGGTAAGCTTGCTGAAATTGCTGAAAAATTTCTGACCAAGGGAAAAGAAGTGGCGATTGAAGGAAAAATTGTGAACCGGAGTTATACAGACAAAGACGGCACCAAACGAACGTTTACCGAAATTCAGGCCAGCGAACTGCTGCTGGTGGGGGGCGCTGAAAAAAACCCCGCTTAAACTGTAAAAAATATCGGGGAATGCCGGCGTTTAAACATTCCGGCATTCCTTTTTAGTTTCGGTATTTTTACATCCTTCTTTTAAATCATGCAGCAAACAGAACAGAACGAAATTTTTGAACTGGCTTACCGGTTCGTTTCCGAAACCAATGAAAACATTTTTCTTACCGGCAAGGCAGGAACCGGTAAAACAACTTTTCTTAAATACTTAAAAGAGCATGTTGCAAAAAATATAGTTGTGGCGGCACCCACCGGTGTGGCAGCAATCAATGCCGGGGGAGTAACCCTGCACAGCCTGTTTCAATTACCCTTTCATCCCTTTCTCCCAAACGCCATCAATAAAGATGCGCTGCTGTCGAAGTTGCGCAGCAATAAACAAAAGTTACAGTTACTGCGTAAGATGGACCTGCTGGTTATTGATGAAATAAGTATGGTGCGATGCGACACACTGGATGCAATTGATACTGTTTTAAGAAGTGTGCGGCGTAATTACCAGGCGCCTTTTGGCGGCGCACAGGTTTTGTACATTGGCGACCTGTACCAGTTGCCGCCGGTTGCCCAGCAACAGGAATGGAATATATTAAGCGAATATTACCAAACACCTTTTTTCTTCGACAGTTTGGTGATAAAGGAACAAAAGCCGCTTTTAATTGAGCTGAATAAAGTATACCGCCAGCGGGATGATGCTTTTGTTGATTTATTAAATAAAGTGCGTACCAATAATTTATCCGCAGCGGATTTTGAAATACTGAACAGCCGTTTTATCCCGGGTTTTTATGCAGACCCGGGTAAAAAATTTATCACACTTACCAGCCACAACAATATTGCTGATAACATTAACCAGCAAAGACTCAGCAGGCTTGCCGCCCCGCCCTTTACCTATAACGCTGTTATTGAAGGTGACTTTCCCGAAAACATGTACCCGGCCGAGGCTGCATTGGTATTAAGAGAAGGGGCGCAGGTAATGTTCTTAAAGAACGATGCCGTGGCGAAAAAATACTTCAATGGTAAGATCGGTGTGGTGCTTTCGCTGGAAAAAGATAAAATTTTAGTTGACTGTGATGGGGAGACAATCACTGTTGCCTTGGAGTTATGGCAAAACAGCCGCTACACCCTCAACCGCGGTGATGGAAAACTGGAGCAGGAGGTGCTGGGTACTTTTTCACAGTATCCCCTGCGTCTGGCATGGGCCATCACCATTCATAAAAGCCAGGGCCTCACTTTTGAAAACGTAATGATTGATGCTGCTTTGGCCTTCAGCAGCGGGCAGGTATACGTGGCGCTTAGCCGGTGCACCAGTATGGATGGAATTGTATTGCTCAACAGGATTTCACAAGCAGCCATTACCAGCAATGAAAATATAAATAAGGGGCAGCAGTCACTGATACAAAAAGGCTCCCTTGCAGAAAGGTTTAGTGGTGCCCGGCAGGCTTTTACACAAGAGCTTTTAGAAACCCTGTTTATGTTTGATGGAATTGTTGATGCCGCAAATACACTCGACCAGAAAGTAAAAGAACATGCGCAAAAGCTGAATGCAAATGCTGCAGAATGGGTGTCTGAACTCCGGCGGTTATTCTGGTCCGACCGGGCGGTTGGTATAAAATTTACCGGCCAGGTTGCGGCACTGATAAAAGATGAACCCATGGTGGAGAAGAACGGGTTGTTGCAAAAAAGAATCAGCGATGCTGCGGCTCATTTTATCCCAAAACAGGAGTCCTGTCTCAATGAAATAAAAAATCATCCGTTATTTACCGAACACAAGGATCCGGCAATTCCGGTAAATGAAGCGCTGAATGAACTGGCACTCGCGGTTTACAACAGTATTTACTTTTTACAGTATTGTAAGGAGCCTTTTTCCATTACCGGTTTTTTACAGCATAAAATAAAATATATCCAGCCCAAATTCAATCTAAGCTGTTATGCCGCTTCCAAAACACAAACCGCTTCTTCGGCAGACACCCCGCATGTGGAATTATATAACACACTGCTGCGCTGGAGAGACATGGTTTGCCGGGAAGAAGGTCTTGCGGTTTACATGGTGGCCAACCAGGCAACTATAAAGGAGATTTGCACCTATCTGCCGCTCACAAAAAAAGATTTATTGCAGATAAGCGGTTTTGGTAAGGCCAAGGTTGAGAAATACGGGGATGAAGTGTTATCTGCGGTGGATGGTTTTTGCCAGCAACACCAGCTTGTATCCAATATGTTTACCAAAGAGCATCATCCCAAAAAAGAAAAAAGAGAGAAAAAATCTGAGCCCAAAAAAGATACCAGGCTTGTTTCTTTTAATTTGTACAAAGAAGGGAAACGGGCCAATGAAATTGCTGCAGAACGTAACCTTACAGAAGGTACAGTACTTGGTCACCTGGCCTATTATGTTGCTTCTGGCGATATTCAAATTGATGAACTCGTGAGCAAACAAAAGCTGCAGCTAATACAGGATGCTGTGCAAATTCACGGTATATTAAGCCTTAAAACCCTTGTAGATAATTTGCCCGGAGATATCAGTTACGGAGATATCAGGCTGGTATTGGCCGCAACAGAAAAAACTGGTGCCGGCTGAAATTATCTTCCAAAGTCATCCTGCACCCTTACAATATCGTCCTCATCACTGGGATTTAATGCATCGGTATGACACCAGATTTCGGCAATAATACCCCAACCTCCTTCAAGGCCGATGAGGCGGTGGCGTTCCCCTTGTTTTAACTGGATAATATCACCGATTGCAAGATGCGTGGTGTCTTTTTCAACATCGGTATCACTGGTAACAACACCCGCCACCCCACCTATCAGCTTCCATATTTCTGCCCGGCGGTGATGGTATTGCCAGCTCAATCTTTTACCAGGACCAACCACCAGAATCTTCGGGCTCAGTTTGCCCGAGATACTCAGGTCGGCCTTGGTTAAATGCGGGAAATAAAGACCAATAAATTTCTCTGCTTCGTTTTCGTCAATCACAAAAAAACCTCCCCAAGGCCTGGTGGTATCCTTTTTATCAACTGCTACATTTTTTGCAGAAAGATAAGCGGCAACTTTTTCAAACACTTCTTCTTTGTTTGTGGTGGTGCTGAAGTTCAGGTTCATTTTTTTATTTTGCTTTTAAACGTTAGTACTAAGATTTTATTTCCCGGTTTACCTGCCCATGAAGACCATTAATATCTGTACATCACTTGGGTTTACACCCGATATCCGGGATGCCTGACCGAGGGTTCTTGGTTTAATTTTTTGAAACTTTTGCCTCGCCTCTGTTCCGAGAGACACCAGTTTTCCGTAATCAAAGTTCTCCGGGATCACCAGGTCCTCCAGCTGGCTCATTTTGGCAACCAGTTCTTTTTCCTTCTCAATATAAGTATCATACTTCAGTTGTATTTCCGTCTGTTCAAGTTCTTCGCGGCTGTATTGCTGCAGTGAAACACGGAGAGATTCAATATTACTGATCATATCAATGATGCTGATCATCGGCCGTAACACCAGCTGGGCAGCCTTTTGTGCCTTTACTAACGTTGATGATTGTACGCTTTCTAGATATAGGTTTACCTCTGCCGGCTCAATATTTTTTGCGGCAAGTATATTTTTTATTGCGGCAACATTATGCTGTTTGTGTAAAACAGCGTCCATTCTTTCTTGTGAAGCAAGTCCAAGCCTGTAACTCATTTCGGTTAAGCGCAGGTCAGCATTATCCTGGCGAAGCAGGGTCCTGAATTCAGCCCTGCTGGTAAACATCCTGTAGGGTTCATCCGTTCCTTTATTAATCAAATCATCAATGAGTACGCCGATATATGCTTCGCTGCGTTTTAAAACAACAGGATCCAGGTCCTTAGCTTTTTGGTGTGCATTGATCCCGGCCATTAAACCCTGGCAGGCGGCTTCCTCATAACCGGTTGTTCCGTTTATCTGCCCCGCAAAAAAAAGATTTTCAATCAGTTTAGTTTCAAGACTAAACTTCAGCTGTGTTGGTGGAAAATAGTCGTATTCAATGGCATAAGCCGGTCTGAACATCCGGCACGCTTCAAAACCCGGAATAAGCTTCAGTGCTTTATACTGTACTTCCTCCGGCAATGAAGAAGAAAAGCCATTGACATAGATTTCAACGGTGTTAAAACCCTCTGGTTCAATAAAAAGCTGGTGGCGGTCCCGGTCAGCAAATCGATTTATTTTGTCCTCGATACTAGGGCAATACCGTGGTCCCGTTCCCAGTATCCTTCCCTGGAACATAGGGCTTCTGTCAAAACCCGTTTTTAAAATATCATGAACTGCTGTATTTGTATAAGTTACCCAACAACTTCTTTGCTGATCGGGGGTAATTTTCCTGGTTGGCAAATAACTAAACCCCAAAATTTCTTCATCGCCCTTTTGCTCTTCCATTTTCGCATAGTTCAGGCTCCTGCCATCGATCCTTGGAGGAGTTCCCGTTTTAAGGCGATCGCTTTCAAAACCAAGACTTACCAATTGTTCTGTAATTCCCGTAGCGGCTTTTTCTGCCATCCTTCCTCCTCCCAATTGTTTCTCGCCGATATGAATCACACCATTTAAAAATGTGCCGTTAGTAAGCACTACTGATTTTGCCTGTATTTGGTGCCCAAAACCCGTTGAAACACCGTAAACACGACCATTCTTTACCAGCAAGCCATTTACCATGTCCTGGTAAAAGTCCACATTCGGCGTTTTTTCAAGCATTTCCCTCCATTTTGCAGCAAAAAGCATTCGGTCACTTTGAACCCGCGGACTCCACATGGCCGGGCCCTTACTCCTGTTCAGCATCCTGAACTGGATCATGCTTTCATCACTAACAATACCGCTGTAGCCACCCATGGCATCTATTTCCCGAACAATTTGCCCCTTGGCTATACCACCCATGGCCGGATTACAACTCATTTGGGCAATGGTTTGCATATTCATCGTAATCAATAGCACTTTACTGCCCATATTTGCTGCTGCCGCCGCAGCTTCACATCCTGCGTGTCCGGCACCAACTACTATAATATCATACTCTGGAAACATAGTTTGCAAAGATACCCACCCCTATGAATGTGTTCAAATTAAAGGGCTTGTTTCGTTGTTTCACGTGAAACACTGATTATGAAAGAGGTGTATTTAGGGTTTCACGTGGAACAGACTATTTAAAATACCTGTTCAATAGCTCTTCTTCGGCCGCTCTCATGGCTTTCACATCTCCTGGGCGCTTATCCTTGTAGCCAACAAGATGCAGGGCACCATGAAAAATCACCCGGTGCAGCTCTTTGTTTAAGTTGATCCCCAATTTTTTTGCGTTCTCTCTTACCCTTTCGACACTGATATAAATATCCGCATCAAGCACATCCTGTTGTTCCGAAAGATCAAAGGTGATAATGTCAGTATAATAATCATGCCTCAGGTGCTGCCTGTTAATCTCCAGAAGCTCTTCGTCTGAGCAGAAAATATAGTTGATGTTCCCGGGGAGGCGTTTATGCTTTCTAAAAATCTTTTCGATAAACGCTTTTAATTCAGTTCTGCTCTTTAGAGAGTTTACCTGTACTGTAAAAAAAAACCTTGTTGCCATTGTATTTCGTAATTCGAAATTAGATAAGTCTTTTGAATGAATACTTTTGCACTAACATATCTCATATGGAAATAAGGCTTTCAGAATTAGGTTTAGGTAAGACAGCGGTGATCAAATCCTTTGAAAATGATGATATCTTTTTAAAGCTGATGGAGATGGGTTGTGTCCCGGGTGAACAAGTATTGGTTGACCAAGTTGCCCCGTTGGGAGATCCCATTTCTGTTTTGGTTGCAGGGTATACCTTGAGTCTTCGCCTTAATGAAGCGGAGAAAATTTGGGTAGAAGAAGCAACTAACAGCAGTATCCCCATCTAATACCCTTAATTGAATTCAAAATGAATGTTGGCTTATATTTTGGCTCTTTTAACCCGGTGCATGTAGGGCACCTGATTATTGCTTCCCACATTGCTAACAATACCCAACTCAACCAGGTATGGTTTGTAATCTCACCACAAAACCCCTTTAAACAATCCTCTGCTCTTCTTAACGAATACCACCGGCTTCATTTGGTAAACCTTGCCATTGAAGGGGAAACGAAACTCAAAACCAGCACCGTAGAGTTCAAACTCCCGAAACCATCCTATACGGTCGACACGCTTGCCTACCTGGCTGAAAAATACCCGCAGCACAGGTTTTCAATAATTATGGGCAGCGATGGTTTTCAAAATCTCGACAAATGGAAAAACTACAAGACCATTATTGCGCACCACGATTTCTATATCTACAAACGTCCCGGTTTTGAAATAGCTAACAGCTTTGGTGCCACCATTCATCAGCTGGAGGCGCCCCTGCTGGACATTTCGAGTACGCGTATACGTAATCTTATCCGCGAGAAAAAATCCTTTCGTTTTCTTGTTCCCGATTCTGTCAGGGAAGAAATAGAGAAAAACGGGTATTATAAATAATACCGGTTCCACGGATATTTAATATTTGTGTAACTTGGGCACAAGCAAAGCCATATGCTCAAGCAAAGTAAAAAATACATTTCCTATTTGCTTAACCCGCTGGAGTTGCTGCGTACCAAAAAAGTATTGCAGGTTAATCCAACTGTTCCTGCGGAACGCAAGGAACCGGAAATGCTGAAAATTTTTGTTTACGATTACAACAGCACCCTTTCAGAAACCCGCGAGTACAATAATGTTACCTCCTGCTTCCCCTATAAAACCTCCGGTAAAACAACCTGGATCAATGTAGATGGTCTTCGTAAAAATGATGTGGAGAAAATTTGTGCCCACTTTGATATCCATGCGCTGATCACAGAAGATATCCTCAGTATCGGCCAGCGTCCCAAAATGGATGAGATCGAGGGGCTGCTGTTTTGCCTGCTTAACATGCTTTACTTTAATGAAAAAGACTCGGCCGTTGAAACAGAGCAGATCAGTATTATTTTAGGGAAAGACTTTGTCATCAGTTTCCAGGAAGACGCTTCAAGAGATGTGTTCAATCCATTACGCGAAAGGCTCAAAATCATAAATAGTAAAGTGCGGCAGCATGGAGCAGATTATCTTTTCTATTCTCTCATCGATCTGATCGTAGACAATTATTTTGTGGTAATGGAAAAGCTGGGCGAAAAAATTGAGAACCTGGAAGAAGATATAATAAGAAATGCTAATACCAGAACGCTTGCCAAAATAAACCTGCTTCGAAAAGAAATGATTGTTTTGAAAAGAAGCATTGCGCCGGTGAGAGAACTGGTTAATGGCATTTTGCGGAGCGAAAGTGAACTCGTGGAAGAAAGAACAGAAAAATATTTTAAAGATGTTTATGATCATATCATCCAGGCAAATGACCTTGCAGAAAACTACAGGGATATGATGATGAACTTAAACGATCTTTACCTCAGCAACGTAAATCTTAAAATGAACGAGGTGATGAAAGTGATGGCTGTTGTAACCTGCCTGCTTGCGCCTGCCACAGTAATCGGGGGAATCTTCGGGATGAACTTTGAACTCATACCACTGCTTCACAATAAATGGGGATTTTTTATTTCTGTAGGACTGATGTTGTTCATTCCCCTTGTAATGCTGCGTTTGTTCCGAAAAAGAGGATGGTTTTAGCTTATCCTTCTTTTGGCCGTTTGTAAATCGGCACTGTACTGCAGGGTTCTCCAAACATAATACTTTTTGCTACCGGTCTTAATAGTTCCGTTATCTTGACATAGGCCGCTTCGGGTATATGCTTTTCCCCGCAGCCCTTGATCACCATTCGCTGATCCCTGTAAACTTCAGTATTAATACCTTCTATATTTTTTAACAACTGAGATTCTTCCGCGTGCTGAATGTCTCCGAAAATAACTGCTTTAGCGTAAGGCTGAACATTTCCCGCAATGAGCATATATGCCCACATCGGGATAATCGCATCTGCCGAGCAGGTAATAGCAACAATTTTATTGTTATAAACAGACGCATCCAGGTTTTTGAGCGCCTCCCTGAAATCCTTTTCTTTTAGTATCAGTCCCATAAAAAGATAGTCCTTGATATCAAATACCGCAATCTCCTCCTTTGGCAGAAAATCTTCCAGGTCAAGCGTAACGATACCGCTCTCCGCAACCTTATTGACGAAATTGTTTTCCATTCAGCAAAATTACAGATTTGCAAAAGAGCTGGCCGCTGCTTCCTGAAAAATTCTCTTTTGCGAAAACAAAAGGGCTGCCAGTGGCAGCCCTTTTCACTATTATAAGATTGTTTAGAAATATTTACTACGGCTGTCTTTAATAGTTGCCTGGTTTCTTAAACCTTCGAACCAACCGGTAGCCACTTGTGCCTTCAGGGTATTCAGCCTCTGAGAAACTTGCCCTGCCAGTATTTCCGGTGATTGAGGCGCCTTGGTACCAATGCTGTTTACTTTCAGAACATAAACACCCATTGTTCCGGCAAAAGCAGGTGAAGATTTAGACTGGTAGTCTTTATTAAAGCTTGCACCAATCACCTTTGTTTCATTACCAAGGTTCTGTATCATCGGGCTGTTGAAAGTAATGGAAGAATCAGCACCGGCAGTTTGCACTTGTTTGTTATACGCTGCGGCGGCGGCCTCTGGTGTAGTGTTAGCTCCCAGTTTCTTTATAATGATCTCAGCCTTTTTCTTATTCCTGATAACACCTTCGGGGCTTTTACCAAGCGCCGCACGGGCTGCAGCTGCATCCATTGTACCTTCTTCATAAATGCGGTCAACCACGGCCACAACAAATGCATCACCAATATTGAATGGTTCACTTACATCTCCCTTCTTTGCTTCAAAAGCCCATCTTACAAGTGCTCTTGCATCTGCAAACATGCCAATCCTGTAGTCGTTTTCTTTAACCACGTTTGGCCAGGTTGTTTTTTGCAAACCATTCTTTGCAATATATGCTTCAAATTCCTTTTTATTCTTTTGTGCAGATAGTTTGGTGGCATCCAGATTTACCTGGCTGAAAGTAGCTTCACTGGTAAGTATCTCACGTGCTACATAAGCAATCTTGTAAGCCGAGCTGCTTCCTTTTGTTCCCATTGCTTCAATCACATGGTATCCATAAGGCGTTTGAACAACACCCTTTGTACCTGCGGGTTTATTAAAAGCGAAATCGTTAAAAGCCGGCATCATTTTACCGTATTCAAAATAATCATACACACCACCTTTATCCTTACTGCCGCCATCTGTACTGAATTCTTTTGCCAGTGCCGCAAAATCACCTCCAGCGTTGATCACTGCGAGTAAGCTGTCTGCTTTCTTCTTAGCTGCACTGTCTGTATTGATTGGCTGACCTGTTTGAGGATCCACCGTAGGAATAAGTATATGCCTGGCTTTTGCACTATCGGCAATTCCCTTTGCTCCCAGGAATTTGGCTATTACGTAATTGCCGTTCTCCATATAAGGACCATACACTGATCCTACTGGTAATTTTACAATTGAGTCCAGCACTGCAGAACGAATCTGCGCCTTAGGAATAAAATTGCTGTCGTAAGGTATTGCCGAGGTATTCCTTGCTACAAACGCAGCATCATTGGTTTCAGCCGCAAAAGCTTTTACCAATCCAGCTACAGCTTCTTTGGCAGCGAAACTGTCAGCTGCACTGGGTGCCTGGCTGAAAGTAACATACGATACGATCCTGCCCGCTTCCTGCTTATACTGATTTTTGTGCTTTGCGATATAATCCTCAATCTCACTATCGCTTACTTTTACTGTGCTGTCGCTGATTTCTCCGTAAGAAATAAAAGCGTAGGAAATATTTGCGAAAGATTTGCCTTCAGCCTGGTCATTCTCCTGCATCCAGGAAGGATAATAAGCACTGGCATTTAACAAAGAATAATATTTACCTGAAATACTGCCGAGCTTTTGCGGCTCCACAATCTGGTTATTGATCTGGTCGTACTGATCGCCTTTTGCTTTCTTGATCGTATTAATGGCTGATACAACTTTTGCAGGGTCAATTTTTCCTGCGGGGTCCAGCATACTCCGGTCAGACATCAGCGGGTTGGAAGGATCATTACTATATAATACAGCTGTCAATTCCTTACCGGTAAATTCAATTCCAAGCTTAGCTGCTTCTGCATAGAAGATGCTTTCATTTACCACCTGGTTCCAAACCTGTTCCCTAACCTGGTCAGTATTCGGACTCTGACCTGTTTGCGCAGACTGCTGTTTAGCCAGTTCATAAGCATAGTTGAATTTCTTATCAAAATCAGCTTTTTCAATATTCTGGCCGTTTACTTTTCCAAGTCCGCCTGATAAAGAATTAAAAAACTTATTGCTGCCAGATTTGGCATCCATCAATAAAAAACCAATTAAACTCAGTGCAATAACTGCAATAATTATAGCAGCGCCTTTGTCACGGATTGTTTGAATAATTTGCATATTTCCTCTTTTTAAAACAGGACGGCAAAAATAGGGGAAAAACAGATATTAACATTCATTTTCAAACCCGGTACGGCAGCTAAATTTAGCATCCACAGGCATTTTGCGCTACCAGCCTGCATTTGCTTTAAAATATTATCCACATTATTAAGGCTGCCATTTTTTTAACACTGGTTTGTGTATAAACCTGTTTTGCTGTGTATAACCGCAAGTTTCCTCCATTCGCAGTCTTGATATTTTGTTATAACTCTGCCAACACCTGATGTATTTGCCGTATATATCCCTTCTGTCTTCAACTTATCACAACATAATTCACACAGTAACCGCTGGTTTATCCTTAAATTTTTATCCGCATCCTTTTTTGTTAACTGGTGTTTATAATCCCCGGACGCTGTTACTGAAACATACAACCATACAGGCTTCTGTAAACCTCTTAAATAAAACCAACATGTTAATTACCTGTGCATGAACGTTAATAAACAAAAGGATTTAATTTTACATCAGTACTTGACATAAATCTATTCACTTATTAACAGCCCTAATAGTAATAGGTGTTTAAATAAATAATAAGTATTAATACATATTATGACAGATATCAACAGTGCAAAAGCAAATCTCGCCGCCGCCGGTTTTTTGGATATTGAGCTCGATCCCCGCCTTGACCTCTTTGCTGAAATTGAAAGGCTGAAAAAGGAAAAGAACGCCATCATCCTGGCACATTATTACCAGGAGCCGGATATACAGGATGTGGCGGATTATATTGGCGACAGTCTTGGTCTTGCCCAGAAAGCCGAAAAAACCGATGCTGATATCATTGTTTTTGCCGGTGTGCATTTCATGGCGGAAACAGCCAAGATATTAAATCCCGCTAAAAAGGTCTTATTACCCGATTTAAAAGCGGGTTGTTCTTTAAGCGACTCTGCACCCCCTGCGCTTTTTAAACAGTTTAAAGAGAAGTATCCTGACCACCTGGTGGTAACCTATATTAACTGTTCGGCCGGCATGAAGGCGCTGAGTGATATCATTTGCACTTCGTCCAATGCACAAAAGATAGTGGAAAGCATTCCAAAGGATCAACCCATTATTTTTGCGCCCGACAAAAACCTGGGTGCTTATATCAATCAGCAAACCGGCCGCAATATGGTATTATGGAATGGCGCCTGTATGGTTCATGAGATATTCAGTCTTGAGAAACTTACCAAACTGAAGATCCGTCACCCCAAAGCAAAAGTGGTGGCACATCCTGAATGTGAGGCTCCGGTACTGGCGCAGGCGGATTATATCGGCAGCACAACCGGCTTATTAAAGTTTACCGAAAAGGATGATGCGCAGGAATATATTGTGGTTACAGAAACCGGTATCCTCCACCAGATGCAAAAAAACAATCCCCATAAAACATTCATACCTGCTCCGCCTAATAACAGCTGCGCATGCAATGATTGTCCGCATATGAAGCTGAACACGCTGGAAAAACTGTATTTGTGCATGGAGTATGAACAGCCCGAGCTTATTATGGAAGAGGAATTACGCATTGCCGCTAAAAAACCCATTGACCGTATGCTGGAGATCAGCGCAAAATATCGTTTATAAATTTCCTTCGCCGGTAAATCAATGGTTCCAGTACAGGGAAATCCTGTTTTTTACGTTTTCGCGGATATTTATGTAAAAGAGGTTGATATCGCCAATATGAAAATTCTTTTTGGTGAAGAATATCTTGCCGAAGATATTGGGTTTGCTTGTCCACAAAACATTGCGATGAATTTGTGCATCCACCACATGCCGGGTGATTTTATTGAATTTAAACAGCACACCACCTTTATTAAATCCAGACGCTATAAAAGCAGTATCGGTGGTCCAGCTGAGCGGGTTAACCACGATCGCCTTAAAATTTTCCTTTGCCACAAAATTTGGTTCGGTATATCCCGATTTAAATGTGCGCCAGCTCACAATACAGCCGGTACTGCCGGCATCTTTGCAGACTGTAATACCTGTAAAATAATTTTCCGGTACCGGCAGGCCAATAATATAGGCGCATACGAGTTTACGCTGCAGTGGTTTGCCTTCAAAGTATTCTTTCAGTAAACGGGCCGCATGCCTTGTTCCCTGGCTATGGGATGCAATGATCACCGGGTGACCGCTATTCAGGTGCTGCAGGTAATATTCAAATGCGTTTTTAATATCCTGGTAGGCAATTTCAAAAGCAGTGTCCGCAGTTGCTGTATTATTGGTAAAAAAAGCCCTGATATGCGCCTGCCTGTATCGCGGTGCAAATACCCGGCATTGCTCATTAAAAACACTGGCCTGGTATAAAATACTGCTGTAATCTGTTTTTGCATTGATGGCGGCATCATCAATCGGCGCATTCCAGCGAAGATCTTCTTTGGCGGTTAACGTGGTGGGATGAATAAAAAATACATCCACGACAGAGTCCTTTACAAAATTTTTCCGCAGCGGTTTGGGAATACTGTCCGACGGATCTTTTTTCCATGGATGTGCTGCCCAGTAATGCAAATCACTATAATCCGGTTTACCATCGGTACTCACAAACTGGTATTCCGGCAGGGAAGCATAATTTTTTTTACTGCATGATACAATCAGTATCACAACAATAAACCATAAAAAGTTATACGCAACAGTATGTGAAAACCAATAAGTTTTGTAATTTTTCATTTTGAAACTAAAACGATCGCCTGCTTATTGCAAAGTAAGAGGTTTCTGTAAACCTAAAATTAAAAGTATATGGCCATTCCTTCAGTTGATTTAGCAGAATTTTTAAGCGGCGACCCGGTTCGAAAGTCAGCATTTGTGCAGCAGCTGGGTAAAGCTTATGAAGATGTTGGTTTTGTAGCAGTAAAAAATCATGGGGTGCCCGATGAACTGATAGCAGACCTTTACAAATATGTGCAGGAGTTTTTTTCCCTGCCGCTTGAACAAAAAAAGAATTATGAAATTCCCCAACTGGCCGGGCAAAGGGGTTATACCAGTTTTGGTAAAGAGCACGCCAAGGGCAGTGAAGCGCCGGACCTGAAAGAATTTTTCCAGTACGGCCAGATTCCCCGCGATAATTTTAAGGAAGAGGATTACCCGCCCAATGTGCAGGTAGGACAAATCGCTCCTTTCAATCCCACCATGGAAGCGGCGTACCGTGCATTTGAACAATCGGGCACGGCATTGCTGCAGGCCATTGCTTTGTACCTGGGCCTGGATGAACATTATTTTGATAACTATGTGTATAACGGCAATTCCATCCTGCGTTCCATACATTACCCACCCATCACTTCAGAACCCAAAAGCGCCATCCGTGCCGAACAGCATGAAGATATCAACCTGATTACACTATTGGTGGGTGCATCGGCCGATGGACTGCAAATATTGACCAAGCAGGGTGAATGGGTGGGCGTTACATCATTACCAGAACAAATTGTGGTAAACGTGGGAGATATGCTGCAGCGTCTTACTAATAATAAACTGCGCAGCACGACGCACCGGGTGATAAACCCGCCGCGTGAATTATGGCATACCTCCCGGTTTTCAATTCCGTTTTTCCTGCATCCTAAAAGCAGCATGAGCCTGCGCTGTTTGGACAGCTGTATTGATGCCGGCCATCCCAAAGCATATGATGATGCAACAGCCGGCGAATACCTGGATGAACGCTTAAGAGAAATTGGATTGAAAAAATAATACGCTGTTACCGGTTTGAAATTACTGAGGCATATTCCTTTTTTACGTACGGTGTTTACCTACAGCCTTACAGCCTTTGGAGGTCCGCAGGGCCACATGGGTATGATGCTGAAAACATTTACCGAAAGAAGGCACGATGTGACCAAGGAAGAACTGATGGAATACAATTCCTTTTGCCAGCTGCTGCCTGGAGCATCTTCCACCCAGATACTTACACTGATTGGTTACAAACGCGGCGGTGTGCCGCTGGCCGTGCTCACACTGATCATCTGGATATTACCGGCCAGTATTTTAATGGGTGCACTTTCATTCCTGGTAACAAATATTGGCAAAGAGAATCTCAATACCAGCATTTTCCAGTTTGTACAACCGATGGCGATCGGCTTTTTGGCCTATGCAGCATTTAAAGCATTTAAAATTTCCGTGAACAACCTCATCACACAGATCATTATGCTGGTGAGCATGGCGGTGATTTATTTTTTATTCAAATCGCCCTGGATCTTCCCCGCCCTGATTGTGGCCGGAGGCATTGCCACCAATTTCAGCAGCAAGCGTATACCTGAAAAAACCGTGGTGAAGCCAAGGCATTTCCGCTGGACAAATATCTGGTTATGGGCTTTGATATTTATTATCGCCGGAGTTTTCAGTGAGGCGGCCCGTAAACAAAACTGGGAAAACAGGAAGGCCTTTAACCTGTTTGAAATGAATTACCGCTTTGGCAGTTTTGTATTTGGCGGCGGGGATGTGCTGATACCACTGATGCTGGACCAATACGTGGCAAGGCCCAACTCGCCCAAAGTGATTGAGAAAAACATGAACGTTATCCGCATAGAGAAGGAAGAAATACTCACCGGCGCCGGAATGGTACGTGCCATTCCCGGCCCGGTTTTTTCAATAGCTTCCTATGCCGGCGGATTGGCACTGAAAGATGAGGGAGCTGAAAAACAATTACTCGGATGTATCATCGGCATGGTATCGATCTTTTTACCCAGCGCCTTGCTGGTGCTGTTTTTCTTCCCGGTTTGGCAATACCTTAAAAAATACGTGGTGGTGTACCGGGCGCTTGAAGGCATCAATGCCGTGGTGGTGGGTATTATGTGGGCTGCCACCCTTTACCTGCTGAAAGATGTTTCCATTACTTCATTCACCCTGCACAGCGGACTGAATATTGCCGTGATCGCCGGCACCTTCCTGGTGCTGCAGCTTACAAAAATCCCGCCGCCGTTTATAGTAATGTTCTGTATCCTGCTGGGCTGGGTGTTCTGATTGTTACCTGCCTGTATTTTTATCCCTGATGGTTGTATAGCGCAGCCATAAAAAATCTTTATAGATCCGTTTTACCGATTTTAAAGTAAAGTGCGTGGCGAGTCTTTTTCCATAACCATTTTCCGCTTCAAAGATGGTGGGTGAACCAATGGTGCCGTCTGCCACCGGCGCCAGCACCAGGCTGAATTCATCAATAAGTCCGGCTTTTAAAAAAGATCCGTTCACATGCCCGCCGCCATCTATCCTGACAGTTTTTATACCAAACAAACGCTGCAGTTTTTCAAGCACCAGTGCCAGGTTGATTTCTTTTTTTCCGCCAAAAATGTAGGAAACATTCTTACTGCGCAGGTGTTCAAGATAACCGGCACTTACTTTTTCCGTCAGTACTTCAATCACATGTTCAGTGGTTACCATATTGGTATCCCAAAAACATTTGCCCGAAGGATCGATCACTACGCAAAATTGTTTGGCCGGTTGCAGCGCCACAAAATCTTCTTTTTTGACAATGCTTTTTACAACGGCCAGCCGGTATTTTTTCTTACTGCAAAACTCCTGCATGGTAACGCGGCCCACAAGCCAGGCATCTGCTTTTATTTTGGCAGCCTGTTCCTCGAAATATTTATGATGGTCTTTTAATCCCCAGATATTTTGTTTGATCCTTCCGTCCAAAGAACCAAACATGTGGCAAATAACATATGGTCGCATAGTAAAACAAAATGGTGTATCACAAAATTAATAACAAAAGACCTCCGCGGCTGCTGAAGGAAAAGCATTGGTCAAATCCTTACATTCGTATAACAAAAACTGCCGCGTGAAACACAACTTTATTTTTTTTCTCTCCCTTCCGTTTATAACAGTACTGCTGATCATACTGGCAAAAAAAATAAAAGTGGCCTATCCCATTTTGCTGATCATTGCGGGTTTGCTGATCAGCCTGATACCGGGTGTGCCCCTGATCAATGTTGACCCGGAACTGATCTTCCTGATATTTTTACCACCATTATTGTATGAAGCGGCCTGGGCCATTTCGTGGAAAGAGTTGTGGAAGTGGCGGCGCATCATTACCAGCTTTGCCTTTGTGGTGGTTTTTTTTACCGCGTTTTCTGTGGCCGTTACGGCCTATTATCTTATTCCGGGTTTTACACTGGCGCTCGGATTTTTGCTCGGCGGAATTGTATCGCCACCCGATGCCGTGAGTGCGGCCGCAGTTCTAAAAACAGTGGATGCGCCCAAACGCATGCGTTCGATTTTAGAGGGAGAAAGCCTGCTGAATGACGCTTCCTCGCTGATCATTTTCCAGTTTGCACTGGTGGCCATCACCACGGGAAAATTTGTATGGTACCAGGCTGCCGGCAGTTTTTTATGGATGGTGATTGGTGGTGTGGCAGCAGGCTGGGTGGTGGGAAAGGTCTTTATGTGGATACACAACAAACTCCCCACCGACCCGGATATTGATATTGTGATCACCCTGGTAACACCCTATGTGATGTACCTGGTGGCAGAAGAAATACACAGCTCCGGTGTGCTGGCTGTTGTTACGGGCGGGCTATTATTGTCCAATAACAGTCACCGTTTTTTAAGCAGCTCATCCCGTTTAAAGGGTGTGAATGTATGGCAGAGCCTGGTGTTTATTCTGAACGGCCTGGTGTTTATGATCATCGGGCTCGACCTGCCGCAAATTATCAGCGAACTGGGCGAAGCGAAAATAACCACCGCCATCTGGTATGGTGTGCTGATAACAATTGTACTGGTGGCGGTAAGAATTTTTGCATCCTATATGGCGCTCTTCACCACGCTGGTGATGCGTCGTTTTATCAAAGTGGCGGATGACCGGAACCCGGGCTGGAAAACCCCCATCGTACTGGGCTGGGCCGGTATGCGTGGGGTGGTATCACTGGCCGCAGCGCTTTCCATCCCGGCATTGCTGGATGATGGCAGCGTTTTTCCACAGCGGAACATGATACTCTTCATCACTTTTGTGGTGATATTTTTAACGCTGGTGGTGCAGGGACTTACTTTACCCCTCATCATTAAAAAAGCGCAGATGCCTGATTATGATTTTATAAAACCCGAGGAAGAAGTGGATGCGGAACTTTTCAGCAATATGTCGAAAGATGCCCTTGATTATATCCAGGATAAATACGGGGAAGAAATGGACAAGCACCCGGCATTGATGAATATCGTAAACAAGTGGGAAAAGAAATTTGAGGAGATGGAACGCATCTGCTGCAACGAAACCACGATGGATATTTACCGCGACATACTCGAATACCAGCGCAACTGGCTGCTGCAGCATAACCGTCAGAACCAGGATATCAGTGAGGAGATCATCCGCAAACATCTTACAAGGATTGACCTGGAAGAAGAGCGGCTGCTTTATTAAGCAGGTTTTATTTCAGCTCAATGGTTTTTTCCAGGTAAACCAGTCCGCCCCTTGCAGTAAATCCAATTACCAGCAGGCGTAGTTTTTTTGAAATATCATTGTTATAAAAACGAATGGTGCTTTCGCCGTTTTCCGGGGTGATATTATCATTCCAGTACAACAGCGAACGGCTGTCGTACCCCGTCCTGGAGGTCATGCTCTTACCATAACTCAGCGGTTTGAAAATATCGGCCGCTATATAACCCGGGAGTCTTTTTGCCGTAACCTGCGGCCGGTTAAAATCGGATGCGGGATACATATCAGGCCGCTTTGTATACACTGCAATTACAGGTGTGCCGCTTGCACCAATCAGGTAACTGTTGCGGATCACTTTCACCATGGCAATTTCGGTATAGGGAATACCGGAAAGACGGGAAGGATCACCATCATCCAAAAACTCGTCAATATAAACAGCAGGGCGCTGCCCGCGGATGGTAACACCTCCGCTGCCATCGGGCATCACACCGGCCACACGCCCGCCCAGCCATTCTAAAATGGTGCTGCCGCCCAGGTCCTGTTCTTCATTGATAAAATCGATCACCATTTCTCCCGGCGAGCGAAACATGGGAGAGCTTAAGCGGCGGTCCAGCGCTTCCGTTTTGCTGCGGATATTCGCTTTTACCACCACGGCATCCATTGTTTTAAAACCGTCGGCAATGGTTTGTACATGCTTTAATGCCGCGGCATAATCTTTCACCCGCTGCGGAATACTGTCGGTTTTGTTGCGCTGCACCAGCGTAAAACCCGTTGGAGACAAAACGCCATTGTATATGCTGAAATGATCGATGCGTTTAAAATCCACATCAATTTTTACCGGTGCATTTTTATTATTGGTGATATGATAAAAAACTTTTGCCGTATCGAAATAATAGAGACTTTTTAGCCTGAATAAACCAGCACTGTCGGTTTTTACTTCAGTTAAAATGCGTGATGAATCCTTTAGCTGGAATAATACCGTGATCTTTTCGTTCATCACCGGTTTGCTTTTTTGTGTTACAAAACCCGTGTAAGTGATATAATTGTCGGGGAAATAACTCATCGTTGCGGCAGGCTTCCGCAAAAGATCATTCCAGTTAAACAGCGACCATTTTTCTCCCAGTAACCAGGCATCCAATGCACTGGCAGCCGCTTTATTACCAGGCCTGAAATACCAGTCAGCATGCTGCGGTGCCGCGCCAATACCGTTGAGCCAGTAAGTGCTTAAAATGCTATGGGTACCGGCAAGGGCCGCATCATGATCATCATCCACCAATACGGCATAACTGCCGGACCGGACCGTATCCACCTGCATCATCCATTCATTGGCGGTTTTGGCTTCGCCGCTGATTTTGCCATAATTTATCACCGGCGACTGGTAGCCAAAGTGCTGCAGACCGGCAAAATACAATCGCTCCGCCACCGCATTACCGGCCGCGTCAAAAAGACTGATATGTAAAAGACCGCGGGTGCTGCTGTCGGCAGGGATGATACCGTTTATTTCTTCTTTCGGGTTTTGAATAGTGGCGCTGTATAACAGTTCGCCCTGTTTGTGCACGAGGATCTTGTATCCCTTCAGCTGGTTGGCCAGGCCCTTGCTGCTGATGCGGAAACTGATGCCAAGATCATCGCCGGCGATTTTTATTACCGCACCCTTTTGCTGAACGGCAGGTAAAGGAACCACCAGGCTGCTGCCATCGGCACGGCTGATCTTAACACTGTATTTTTTACCGGCATAAGGCGTAATGGTAAACAACCCCACTTCATCATTCATGCTTTGAAACTCGGTAATATGGTTGCTGCTGTCGCCGTCTTCATACAAAAAACCACTCCAGCTTCCGTGTAAGGGAAATACGGATTGCAGTCTTACCGAAACATCCGACTCCACCGCATCCAGCAACATGCCGCTTTCGGGCTGCAGGCTGGCGGTATAGTTTGCTGCCGGCGCATTCAGCCGCATTTTGGAAGCAGGATTGTAAATGATCAGCGGCTGCAGGTAATGCTGCGACTCATCAAAATTGAGCATCCAGCCGGTATAGGCATGAAAATAATACATGTTCTCTGGCAGATCGGCCGGTATAGCGAAAGATCCCTCGCACACACCACCCACCAGCGGTATTGCCGAACTGCTCACAGGTTTCTTGGTTGCATCCATCCAGTCGACATACAAATTGGTGGAGATATAACTGAGCGATGATTTTACAAATACCCAGGCCTTATAATGCACGGTTTCGCCGGCCAGGTATTCGTCTTTATCAAACTGAACAAAAATGCGTTCGTTGGGATAGCGGGCAAACTGTTTAAGAGCAGATTCCGGCGTGCTGCTTTGTGCAAAAAGAAATGGCGGTAACCCGAGTAAGGCAATTACAAGCAGTTTGATGCCCTTGATGTTGATCTGTGACATGAAGCGTTATTAATAAATTACAGCAATGTTGCGGGGCGGATACGAAGCAATTTTATAGTACAGGAGCAGGACATAAAAATAAAACAGTATTACCAATAATCGCAACGGCAATTTTTTATACGGCAGAAAAAAATCACCAGCTGATCCGGGCCGACAGATTGATGACCCTGCCGTCTATCGGCGCCCATATTTGTTTGAACGATGGGTTGCTGTTACTGCCATACACAATATTTTCTTTCCTGGTTTGCCTGTAATCAAAAAGGTTTTCGCAGTTGAGCACCAGGGAAATTTTTTTGATATCATAACGTACCATGGCCGCAGCAAATAAATAAGGAGAAGTGGTGCTGTTATCATCCAGGTATTGTTTGCCCGTATAGGCGGCTTCAATACCGGCACGGAAATGATCAGTAAATTCATAAGCCAGCACCGAAGCGAATTTATTTTTTGCACTCAGGCTTACATGCGGGCGGGCAGGGTCGTATTTTTTTTGCGCATCGGTAAATGTATAACCCAGGTAAACTTCCAGTGCATCATGGTTCAGTGCCACATAGGTTTCAAATCCTTTTGTGAGCAGGGGGTTTGCGGCATTCACCAGGTCGTACCAGCCGCTGCTGTTATAACTGGCAATAACGGGCCTGCTGATCTGTGTAATGTAAAACATCTGGTTAACGGTAATATGCCAGCCATTGGCCAGGGCTTTATAATTGATATCCCAGTTGATACCGCCCGATTTTTCCAGCCCGGTGAGGGCGGGAAGCCGGTAATACCTGAGCTCGCGTTCATCCAGCCCCAGGTTAAATACATAAGGAGCGGCATAACCTAAACCGCCGCCCAGCCTGGTGGTAAACTGGTGGTTTATTTTATACAGCAGCGAAAGCCTGGGCAGCAATACCGGGGTAAACTCGTCATTATAGTCAAAACGCACACCGCTTTGTGCGGTGAATTTTTGGGAAAGCTTCCAGTCGTCCTGTACAAATGCGCCAAGGATATGCCTTGCATATTCATTGATAAATGAAGAGTCGGGATATTTTTTTTGAAAAGACTCTCCATTGATATTAATGCCGGAAACAAGGGTATGTTTTTTAAGTGCTTTAAGCCAGGAGAGTTCTGTATAATAAGATTGCTGAAAGCCCCCCATACCAAAAACATTGCTGTTAATGTCGCGGTTAAAAAAACTGACGCTCCCTTTAAAATTCAGGCGGTCGGTGGCGTTCAGTTTATTTTCCCAGCTGCCGTCAATGGTATTGCGCATGGAATTGTTGCCAATAAAAAACTGGTGTGTGTTATCTGTTTTGTTTTGCAGCACCTGCATATCGCCGCCCTTTCTTTCTTCATAGGTAAGGTTATATCCCAGTGTGATGGTTTGCCTGCTGTTGGGATATAAAAAAAGCCGGGGATGCATAAACACCGTTTTTAAACCGGGCACATCGCTGAACCCGTCTTTATTTACATCCACCGCTTTTTGATATGTGCCAGCCGCAAAAAAAGTATAACCCGTTTTTTTATTGCGCCCCGAAAAATACCCGTTGATATTCGACTCCCTTAAAGTGCTTTGGTTGATGGTGATGCTGTGCTCCGGTGCATTGATTTTGGGAGATTTGGATACCAGGTTGATCATGCCCGCGATGGCGCCGCCGCCATACAGGGTGGAGCTGGCACCTTTTACAATTTCTATTTGTTTAAGATCTGCCGGCGGAATTTGTAAAATGCTGAAACTGCCGCTGTAACCGCCAAACAGGGGCATGCCATCCCGTAATATTTGTGTGTACTTACCCGGCAGCCCCTGCACCCTCGCATCGGCATTGCCCGTGGTGGCGCTGCTTTGCTGAATTTGAATCCCTGCCACATCACCCAATAAACTGGCGATATTGCCGGGTTTGATGCCATTTTCTTCACCCACTTCCTCGCTGCCCAGCACTTCCACCTTGGTAGGCAGGTCTTCAATGCGGCTGTTGGTGCGGCTGGATGTTACAATCACTTCTTCTTCGGTCTTATCCGCAGCAGGCTGCAAGTAAATTACCGGCGATGCATTGTTTTGCTGCGGAATGACAAAAGAGAGCGTTTGCGTTTCATATCCAATATGTGACAAGGAAATTTTTATGGTACCCGCGGCAAGGTTGTGGATGAATACACGGCCATTACTGTCAGATGCGGCGGCTAAGGATGTGCCGTTAACCGAAGCGGTAACACCCCGCAGCGGCAGTTTGGTTGCAGCATCCAGGATTGAGCATGAAAAAAAATGCTGTGCTTTTGAAAAAAGAACACCGGAACAAAATAAAAGGGTAAATAAGGGCCTTAGCTGTTTGTGCATGCATACAAAGCTACAGTTTGCGGCGCAGCATTTGTATTAAACGGCGGTTAAACAAATTGGTGGTTTTTTTGCCGGGGAGCCGGAAAGTCGGGAGGTCAGAGAGTCGGGAAGACCGGAAGAAAGCGGTGGTAAGAGTTTAAACAAAACGTCTTCTCTTCTTCCCGGCTATTAATATTCAATAAACAAATTTCAATGCTCAATATTCAATAAAGGGGGTTTTGATTTTGCGGGTTCTTTATTGAATATTGAGCCTTAAGTCTTGAACATTGAATATTTCAAAACAGACTTTTTGCCGGTGAGCCGGAAAGTCGGGAAGAAAGCGGTGGTAAGAGTTTAAACAAAACGTCTTCTCTTCTTCCCGGCTATTAATATTCAATGAACAAATTTCAATTCACAATATTCAATAAAGGGGCTTTTGGGTTTGCTGGTTCTTTATTGAACATTGAATATTTTAAGACAGACTTTTTGCCGGGAAGACGGGGAAGTAAGCGGTGCGTAATAAATGTTCAATGAACAAATTTCAATGCTCTATATTCAATGAAGGGGCTTTTTGATTTTGCCGGTTCTTTATTGAATATTGAGCCTTAAGTCTTGAACATTGAATATTTCAAAACAGACTTTTTGCCGGTGAGCCGGAAAGTCGGAAGGTCTGGAAGAAAGCGGTGCGTAAGAGTTTAAACAAAACGTCTTCTCTTTTTCCCGGTTATTAATATTCAATAAACAAATTTCAATGCTCAATATTCAATGAAGGGGCTTTTGATTTTGCCGGTTTTTTATTGAACCTTAAGTCTTGAACATTGAATATTAAAACAGACTTTTTGCCGGGAAGACGGAAAGTCGGGAAGGCCGCAACTAAATAACGGCTTCTATTTATTAAAAGTGCCGAAATGCCATAATATACCGGAGGGATCATGCAAAAAACATTCCTTGCCCCAGTCTTTGATCACTACCGGCGACAGGCGCACATTATTGTATTTGGACGGCAGGTTTAACTGCTGCAGTTCGTCGCGGTAGCGGTCTGCATCATCCACTTCTGCAAAGATCATTGTATTGTCCACCCAGTCTTTTACATACGCGTTTTGCAGGTAGAAAGCGAAGCTGCCGGATTTAAAAACAGACATGCCACCATCAATCACCGTTTCTTCAAAACCCAGCTCGCAGTAAAAACTGCGTGACAGGTCAAAATCTTTTGCACCGATAAAGGGGCGTATGGACTGAATATGATGCCGCATAAAAAATTATGTTGTTGCTGAAAGTTGTTTTATCTCCTCCATTTTCATAATGGTAACAGCTTCCTGCAGCTGCAGGGATTTACAGATTATGGCCTTCGCCAGCACTTCCACATGAACGGGCGCCAGGCTTTTAAACAAACCAATGCGGTTAAAAAACTTTATCAGGGCCAGGCTGATTTTTTCCATGGGCCTGTCGGTGCCGGGGCGCTCCAGCATGCCGGGCTGCACCAGCAGCAGTTTATCAAAGCCAAGCGCTTTGATGGCCTCCTCCAGCTGTCCTTTCACTTTCATGTAAAAAAACGAAGCGCCGGCATTGGCACCCTGTGCAGATAATAACACAAAGCAGGGAATTTTTTGCTGGCTTGCCAGCAGGGCAAAACGGAACTGGTAATCGTAGTCAATTTTCCATTGGGCCTCCTTGCTGCCTGCCGCTTTGAGTGTGGTGCCCATGCAGGAAAAGGCAATATCCCCGCCGATCTCGCTGGTATATTGTTCAAGCCTGTCAAAATCCACCAGCACCTGACGGAGTTTGGGATGGGGATCAAACACGGCCCTGCGCAGCAATACAACGACGCTGCTGTACCGGCTGTTTGCCAGCAAATGCGTTACTAAAAATTTACCGGTGGCGCCCGAGCCGCCGATCACGATGGCTTTCATATTTGTAGTGTTTGTAAATATAAACCCCTTTTGGAATTACCCGGGGCTACTACAATTTAAGTATTGCCCTGCCATAAAACAACAAAGAACTTTACCCAGTTGCAATATCATTCATCATTCAACCAACGGGTATGCAAAAGATCAACCAGGGTTTTATGGTCGTTTTACTGCTGGCTTCAGCAGCCTGCAGGCAGGCACCTTCCAGACAAGGCACATCAATTCCTGTAAATATGCATTATGTAACCCCCGTTACCGGCAGCAGCACAAACCCGCCCGGCCGCCCGGTAAACAATACCGCCGAACCGGCAGCCCTGCAAATTGGCCGCGGACAGTTTTTTTCTTATGCCCTGCCGCCCGGCTGGCGGGTGGGAGAAGACGGGCAGTTTGCCCTGAGCCTGGTGGCGCCCGATAACCTGGCCTACACCGTTATGGTGGGCAATGCCGGGCTGATGCCGGATTATCCGCCGGCCAGTTTTGTGTATGAAAAAATGATGGCCATGCGCCCCCATAACCTGCGTATGGGCGAACCCAGGCAGGCCACCGCAGTGCATGGCTTCCAGTATGCATATGCTTTTGATATCAGCTACGAACTGAATGGCAGCAGTTACCAGGGCGAAGCGGTTTGCCATGTGGCGCCTTATTATGGCGGCAGCACCATGGCCATGACGGCTGCCATCGCTGCCGGCAACCAATGGAATTCCTATGCCTCCTGGCTGCCCGCAGTATCCAAACAAATTGCGGCCACCAATGGCGCCGCTTTTGGTATGCGGGGCATGATGCAACAGAACCTGCAAAACTCCATGGCTTTTGCCGCCGCCGCCAAATCTTACCGTGAGTGGTCGGTACAAAAACAACAGGAGCTGACTGATTACCGCAATGCAGTTACAGATAAACAGCAGGAGCAGTTCAGGGATAATTTAGGCGCCGTGCAGCGCTACAATAATCCCTACAGCAATGGCACCGAAGTACAGCTCACCACCCAATACCAATATTACTGGATGAACAGGGATGGGAGCATTGTAGGCACCAACGACCCGGGCGAAAACCCCAACACGGGCAGCACGGGCGACTGGCAGAAAATGGAACAGAAGAAATATTGATGAAACAAGCCCTAAAACTTATACAAACTTGCGGATGTTCATCATAAAACCCAAGTGCAGGCCTTCGTGGTAATTATTGAATTCAAATGCATCCTCCAGATTGCCCAAATGAAAACCCGTGCCCGTGGTGCGTTCGGTAAACGTTGTGAATTTACCGCTGTAAAAATCTTTTTCGGCAGGTTCTATTAAAGCGGTTAATAAATGTTTTAGTTCTGCCGCTTCTGCGGCGGTGGTTTGCCCGGTTGGTTTGCTGCCGGGTTTATAAGTATTAAACAACTCTTCCGTAATTAACATAGGCTGGCTGCTTAACCGGTAAATCAATGATTGCTGCGCCGCAATTACATGCCCGATGTTCCAGATAAGGTTATTACTAAAACCGGCAGGTATTTTATTTAACTGCTCTAAACTGTAATTATCAAAATAAGCGGCTGCCAGGTTGCGGCTTGTTTTCCATGTTTTAAAAACGGCGTTCATTTAATAGTTGTTAGTGTTCAATAAAATTTTTTTGCAAAGCGTTGAAAAGAATGAATGAAAAAAAGAAGCAGTTGCGTTTCTTTTAAACTTTTTCTCACTCCCCCTCACCTTCCATCTTCTTCACCATCAGCACATCCTGCCCGGTGGCATCGCCCTGTTCCTGCAGTTTGCCAAAGGCGGCGGCGGTGGCATAGTCTAAAATATCCTGTGCTGCATGCTGGTTGTAAAAACCATAAATCAACCCGGCCATAAAACAGTCGCCGCTGCCGCTGCGGTCACGCACGCCGGTGCAGGCAAATTCGGGTGAGGCGTAGAGCTGGTTGTTTGTGTACAGCGTGGTATAGTAGCGGATATGGTTTTGCTCACCGTCAAAACGGAAGGTATTGGCAACGGCCCGGCATTTGGGGAAACGCCGCATCAGCTCCATCGAGGTGGCGCTGGCATGATCGAGATAAGCCTGTTTGCTTTTCTTATCATGAATGTGTTCATCCACGGCCGTGCCCAGCAAACTGTTGGCGCTCCAGATATTGCCCATCAGCACATCGCAATGCGCTGCCAGCTGCGGCATTATTTCAATGGGTTGCTTGCCGTATTTCCACAGGCGGGCACGGTAATTCAGGTCCAGCGAAATGGTAATGCCTTTTTTAGCGGCCGCTTCCATGGCTTCCAGGCAAACAGCGGCCACATTTTCATTGAGGGCCGGACTGATGGCGCTCAGGTTCAGCCATTCCACATCACGCAGCACTTTATCCCAGTCAACCATGCCGGGTCTTAATTCGCTGAAGGAGGAATGATCGCGGTCGTACACCATTTTGCCCTTCAGGTCGGCGCCGCGTTCCAGGTAATACACGCCAATACGGTTGCCGCTGAATAGTATGGATGAAGTGTAAATGCCCTTGTATTCGAGGTAATCAATTACATGGCGGCTCATAAAATTATCGGGCAGGGCCGTGAAATATTTTACGGGTACATTCCACCCGGCAAGTGCGGTGGCGGTATTGGCTTCGGCGCCGCCGATATAAAGCTGCATGGGATTTTTCTCCACCATTTCTTCAACCGAAGCCGGCGAAATGCGGAACAGCAGTTCTCCAAAGCAGCATATTTTCTTTTTGTGCATGAGCAGGATTTGAAATCGCTTCCCAAATATCCGCAATAAACGATAAACAGGGGCGGCCGGGAAAAATTAGTTGCACTCAGGGCCGGGATCATTTGAAATCTACTAAAACTATTATATTTTTAAAAGCAGTTAAAACCCTTATCATCAAACCTGCTTATGAAAAATAGTTCTCCCGGCCAGCCATTGAGCCAGCAGGAGTTTGACCTGTTGCTGCAACGGGTGCAGGCTACCTGTCTTGGTGTTGCCGCCGTGTGTGACGCTTCGGGCCATATTATTTTTGGCAGCCGCACCATTGAAAATATAACAGGCAAGCCCTGCTCCGGCAGTTTTCCTTTTGAGTTTATACACCCCGCGGATGCGCAGGCATTTAAAAATATATTCAGTGAACAGGGCGCATCCCTGGCAACCGTGAATATCCGCATGCAGCAACAGCAGGGTGGTTACCGCTGGCTGAACGGAACCGTAACAAAAGTGGCCCTGCAGGACAAGCCGCTTTATTTTGTATTGCACCTTCAGGATATCACCGAACAAAAAGAAGCGGAAGAAAAACTGGAGAAAGCAAAAAGACTGTATTTCTTTTTAAGCCAGATCAACCAGATGCTGGTAAAAACTGCAGACGAAACAACATTATTTCAGCAGGCCTGTGATATCGCGGTGGATATCGGGCGCTTCCGCATGGCATGGATCGGGCTGTTAGATCCAGCAACCCTGCAACTTGAACCGGCCGCACATGCGGGCAATGAGTCTGGCTATCTTTCCCATATCAATATTTCTGCGGCAGCCGACAAACCGGAAGGCCGGGGACCCTCGGGCAAGGCCTTGCGCCAGGGTGAATACATTGTTTGCAATGATATTGCCAACGCCCCAGAAATGATGCCCTGGAAGGATGCAGCGTTGCAACGCCATTACTGCTCATCGATAAGCCTGCCCATTAAGCGTTTGGGCAACGTGATCGGCACCTATTCCCTTTATGCAGATACGGCCGGTTTTTTTGATACGGCAGAAATTGACCTGCTGGAAGAATGTGCGGGTGATATTTCTTTTGCGCTGGATACTATTGAAAAGGACAGGCAGCGGCGCAAGACAGAGCAGGCGCTTTCGGAAAGCGAAAAGCGCTACCAGACGCTGACCGAAATTTCTCCCGTAGGAATTTTTCATACCGATGCCACAGGCTACACCACTTACGTGAACCCGCGCTGGTGCATCATTTCAGGCATGGTACAGGATGCCGCCCTGGGCAATGGCTGGTACAATGCCGTTCACCCGGAAGACAGGGAGTTGCTTGGAAAGGGTTGGGATAAGGCGGTGAATGATCACGTACAGTCGTTTTCCGAATACCGTTTTTTGCGGCCCGATGGCAGCATTTCCTGGGTGATGGGCATGGCCGTGCCGGAAAGAAATGCTGCTGGCGAAATCATCGGTTACGTGGGCACCATCACCGATATTACAGCACGCATACTGGCAGAACAGGAAATGCTGAAGGAGAAAAATATGTCAGACGCCCTGATCAATGCGCTGCCCGGGATCTTTTATTTATCCAGCCCCGAAAAAGGACTGATGCGGTGGAACAAAAATCTTGAACGCATCTGTGGTTATACTTTTGCCGAACTGAAAGGAAAACACCAGCTTGACTTTATTGACCTCGACCAACGCGGTATGGTAGCCGAAAAAATAAAGGCGGTGATTGAGAAAGGAGAAGCTGGCGTGCAGGCCAACCTGTATTTGAAAAACGGGCAGAAGGTTCCGTACTATTTTACCGGCATTTTTATACACTATGATGGAACAGACTGCGTGGCGGGAGTGGGAATAGATTTTACCGAGCGGGTGGATGCCCAGGAAAAAATTAAATCAACCACGCAGCAGCTGCGCAAGCTGGCCGCACACCTGCAGCATATACGTGAGGAAGAACGCATCCGGATTGGCCGGGAAATACATGATGAACTGGGGCAGCAGCTTACGGCCATTAAGATGGATGCGGTATGGCTCGAAAAGAAACTACCGGCAGAAGCAGAACAATTCAGGGCCAAAACGCAAAATATACTTACGATGCTGGAAGCCAGTCACCAGTCTGTAAGAAGGATACTGAACGAACTGAAGCCCGGTGCGCTGGATGAAAAAGACCTTGCTGCCGCGGTGTTATGGCTGGGCCGGCAATTTACCAGCACCACCGAAATACCGGTTGAATTCAGCAACAGCACCAACAATATAAAAATTCCGGAAGCGGTTACCACCAGCCTGTTCAGGGTGTACCAGGAAGCGCTGACCAATATTATGCGTTATGCAGAAGCCAGCACCGTGAACACTTCGCTGGTGGTGAACGAAAGCAATATTATCCTCAGGATACAGGACAATGGAAAGGGTTTTGAAATTTCTTCTGCCAGATCAAAAGGATCCTTTGGTATTTTGGGGATGGAAGAAAGGGCCATTGCGCTGGGCGGCAGTTTTTTACTGGAAACAGCGCCTGGAAAGGGCACGGCCATTACGGTTACGGTTCCGCTGGAAACGGCCTTATCAGATCCAGCTTAATGTTTTCACCGTCATTTCACTTTCCACCTCACCGGTGTGCAGGGTGGCCTTTGGTTCAAACAATAAATTAAAAACAATCTCACCATTGGTATGCGGACGGTGCTCCACGCCCCTGGGTACAATCAGTATTTCACCTTCTTTTACTTCCACTGTGCGGCCATCACGGAAGTCCATTAACAAAGTGCCTTTAAACACCATGAAGAGTTCGTCTTCATTTTCGTGGCTGTGCCATACAAAATCATCTTGCAGCTTGCACAGTTTTACATACTGGCCATTGAGTTCGCCAATGATATGCGGTGTCCATAATTTATTGAACAGGGAAAACTTTTGCATGATGTTGATGGGTTCCATAATTGGTGTTTATGTGCAAACCAAATGTATAACTTCTTGTGGGGAATGAAAAAGGCCGCACTTTACCGTGCGGCCCTCCATAATCGATGTACCCCCAAAGATTAAAGGCGTTTCAGCACTTCCTCACCAATGGCATCGGTGCCGAGAATTTTATCAGCAGCTGTGGTGCTGTCTGCAATATCTTTTGTGCGGTAGCCGGCTTTTAATACCTGGTCCACCGCGTTGATCACCGCTTCGCTTTCCGCCTTCATGCCAAATGAAATATCCAGCAGCAATGCGGCAGATAAAATGGATGCCAGCGGGTTGGCAATGCCTTTACCTGTTATATCATGTGCCGAACCATGGATGGGTTCATACACACCCGTGCCATCGCCTATCGATGCGCTGGCCAGCATGCCCATACTGCCCGCAATCTGAGAAGCTTCATCAGTAAGAATATCTCCAAATAAATTAGCGGTTACCACTACATCAAACCGTTTGGGATCTTTGATCAGCAGCATGGCTGTGGCATCCACGAACTGGTGTTCCACTTCCACATCCGGATATTCCAGCGCCACTTTTTGTATTACTTCCCTCCACAAGCGGCTTGTTTCAATAACGTTTGCCTTATCAACCGAGCACAGTTTTTTTCTGCGGGTTCTTGCTGCGTCAAATGCCTTGCGTGCAATACGCTCCACTTCATAGCGGCTGTATTCTGCAATATCATAAGCGGTATCGCCATTGTTCTTCCTTCCTTTTTCGCCAAAGTAAATATCGCCCGTTAACTCGCGGAAGAATAAAATATCAGCGCCCTTTAAAATTTCCGGTTTGATGCTGGATGCACCAAGTAATTCGTCAAACAGTTTAATGGGGCGCAGGTTCGCATATAAGCCTAACTCTTTTCGCATTTTTAATAAGCCTTGTTCTGGCCGCACTTTTGCACCTGGGTCGTTGTCATATTTTGGATGGCCCACAGCGCCGAATAATACCGCATCAGACTTACGCATTTTTTCCAGCGATTCATCCGGCAGCGGATTGCCTGTTGCTTCAATAGCCACATGGCCAATCAGCGCTTCGTCGTACGTAAATGTGTGGTTGAACTTTGCAGCAATTTTATCCAGTACTTTTTTACCTGCTGCTGTTACTTCCTGCCCGATACCATCGCCGGGAACGATTAAGATGTGTTTGGTAGCCATTGTTGAGAAAAGGCAAAGAGTTGAAAGGCAAGGAGGCAAAGAGTTTGCTCAGCCCGTCAATCCATTGCTTTATTTTAGTTTTTGAATTATTGAATAGATCATTTTATCAATCTCTGTACTTAAGCTTATTAATCCGTTATACTGTTCTTTTAAAATATAAGCCAGGTTAAATGCAATTTCAATCTGCGTTTGTAATTCATATAAAGAACCGACAGCTATTTGTAAAAATCTTTTATAATCACCGGTTGAATTTCTTCCATATCCTTCAGCTATATTACTTGGTATTGAAACAGCACACCTTCTTAATTGATTGGTTAAGCCATATATTTCAGAAGAAGGAAACCCACCGGTAACATCATAAATATTCGTAACCAAAGCAACAGATTTCTGCCAAATAATTAAATCCCTGTAAGATTTTATAGTTCCCATTTTTATTTACTGTTACTTTCAAATCCACTCTTGCCTCTTTGCCTCCTTGCCTTTCAACTCTTTGCCTGCTATATTATATTCAACATCTTCTGCGTAGCCTTAATAGCAGAAACCGTTTGGTCGCTGTCGAGCCCGCGGGTTTTAAATTCTTTGTTGTTATGATTCCAGGTGATCACTGTTTCGCATAAAGCATCCGTTTTACCACCTGGCGGAATGCGTACCGCATAATCGGTAAGCATGGGCAGTTCAATCTTCTTTTGTTTGTACACTTTTTTGAGTGCATTCATAAAAGCATCGTACTGTCCGTCGCCCTGCGCATGTTCTTCAAAAATTTCGCCGTTGATATTGATGAGCACCGTGGCGCTGGGGTTAAGATTTTTAGAATGTGTAAGCACATAATTTTCGATCTTCACCTTATCCTGCAGTGTTTTACTGTCGAGAATATCAGAGATTACATAAGGCAGGTCGGCCTGTGTAACCACTTCCTTTCTATCACCCAGTTCGATGATGCGCTGCGTTACTTTTTTCAGGTCTTCATCGCTGAGCTTGATACCGAGCTGGGCCAGGTTGTTTTCGATATTGGCCTTGCCGCTGGTTTTGCCAAGGGCATATTTGCGCTGGCGGCCAAAACGTTCGGGCATCAGGTCGCTGAAATAGAGTTTGTTCTTTTTATCACCATCCGCATGTATACCGGCGGTTTGTGTAAACACATTTTCTCCCACCACGGGTTTGTTGGCCGGAATGCGGAAACCAGAAAATGTTTCCACCAGCTTGCTTACATGGTACAATGATTTTTCCACTACGGAAGATTTCAGTCCGGGTAAGAAATCATTCATCACCGCAATGGCACTTGCCAACGGCGCATTACCGGCCCGCTCGCCCATACCATTTACGGTAAGGTGCAGCCCATGTGCGCCGGCCTTTAATGCTTCCAGCACATTGGCGGTTCCCAGGTCGTAATCATTATGACCATGAAAATCGAAATGAATACCGGGATAACGCAATACGGTTTCTTCTATAAAATCAAATACTTCAGAAGGAATCAGTACACCGAGCGTGTCGGGGAGCATGATTCGTTTCACCGGCTGTTTGGTAAGGAAATCCAGGTATTGAAATACATATTCTTTGGAATGACGCATGCCATTGCTCCAGTCTTCGAGGTAAACGTTCACCTCAATTTTTTTCTGCCTCGCCAGTTTGATCACTTCGGCGATATCATCAAAATGCTGCTGCGGTGTTTTTTTTAACTGGTGTGTTAAATGATTGAGCGAACCTTTTGTGAGCAGGTTCATCACTTTGGCACCGGCTTCCTGCATCCATTTAATGGATACATCACCGTCCACAAAGGTTAACACTTCCACTTTATGGAGCTGGCCGTTGGCCTTTGCCCATTTGGTGATCTTTTTCACGGCATCAAATTCCCCTTCGCTCACCCTTGCAGAGGCAATTTCAATACGGTCTACTTTTACTTCGGTAAGCAGTAACTGGGCAATGGTTAATTTTTCACTGCTGGAGAATGATACACCACTGGTTTGTTCACCATCACGCAGGGTGGTGTCCATTATTTCGATGTAGCGCTGTTGTTTTGGCATAATGTTTTGTAGCGCTTAATACAAGCTGTTGGTGGCAAATGTTTTTATTTCATCCTTCATGGCCTGCAGGTAATCGATATCATCAAAACCATTGACCAGGTTATGTTTTTTATAACCGTTGATGTCAAACGATTCTTTTTCGCCTGTAGCCAAAATGGTAACTGTTTGATCCGGCAGGTTTACTTCCAGCGCTGTTTTTGGATCAGCTTCAATGGCCCTGAAAATTTTATCCAAAAAACCTTCACTAACCGTTACTGGCAGAATGCCGATGTTCAACGAATTGTTTTTAAAGATATCGGCAAAGAAGCTGCTGATCACGCAACGGAAACCATAATCGTAAATGGCCCATGCGGCATGTTCACGGCTGCTGCCGCTGCCAAAGTTTTTACCACCCACTAAAATTTTACCGCTGTAAACAGGGTTGTTCAAAACAAAATCCTGCTTGGGGGTATTGTCGGCATTATAACGCCAGTCGCGGAACAGGTTATCGCCAAAGCCTTCCCTTTTGGTGGCTTTTAAAAAGCGTGCAGGAATGATCTGGTCGGTATCCACATTTTCAATTGGCATGGGAACCGCGGAGCTGGTAAGTATGTTGAATTTATCGTAAGCCATTTTAGTAATAAGTTTTTAAGTTGTAAGTAATAAGTTAAGCAGTGGTTTCAACCCTAAGCAATCAACTCTCTTGGATCGGTTACCACACCAGTTACTGCGGCGGCTGCTGCCACCAGCGGACTGGCCAGTAAGGTTCTTGAACCCGGTCCCTGTCTTCCTTCAAAGTTCCGGTTACTGGTGCTCACCGCGTATTTACCTGCAGGCACTTTATCATCATTCATGGCTAAACAGGCACTGCAGCCGGGCTGGCGTAATTGAAAACCGGCTTCGGTTAAAATATCTAAAATGCCTTCCTGCTTAATCTGGTCTTCCACAATATGCGAGCCGGGTACCAGCCAGGCGGTGATATTATCGGCCTTCTTTCTTCCCTTAACAATGCTGGCAAATGCACGGAAATCTTCAATACGTCCATTGGTGCAGCTGCCCAGGAAAACGTAGTCCACTTTTTTACCAATGATCTTTTCGTTTTCTGCAAAGCCCATATAGGCCAGTGATTTTTTATAAGAAGCTTCGCCGTCTTTTACTGCTGCGGCAGCGGGAATATTGCTGGAGATGCCCGTGCCCAAACCGGGATTGGTGCCATACGTAATTTGCGGTTCAATCTGGCTGGCATCAAATTTCAATTCCAGGTCAAATGTTGCGCCATCATCTGTTTTCAATGTTTTCCAGTAAGCCAGCGCCGTATCCCAGGCCTGGCCTTTGGGTGCAAGGTCACGCCCTTTTAAATAGTTGAATGTGGTTTCATCCGGCGCCACCATACCACCACGGGCACCCATTTCAATCGACAGGTTACAAACGGTCATCCTGCCTTCCATGCTCATGTTTTCAAATACTTCACCGGCAAATTCAATAAAATAGCCGGTAGCGCCGCTGGCAGAAATTTGAGAAAGGATAAACAGGGGCACGTCTTTGGCCACCACACCCTTACCTAATTTACCATTGATGGTGATGCGCATTTTCTTTGGCTTGGGCTGCATGATGCACTGGGAACTCAACACCATTTCCACTTCCGATGTACCAATACCAAAAGCAATGGCGCCAAACGCACCGTGTGTGGAAGTATGTGAGTCGCCGCACACAATGGTCATACCGGGCAGGGTGATACCATTTTCGGGTCCCACCACGTGTACAATACCATTTTTGGGATCACCCAGTCCCCAATGTGAAATACCATATTCCCTGGTATTGTCTTCCAGCGCTTTCAGCTGGTTGGCACTCAGCGGATCCTGCACAGGCAAATGCTGGTTAATGGTGGGGGTGTTATGATCGGCGGTGGCAAATGTTTTTGCCGGGAACAGCACGCTGAGGCCGCGGTTCTTCAATCCTAAAAATGCTACAGGACTGGTTACCTCGTGAATAAAATGGCGGTCGATGAAGAACACATCGGGCCCGTCTTCAATTTTACGCACCACGTGTGCATCCCATACTTTGTCGAATAAGGTGTTTGGAGTATTGCTCATATAAAATGTATTATCTGGTGATCCTTTTCCGGCTGGTGGGACACCAGCTGCTGTGAAAATGTTTTTTGCAGCGGTGACACCTTTCTGAAAGGTGTCACCGCTGCAAGCAAATTTAATTTTAATCTCTAAATTTGTATAACCGTATTTTTCTATCACATTCATTGATAAAACCGATTTAGGAAATGGAATTGCGCCAACTGAAATATTTTATCCGCTCTGCCGAACTGCAGAATTTTACCGAGGCGGCCCATGGTTTATATATCAGCCAGAGCACATTGTCGCAGCAGATCAAGCAGCTGGAAGAGGAACTGGGTATCCCGCTGTTTGACCGCATTGGCAAAAGGGTGCGGCTCACCGAGGCCGGCACAAAATTTTTGCCCTATGCCCGGCAAACGGTACTCGATGCCGACAGCGGCCGCCAGGTGATACACGATTTGAAAGGACTGAAAACAGGCGAGCTGCGTATCGGGGTTACCTATGGTTTGTCATCCCTGCTTACGCCGGTGCTGGTGCAGTTTTCGGCAAAATACCCCGAAGTAAAGATCATCGTGGAGTTTGGTACATCGCAGGACCTGCTGGACAAGCTGCGTTCCACCCGGGTGGATTTTTTATTGTCATTTTTAGAATTGCAGAACAACGAATTGTTTATTTCGCAACAGCTCTATGACTCACCCTTAACACTGGTGGCGCATCCATCGCATCCTGCGGGCAATAAAAAATCCGTACAAATGAAGGACCTCCAGGATATTCCGCTCGTACTGCCCGCAAAGGGTTTTCATACCCGGCAGTTTTTGAACGAGGCGCTGGCGGCAAACAATATTCAGCCCAATATAAAAATGGAGCTGAATGATATCAATACTTTATTGCAGCTGGTGGAAACGGGTAACTGGTGCACCATTATGACGGTGGCGGCGGTAAAAGCAAGAAAGACCCTGCGCACCATTCCCATTAAAGGATTGAATATTATCAGCCAGGCATCCATCACCTGGCCCAAAGACAGTTACCGGAAAAAATCTGTGTTGATATTTACGGAGATGATACAAAAACAGGTGAAGTGATCAGCGCAGCTTCAGCCTTTTCATTTCCTGCAAAAAGAAATTGGCGCCGGTAATAAAAATATCTACGTCTTTTGGAAAAGCGTGTTCACCACCATTTACTTTTAACAGTACCACCGCAGGCTTGCCCTTTTCATTGTATGTATAACGGGTAATGTTTTGCCCATTATTTGGGTCGGGGTCGGCGATCGGTTCTGTTACAGGCGCTCCTGTGTAACCCGCCAGTGATGCCCAGTATTGAAAACATTGCTGGGTACTTTGCATCACACCCCAGCAGCTTCCATTGATGATAATGTCACCGCCATCGTATTTATTCAGCCCGTCTTTAGTGCCGTTGGCAATTAATACCGCTACCGGTTTTTTAGTGTCTTCACAATCGGTGCTTACACTATCCGGTAAACTGGCCACCACGGCTGTAATACCAATACATTTCTCCGGCATGGTCATGGCAAGTTTATAACCCATGTGCCCGCCACCGGAAAGACCGATGCAGAAAAATTGCTTTTTACGGGTGCTGTATTTTTTATGAAAATACTGCAGCATGGTATTGAAAAATGCCTGTTCGTTTATGTTTTCTTTATTGGCCAGCGAGGTGGCATTTTTGCGGCATTCGTTCCAGTAATTTTTATAGCCATTGGGATAAACTAAAAAGAAACCAAGACTGTCTGCCACGGCCTGTAAATTTTTGGCAGGTTCCATCATGTTGGTGCCGCTGCCGCCGGAGCCATGCATGATAAAAATAATGGTTGGGTTTTTTGTTTTTGCTGTTGGTGTTTTAAAATAAAAACTGCGGTAGCGGCCTTCAATTAAAAGAGAATCGAAACTGGTTTGCCCCAATGATATATAGAAAGTGAATAGAAAAAAACAAACTGCAAATATGTTTTTCATTGGCATATTCTATAGAATCAAATGTTTAAAATATAAATTTACGGATACTGTTTAAACAAGTACTGGAAAATTCTTAGCACTTTCGTAGCAGGAAAAAGCCATTTCGTCGCAATGTTTTGCCCCACGCTGTAATCTCAACCGGCGAATGCGTAATTTGGCGGTATGAAAACCGGATGGTACAATAAAAAATGGGCGGTGGTGGCCATGCATACAACGGCATGGGTGCTCCTGTTTTCTTTACCGTACCTGCTGCGTCCCTCTTTCAGCGGTGGTGAACAGCCTCACCGGCCACAGGTTGATGAAACCGCCAATTTTCTCATCATGCGGCTCAACGACCTTTGCCTGATTGGTTTTTTTTACCTGAATGCACTGGTGCTTTTTCCCCAACTCGTATATAAGCGGAAATATTTTTTTTACCCGCTTGCCATTGCGGCCTGCTTTACACTCATTACCCTGCAAAACTATTCGCTGGTAAAGGCTTTTGCCAGTCCCGGCCCGGGTTATACTTTGCAAAAGCATGCGTTCTTTATTTTCTTCATCTGCCTTTTTATACTGGCCTGCAGCATTGCTTACCGTACCATCAAAGACAAAATGCATGCAGATAATCTTGCCAAGGAAAAAGAACATGAATTTTTAAAAACCGAACTGTCTTTATTGCGCTCACAGGTTAGTCCGCACTTTATGTTCAATGTGCTCAACAATATGGTGGCACTGGCAAGAAGACAATCCGACCAGCTGGAACCATCCCTGATAAAACTGTCGTCCCTCATGCGGTACATGCTGTACGAGGCGGATGAAGCAAAGGTTTCGCTGGAGAAAGAAACAGAATATCTGCAGAGTTATATCGACCTGCAGCAGCAGCGCTTTGGGAAAAAAGTCAGCATCAGCACCCTGTTCCACCAGCCCGATAAAACCTATTATATCGAACCCATGCTGCTGATACCCTTTGTGGAAAACGCCTTCAAGCATGGCACCGGCATGATAGAAGAAGCCATGATAAAAATCGAACTGGCAGCAGTAAACAATGTGCTGCAGTTTACGGTTACCAATAAATACAACGAAGACAGCGCCGAAATAAAAGACAAGGCATCGGGCATTGGTCTTACCAATGTGGCACGCCGGCTCGAACTGCTGTACCAGCAGCAGCACAGGCTGAATATTACCAGGGAGAACGGTTTTTTTATTACATCACTAACCATTAATCTTGCTGCATGATCAACTGCATTGCGATAGATGATGAGCCGCTGGCGCTGGAACTGCTGGAAGATAATATCAGCAAACTGCCTTTCTTAAAACTGGTGGGCAGCTACGACAATGCCATTGATGCCATGCATGCATTGCAGCACCAGAAAGTGGACCTGGTTTTTCTGGATATACAAATGCCCGGCTTAACAGGACTGCAGCTGATACAAAGCCTTACGGTAAAACCCATGTTTATACTGGTAACCGCTTATGAAAAATATGCGCTGGAAGGTTTTAACCTGGAAGTGACCGATTACCTGGTAAAGCCGGTTTCGCTGGAACGGTTTATAAAAGCCTGTAACAAGGCGAAGGAATTGTTTGACCTGAAACAGCAGACAGCCAACACCAAAACCGCACCCGCTTATTTTTTTGTGAACGTGGAATACAGCATGGTAAAAGTAAACCACGAAGATATTGTGTATATCGAAGGACTGAAAGATTATATCAAAATACACCTGCACAGCACCACCAAACCCATTGTTACCCGTATGCCGATGAAAACGGTGGAAGAGCAGCTGCCCGCAGATAAGTTTATACGCATTCACAAATCCTATATTGTTTCGGTGGCATTTATTACCGCGGTGCGCAAAAGCAGTTTGTTCATTAATGAACTGGAACTGCCCGTAAGCGATAACTATAAAGAAGCGCTGGCTGCCATTACCGGCCGCATCTGATTACCGCATATCCCTTTCATTTTCCGCCTGTACAGCACTTAAAATTTCAATTCCGTTTTCGTCGCAGGAATCCCCCGTTTTATCTCATTTGCAATAACCACCCCGGTTTTGCAAAATAGCTTTGTGTTCATAAAATAAATGAACAATGAGAAAGCTAATAACACTTGCAGCCATCTTTTTAGGTTTATATGCAACAGCCCAGAAGCCTGCAGGCATGCCAGCCGGAATGCCGGGTGCGGCCATGGGTAATGCGGGCCGTATTTATGGCAAACTGCAGAATGATGCCGGCAAACCGGTTCCGGAAGCATCGGTCATACTGATGCAGAAAAAAATGGACAGTACCACAAAAAAAGTAAAAGATATTTTACTGACGGCCACCGTAACAAAAAGCAATGGTCAATTCAACCTGGAAGCATTACCTGTTATGGGCAGCCTTACCTTAAAAATATCGGCAGTTGGTTTTAAGGCATATGAAACAAATGTTTCCTTTATGCCCAAAATGAATGGCGGTGCACCGGGACAAAACAAGGCCCCGGCAGCATTGCCTTCTTTTGAAAAAGACCTGGGTAATATTACCCTCAGCACCGACACAAAAGAGTTACAGGGTGTAACCGTGGTATCATCTGCTGCGGCATTAAAACTGAGTGCCGATAAAAAAGTATTTAATGTTGAAAAGAATATTATGAGTACGGGTGGTACGGGTGTGGATGTAATGCGCAATGTGCCTTCGGTGAATGTGGATATTGACGGGAATATTACCGTGCGTAATGCCGCACCGCAACTGATGGTGGATGGCCGCCCCACCACGCTGACACTGGACCAGATACCGGCTGATGTGATTGAAACTGTGGAAGTGATTACTAACCCATCGGCCAAGTATGATGCCAGTGGCAGCGGGGGCGGTATCATCAACGTGGTACTGAAGAAAAATAAAAAATCAGGTTATAATGGTAACCTGCGGGTGGGTGTTGATAAACGCGGTGCCGTAAATGGCGGTGGCGATATCAGCCTGCGGGATAATAAATTCAATTTCACCGCATCACTGAATGCCAACCAGATGAAAGGCGTAACAACCGGCACCACCGAAAGAAATAACCTGCTCACCACGCCGCTTACTTCGGTGTACCAGGATAATTACAACAAGAACAAAGGCGGTTTTTTATTTGGTAAAGTGGGACTGGATTATTTCCTCACCAACCGTACCACATTATCACTGTCTGGCTTTAAAGTGCATGGCGAATTCAATCCCTATGAAAGCATTAACATTACCACCGACAGTTTGTATAACAGCGGAAAAGTGAGTAATGCCAGCCAGCGTACCACTACCGGAACAAGGGCGTTCAACGGTCAGGGACTGGTATTTGGCATGAAACAGCTCTTTAAAAAAGAAGGAGAAGAATTAACCGTGGATGCGAATTATTTTTCAGGAAAAAGCACGGGCAACTCTTTATACAGCACCAATTATTACGGCACCAGTGGCGCCTTAACCGGCACGGCCCTTGAAAAAGTTATCGGGGATGGCCATGACAAAAACTTTATTCTTCAAACTGATTTTGTGCTGCCCTTTTCAAAGAATTATAAACTGGAAACCGGTGTAAGGGCTGCATTGCGGAGCCGTACCAACAATACCTATAATTATGTGCTGAACAATTCAACCGGGCAGTACGACTTAATTACTTCGGCCACGAATAATTATACCAATAAGGATAATGTATATGCGGCTTATGCAACACTAAGCAATACCATCGGGAACTTCAGTTACAAGGCGGGTGTAAGGGCAGAAAGCTCTGATTATACGGGTACCTTGCTGAACAGCGGTGATCAGTTCAGTAATAAATATGCGGTGAGTTTATTTCCCTCATTGTTCCTGAGTCAGAAACTGAACAACCGGCAGGAGCTGCAGTTCAGTGCCACCAGAAGGGTGAACCGCCCCAACTTCTTCCAGCTGATACCATTTACAGATTATACCGACAAACTGAATATCACCAGGGGTAACCCCGCTTTAAAACCAGAGTTTACACAATCGTATGAACTCTCTTATTTAAAAACCTATGGTACCAAAAACACTTTCCTGGCTTCGGCTTATTACAAACACAGCGATAACCTGATTACCCGGTACCTGACAGAAGAATACAACAGCACCACAGGCAACAATGATATCATCAACAGTTATATCAACGCCAATTCAAGTTATGCGGTGGGTACTGAGTTAACCGGTATCAATTATCTTACTAAATGGTGGGATCTGAGCACGAATGTTAATATATACAACTCCAAAATCAATACAAGCAATGTTTCAGGCGCCACCCAGCAGGATGCTATGTGGAGCTGGTTTGGTAAACTGAACAATAATTTTAAGCTGCCGGCAAACTTTGCGATGCAACTGACCACCACCTACCAGAGCAAAACCAATTTGCCCGTTAACAGCAACAGTGGCATGGGCGGTCCGCCGCAGATGTCGCAAAGCCAGAGCGCTTCACAGGGTTATATCAAACCCAGCTGGGGAATGGATATTGCCTTTAAAAAATCATTCTTAAAAAATAATGCCGCTTCGGTATCATTCAACATCAGCGATATCTTCCGCACCAGGATCAGCAGCCAGTACAGCTACAGCGATTATTTTGTACAGAACTACGAGAGGCTGAGAGACCCGCAAATGTTCCGCATCAATTTCTCTTACCGTTTTGGAAAAATTGATATGTCGCTCTTCAAGCGGAAAAATAATAATGGCGATCAGAATGCCGCCGAAAGCATGCAGAACTAGGTTATACGGATTGAAAAATGCAGCAGGGCTCCCAACCGGGGGCCCGCTGTTTTTATGGATTGTCATTATAACTTTTTTATCACGGGCCACATCGTTAACTTTCCGCCCTTATTCAAACCCCGTATGCAACAACACCCCGTAAAAGCAGTTATTTTAATTACAGCACTGTTATTTCAAACCATTTTTGTTACTGCGCAACAAGTAAAGGAACCCAAATTAACGGATCCCGAATGGGCGCAAAATTACCAGCCTTACCGCATTGCAGGCAACTTGTACTATGTGGGCACCTATGACCTGGCCAGTTATTTAATTGTAACGGCGAAGGGACATATCCTGATCAATACAGGACTGGCATCTTCTGAAAAACAGATCCTGGATAATATTGCAGCGCTGGGATTTAAATATTCCGACATTAAAATATTGCTCACCACGCAGGCGCATTATGATCACCTGGGTGCCATGGCAGCGATAAAAAAGAAAACAAAGGCGGAATTCTGGGCCAATGCACCTGAAGCTGCGGTATTGAAAACGGGTGGCGATTCAGATTATGCTTTTGGTGGTGAGGGCCCGTCTTTTAAACCGGTTAAAGCAGATAAATTTTTGAAGAACGGCGATTCCATCAGCCTTGGCGGAACAACACTGGTGATGCTGAGTCATCCTGGTCATACACAGGGTTCCTGCAGCTATATTTTTACCACCAGCGATTCGGCCCGCAGTTACCGCGTGCTCATTGCCAATATGCCCACCATTGTAACCAGTCAGCATTTTGACAAGATCGCCCTTTATCCCAATATTGCCCGTGATTATGCCCATACCCTCAAAGACCTGCGCCTTCAGCAGTTTGATATCTGGGTGGCTTCACATGCGGGGCAGTTCAGCATGCATGAGAAACACAAACCCGGTGATGCATATAACCCGGTGGCTTTTGCCGGCAGGACCGGTTTTGACGCTTCGCTGGATGAACTGCAAAAGGATTATGATGACAAACTGAAAAGCGATGCTGCCGGGAATAAATAAAACACCGCATGATATTCCTGTGTGATTATTCTTTCTCGAGGTACAATAAAGTGGAACGGTAAGGTTTGGCCGAGTACTTATCGTTGATGATAAAGAAACCATTTTTCCAGGAAGCAATGCCCTCCCAGTTATACATACGGTATTGTTTGGGGAATTCCCACAGGGTATTCCATTCCATATGGTCTTCCCTGAGTTCCAGGTTTACCAGCCGGCAATAAGGAACAAACCTTCCGCTGTCAACGGTGAGATGGTAGCTGGCTGTATCGGATGGCGGCACACGGTAAACCGTATCGGCCCCGCCACCCTGGTAAAAATAATTCAGTGCGGTAAAACTGTTGCTTCCGGTGCTGGTAATATCTGTAATCCGAAAAGGCATTTTTTGCAGGGGCAAAGCATGCGCACAGCCATTGGGTAAAAAGGAAAATTTATCCAGTACCCTCAGTTCATTGTTTTTATCAAAATAATTGTATTCATAAAAAGCATAAAAATATGCTCCCTGTCTGGCCACGGCTTCAAAACCGGCATTGTAAACAGGGCGGCCATCGGCACCCTTGTATTTTGGCAAAGGAACCATAAAGCTTGTATCCATCGTTAGAGCAGTGTCTGACAAAATCCCCTTTAATAAAAAGCAGTTAGGGGAAGCCGTGCTGGTTTCAACAGAGAGGTAAACAGCATTTCCATCCACAACAATGGCTTCCAGACCTTCAAACTCATTGCCACTGGCATCCATGCTGTTTCTTAAACGGTCGAGCTGATAAATGGGTATTTTTTTCCAGCGTTTATTGAAAGCGGTATCCTGGCCGTTTTTTTTGAAACGCCCCAGGTTCATCACATAGAGTTTTGCTTCATGGCCCTGCTGCAGCCTGCATTCGGGCATCAGGAATAATTGTTTTCCCCGTACATATAAACCGGAGAACTGGTTCTCATCATATTTGATGGCAGCAGGCAGCGGGATATCATGTATTTTAAACAATGACTGCTGTGCCGCTGCGTTAACAGTTAGAAAAATGCCTGCCAGTATAAAATATAAATACTTCATCCGTTCTAAAATGCTTTAGCAGCAAAGTTCTGCCAAGCCGGGCAAAAATCCATTCTTATTTTCCCATGGCGTATTGCAGTCCGCCCAGCAGGTGTTTCAAAAAATTTTCTTCTGTATAGGAAGCATCGGTATGTCCCAGTGCCGTATAAAAAGCCCTTCCGCCGTCATAATCATGGTACCAGGCCATTGGGTGATCATCGCCATTCTTGCCGCCCTCGTATGATTTTTCATCAATAGCGAGCAGCACACTTAAGCCTGTTTGCAGGTTTTTGAAATTATACCATTCATCAAAGCGCTGCCAGGAATGTGGCAGGTGTCGGGTGCTGGCATGCAGACTGTCTTTTACCAGCAGCGTGGCGTTTTGCTGTTTGGGATGACTGGCAAAATTGGCTCCCACCAGTTTGCAATACCAGGGCCAGCCGTACTCAGTATCCGTGGCGGCATGAATACCGGCAAAGCCCTTTCCCGACTGAATATATTTTTCAAAAGCAGCCTGCTGTTCACCGTTCAAAATATCACCCGTGGTATTTAGAAAAACAACCAGGGCATATGACCGGAGTTTTTTGGATGTAAACACAGCAGCATCTTCGGTGGTATCCACGATCCAGTTGTTTTCGCTGCCCATTTTCAGCAACGCAGCCTTACCGGCTTTTATGCTGGCATGACGGAAGCCGGCCGTTTTTGAAAACACGAGTATATGTTTCTTTTTACGGGTTGTGCCGGTAAACGAAAGCAGGAAGACAACCATACATACTGCAATCGGAATAAAAATTTGCTGTTTCATGTTTTAAACTTACTGCTTTTTTTAAAACAACACTGCGTACTACAAACTTGGTATTGCCCTCTTTTGGAAGAATGCTGATTTTAGTGCTGGAAATTTATTACTGCATCTTAAACATCAACACATGAAATTTTCAAGTACAATTTTATCACCCATTTTTATTGCCGTCCTCTTTACACTGGGCTCCTGTAAAAAAAGCAGCAGCGATGATGGAACAGGAAATTCCACCATCAACAATTTTCCCACACCGGTAAAAAATATCGCACCGCAAAGCATGATCGATTCGCTCCGCAATACCGGGGTAAAAGTGTATGACGGCACCACACCTCCTGTGATCAATGGTGTTTACCTGATGACCCCCGACAGCTGTGTGTATGATAACTCTCCCGGGAATTTTACCGGCACCCTTTTTTCTGACTATAAATTCAGGTTCAGCGCACAGAACAATACCAGCTTTACCGTGACTGTGGAGCAAAAAGCCCTGCCTGCAGGCACACTCAGCCCAACCCCTGCATACATCTATATTTCCGGCAGCGGCAATAATTTCACTGTATTCATCCTGCGCACTGTTTCCCCATCGGGAATAACCGTGGAGCAATTCAATATTTTAAGCGGTACTTTAACGGCAGGCGGCGTGCAAAATTTTCATAACACATTATACCTGCGCAGCAAGGGCAGCGATCCTTCGGGCACACTGCCGCCCGCTGGTACGATCAGGCGTTTTGTTACGGGCGGCAGCGGACTTGCAGCCACGAGCACTACATTTTAACGGGACTTGCTTATTCCGTGTTGTATGAATGAATTAGAAGAAAAGGGAGCGGCGGCAGTCAGTTAAATGACTGCCTGAACTCCATGGGGGATAAGTTTGTTTTTGACTTGAACAGTTTGCTGAACGACTGGGAATGTTCAAAACCCAGTTCATAAGCGATTTCACTTACGGATAAAGAAGTGGTGGACAGTTTTTCCTTCGCCTTTTCGATCAGTTTGCTGTGTATATGCTGTTGCGTGTTTTGCCCGCTCAGCAGTTTTAAAAGGCTGCTTAAATAATTGGGCGATACATTCAGTTGTTCTGCGATAAACTGCACCGTGGGCAAACCGTTACGCAGCTGTTCCCCGCTGTGGAAATAATCGTTCAGCAGATCTTCCAGCCTGTCCAGCACCTGGTGGCTGCTTATTTTGCGGGTAATAAACTGGCGCTGGTAAAAACGTTCGGAGTATTTGAGCAGAGTTTCTATTTGTGAAATGATAATGCTCTGGCTGAATTTATCAATATTGCCCTGGTATTCCTGCCTGATATCGGCAATGATATTATTCAGGGTGGCTTCTTCTTTTTCTGAAAGGAACAAAGCTTCGTTCACCGAATAATCAAAAAACTCGTACTGCCGGATGGTTTTTGCAAGCGGCGTGTTCCAGAGAAAGTCGGGGTGGATGAGCAGTATCCAGCCCGAGCGCTGTGCCAGGTTTTGCTCCTGCACCTCTTCCACCCGCAGCACCTGGTTGGGCGCCATAAAATACATAACGCCTTCATCAAAATCATATTCCTGCTGGCCGTAAAACATTTTGGCCACACCGCGTTTTAAAGAAATGGAATAATAATCAAACACAAAACTTCCCGGCCGCGGATCCGTTTTTGCATAATCCACCACACTGATCAGCGGATGCTCCGGTGCTTCCAAACCACGCATGCGGTGAAACTCGGTGATGCTTTTTATTCTTACTGGTGTTGTGTTTGTCATGATGTGCTTTGAATTTTATAAAGCCTGTCCGCCCGATACTTCAATACGCTGCCCGTTGATCCAGCCGGCATCATCGCTGCAAAGAAAGGCCACCACTTTGCCAATATCATCCGGCAGGCCCACACGGCCCAATGCGGTTAAACCGGCCACCATATCATTAAACTCTTTATTGTCACGCACACGGCCACCGCCAAAATCGGTTTCAATGGCGCCGGGGGCTAAAACATTCACCCGTATTTTGCGGCTGCCCAGTTCTTTAGCCAGGTAACGGCTGTAGGTTTCCACAGCAGCTTTCAATGAACCATACACCGATGAACCGGGCAGGGTGATCCTTGTAAGACCTGAAGAAATGTTTACAATACCACCGCCATTGTTAATGTAAGGTAAAGCCTTTTGCGTAAGGAAGAAAACACCCTTGTAATGGATATTGAAAATGGTATCCAGCTGTTCTTCGGTGGTTTCAATAGCGGGCGCATATAAAGCGGTGCCAGCATTGTTGATAAGAAAATCGAAGTGACTGCTGCCGTATTGTTCCTGCAGGTATGCGGTAACCTGTTGAATAAAGCCGTCAAGCTGTTTGGTATCACCGGTATCGAGTTTAAAAGCCGTTGCTTTTTGTCCTGCAGACAGGATCTCTTTCACGACTTCATCTGCGGCTGCTTTATTGGAATTGTAGGTAATCACCAGGTCGACCCCTTTTTTTGCAAGGGCGAGTGACATATTTTTTCCCAGTCCGCGGCTGCCGCCGGTCACCAGTGCAATTTTAGTTTTTGTGTTCATGTTGTTTTTTTACAACACAAAATTGCAACTTAAAAAAAACGCAGCTGTATCCAAATCTGTTTTTGTTGTAGCCAAAAACACGAAAGCCAAAGAGGTGACACCTTTTAAAAGGTGTCACCTCTTTGGCAGTATAAAAAAAGGCTGGCTGATTCTTAATTTTTCGCCGCTTTGCTTTTCAGGTGTTTGTCTAAAAACTCCAGTGTTTTTTTATCGGTGGTGATTTGGTTTTCCTTTTTAATAAAACCATGCCCCTCGCCTTCGTATGCAATGTATTCCACGGGTACACCGTTTTTCTTTACGCCTGCCACAATTTCGTCGCTTTCAATTTTCAGCACACGCACATCATTCACACCCTGGAAAACAATCAGCGGTTTGTTGATCTTCTGGTAATTGAAGAGCGGGGAGGTTTCTTTGAGCAATACACTGTCTTTGGTATTGGGGTCGCCCATTTCATCATATAATGCCTTGCGGAAATCTTCCCAGTAAGGCGGAATGCTTTTCAGGGTGCGTATCCAGTTGGCCACACCATAGAGGTCAACACCCGCTTTAAACTCGTCGGGATGCATGGTAAGTGCATTCAGCACCATATTACCGCCATAGCTGCCGCCATAAATGGCAATGGCATTGCTGTCGATATAATCCTGGGCGGCCAGCCATTTTTTCGCCCAGATGCAATCATTCAGGTCGCCATAACCGTGCTGCCTGTTATCGAGTTTGTAAAAAGTTTTACCATAGCCGCTGCTGCCACGGTTATTTACAGCCAGTACCGCATATCCATGGTTTACCAAAAACTGGATGCTGTTGCTGAAGCCGGCACGGCTTTGCCCGCCGGGTCCGCCATGCACCCATACCAGTGCACCGGCCTTGCTGGAAGCACTTGCCTGTAAGGGCTTATAATAAATGGCAGGGATTTCTTTTCCGTCAAATGATTTAAACCGTATCACCGTTGCTTTGGCAAGATCATTTTCATCTACCTCTTTATTTAAAGTGGACGTTAATTTTTTCAGTTGTTTGCTTTCAATATTATACGCAAAGAGATTGGCAGGACTGGTGCTGCTGCCCACCGAAAGGATCATGTTTTTTTCAGAAGCGGCCATGATGATATTTTGTATTTCACCGTCTTTTATCTCAGGAAAACTAACGGGCCTATTGCTTGCATGATCAAACAGCAGCACTTTGTTCCTGCCATCTTCATTCACTGTAATGGTATGGTATTTTTCATGGTGGCTGAGACTGAAGCCGGTGATATCCCACTTGTCTTCATAATATTTTTCTGACTTGCCGGTATTGATATTATAACGTGCCAGGTAACTGAATTCACTGCCATCGTTGGTGCTGTAATATAAAATGCTGTCGTTTTTTTCAATGGCAACCGGATACCAGGAGGCTTCGTTATCATTGCTGATACGGCGGGTGGTTTTGCCGCTGCGGTCGTACAGGTACAGTTCATTTTTATCAGTAGTGATATTTTTTGTCAGGGTGATATAGCGCTGGCTGGGACTGATCACCGAAGCGGTTAATGCCGAATCATTCTGGTAAAATAATACAGGTGTCCAGGTGGCAGTATCCAGCTTCCACAGGTCGAAGTATTTAGGATTGCGCTTATTGCTGCTTACAAAGAGTGCTGTTTTATCGGCACTCCATCCTGCAAAACTATTGGCGCTGCCCGGCCAGGGGGTAAGACTTTTGGCGGCAGTATCTCCCTTGCTTTTAATATAAAGCTGGTAGTTTTCATCCCCGCCAGTATCATGCAAGAAAATATACTTTTCGGTGCCCGGTAAAAAATCGACAGCAAAGTTCGCATCTGTTTTGGAACTGGTGAGCGGCTGCACGCCGGTATCAGCAATATTCAGCAGGTATACATTGAAAATTCCGGTGCGGTTATCCGTGAATAAAATTTTAGAATCATCGCTGTTAAAGCCTGCCGCTTCCGCCGCAATATTATTGCGCAGCTGTTCGGCACTGTATTGTTTGGGGGTGCGGGGGGCTTCAGCATTTTGATTGCAGGAAGCGAGGATGATTGCACCTGCCATTACCATGAAGGAAAGAATCTTTTTCATAAGCAGTCATTTTAAGATGGGGTTTAAAAAAGCACCGTTATGTGACGTTCTTTAAAGATGCGAAAATATTTTTATGATGACAAAAAGGCCCGCCGCTAATTGATAAATGGTACCAGTTTTAATAATCGTAATCAGACCGGCTGCTGCAGGGAACAATACCCGGATTTTGATGCCAGCTTTTTTTCATTTATTTTACAGCATGAGCAGGCCCCTTGCTATTTTACTGATTATTGCATTTAACAGCGTACCCATTTTCGGGGTGGCTTTTTTTCACTGGCAGCCATTTGAAGCCTTTTGGTTTTTCTGGATGGAAACCCTGGTGATGGCCGTATTCAATACTATCCGCATTGTGTTCAGCCAGGGACAGCCTGCAGATGCAGTAAATACGCAGCGCCCAATGGTGTACAATTTGGGGCAGGGCATCAAATATTTAGTTGCACGGATTGGCATCTTTTTATTCTATTCCATATTCATCATTACTTTCATTGGCTTTGTGGCCAACAACAGCACAGACAAGAGCAATGTATTAACCACCCTGCTGTTTAAAAATAAATTTTTTAACCTGGGATTGCTCGTCAGCATTTTCGGGCAGGCCTATTACCTCATTATACACTTTTTCAGGAACGGCGCTTTCTTTACGGCCAGGCCCGATAGTTATGCAGCACTGTTCGACAGCCGGCAGATCGTGATACATATTGCCGTGGTGCTGGGTGCACTGGGAAGTATGTTCCTGATGAAAAACACCCATTACAGCAATTACAGCAGCGTATTCATCATCAGCCTGCTTTGCATTTGCAAATGTTTGGCCGAGCTGTTAAGTTATAAACCGGAGGAACCTGCTTATGAGGGCTGACACCTTTTAAAAAGGTATCACCGCTCCTGGCTCATTTTCAGTATCAGCACCGCGATTCCCACTGTTACAGCCATTATCAATGCCATGGCTGTAACAGCATCCATTGGCAGCAGGCTTACACTGCCGGATATTAAACCGCCGATGCCAATTTGTATAAAACCCAGCAGTGAAGATGCGGCTCCTGCATTTTTTGAAAAAGGTGCCATACATAAAGCCGCTGCGTTCGGATAAGTAATGCCGCAACAGCTGAGCAGCGCAAATAATAAAATGATCACGGCGGTGATGCCATACCAGTCCTGATGCGATCCAACTAAAAACAATACCGCAATAAACGCCTGTGCCAGCAACGCTGTCTTTAATATTTTCTGGTTACTGAATCTTCTAACCAGGATATGATTTAACTGGCTGCCGCCGATAAAGCCCACAGAGAGTAAAGCAAAAACGCCGCCGTATAATTTTTCACTCAGATGAAAATGATTCATAAAAATAGCGGGCGAATGCGCCACATACACAAACAGTCCGGAAAATGAAAATGAACCCGCCAGTGCAAACACATAAAACAGCGGGTTGGTCAGCACTTCTTTAAAACCCCTGATGATGGGTGCCGGCTTTAAAGAAATGCTTTTATCAGGCTGGTGTCCTTCGGGCAGAAAGAAAAACACCACCACCAGGATGATAAAGGTGATCACCGCCAGCATGATAAAAACAAAACGCCAGCCCCACCAGCCCACAATAAAACTGCCCATCGTGGGTGCCAGCAATGGCGATGTGCCAAGTATCAGCACCAGCAATGAAATAACACTGGCGCTTTTGTGCACCGGAAAAAAATCTCTTACCATGGCCATGGCTGCCACCGATGCCACGCAACCGCCCAGGGCCTGGATAAATCGAACCACCAGTAAGGCTTCAATACTGTTGCAGGTAAAACAGCCAATGGTGGCAATGATGTACAGCAGCAATCCTGCGTATAAAGGCGGCTTTCTTCCAAAGCGGTCCAGCAGCGGACCATAAATAATTTGCCCGAGCGAATATCCCAGGAAATAGGTAGATACGGAAAGCGCCACCCTTTCTATGCTGGTATTAAAACTGGCTGCAATACGTGGAAAGGCCGGCAAATACATGTCGATGGTAAAAGGTGTGATGGCATTGAGTGCCCCGAGTATTAAAATGAGAAAAAAAGTTTGCTGCCTGCTCCGTTCTGCCAAAGCCATGAAAGTGTTTTGCGCAAAAATAATTAAAACGTCTGGGGCATCGTGGAATGTGAATTACTTATTGTGAAGAGCATTCCCCCGTAGCCACTTAACCTTTTATTGCGGGAGCAAAGAACGGTGCGTTCCGCTGGAACGCGGTGGTTCTTTTTGTTTTTGATCTACCGACAGGATGTCCCGCCGGGACAATGTGATTCTGCCTGGTGTGTACACTCCCCATGTTTCATCAACAGCACATCAAAGGTGGGCAAAGCTTCATCTGGATATACTTTTTTGCGGGAACAATGCCGGTACGTTGCGCTGGAACGCTGTGGTTCTTTTTGTTTTTGATCTACCGGCGGGATGTCCCGCCGGGACAATGTGATTCTGCCTGGTCTGTGTACTCCCCGTGTTTCATCAGCATCACATCAAAGGAGGGCAAAGCTTCATCGGGATATGCTTTTTTGCCGGAACAATGCCGGCACGTTCCGCAAGAACGCTGTTGACTCTTTTTGAATTTTATCTACTCATGTATGCTCCGATGGGATATAGCGGTTTGTTTAAAATATGAAGAAGCATGATGCTTTCTTATGTCCGATCGGGACATCCCGTCGGTAGTAACAAAGTTGCAGTGTGTTTTCCGTTCCATAGGAACGGCCCGTGCCTTGTCTGGATTGCAAAAAAGCGAAGAATAAACAAACAATGAAATTAAATTTCAAAAAACAACAGTTTGGTAACATTTGTAACATAACAGCCCGGCAAGGGCCAGTTGGGGCAACAATCATTTTTTTGTTTGACAACGCTCACCATTTCAACTCACAAAAATCATAACAGGCAAGCCTGTGCCGAAGGAATTTTACACCATAAAAAATCAACACATGAAACATTTGGTAATACTCGGCGCAGGAACAGCCGGCACGATGATGGCAAACCACTTGCATCACCAGTTAAAAAAGCCCGACTGGCATATTACCATTATTGATGAAAGGGAAGAACATCACTACCAGCCCGGTTATCTTTTTCTGCCCTTTGATATTTACAGCCCGGAAGACATTGTAAAAACCATCGAGGAATTTATTCCCAAAGATGTTACACTGCTGAAACAAAAGATCGACCGTATTGTGCCGGAAGAAAATAAAGTGCTGCTGGCCGGCAACCAGGAGCAGCCTTATGATGTGCTCATCATTGCCACCGGTGCCAAAATTGCACCAGAAGAAACTGAAGGCATGGCAGGAGAAGAATGGCAAAAATCGGTGTTTGATTTTTATACGTTTGAAGGCGCACTGGCATTGCGTAATAAACTAAGGGAATGGCCCGGCGGAAAACTGGTGGTGCATATTACCGAAATGCCCATTAAATGCCCGGTTGCCCCGCTGGAGTTTGCATTTTTGGCCGACTCTTTCTTCAAGAACAAGCACATGCGTGACAAAGTAGAGATCACTTATGTTACACCGCTCAGCGGCGCTTTTACCAAACCGAAAGCCACCCAAACACTGGAACATTTGCTGGTGGAGAAAAATATTCACATTGAAGGTGATTTTGCCATTGAGCATGTTGACAATGAAAACAAAACCATTGTTGATTACGGCGGCAGGGAAATTCCTTTTGATCTTTTGGTAACCGTACCTACGAATAAGGGCGATGCTTTGATGGAACGTTCGGGTATGGGCGACGACCTCAATTATGTGCCTACCAATAAAGCAACGCTGCAGTCGCTCAACTACAAAAATATTTTTGTGCTGGGTGATGCCAGTAATATTCCCGCATCCAAAGCAGGCTCCGTGGCGCATTTTGAAGCAGAGATCTTAACAGAAAATATTCTCCGGTTTGTAAAAGATGAACCATTGAAAGAAGAGTTTGACGGCCATGCCAATTGCTTTATTGAAACCGGCGGCGGCAAGGCCCTGCTCATCGACTTCAACTATACACACGAACCGGTTGAAGGCACATTTCCTTTTGCAGGAATTGGTCCGTTACGGTTACTTAAAGAAAGCCGCATGAATCATATGGGCAAACTCGCTTTCCGCTGGATATACTGGCACATGCTGCTGAAGGGAACACATATCCCCTTTGTATCGGCCACCATGAGCGAAAGCGGCAAACATTACGCATAAACAATCATCTAAAAATCTATCAATATGGAAAAAGTAATTGCAGGCAAAACGATCACCGTTAATGAGGAAGGGTATTTAAAAGACTTCGGCCAGTGGGATGAAAAAGTGGGCGAGGCCCTGGCAGCAGAAGCCGATGTGGCATTAACACCCCGCCACTGGGAAGTGATCAAATATTTGCAAAAAGAAGAACAGAACAAAGTGGCATTGAGCATCCGCCGTGTGGGCAAGAGCGGTGTGGTGGACATTAAAGAGTTTTACCAGCTCTTTCCCGTGGCACCATTAAAAACCGCCACTAAAATTGCCGGCATACCCAAACCCGCCAGCTGTATTTAACCTTAAAATTTTCAGTTATGAGCACCAATGGAAAAATAAATAAAATGATGATCATCCTTTCCAAAGGAACACTGGAAAATGTTTACGCCGCTTTTGTGCTGGCCAATGGCGCACGCATGGAAGGCATTGAAGCGGAAATATTTTTCACCTTCTTCGGACTGGAAGCCGTACACAAGAAAAAACTGGAACATCTGCATGTGGCAACAGTAGGCAATCCTTCCATGCATATACCCACCATGATCGGTGGTTTGCCCGGAATGGAAGCGCTGGCCACCAGCATGATGAAAAAGGAAATGGAAAAAATTGATATGCCCGAAGTGCCCGAGTTCCTGGATATTCTTTCTGCATCCGGGGTAAGAATGTGGGGCTGCAAACTGGCCTTTGATATGTTCCATTATAAGAAAGAGGATATGTACGAAGGTGTGGAAGAAATCATCACCGTAGGTGATTTTTATAAACGCAGCGAGGGCGAAGGCGTACACATGCTGTTTATATAAGCAGCTATAAATGGTTGAGTTGTTTTACTAGGAAAGAAATAATAAAAACAGCCTGCCATTTTTTTTAAAGAGGGGCAGCCAATGCCCCGGTTCGTGGCACACGAGCCGGCAACATGCTGTTATTATTTCTGTAAAACAATTTTTTAAACCAATGCTGCAATCATTGCGGCACAAATAACTGTTATGAAAAAGCTACTCACGTCCGTTTTTATTTTGTTACCCGTTATTTTATTTGCACAGGCCGGTCATATTATGCAGGGCATCGGAGCTGTAAACATGTCGATGGGTGGTGCAGCCACTGCACAGCCGCTTGATATCAATGGCGCTTTGCAATGGAACCCCGCCGGTATATCGGCCTTTGATAAAAAAATATTTTCAGTAAATGCAGGTTTGTTCTTTTCTGCACCGCAGCTCTCTTCCACCGTGCCCACCCCCGATGGTCCGTTCAGCGGTGTTACAAAAGATGACAGGGGTGCATCCGTAATGCCCGCGCTTGCCATGGTGTGGGGTAAAAAGGGAAGCAAGCACACCATCGGTGTATCTGCATTTGGCATCAGCGGTTTTGGTGTAACCTTTCCGCAAAACAATGCCAATGCCATTAATATGCCGCAAAGCGCCGGCGGTTTTGGCCGCATACAGTCAGACTACCAGCTGATGCAGGTGGGCTTCACCTATGCATACAAACTCAACGAACAGGTTTCTGTTGGCCTGGCACCCACATTTAATTACTCCTCGCTGAAGCTGGCGCCCAACCCGCTTTCTTCTCCCAGCCCAACACTGGGCTACCCGGTAAGTGATAAAGCCACTGCGCTGGGTATTGGTGCACAGCTCGGTATTTATTATAATTCAGGTAAGGGAATCAAACTGGGCGCTTCTTATAAGACCGCACAAAAGTTTGGCAAATTTGATTTTAAAAACACTTATCTCGATGGCAGCGCTGCCCCCAATGTAAAATTTGAAATGGATTATCCTGCCATTCTTTCTGCAGGCATTGGTTACTCAAAAAATAAAATTGATGTGGCGCTCGACTACCGTTTCGTAAATTATAAAAACACCGAAGGCTTTAAAGCCAAAGGCTGGACAAGCACCGCTTCTGTGGCTGGTTTTGGCTGGGAAAATATTTCCATTGTTTCTGCAGGGGTACAATATAAAGGCGTGAAAAAATTGCCCTTGCGGGTGGGTTATACATACAGTTCCAACCCCATTAAAAGTGAGCTCGCCTTTTTCTCCACACCGGCAACCGCCATTATTAAAAATGCATACCAGCTGGGTTTGGGTTATGAGCTGAATAATAAATTTACGCTCAATGCCACTTACCATCATGGTACCAGCAGCGGATCCACCGGCGGGTCCTTGTTAAACCCGATGATGATCAGCCCTGCCAATCCTTATGGCGCTATACCCAACAGCAATGTATCTTATAAAATGACCACCGACCTTGTGATGATCGGATTGAATTATTGTTTCTGATGATAGATTGAGAATGATAATGCCGGACATGTTCCGGCATTTTTTTAACCTGCTCTCGTTCGCGGCACACGAACCAGGACGGGGCAGCGTATCCGTGCATGGCACTCCTGTTTATTTCCCCACCTGCTCCAGGCAACTGAGGCATTTCTCCTTAAGGTCGCTGGTGTTTGCGCTTAGATCTTTAGCATATTGCAGCATCCGCTCCTTGTAACGGGTTTGCAAATTTTTTATATTGTCCATCCACAGGCTGTAGGAAGAACCGTCTGTTTGGGCAATATCTATAAAGGTTTTTAAAAAGTCTTTTTCAAAAACAATATCCACCAGGTTACTATGCATTTTGTCTTTAGCCTTGTAAATATAATAGGTGTTATCGCATACGGTTCCTGAAAGCCGGTCTTCTTTAACGGATTCAAGGCTTTTTTTTGCAGCAGCATACAGTTCTATGCAGCGGTTAAAATTACTCTTGATATCCCTGGCAGCCTGCATGCCTTCTGTTGTTACAGTATTACCCGGGCCTTTAAAACGGTTGCTGGTGGCCGCATTAATATTATCGGTTATCAGGTTCATGATATCGGCAGCCGCGGCCAGTTTTTTAAAAACAGCAACAATATCTTCCAGTGTATATTTTGCCAGCTGTTTGGGCGTTAGCTTTTCTGCTGGAGCTGCCTGTACCACCACGGGCTGGGCTTCTTCTTTATGGGTGGCCTTGTAACTGGGCAGCGAAAACAGTGATTTTTGTTCCCATTTAGGAACGGGGGGCAGCTTCGCCATGTTTTCGGTTTCCAGCACGGTGTAATCGGCCGATATAAAAATGCCTTCAGCAGTTTCTGGTTTAATGGTGTACAGATCGTTGAAGTTTTCTTTTTCGCTGTAGGGAATATACAGCAGGGCCATTTCTGTAAACTTTGTACTGTCCGACGGCCAGATATGCCGGTACGGCTTTACCAGGTAAGCGGTAAATGCATCGCCTCTTTTTTGTACAGAGTCGTACCCGGCCATGGTGGCCATGGTACGCCTTTCTGCCAGCCGGATGATGCGCTGCACCTGTTTATCATTAAAGTGTTCGTATAAAAAATACAGTACTTCTTTATTCCTTTCCAACGCCGGAGAAGGAAAAGTTTTAAGAAAGTGTGCCGTAATTTTTGTTTTACCCAGTTTGGCAAATACCAGGCTTTCGGTAAGCGGTATACTGTCGGTGGCAGGCCTGGTATTTTTTGCGGCAGCCGGTTTTGATGGTGCCGCTTTTTGAGCCGGCAAACTACAGCACAAAAGAAAGAATCCCCCCAAAAGGAATAGTGTACGCATAACAGCAGGTATATAAGGTGAATGATACAAATCTATATTTTTAACCTTTCGGTGCAATACCCGGCACAGGGTATTTTAGCATTCAATGAAGTTATTATTTTTAGGCTGCAGAACATTCTGCGCTTCCTTAACCTTTTAAATAAAGCCAAATGAAAAGGGCAATACAGATAATAACTATTCTGTCGGCATGCATTGCCGGCTGCAGTACACCGGTAGCGGCACAGCAAAAATCTGTTGCGCAACTGGTTGTTACTGCCATGAATGAAGCGCCTGCAGGCTTCCCCGCTTTTATGAAAGACACTGTTGCAGACATCGTGTTTGGCTGGCGCCTGAAGAATGAAGTGGTAAACCAGTATGCCAATGTAAAAAAAGTAACATTCCTGTTTGAGAAAAACCAACACTCCGCTTTTTATAAAGACAGCCTGTTTACCATTAACACCATGACGGTGCGCTCGCCCGATATTGTTTTTGCAAAAGATAAAAAATGGACCGATTACCGCGATACACTCAACAGCTACTTTAACCAAACAGCGGATTTTTATAGAAAGGCATTTGGCACACAGCTCAGCTACACCAGAGTGCTGGTATTGGAAAACGAAAAGGAAGCAGACTATAAACCCCTGCTGCTGGTATATTTTTATAACAAGGGGATTAACATACGGGAAGATGTTACAGATATGTACGAAATACAGCGGGCACTGGATATTTCCGGCTGGTTTACCGTGGAGCTGAAAAAAAGCACGGCATTTATCGACGGACAGTTCCGGGATGTATGCTATATGCAATACCGTATCCATGGCGGGCAGCTGCAAAAAAAATAGCCCGCCTGTTAAATCACTGTTTTACTACTGACCCGGTCCGGCGACTGTGAAACGGAGTATAAGGGCAGATCAAAGTGTATTAATTTGTTACCGGCTCCCAATGATTTACTAAACTTTATCATAAACCCAAACAGCTGAATTATGAGTTGCAGAACGTTCACCCGCTTTTTTTTTGTTGCATTACTCCTCATAGCTTTTTCATATGCAGGCAATGCACAAAACGGTAAGCCTGCCACTGCTGTATCGCCGGGCTGGGCAGATACTTACATGAGTGCAATGAGATATTATAATAACAGTGATTGGAACAATGCCATTCCCCTGTTTAAAAAGGCAATAAAGATTAAACCGTCAGAACGCAGTACATACCTGTATTTATTAAACGCACATTTGCATAAAGTTAAAGACTATGATCAGGCAAAATATATTGAATACTTCCGGAACGAATTGAAATTTTTTAATGCCTTAATTACAAGCCAGCCCGGAACCGCTATATTTTACAGTGCCCGTTCAAGTTATTATGCTGTATTGGGTGACCAAAGTGCTTCATTACAGGACATGACAGCCGCCATCAATAGCAACCCGGCCGATTCTTTTTTTTATTTTAAGCGAGGGCTTATCTATCAAACAAAATTTGCAGGCATGGATGACCTTGCATTAACAGACTATAAAAAAGCTATTGACCGGGGCTACAAAGATGACCTGGTTTATGTGGCAATAGATACCCTATACCGGAAAACAAAAACTAAAAAGGAACTGATAAAAGCACTGGATGAACTGGTGGATCTTACCAGCCGGAAGGAAGCAATGCCCTATGTGCTGCTCGGAAAAGCATATGAAGAAAATGGCAACCTGTCCATGGCATCTGTTTCATATGACAGGGCTGATAAATTAAATCCCACACCGGCGATTCATGAACTGGCATTGGCAACAGCCAGAAAACTGATAGAAGAAGTTGGGAAGTCTATTAACACTTCTTCTGCTCATATTGCCAATACAGATTCGTTGATTAAAGCAATGACCGGAAAATACAGCCAAAATTTGGCAACGCCGGCTGCCAGCAATTCAAACCGGATGGCGCCCAAAGTTGAAACCGATCATACCTGTGCTGCATGCGGCGGCAGCGGAGTGGTGCCAAAATACGGAACCCATCTTGCTTATGTACCGGTAAAAGACTCCCAGGGCAGAACAATTTATAATGAGTACAGAACAGTGGAGGAGTTTTATTCAGAAACCTGCAGGCGTTGCGGGGGAAGGGGAAGATTATAATGACCGGATTCGATAGAAGAAGTATCTGCAGCCGTTTCCGGTAAATGGGTACCTGCTTTGCGGGGCCCTTTTCTACACCGGGGTCTCACGCGGCGCATAAGGCTCGTTTGTGAAGATCCGGGCGGGCGTGAAGCAGGCTCCCCTACATCATTATGTAGTAGCTATATTTTTATGCGGGTAAGATATTTACAGCATAAAAAAATTGTTATGAAAAATTGTCTCCGTGTATTATTAACCGTTTTGATCATGGCCGGCAGCACATCTTCGCTGTTTGCACAGATACGGAACGGGAGTATTGTTACCATTAAAAATAAGATGACGCAGAAATTGCTACAGGCAAAAACTTTTATAGCAGACAGTGCTGTGTATTCCGGTGTTGTTTACGGGGGCAGGCAGCCATTCAGCAAATGGAGAATTATTATTGCCCCCGACGGCTATTTGTTTCAGACCTATAACGGCAGCCATTACCTGGGAATTCAGTCAGATACCGGCGCCACCCACCAGCAAATGGTGTTAAGAACCATGAGTGCTGCCAACAGGAACGAATTGTTATGGCAGATCAGCGGATCACCCAATGCTTATGTGTTCAGGAATAAAAAGAGCTTAAAATTTATGACTGAACAAATACCCACCCCCAACCCTTACCGTAACGTGGTACAATCCCGTGTTACGGTTGGTCCGTATTTATGGTTAATAACGCCCGATTCCACGCAAAACAATACCCCGGACACTGTTAAAAGAGTATTGTACGATGTAGTGCTGAATTATATTGCCGTTACCGAAGCCACCCGCAACCGTATTGACAATGGCGACTGCCGCCGGGTGTTTGGCGAAATTAAAACCGAAGTATGGGAGCTCAACAGCAATAATATGAAGGTGAAAAAACTGGCTGCCTATGACAATAAGCCCGAATTTCTTTTTAAACAAAGCAACTACCGCGATCCGGCCACGGCCGGGTTCAGTTATTACCAGGATAACCTTACGCAGGCCGCCGGTAACTCCATGGCGAAAGTAACCTATAACCTGCCGGAAACACTGCTGAATAACCGCCGCCTGATGCTGGTAATAAAAGCCTACCTGGGCACCCGGCATAAAGACAGCGACCTTTCGAGCTATGATGCCCTGCGCATGAAAGAAGAGAAGGAATTTACATTTATACTGGAGCGGAAAAATGGCCTGCTCCAGGAAATGCTGCAGGATATTACAGAGCGTAATGGCAGCGAAATGAAGCTGTCGGATGTAACCATACCCGGCAATATATTTGGCGGCGATGATGCCCACCGTTTGTATATGGTGGTTAGCTGGATAAAAAAGTAGATGCAAAACAAAACTTACTGGCGCAAGTGTTCAGCCGCAGGCTGCCACTTGTGCCGGATTAATCTGCCCGATTGCATCGGGATTACACAAACAAATGCTGATTACATTTACAAAAGACAAATCAATAAATAATGCCGTGTAAATAAAAGCCAGTTGAAGTTGCATTGCACATTCGTAATACTAACTCCCGATGCAATCGGGTGGAATAAAATTGACACAAGTGAGCCGCTAAAGCGGAACACTTGCGCCAGTGGGTAAATATTTTTTGAAGGATTTTTTGTTCCAATACCAGCTCCTGCAATTGTGGTGTTGCTTTTGCCATTAGTACAGTTTTAGGGTTACGGAATTACCGGCTAATATAAATATCGTAAACTATTACGGTTTTCCAAATGGCGGCGGAAATCCTTTAAAAAAGATGGTGTTTTCGGAAGTTCGGTTTGTGCTGTACAAATCCCAGGGGGAGATTGGTGCCTGTTGTGCCGGGTCTCACGCTGTGCACGGGCCCGTTTGTGAAGGCCCCGGCGGGACGGAATACGCCGCTGTCTTGCCTGCCTGTCGGCAGACAGGTCTCCGACAAACAGCGCAACATTTATACAGCAACTATTTTTTAAATTCAATTATGAAAACTACCTGCCCCGAAAACTGGCCGCAGTTTTATACGGCCACCATTTATGAATGGAAACCGCTTTTGCTGGATGCCCAATACAAACAAATTATTATTGCAAGCCTGCAATTTATGGTTAAAGAGAAACGCCTGTTGCTTTATGCGTTTGTTATAATGAATAATCACATCCACTTAATATGGCAGCCGCTGCCTGGATACAGCCTTTATGATATCCAGGCTTCATTTATGAAATATACCGGGCAACAATTAAAACGTTTGCTCAGTAAATCCGGGAACCCCATGCTGGATGAATTTAAGGCAAACCGCAGCGACAGGGAGTATCAGATCTGGAAACGGGAATCGTTAAGCACTGAATTGTTTACACCGGCTGTTTTTAACCAGAAACTGGAATACATACACAACAACCCGGTTAAGGCAGGTTTATGCAAATACCCGGAGGAATATCATTATTCATCTGCCCGCTTTTATTTTTCTGGTGCCGATCCATTTGATATGCTCACGCACCATTCCGGTAATTAGTTAGTGTATGCCGTCATATGGTCTCCTGACCAACGACGGAGTTGAATAGCTCATAAATGCGTAATGATTTTTGCGTATTTACTTTTTACCGGTCTTTGAGTTGCGCCGTTTGTCGGAGACAAGACGGCGGCGAGTAATGGTGGGGAACACCAACAGCGGCGGAGGGCCCGTTTGTGAAGGTCCGGAGGGACGGAAAATACACCCGGCTGCATTGGCTATGCTGCATATCTGCGCCAGTTGGCGCCACGAACCGGGCGGGGGGTGCAAGGAATACCAATAACGGATTAAAGAATACATATAATAACATTCACATAATCTCTTAACTTTACTAATAGTGTTTAAATAATGATAGAAGATATAACAAGAAAGCTTATTGAGATTCCTTTTACTGTTTCGGCTAGAACAGCTAGGCTTATCGGTCAGGAAAATTTTGCAAACGCAGAAGGTGCTGTAATTGAACTTGTTAAAAATGGCTATGATGCTGATGCATCTGTGTTGCTAATTATTGTTAATGCTGCCACCGATGCTCTTTATATTTTCGATAACGGGGACGGTATGACCGACGATATAATTCGAAAGCATTGGATGACGATTGGAACAGACGATAAAAAAACAAATTTCAAAAGCAAAAAGGAAAGGGTAAAAACAGGAGCAAAAGGAATTGGTCGATTTGCACTTGATCGCTTAGGTAAGAAGTGCAAAATGATTACTAAAACAGAGAATACTGAATGTTTATTTTGGGAAGTTGATTGGGGACAGTTCGATAAAAATGATACCGTAATTTCTGATATAAAGGCTCAAATGTATCAGCAAGATGGATTTAATTTATTAGATGAAGTTTTACGAGTCTTAAATTCATTTGATATAAATAATACCATTTCAAATTATTGGTTAGCGAACAGAGGAACATTAATTGAGATTTCCGAACTGAAAGACGACTGGAGTGGAAATACTATTGAATCACTATATAGAAATTTGGAAATATTAATTCCACCACTAGAAAGCAATGTTTTTTCTATTCACCTTTTTGATGCAAATAACCCATCAGGTTATGGAAAAGTAGCTGCTGCAAGTTTTGATGATTATGATTACAAACTTACAGCCTTTGTCAAAAATGATAAATCAGTAACAATAGATGTTTACAGAAATGAACTTGATTATAAAGAACTCGAAAAGATCGGTTTTTTTGAAAAAACAAAGCTTAATCAGGAACAATATTTAAAATCAACATTTGAATCAGGAAAATTTCGAATTACTACAACTTTGCCTGCACTAGTAGCAGGGTTCAAAAATATTGATTCAAACAACAATCTTGATAAAATAGGCCCTTTTACCTTTGATTTCTTTTTCATGAAAAGAGGTGGAGGACAAGAAGAAAAGGATGCCGAAATTGGAAGATACCCATATAAACCCGTTAATTATCGAGATAGAAGTAGCTGGTTAAATAAGTTCGGGGGGATAAAAATTTTTAGAGACAATTTTAGAGTACGGCCATACGGAGAAGTCGGTAGCAATTCTTGGGATTGGCTTGAATTAGGACGTGATGCTCTTGGTAACCCCACCGTTACGCGACCGGGATATAGGGTTAGGCCACAACAAGTTTACGGAATTGTGAATATTTCACGAATAGGCAATATCAACTTTGATGATAAATCAAGTCGAGAAGGGATTCAAGAAAATGATGCATTTATTCTTTTCAAAGAACTAATAAAATCTATCATCGGTATTTATGAGAACGATAGGAACCAAATAATGATGTCTTTGAAAAAAATATTCGATGAAAGAAACAAAAAAGAAAAAGCAAAAAAGGAAGCAGAGGAAAAAATAAAGAGCAAAGAACAAAAGACAGAAGGCGAAAAGGTTCTTATTGATGCACTGGAAGCTTATAAAGAAGAAATTGAGGAATTAAAAGATGAACAAAAACTTTTAAGAGTACTAGCGAGTGCAGGATTAATTGTAACCTCATTTGCACATGAATTAAAAAACCTAAGTGATAGTATTATTCCAAGAACGGACGACCTGAAAAGTGTCATAAAAGATATAATTGACAGTTCAAAATTAAAAGACCTTCCTGACTATTTAAATCCGTACATCATGATCGATGATATGAGAACTCAGGATGTAAGACTGAAAACATGGCTTGATTTTGCTTTGGCATCTGTTAGAAAAGATAAGCGTTCCAGAAAAACTATCAATATGGTCACCTATATTGAAGGTTTAGAAAGAACATGGACCTCTCTTTTATCAAGACGAAAAGCAAAGATAATTGTCGACAAAAAAAACTTCACTTCCGTAAATTTCAGAGGACATGAGATTGATTTGGATGGTATTTTCAATAACCTTATTTCAAACTCTGTAGACGCTTTTAAAAGGTCGGATGCCGGAGATAGACGAGAGATAAGACTTAGTTTCTCTTTTAACCCTCTGGATGCAAATGGGATTAATGTTGTCTATGAAGATTCGGGTCCTGGGTTAGAAGAAGAAATTATTGACCCAAACCAAATTTTTCAACCTTTTTTTACGACAAAACGTGATGAAAGAACTGGGGAGAAGATTGGAACAGGTTTGGGAATGTGGATTGTTAAAACAACAATTGATGAATATAATGGTGATATTCAATTTATCAATATCAGGCCAGGATTTAAAATGAAATTAGTTTTACCACACTATTAAACATATGGCAAAGTACCGAGTAGCATATATTGATGAATCAGATGTTGACATTAGAAAATTTCAGCGGTTTGCCAGAAATTATTTTGATGTTACAGCATTTAAGCCAAATAGGATAAAGGAAGTTACCGTATCTAATATTTTAGAAAGCCACGTGGATGCTGTGATTGCAGATTTTGATTTATCTGAACAAAATGAAACAATTCACTACACAGGGGCAGATATTGTTAGCTTAATACTTGAAGCAAGAGAAATGTTTCCGGTTTTTATTCTTACAAGTTATGAAGATGATGCTGTTTCTCAAGGTGAAGATGTAAATATTGTTTATGAGAAAAGTGAAATGGCAAATGGCGAAAAATTTCTTGAAAGAGTAAAAACACAAATAGAAAAATATTACAATAAACTAGATGAGGCAGAAAAGCGTTTGTTAAATTTAATTGAGAAGGGGAAAACAGCCAAGCTAGATGCCCAAGAGGAAAAAGAAATAGCTGAACTAGATTCTTTAATTGAAAAATCTTTGGATAAAAAAATTATTATACCCGATAAAATAAAAAACGCTTCCGAGGAGGATAAATTAGGAGACCTACTAAAAAAAGTAGATGAATTGGCTAAGAAACTTGAAAAAAAATGATGAATCCTTTGCCATTTAGAAATAAAACCCCTCAACGCTCTTATTTAGGCGACGATTTACCCAACTATCGGAATTATAAGGATTTCCTTGAAATGGACTTTAATCAACGATGTGGTTATACAGACTGTCATCAATTTTGGTTTGGAGGGAAAAAAAATTTTCAGATTGACCATTTCAAGCCAGTCTCAAAATTCCCCGAACTTGAACTTAAATATGCAAATTTAGTTTACACCTGTTCTTACGTAAACCGTGCAAAAAGCAATGATATAGGAAGCTATCTTGACCCTTGTGATGTTGACTATAATCAACATTTTTATAGGGATGGCCTTGGTAATATTTTCCCAAAAGAGGAGTCTGACTCAGCAAAATATATGCACAGTAAGCTAAAACTTTTCTTGAAAAGATATGGAATTATTTGGATGCTAGAACAATTGGAACAAAAAATGTTCCAGCTTCAAGAACTTATTGAGGCAACCGATAATAATGAGGCTAAAGCTCTTTTCGTAGAAATAGGCATGAAATACAATAACTATAAGCGATACTTGAGAGCAGAGCAATGAAACGTAGATTTTTTGATATTATCCTAAGAAAGAGGCTGTTTTTTATAAAAGAATATTCAAAATATTGGGATTTTAGAAACTACTCTAACGGTCAAATGCCTACACCTAATTTTTTCATTTATCCAATCATTGGTTCTTTTATCTTTCAATATTTTAATTGCTAATTGGCATTGTGCCAAGGTATTCGATTTAGGTTGTAGAATAATTAGGTGGTTGTCTACATAAACAGGTTTCGGCAAGTTAACTATAGTTGCCATTGCTCGGTATTCATCAGTAGCCCGAGAGGTCCTTTTAATTACTACAAACGGCCCTGTAAAACTTTTACCTAAATGTTTTCGAGTTATTGCTAACTCTGTCTGTATCGACCAGCTTTCTAGGCCTCGGCTAACTACATAAGGCCTTAATGGACCATTGTCCTCATCTCTGTAGTCAACAACAGGGCCAACACAAATATCAAAAATATCACTAAGGGTTTTTGGTGAGTCGCTATTATTAGTTACTCCTGTAATAACAACTGTTGATTTATTTTTTAAGGGTTCTTTTCTCTTTACCAGTTTAGTAGCGTACACATCTACATCCGCATGTTCATCAAATTGCCCAAGTAGTATTTGTTTTTCTACACTACAGTATCGATCTACCATATCTCTCCATTTCTGATAACGGGTGCCGCTTCTTAAAACATCAGGGAGAATTGCCATAATAGTAGTACCCGGGTTTGCAAATAAAATAGCTTTCTCCATAAACACAGCCGCCATTGAAACTTTACCAGACGCCCAATCTAGTTTTTCCGTTATCTTCTCTTGGTCGAAAGGAGGATTTATAAAAATATGTGTTGCGGCTTTATAAAATTTATTGGACACTAACCCGTTTTTTTGTTTTATAGAGTATCCTTTCTTTTGAGCTGTTACATTACTGGTTTTATTTGGTAGCATCAGTAAATTATTCATCAGCAACCGAAGTTTGGCCGCCTCTACAAATTCAGCATGAATATCAGTGCCTAGAAGATAATTTTTACTAAGCTGTTTGATATTTTTTTTATTAAGGTAATTAGCTGCAGCAATAAGGAGGTTACAAGTTCCGCACGCAGCATCATAAATTATAGAGTGCTCATTAAACGAAGGTTTTAGTAATTCTAAAACTTTTTCAGCAAGCAAACTATCCGTGAAAAAAACGCCGTCATTTCGTCTTTTCTCGAGGCTTACAAGGCGACGCAGTTCTTCAGCAGCAAACCCATTTACATAGCGGCTGGCTGTCTCCTTCCATTTTTTTTCCGGAGTGTTTTTATAGGAGTTTAGTTCGACTTTTAAATTATCGACAAATTCGCCATATTCAAGCATTGTGTTTTGAGCCATAAATACCACAATAAAAATTAATACCCGATAAAATAAAAATGAAACGAATGCCCTCCGCTTCGATAAGAGTTCAACAAAGATATGCCGTATAAGAGTGCGACGCAACAATGCTTAACAGCATTACCATAGCTGGTTACAAAATTTAATACCCCATCAACCTCCCCACCATCTCCCCCAACCTGCTATAAGCCATAAAATTTTTCTCCAGCTCCAGGTTAAAGGGTATGGGTGTGTCTAAAGAAGCGCAGCGGAGTACGGGGGCGTCTAAATAAGTAAAGCAGTGTTCGGCAATCCAGGCGGCCACTTCGCCGCCAATGCCGCCGGTGAGGCTGTCTTCGTGGAGGATGAGCACTTTGCCGGTGGCGGCCACAGCTGCTGCAATGGCATCGTAATCTAAGGGCAGCAGGCTGCGTAAGTCTAAAATATAAATGGAGTATTGCGGGTGGTTCTTTGCATAGTCCAGCGCCCAATGCACGCCGGCGCCGTAGGTAATAATAGTAATGTCTGTGCCTTCGGTTACAATTTTTGCTTTGCCAATTTCGGTTTCGTAATAACCTTCGGGCACGGGGCCGCTGATGCTGCGGTATAAAGCCTTGTGCTCAAAATACAGCACGGGATTAGGGTCATTGATGGCGGCTATAAGAAGGCCTTTGGCATCTTCGGGGGTGCTGGGGTACACCACTTTTAGTCCGGGCGTGTGCACAAACCAGGCTTCGTTGCTTTGAGAGTGAAAGGGCCCGGCACCCACACCGCCACCAGTTGGCATGCGGATGACCACATCGGCATTTTGCCCCCAGCGGTAATGTATCTTGGCAAGGTTGTTTACGATCTGGTTAAAGCCCACGGTTACAAAATCGGCAAACTGCATTTCCATCATACTCTTGTAACCTTCCAGGCTTAAACCGAGTGCACTGCCCACAATGGCGCTTTCGCACAAGGGTGTGTTGCGCACGCGGGTCTTGCCAAACTCCTGCATAAAACCTTCGGTTATTTTAAAGGCGCCGCCGTATTCGGCAATGTCCTGCCCCATGAGGATGAGGTTGGGATGGGTTTGCATGGAGAGGCGGAGGGCGGACTGGATGGCATCAACAAATCTTTGTTCGGTGTACGGTGTACGATGTACGGCAGCAGGCGATGCGGAGGGAAAGCGCTTTGATGATTGCGGGCGACCGGCGACGGACGACTGACCACCACCCAAAGGCTCTTTATTCACCATTGACCATTCACCATTCACCACCCGTGCATAAACATCTGCTACTTCTTCATTAGTATCCGGCGTTAAAGAAGCTGCATTGTACGCTATTGCGAGTTCGCTTTCGATATAATCTTTTGTTTCAGACTTTATCTTTTCAATATCCGCAGCCGATAAAACAGCCTGTTCCTGCAAAAACGCTTCGTACTGTTTTACAGGATCCTTCTTTTGCCAGAGTTCGAACAATTCGGGCGGCACATATTTTACACCGCTGGCTTCTTCATGCCCCCGCATGCGGAAGGTCATACACTCGATCAAATAAGGTTTTTGGTTTTGGATGCAGTAGTCACGCACACCTTTAATGGTGTCGTACACTTCCAAAATATTATTGCCGTCAATGCGTACGCCTTCCATCCCGTAGCCCCTGGCTTTATCCACCAAACTAAAACAGCGGTATTGTTCATTTACCGGTGTACTTAAACCATAGCCGTTGTTTTCTATAATAAAAATCACGGGCAGGTCCCATACAGCTGCCACGTTTAACGCTTCATGAAAATCACCTTCGCTGGTGCCGCCGTCGCCGCTGAAGGCCACGGATACTTTTTGTGCTGAATTTAATTTATAGGCCAGCGCCACGCCATCGGCTATCGCCAGTTGCGGACCGAGATGCGATATCATACCACATACATGATGTTCTTTACTGCCAAAATGAAAACTTCTTTCCCGTCCTTTGCTGTAGCCCTCTTTATTGCCCTGCCATTGCATGAATAATTTATGCAGCGGCATGTTTCTTCCGGTAAACACCCCGAGGTTGCGGTGCAGGGGCATGATCCATTCGTCTTGCTGCATGGCCTGTGTTACGCCCACGCTGATGGCTTCCTGGCCGATGCCGCTGAACCATTTGCTGATCTTTCCCTGCCGCAGCAGCACCAGCATTTTTTCCTCGATCATTCGGGGCAGTAAAAGCTGTTTGTATAAATGGATGAGTGTACCGGCTGGCAGGCCTTTGGAATCGAAATGCATAATCGTTGTTGTGAGATGAACAAAGTTAGGAGATAAGTTGGTTTTGTTGGGGGGAGAGTTTTTAAATAATTGTAAGCCTTTACAGGGTTAATATTTACTTTTTTGCTTGTCCAAAAAAGTAACAAAAAAAGACCCCGGCAAAGGATTACACCCCCTTTGCCGGCTGGTTCCCTGATGAAGCTTTGGTGCTACTGTGACTTCAGCAGTGGTAATGCTGATCTTTGGTTCGTATCATTTTGCTTCATCAGATTTAGTTTTAATGTTTGAAGTAAATACCTGCCATGGTCTCCATTTCCAAATACTGCTAACACTGTGGTCCGTTACTTGTTGGGTTGCGGCCAATTAATTGGAGTGCCTTGCCAACGAAATTGAAGCTATTGCAGTAACAATTGCTCCGGGCGATATGGAACATTCGTTCTTGTTGTACGAGAAAAAGCAGTGTGCTCGCGTGGCGCTGGCCGGCTAAACGGCCGGAGGCATTCGTTTAGCCTTGATTTTTTTGCTTCTTTTTTTATCAAGAAAAAAAGAAGGGATAAAATTTTAAAGAGTGTTTGATTTATTTGTTAACTCTTTTTTATCAAAAAAAAAAGAGAAAGAATTTAAAACATTGTGTCTTAGTGCCTTTGTGAGAAACTTTGTTAAAAGATTTCAAAAACAGGTATCAGCTCTTGTGCAAAGCGGTTTGTGTTTGCATCTTGTTTCAAATTCTGTTTATGATAGCATTCAAAACCCTTGCACTGACCGTAACGCTTACCGCATCTGCCGCTCTCCTGGCATTAACCAATCCTGATAAAAAGTCAATCACGCAAAAACCACCGGTAACACCTAAAATACAGGCTGCGATTTTACTGGATGTGAGCAACAGTATGGACGGGCTGATCGACCAGGCCAGGGCGCAGCTGTGGAATATGGTGAACACCATGGGAAAAGTAAAATGCCCCGGCGATGCCGTTCCGCAAATTGAAATTGCACTGTACGAATACGGCCGCAGCAGCAATGATCTAAAGCAGGGTTATGTAAAACGCATCAACAGTTTTATCACCAGTCTTGATTCACTGAGCGAAAACCTGTTCAGCCTGACCACCATGGGTGGTGATGAATATTGCGGGCATGTGATTAAAAGCAGTATCGATGAGCTGCAGTGGGATCCCTCACCCGATAATTACAAAGTGATCTTTATTGCGGGCAACGAAGATTTTTTACAGGGCGATGTGAAATATACCGAAGCCTGCAATAAAGCCAAACAAAAGGGCGTGATCGTAAATACCATTTACTGCGGCGACAGGCTGCAGGGCATACAGGAACACTGGAACCTGAATGCAGAATGCGGCAGCGGCAGTTATACCAATATCAACCAGGATGTGAAGAATGAAGAGATCCCCACGCCTTACGACAGTTTGCTGATCACGCTGAACGGCTCGCTGAATAATACCTATCTCAATTATACGGTGGTGGGATATGCCGCACAGGCCAAGCAGGCAAAGATGGATGTGGCCAATACCAGTTTCAGCAAGGAGGCGCAGATAAAACGGATCAAAACAAAGAGCAATGCCAAAGTGTATAAAAATGCGGAGTGGGATTTGGTGGATGCCGTGGACAAAGAAGGCGCAGCAGCACTAGATAAAATGGAAAGATCAGCACTGCCCGACAGTTTAAAAAATAAAAGCAAAGAAGAAATTAAAAAAGTGGTGGAACAAAAAGCAAGGGAACGGGGTGCTGCACAAAAAGAAATTGCAGAACTGAATACGAAACGGGATGCCTACATCGCTGCAGAAAAAGCCAAACGTGCCAGCAGCAAGACAGCGCAAACACTGGAAACCGAAGTGGAGAAAATGATCCGGGAACAGGTGAAGCGGTATAATATGCGGGTGGAGTAAGCAGGTAAGTTCTTTATGCGGAAGTTTTCACGCAAAGCCGCATATTTTCTTCATGCACTATGTGTCTATGTGGTTAAGTTTCACGCAAAGCCGCTAAGAGGCAAAGCCGCAATGTTTCTTTGTGTACTATGTGTCTATGTGGTTGTTTCACTTAAATTCACTCTTAGGTTAATTCGTGCTTGAACATATCGTACCGGAAACTAAAGCAAAGAGTCCTGTTTTTAGCAGGACTCTTTTAGTGTATGAAAGATGGGTTAGTACGTGGTGGTGTTTTTCTTTTCGTCGGGCCAGGCCTTTTTATGTATAAACGAATTAAAGAACGATAATAGTATGCTGAAAAGGAGTGCATACCAGAAACTGTCCACTTTAAACCCGCCCACAAAATGCGCATCCAGCAAAATAATACAGGCATTGATCACAAAAAGGAACAATCCCAGGGTAAGTATGGTAGCGGGTAAGGTAAGTAAAATCAGCAGGGGTTTTATAATGGCATCCAGGAAAGAAAGCACTACCGCAACAATGAGCGCCGTGAACATATCTTTAATGTAAATGCCGGGAAGGATATAAGCGAGGATAAAAACATTCACCGCACAAACCAGGATTTTAAGCAACCATTTTTGCATCATCTCATGTTTAAACCAGTCATAAGGAAACAACCGTTTTGCAATGCATTTTCCTTAACCGTTATGTTAAGTTACAACTAGTTTGTAAAAACAAACATTATTTAAGCAATTTTTTAAAAAGACGAAAAATAACTACAGGTCGTTTTATATCACCACCAGTTCATAAAAATCCTCCGGTACCAGGTATTTATTGGCAAGCTCCCTTATTTCTTCCGCTGAAATGTTTTTGATCATCTTCACCGAATCGTAAAAATAACTTTCTGTGAGCCCGTTCAGTACAATGTTTTTCCAGCGGCCCATGATATGAAAGGGTCCGTCGAGATCGCCCAGTATGGTGCCGATTAAATAATTGCGTACGGTCAGCAGCTCCTCTTCATCCACCAGTTCTTCCCGCAGCAGTTTCATCTCTTTATAAATTTCTTCGATCGTGGCTTCACAAACATCTTTACCGGCTTCGGTGCTGATAAGCCATGCGGTATTGCCCAGGTGATTTTGTACAAAACTGTGTATCCCGTAAGTATACCCTTTTTCCTCACGGATATTGCTCATGAGGCGGCTGCCGAAATAACCACCAAACAATGTATTCAGCACCATCACTTTCATAAAATCGGGGTGATGGCGGTTGGGAAAAGAACGGGCCAGCCTGATGGCACCCTGCACCCCCTCGGGATCATTTTGTATGCGGTATTTTTTTTCTACGGCAGGTAAAACCGGTATCGGATGCGGTTGATGTTTCTGTGCCGCGAGACTGAGTGCGCCAAAATTCTCTTCCAGCAGCTCCCTGATATTGGCCGGCGGCTTGCCGCTCACGAAAATGATACAGCTGCCATTGAGGTAATAGTTTTTATAAAAGTCCCTGATCACATCCGTATTCAATGCGTCAATATCTTCCGCATGGGTGTACACACCATAAGGATGCTGTTCGCCATAAACATAGGCATCGATCAGGCGCCCCGCCACAAAATCACATTTCTTCAGGTTTACACTCAGCCGCTGCCGGCTGTTTTGTTTATAGGTGGCCAGCTCCTCTTCAGTAAATGCAGCATCGGTGATCATTTCTTTAATCACCGGCAGCAGTTTGTGCACATGTTTGCTCAGGAGCGAGAGGTTAATTACGGACGTTTCATTATAACAGGCCCGGTTGCAATGGGCGCCATAATATTCAAAGGCTTCGTTTATTTCAAAAGCCGTTTTGGTGCTTGTGCCGTTCTTGAGCAGGAAATTGGCGGCGGCGGCCACCCCTTTCTGTTTCTCAAACCAGTTGCCGGCATAAAATACCAGTTCCACCTGCAGCACTTCTTCTGCACCGGCATCCACGCAATAAACGGGCAGTCCATTGCTTAATGTAAAATGTGTATAGGGCTTTAACTGAAGGTCAAATTCAACCGCATCTTTTATTGGCGGCGCCACGGTTCTGTTAAGCATGTTTTTTTAGGGTTGATTTCTTTTTTGAAAAATACTTTGTATACAAATTGTAAACTCCCATGGGAAGCACACCCCAGACAGAAGCTTCCAGCGAAATAAAAGAAAGCAGGAGCACCAGTGAGAAACTGATGGCCATCACGATCAGTTTTCCTTCAAACTCTTTCCTTTCCTCAGCGGGCATCGGGTAAGAGAACTCTTTATGTTTCTTCATCACCAGCCAGTAAAAATAATACATGGAAACGCCTGCAAGGATATTATTCAGCAGGGTAAGCCGGAATGGTACCACCATCGCTTCGTTGCTCAAATGGTACCCCTCGTAAAAAAAGGCATTGCTGAAGGGAAAGAATATAATGGGAAAGAGCGTGGCCATATTGGCAATTACAATCTGCCTGTTGTAATTATGAATGTGTTTGAACAACAGGTGGTGTCTCATCCAGTAATTGATGATAAGGATAAAGCTGAATACCACGGCGCCAAAAAGATATTTCATATCAAGCACTTTTTGCCATATTTCGGCAACGCTTTCCCCCTTTTCAATGTGCGGCGGCCTGAACTCTATCACCAGTAAAGTAACGGCAATGGCATAAACCGCATCGCTGAAAAAAGCAATGCGCTCCACCTGGAAATCCTGCTTGGGATGTTTTTCTTCTGCGTGGTGTTTCATTAGTTTTTACCGGAAAGATAATACAGCGTGTTGCTGTTATTTTTATTAAAGATGATTTCACATTCCTGCTGCAATGCAGCGGCACTTACTTCCTGGTAGCGCTGCAGTTCGGTATTGATCAGGTTGGCATCACCCAGCAGTTCGTACATGGCAATACTGGTGGCCCGGTTCATCACGCTCATGTCTTCAAATGCCATCATGCTTTCGGTTTTGTTCTTTACTTTTTCCAGTTCTTTTTCACTCACACCTTCTGCCACCAGCTGCTGCAGCACTTTATCCAGGGCCGCTTCGGCATCTTTTATATTCACGCCTTTTACCAGCTTGCCTTCAATGGTAAGTAAACCGGTGTCGGTACTGCCCATATGGTAACAGTCGATATTGCTGAACAGTTTTTTCTCCTTCACCAGTATTTGAAACAACCGGGAAGAAGCGCCGCCACCCAGAATTTCTGTAATAAGATCGGCCACATAATACCGCTGGTCGGTACGGGAATAAATATGCCAGCATTTATACAAGGCATCCAGCGGCACATTCGCTATTACTTCCTTAAACCTTGGGGCGGTTTGCTTTGGCTCCTGCGGGAGGTTGCGTACATATTTTTCACCGGCGGGAATGGGGCCAAACCATTTTTCGGCCAGTTCCTTCACCTGCTGCACAGTAATATTTCCTGCCACCACCAAAATGGCATTGAGCGGAGTATAGTGTTTAAAGAAAAATGCTTTTACATCTTCGAGTGTGGCATTTTCAATATGACTGAGTTCTTTGCCAATGGTCATCCAGCGGTAAGGATGCCGGGTATAGGCCAGCTCCCGCATGATATTCCACACATCACCATAAGGCTTGTTAATATAATGTTCCTTAAACTCCTCACTCACCACTTTGCGCTGCACTTCCAGGCTTTTTTTGCTGAAGGCGAGCGAGAGCATGCGGTCGCTTTCGAGCCAGAATGCGGTCTCGATATTTTCTGCCGGTAACTGGCAGTAATAATTGGTAAGGTCGTTGGTGGTAAATGCATTGTTTTCGCCTCCGGCCATTTGCAGGGGTTCATCGTAAGAGGGAATATGGATGCTTCCGCCAAACATCAGGTGTTCAAACAGGTGTGCAAAACCGGTTTTTCCGGGGTCTTCATCACGGGCGCCCACATCATAAATCACATTCACCACAGCCATGGGCGTGCTTTTGTCTTCATGCACCAGCACTTTGAGTCCGTTGGCCAGTGTAAACTTTTCAAATTGGATCATGCTGCAAAGTTAAGGGAAGCGCCTGCTTGTTTGCTGCAGCTTATTTAATGCTTTTGGTACGAAGGGTGAGCTGCATAAACTGTTTGTTACGCACTACCACCACTTTGATTGTTTCGTCGGGTGTTTGCAAAATGTTTTTATAAGCCGTGATATTGTGTGAAAAATTGGTGCCCACAGCAAACACTTCATCCCCCACCATAAATTTTGCCTTATCAGCCGGCGAACCTTCGATCACATCTTCCACCATTATTTTTCCATCGGTATAATAAATGCCCAGGCCGGTATATGCATAATCAAAAGGATCTTTAAAATGCGAATTGGGCAGCAGGTGAATCTCTCTTTTCGGATAATTAAGCACCAGGTTGAAGCGGCGTAAAAGGTCGTTGCCAATCAGTCCGCCGGTAAAGGGATAGGTAGTAACATTGTACACATCATCATACAGGTAAGTGGGTACCTGGTGAAAACGGTAAGGTCCCAGCCTGAATTCCTTGATAACGGTTAAACGCATTTGCAGTTTGCCGCCCATGCCCTGTGCCTGTGTGGTAACCGGTCTTCTCCGTGAAAGCAGGATGCTGCTGTCTGTTGCAAAACGGTCGCTCAGCAACAAGCAGAGTCCGGCGCCTGTGTCAAAATAAAAATTGTAACCAAGCTTGCTGCTTTCCTTTATGCGGGCCCATTGTATGGGAATAGATGTAAATGCGGGATGAAGCATGGTACCGCCCCTGGGATAACTGAACTTACCGGGTTTATATACTTCAATCATGGTGCTGTCGAAGTTGATGCCTACAATATAGCGGCTGAAGAAACTGTAACCGATAATGCCATCCACTTTTTCGCCATATACACTGGTAAGCACTTCGTAATTGTTTACATGAAAGTTGAGATGTTTGATCTCCAGACCGGGCAGTTGCAGTGTTTTGTCAAATACAAAAGCCACTTTCCGCACACCGCCGATGCCGGCAATGGTGGTATCGGTGGCGGTAAGGGGAATATTGAACTCGTTGCAGGTGGATGAATCGAGGGAGATACCGCCGCTGCCGGTATCTAAAATAAAATTCAATGAATCGGGAATGTTTTCAAAACGGGCTTTTACCATCATCACACCGCCGCTGAACTGCCGGAAGGAAAAACGGGAAATCAGCTGTGCGCCGGGTTCTATCAGAATTTCCTGCGAAAATGATCCAGAGGAGATAAAGCATGTAAAAAACAATAATATACAACAGGCCTTACGCATACAGCAGCAATTAGTTAAATATACAACCGAATGGATGTACTTTTGTTGTTTATTACATAAAAGGCGATCATGGAACTGAACGATTTATACCAAAAGGCGCTGCAGTTTGAATTTCTTACTGTGGAGGAAGGCATGTTTTTGTTTGAAAATGCTGCACTGGCCGACCTGATGTATGTGGCAAATGAGCTGCGCAGGAAACAGGTGCCGCACGGAAAAGTAACCTGGCAGATAGACCGCAATGTGAATACCACCAATGTGTGTATTGCCAATTGCAAGTTTTGTAATTTTTACCGCGTGCCGGGTCATGAAGAGGCTTATATAACGGATATCGAAACCTATAAGAAGAAAATTGATGAAACCATCAAATACGGCGGCGATCAGTTGCTGCTGCAGGGTGGCCATCATCCCGAACTGGGTTTGAAATTTTATACAGACCTTTTCAGCGAGCTGAAAAGCCTTTACCCGGATGTTAAGCTTCATACCCTCGGTCCCCCGGAAGTGGCACATATCACCAAGCTTGAAAAAAGCACCCACCATGAAGTGCTGAAAGCGCTGAAGGAAGCGGGGATGGACAGTCTGCCTGGTGCCGGTGCCGAAATTCTTACCGACCGCGTGCGCAGACTGATCAGCAAGGGAAAATGCGGAGCGCAGGAATGGCTGGATATTATGCATGAAGCACACAAACTCAATATTACCACCAGCGCCACCATGATGTTCGGGCATGTGGAAACATTGCAGGAACGTTTTGAGCACCTGGTAAAGATCCGCGAAGTGCAAAGCCGCAAACCCGAAAATGCCAAAGGATTCCTGGCATTTATTCCATGGACCTTCCAGGACGTGGATACCCTGCTGGCCAAAATACGCGGCGTGCATAACCTTACCACGGCCGAAGAATATATCCGCATGATTGCGTTGAGCCGTATCATGCTGCCGAATGTAAAAAACATACAGGCCAGCTGGCTTACCGTGGGTAAACAGGTGGCGCAAATATGCCTGCATGCGGGGGCCAATGATTTTGGCAGCATCATGATTGAAGAGAACGTGGTAAGCGCAGCCGGTGCCCCACACCGGTTTACCAGCACCACCATACAGCAAAGTATCAGGGAGGCGGGTTTTGAACCGCAGCTGCGCAACCAGCAGTACGAATGGAGGGAGATGCCGGCATCGATTGTTGAACAGGTGATCACTTATTAGAATTATACAGACAGAAATGCAAAACGAACAACTGAAAAAAACGCTGAACCGTTTCAGGTTCATTGCGCTTGCAGAAGGCGTATCCTTTTTAATATTGCTGGGCATTGCGATGCCGCTCAAATATGCATTTGATTTTCCGCAGGCCGTAAAGGTATTTGGCTGGGCACATGGTGTGCTGTTTGTAGCCTTTATTTACATGGCTTTTGAAGTTTTCAGCAGTTTTAAAAAGCCATTCAGCTGGCTGGTAAAAGCCATGCTGGCATCGGTGCTGCCTTTTGGCACATTTGTGCTGGACAAGGAAATGAAAAAGGAAGCAGCAGCTTTATAAAACGGTTTTTTCAAAATGCTTTTTTATTTGGGCAGATTTAATTTTAATTTTCCCGGATGAAAAAGCTTTTTTTATGTTGCTGTGCCGCTTGTTTGTTTTTATTTGCCGCGGCACAAAAAACCGACAAAAAATTATACAGGGAAGTAGCTGCATTGCTTAACGGATTCAAGGGTGATGTGGGTGTGTATATAAAGAACCTGCACAACAATAAAGTGGTGGCCATTAATGCGGATACCGTTTTTCCCACGGCCAGTATTGTAAAGATTCCCATTCTTATTGGCATCATGGATAAGATCAGCCAGGGTGAATTTGAATACCACCAGAACATGGTATACCGCGATTCACTTGCTTACAGTGATTTTGATGTAACCGCCAACCTGAAAGACAGCGCAAAGATCGAACTGGCAAAACTCATCATGCTGATGCTCACCACCAGTGATAACAGCGCCAGCCTCTGGTTGCAAAAACTGGCCGGTACGGGTGTGCGTATTAATGAACTGCTGTCAAATGCCGGGTTGGAAAAAACAAGGGTCAACTCCAGGACCCTGGGCAGGGAGAATAACCGCACGCAGTACGGGTGGGGACAAACCACGCCCCGTGAAATGGCCGCCCTGCTGGAAAAAATTTACAAAGGGGAAATCATCAGCGACAGTATCTGTAAAAAAATGATCCGTTTACTGGGGCGTAATTACTGGGATGAACAGGCCATCTCACAAATACCGCCGGATATTTTTGTGGCCAGTAAAAATGGTTGTGTGGATGCCAGCCGGAGCGAAGTGCTGCTGGTAATGGCAAAGCGGCCCTATATCTTCAGCATCTTCACCAAAAACAATACAGACAAAAGCTGGGGAGATGACAATGAAGCCTGGGTTTTGGCAAAAAAACTGTCGGCCTTGTTGTGGCGGTATTATTCAAGATAAAGGCTGCTTGAGAGATTTGCTCACGGCGGCACAGCGTCACAAAGAAAACATTGCGCCGTTGCGTGAAACTTAACCACATAGACACATAGTACACAAAGAAACATAGCGGCGTTGCTCCTCAGCCCCTTTGCGTGAAATCCTGCAAATGCAGTACATTGTTAAAAATAACACAACAAAACTTTTGCTGTATCCCAATGGCACCCGCCTTGCGTATTACT
>JAXLUD010000020.1:0-3139 GCA_046329655.1 Ferruginibacter sp.
AAGATCGCGATAGAAAAAGATTACAGTACCGTAGCGCTGCTTGAAAGCGAACAAAAATACCGTACCCTGGTGGACCAGGCTTCAGATGCAATTTTTATTGCGGATGTCAACGGGCAATTTATTACGGTTAACAGCAGTGCCGCCAGGCTTTCGCAGTTTACCGTGGAAGAGTTACAGCAAAAAAACTTTTCTGATTTTGCCCTGATGGAGGACCTCAAAAAAAATCCCTATCACTTTGAAGAGCTCCGGGCCGGCAAAACAGTTGTTACAGAAAGGCTGATGAAAAGAAGGGATGGATCGGTGCTTGATATTGAGATAACCGCCAAATTGTTGTCTGATGGCAGGCTGCTGGTATTTGTACGGGATATTTCCGAAAGAAAAAAAGCAGACAAAATCATCAAAGACAGCGAAGCCAGGTACCGTGCATTTTTCGAAAACAGCATGGACGGTATTTTACTGGGCGCCCCGGATGGGGCCATCTATGCGGCCAACCCGGCTGCCTGTTATATTTACGGACGCTCCGAAGAAGAATTATGTGCCGCCGGAAGATCGGCCCTCTTTGACCCCAATGATTCCAGTTTGGATGATTTCCTGGAAGAAAGAAAACAAACCGGAAGAACCCGGAAAGAACTCATGCAAAAAAGAAAAGACGGCAGCCTTTTCCCCGCAGAGATCAGCTCCTCCATTTTCACCGATTCACAGGGCGAGCAGCGCACCATTATTTTAATAAGGGATATCTCAGACAGGGTAAGGGCCAACAATGAAATACTCAAGGAAAAAAACCTCTCCGATTCCATCATCAACAGTTTGCCCGGCGTATTTTACCTCTATTCGTACGACTGGAAATTCATCCGCTGGAACAGGAACTTTGAGGAACGTACCGGTTATTCTTCCACAGAAATTGAAAAAATGCACCCGCTGGAATTTTTCAGCCCGGATGATCACCTTGACATTACAGATAAGATCAAAAACGTGTTTGTTACCGGTGAAGAAAAGGCCGAGATCATGGTGAGCACCAAAACCGGTGACCGTTTTCCTTATTTCCTTACCGGGAAGCTGATCGACTATGAAGGCAAACCAAGTTTGCTCGGCATTGGCTTTGATATTTCTGAAAGACTGAAGGCACAGGAAGAAGTGCGGCAAACAAATGAACAGTTGCGGCTGCTCACCAGCCACCTGCAGCAGGTAAGGGAGGAAGAACGTAAAAGAATTGCCAGGGAGATTCACGATGAACTGGGACAACAGCTTACTGCCATTAAAATGGATGTGGCCTGGATGGATAAAAATACATCTGATGAAAACGGAGTTATTAAAAACAAGCTGAAAAATATCATCGGGCTGCTGGATTCAAGTAATCTTTCTGTGCGTCATATTTTAAAGGAACTCAGGATGGGGGTGCTGGATGATTATGGTCTTGTTGAAGCATTGCAATGGCTGGGAAGGCAGTTTTCATCCAATACCGGTATCCCGGTAACATTTACCAGTACCGAAAGCATTATAAAAGCAGATGAAAATATATCCATCTGCATTTTCAGGGTATACCAGGAAGCGCTGACCAACATTACAAAACATGCCGCTGCCGGTAATGTTTGGGGCAGCCTTACCTGCGAAAACGGGTTTGTATGCCTTTCTATCAAAGATGATGGGAAGGGATTTGATCCAGACACATTGAAAAATAATTTTACATTTGGCATTATTGGTTTAAAAGAAAGGGTAACTGCACTGAGGGGTGTTTTCGAACTTTCTTCTTCGCCGGGTAATGGCACCGTAATAACCGTTAAAATACCTGTTTAGTTAATAGAAAAACAAATGTTTATGAAAAGAATCCTGCTCGCTGATGACCATAGTTTTGTAAGACTGGGTCTGATTCAAATTTTAAAGGATGAATATCCTGTTGCAGAAATCAAAGAAGTAAACGACGGCAGTTCGCTTGTGAAGGAGGTTAGTCTTGCCGACTGGGACCTGATCATTTCTGATCTCGATATGCCGGGACAAAGCGGACTCCAGGCACTGGAGCAGATAAAGCTCATCAAGCCGCATATTCCGGTGCTGATTTTAAGTATTTATGCAGAAGACCTGTATGCCATCCGTTCATTAAAGGCGGGTGCAGCAGGTTATCTCAATAAAAATGCGGCACCGTATGAACTCATTAATGCCATTAAACGAATTTCACAGGGCAAAAAATATATCACTCCTGAAATAGCAGAAAAACTGCTGTTTGGAACACCCGATAAAGCCCCGCATGAAATTCTCTCCAACCGGGAGTTTGAGATATTTAAACTGCTGGCTTCTGGCAAAACAATCACGCAAATTGCCGAAACCTTGTCTGTGGCACTTACCACCGTAAGCACCCACCGCAGCAGGATCATGGAAAAACTCGGGCTCTCCACCAATTCAGACCTCACCCGTTATGCCATCAACCATCATATCATTTCTGATTTAGACGGATGATTCTCAGCTCAATTACAAGGTTGCTAAAACAATTTTCATATTAAAAATCTGTAGAAAACATACTACGCCCGTTGCCAATAACTACTATTGAAATTTAAACCTGTTGCTATTTTTTATTATGTGAATAATGCGGTTCTTTGATGTGTAAAAATACCCGCATGGTGGTTTTATTGTACGACGAATCGGGTCAAATTTCAGACCGGTTAGTTGAATTAGCGGAAGGGAGTGAGGAAATGCGGAATTTTTACAAAGCCACCGGTGAATTTGAAGCCATAGACCTGGTGGTTGCCCATAAGCCCGGTTTGGCGATACTGCATTTTCGGTTTGCAAACACCCGTTCGGCAGCATTACTGCAAAAAATAAAATCATGCAGTGAAGCCACCAGGGTTATTTTGCTTTTTGATCTGCCAGATGAGTACGACAACACACTATTCAATATCCATAACAGCGATTATGTATTGGACACCTATAAAGATTTTGAAAAGATACCCGGACTGATATCGGATATCTGCCGAAAAACCAAAAGAACCGATTACACATGATGATCCAGTTTATCAGGGAGAAAAAACCAGCAATATCCCGGTATAAAAACCTTATTACTTACTCTTTATCGGCTGCAGCCATTGTGACTGCCGTATGGACATATGTTTCCAAAAAAGACAGTTCGTATATTATTACACCACTGGTT